>NZ_LUAW01000012.1 GCF_001605895.1 Acinetobacter pragensis
CTTTTAAAATTTCTATAGTATTTTTATCATTTTCATCAATCACATGACTTTCAACTAACCAAGCTATCGAAGCATATAAATGATTCTTACTTTTGGATAAAACTTCAGATTTATATTTTTCTTTGCCTTCAAAATCATCAAACTCGATCACAGGCATGATATAGAAGTCTTTTATCCTATTTATGATCGAATTAGTCTTCGACGAAGAATTATTCCTTATGGAAGAATGTGATTTCCTAAAAAATATCCCGAAACAAAAATTTCTAATGTTGAAAGACAATATAAGAATTGACCTGACTCGACCAAACAAAGTTATCAAAGTCGATAGCCAAAATACTGTAAAAATGCCTCAATTGTTACATGCAATTCAGGTACGTGATGTTAAAGCAGTTAAAGCTTTACTTGATGCAGGTGCAGATGTTAATCAAATGAGTATCAACAACAATTCTGCTCTTACCATGTGCTTAAATGATAATATTCTTGAATTAACTGCTGAGCAAAGACAGATCTTATCCATGCTCTTGGAGCATACTTTTTTACCAGTAACATTAAACACAGTCACTTCAAAAAAACGTTTAAGTGCCCTTCATCTAGCCATTCAAATTGGTGATCTTGAATTAGTTAACACACTTATCCAAATAGGCTGCAATGTCAATTTACTCGCAGATATTGATCATCATAGCCCCTTACATATCACCTTGAAACTGCTTCATCTCTCGCAGAGGAAGTTTACTTTTGAAGACATGATTAAGCAGACCATATTGCATCCTGAGCAAAGCCAATACAGCCTACACCAGCATTCTGCGGGGAAACTCAAATTAGATGACGTTTTGAAAAATCTAAATTCGCCTATGGGAAGGGAAATTGGTAAAGAACTATTTGAAGTCATGAAGCCTAAAGTATCAACGGAACAACTTAAAAAAATAGTCTTTACCTTACTGAATGCAGGTGCAGATGTTAATCAACCTGCAAAATTACCTATCTCAGGCTACACTCCGTTTATGTTGGCTTTAGAAGGTGATGAATATGAAATTGCCAAATACATGCTAGACCATTGCAAGGCTGACATGAAAAAATCCTATATAGATCCACGTAATGGTCAATTGGTATTTCCTTCAGACATTATGCATCACTTCCAATCAACAAAGTGTAAACAACTGATTCACTAATGAATCTAATTCAAATAACTCTTTAGTCTTGCTGATCCACAGCAAGACTTCTTTATAATAATAACTAACTAAGCATAGATCCAGATCAGCATATATTTTAGCCGTACGTCTTAAAATTAATTTATCAATTCTAGTGCCTTCACCAATTGATTACTAAGATAAAATCATTAAGATTAATCAAAACATCTATCACGACTTTAAAACTATGACTCAAATTCGCATTGCCAGCTTTTGTGAAAAATATGGCTTCTCTTTACATCAAATCAGACATGTCACTCGTTCAGGAAAATTAGCCAAAATTACCAATGGCGTCATTGATGAAGAACAAGCTCTACAAGCCTTAGCAAACACTCAACCAAAAATGAAGGGGGTAATTACACTACAAAATGAAGTCACTGAATTAAAAAAACAATTGCAGAGTACACTTGATCTGAAAAACTATTATGAGGCAGAGCTTAATAAGCTTGGGATATTTCCAGCACAAATAGCTAAAATTTCACTTCCCCCTAAAACGATGAAAGATTCAAGTGATCATCCAACTTTATCTCAGGAGTGGATGAAAGATCAAAAGCACCAAATACCTGAATCTGAAAGAACGTTTAAAGCACGTAAAGTACCGATTCCTCCAGAGGCTTTTACCTCTAGCCTTCCAGATAAAAAATAATAGATTTTGATTCAATCATAATGCCACGGTGATCAGGTCATTGAAGCTGAAATGATTACAGACCAAGGCACTGCAAATTTATCATTTTAATCTCAAACCCGACCCTATAGAGAACACTGCTGATAGTTGTGTTCTCTATTAAAAATTCAATATTTATAAACCTCTTCGGTTTTTCGAATCGATCACACCTTTACCAAAACTACGCATGTTTGACTTATCTTTTCCTCTCGGATGCTGCTGCTCTTTTTCACAATTCACTAGATAAGGGGCAGCATAATTAAGAAAGTTAAAAACTTCATGCTCAACATCACGATGAATCATACCAATGCCTAATGTTCCCATCGCTTTATATGTATCCATATAGTCGGAATGGTTACAGTTAAAAATATAACCACATCCATGTGTAATCTGCTCCCAGCACTTACCTACCCACTCCCCTAACTCATAGCCTTCTTGATGTTTATTGCCATCGTACATAAGCAATAAATGGCAGTGATAGCCTTTGCTTACTCCATGCTCTAATGCCCACGCATAACCATACAAATCACTAAAGCAAGTATCCTGATCTGCGATACGCCGATGTAATGTTTCTAGCGCTTTATTGAACACTTGGATGTTGTATAAGGCTTGATATTCTTTCTTGATAGATAAATCCACTCGAACCACCAGTGTTCTCGCATAATGATGAATGAGTGTGGATGTATAATCAAAAAGGCTATGCTGATTCTTTAATTCACGTTGTTGAAAATCTATCAGTTGTTGTTTTACACAGCCAGATAATGACTGGATGTAAGTCAAAATATGCCAGACGGTCATCTCATCCAAACAGACTATACAATCATAGTCTGCCTGTGGCATTAGACTGAGTGTGTGATCAACGATGTTCACCACCTCAATGAATATCTGCACAGTATTGCAATAGAAAAAATTAGCGTTATAGATTGGCTTAAATGACTGAACTAATTTTTGTAGGTCTATCATAAAGTTTTGATAATATAGATCATAACTACCCAAGCATACCTCTTGAATGAAATGGTCTACTGCTGCCAATACTTCTGCTTCATGGTAAAGCTGATCATATTTAATATTCTGGTACATTTGGATTCTCTCTCGAAACATAAGGTTCATATCTAAGAGAGAGATGTAAAATTTTACTGATCAGGATTCTCTAGCAGGATGTTGTAGTCATCCTGCTCAACTGAATATGTGCTCATAGACGTTGGAACATACTATAGGGTTAGTTCTGAATATTTTAACACTGTGTCATTGATACATGATGTATAGCCCATTTGAGTATGGGCTATACCGAGCTAAGTGAATAACAGCACTCACCTAACTAGATAAGATATTGTTTATGTTTAATATATTATTTACATATTACTCTTGTAGTTAATAATATATATTACCTGTTAAGCAAGTCATTCTGATCTAACCATTGCACCGCAGTCCCATACAGCGAGAACAACAGAAATATGGGAATGTTGCAGAAGCTAAACTTACGCCTTAGGTTTAATTTTAACTTTAGATTTAACTGTCGTTTTAGTCACACTGCCCTTCACTAAAACTTTAGGGACTCGTACAGTAGCTTGTCGCTCATACAGCTCAATAAAACTATAATAATTTACCAATACTTCAAAGACCTGCTTTCGCCTTGACTGATCACCGATTTCAAGTAAAAACGATTGCTGATTCATCTCAGGAACAGATGGCATCAATGGAACAATGTTGAATGACGTTTTGTACCCATCCTGCTGAACAGAATCCATTTGGCTTTTCCACAATTCCCAGAATAAATTATCCATATCTCTTAGTTCCTCATACTTTCTCGCATCAAAAACTAAAATGAGATCAAGATAAGTATGCTGCCCACCATATTCACGCCATGCTCCAAAATATCCTGTCATACTGGATATGGGTTTCCCTCTGCGGTTACGTAAAAACATTTCAGTGATGTTTTTTGAAAAAATCTGCTGATTGACTTCCGCACCATTTGACCCCAGTCCAAAATGAACTCGATAGAGAGTACATTCTCTTTTCAGTAAACTTTTAACGTACGTCTGCAAGCTTTTCAGTCTGAGTTCACACTTCTTATAACAGGCTTCAATATGATCATTTGTAGCAATGTCCTCATCACCCACATCAACAGCTTGGACATAGTCGATATATTTAACGACCCTTTTATTGCTATCTGTTGTTGACTCATCTAAATCTAATGTTACTGAATGCTGCACCTGTTTCCAGATTTTCACATCCAACTTAGACTGTCTGATATTTGAGTGATAATCTAGTCGAAGTTGCTTGACCAGTGCATTGAATCTTTCAGCACCTTGCTTACTGGTTTTATCCACCAGTTGTTGTTGCATCTGCCAAAGATACATATTCTTTAAAAAGAATTGCACATTGATATTCAACTTAGACAAGAAAGGACTCATGCTTAATAGTTGTAAGTCAGATAAGTGACTGCATATCCATAACAACTGATGACCAATACGCGTTATCGAATGCTCGATTTCTTCAGCAGACAACTCAACATTTCCTAGTCGTATTGGCAGATTAAATGCACCGACTGTAGTATCCATCACAGTCGCCATAAATATTTCTATATTCTGAATTAGCCCCATAAAATTTGGAAAATCAACCAGCTGAATTGCCAACTCACGATTAAAAATTTGCGAAATCTTAAGTCTATTTTTTGCGATGGCTGGTAGGTGACGAACACTCCATATTTTATCATCTTCAAAGCGAGCCATGTCCTGAAATGATTTTCGACCCATCATCGTTAGATCGACAGGAAAATTACGTTCATCTAAAAGTTCAGAGGAATACCAAACTTGATTGATATTGTAATTTTGATTGTTGAGGAAATATTGGAATTGAATGACTTCATCTACATGCTGAAAAAAATTCAAAATCCAGTATTTAAAATCCCTTATTTTTCGCTTATCTGTTGATTTTATTACCCCATCAATTTCATCTTTTTTCAAATCCTGAGCGAGCTGTTCCCCCCAGTGGTGAATAGAAAAAGGGCGAGCAATCAGAAGCTTTTTTAACTCAGATTCAAATCTTTTAATAACTCTCTCAGCAACCTTTGCTTTATTGTTATTTAGAACTAATACAATGTGCAGGTTCAATCCAGACACCAAATCATGCTCAATCTTAGTCATCGTAAACAATAGTCCAGCAGCACCCTGAATAATTTGTTGTATCTGAGGAAGAAGCATCACCCGACTTTTTATAAACTCTGCATAATCCTCAATTCGAGCTGGCACAAAAGGAAGCTGAATATTTAAAGACAGGCAATAAAGTGAACCGTATCTGCCCAGCAGAGTATCAAATAGTTGCTCCGTTGTGACTTGAGGGGTTAGGGGTGGAATAACATAATTCTGAGGATAGGTGGCTGTACTTAAATATTGTTTCAACCACAGCAAAACATCTAAATACGTATGTCTCTGAATATGCTGTTGAAGATGCGTACCACTCACTTCTGTTGACAGCCCTGAAGTAATATTCACATTTAAAGGTGAATATAGGTACTGCTGTTGGTCGTTTAAATAAGATTGCGATTGACTCAGAGCTTTCAGCATTTGCTGGACTAAAAAAAGTCCATCACCCATTTTGAGATATGGCAGCATCAGCATATTCAGATCACAACTTAAAGCTTCGATCTCTTGTCTGATACACACCCAAGAAGTTGCCTTATTGTTGCTTAAATTATATCTAAACTGATCGAGTGAAGATGATGAATTTTGCTCAACCACAGACCATAAATACTGCAACTTTTCCAATTCTTCAATCAAATTTTTTGCGTGGTCTACACTACTTCCACTCTTTTCATAGGAAGCAATCATTTTTAATTTTTTTAATCTTAAAATACGGAATATATCTTCATCACTAATTTTTAATTTATTCTCATTTAAAGTGTCTAAAGTGCTTATATATCGATGTTCTTTCATAATTTTTAAATGTATTATTACACGTGATAATTAAATTATATCACTTTATAAAGATATAAAAATACTATTAAAAAATATTATTTGTATTCTACAGATTTAATAATCTTCTTTATTTTTATAAAAAATACGACTTTTAGATTTATTAATTTTCATTCATTATCGACAAAAAAAGCAGAAGCTTGTGCTCCTGCCTTGAAAATTCCACCCTTGATCCATCAGTATTTTTATATTTCCTAGATTAGCTTTCACAAATAAATTACTTGTGCAAGCAACAAACTATGAAGTACAGATACAGTATCGAAATTATTTCTCTCAATCAAAATTCACTTCTAATAAACAAACATCAGGAAATATCCCTGTGCAAAATTTCCCTTAATAATTCCGGCTGGGTTCTTAGTTCATGAATAATAGTTTCAGCAATGTACCCCCCACTATATGGCATTTTATAATCGAATTTTTCCATCTCTTTGGAGGGGTATTTAGCCTTAAGTATCTGATTCAGGATTTTAAGTTCACCTTGTAATTCTTTTATTTTTTTAGTTATTGCTGCTGGCTTTCTTCTCACACCACTAGAATCACCAGAGGCTTGCTTAGCTGACTGCTGCTCCAGCTCCCCAAGCAGGTTTTGCTTAAGCACAAGTTCAGACTGAAGCCATTCAATATCGTAAACCTCAAAAGCTTTGACCAGATCATCAAGCACAAAATGAACAGCTTGATTCAAATTAACCCATTTGCCACGACGCGCCACCTGCTCTCTTAAAGTGCGATATAAAATTTCCCGTCTTGGATATAAATGCTTGTCGTAACGAGCTTTAACAGCAAGGATTGCCTTTGCACTTTTGGCAAGTGTACGGTTCTGAATAAACTCCACCCCACCAAGAATTTGCACATAAGCAATTAAAATATCTGAATATTGCCTTTGGAAAATTTTGGCAGGCAAGTTATTCATCTCAAGTCTTAATGTATTTATCTGCATTAAAAGCTGTGCAATCTGGAATGGCTTGAAAGGGATTGAAACCACATCCCCCATCATTTCTAAATGAAAAGCTGACTGCTCACTCAATTGAAAATCATTCTGCTGCATTCTTTTTATGATTTTTTCTTTTTGATCAATATATGATTGATTCTCCGTTTCTATTAATTCATTATTCAATTCACACTGATAGTAGTAACAAAAGTTTAACCATATATCCTGCTCAAGCTGCTCTAACCTTGATAATTTTTTATCAATCATAATTCATTAAAATACAGATAATTACATAGCATAATACTACTATATTTCTAGATATGCGTACTGCTCTATTTTAAACATTTTCTAAATTTTATAGTTACCCCATCAATGAACTGATCTAATAGTTTTAACATTATAGGTTGATTTCCAGCCAATATTTAAGGTTAAAAAATTAGTTCTTTTATCTAATTGCGATAATCACAAAAGGATCAAAGATATGGGCTACTTAACATCTAAAGAAATTCGCCACAAACTCAAAAATTGCTCTGCATCGACTTTATGGCGTTACCAACAACCTAATCAAAAAATGTTCGAGCAACCAATGCCTCAACCTATTAAGAAATGCGCTGGCTCTACTAGCCTTTGGGATGAAGAAACGTTTAACGAATGGCTAATCAAATATTTCAATAACAACCAAATGAGTAATCTGTCTAGCTAGACAGATTACTTAATTTTTTCCACCATTTTTTATAAGCCTTCGACATCTCTTTTTGATAATCATAATAGTCATATGTCCCCTGTTCCCCAGGCATCACATGACCAACCATCAGTTCCGCAACATCCCTACTTGTAAACGCACTGAAATTTGTCCTTGCTGTACGCCGTAAATCATGCATAGACCAATGATCCATTTCAATTTTATAATTCTTCCTTGCAAATTGCATGAAGTTATAAGGGGTATCTGTTGGCCCACTACGCCCCATTGGCTCTTTGCCATTTTCATGTGGGAAAATGTATTCAGAATTACTCAAATCCATTGCAGACTGAAGCCACGGTTTGATCTCATCAATAATAGGTCGAACAATGTCCCCTTTACTTTCTCCTGTCTTATGATTTTCATACGGTACTGTCCATGTATTTTTACTAAAATCGAAATCTGATTTCCGTGCAAGCCTCAACTCACTATATCGATTACCATAAAACAAACATAACTTGAGAAATAAAACATTCCTTAATGATGTTCTAGACTCATCACAAATTTTAAAAATTAAAGACAACTCATCATCTTGTAATACTCGAACAGTTTTATTTTTCTTAATATTTAAGTCACGCTTTCCAGTGATATGTCTTATGGGATTTTGCTCAATTAATTTTCGATTAATCCCCCAATCCAAACACTGCTTTGTATTCGTAAGAATGCGATCAGTTATCGATGGCGACTGTTTAAATTGCTCTTCTAGTAAATCTAACCACATATGTAATGTGATTTGCTCAGCAGGTATGCTACCTAACTTTGGGAAAACATAAAGTTCAAATGATCTTAAATATTGATCTGCATTCTTTTTATTAGGAATACTATATTTCGCATGCCACTCACGAAATAACGCTTCAAAAGTTATAGCCTCTGTGATCTTGTGAAGCTCTACTTTTTTATGAATACGCGGGTCATGTCCCTTTTCTAAAATTGCTTTCATTTTCTGCAATTCAATACGAGCTTCTTTAAGACTCATATTTGGATAGGTTCCCAAGTCTAAACGAGCTTGCTTATCGTTATATCGAAAACGCATCTGAAAAGTGAGTTTTCCTTTTTGAGAAACACGAACGCTCAATCCATCTTGATCAGACTCTGTATGTATAGCTGAACGTTCACGATCTAGATTCTTCTTAAGCCACGTATCTGTTAAAGGCATTTTACTCCACCTGTGTACATATTTTTTTCAAATAGAAAATTCTAGAAAATGTGTACACACATATGTACACAAACATACTGACTAGACTTGAAATCTATTGAATGGGGTTGAAAGATATACCAGATAAAGAATATCAATATTTTTATATTTTTACAGCACTTACAATGCTTTTATTATCATATTTGAAATAGGTTGAATGGGCTTGAATAGATATCAAATATTTGGGTGGGAAATGATAGCGAAGGTACGGCGCTGAGCGACCTGCGCCGCTAGTTCTTGTTTAAAGCTCATGGAAAGACACCTGCTGCAGACGCGCAGCGCAAAAGATCAAATCTGATCAATATCAAAAATTGGCGATATTGTAGCAGATTTTTCTGCAGATTTTTCTATTGCAAATGGCTTCTGCAAAATGGATGCCGCGCAGCAATTCAAGTCAAAGTGAGAACCGCGGCAAAAGTTGAGGATTGCCCCCGCGCTGCGGCATATTCGGGCTCATCCATTGAAAAATTAAAGATATTCAGATGCCTCTAAGCGCGCCACCCCGACTGGCAGTCCAAGCAGATAGCCCTGCAGCTGCTGGCAGCCCAGACGGGTCAGTATTTCAGCCTGCAGCGGGGTCTCAATGCCTTCTGCAGTCACCACCAGCCCCAGCTTAATGGCCAGCTGGATGATGCTTTCCAAGATCATTTCTTCTTTTGAGTTAGGGGTTAAATCATAAATAAATTCTTTATCTATTTTCAGCTCATCCACTGGCAAATTTTTCAAATACAGGAAGCTGGAATGACCGGTGCCGAAATCATCAATCGCCAGCTTGATGCCCATCTGGCGCAGGCATTCCAAAGTGCGGATACTGTTTTCAATATGGTGCATTGCTGTCGATTCAGTAATCTCAATCATCAAATAGCTGGGATCGACCTGATACTTTTTCATCAGTTCATCCAACGTGGAAAACAGAGGCTTATGCTCGAACTGAATGGCTGATAAATTGACTGAAATCGGCAAAAATTGCGGATGGGTATGCTCCCACGCTTTAATTTGCTTGCAGGCCTCTTCCAGCGCCCAATAGCCCATACGGATAATAAGTCCGGTTTTTTCCGCTCCGCGGATAAACATATTCGGCGTCAGCATGCCAAGGCTCGGATGCTTCCAGCGGATCAACGCCTCTACCCCGCAAATACCGCGCTCACAGGCTTTAAATTTCGGCTGATAAAATAATACAAACTGCTGGTCTTCGACCGCTTTATACAGGTCATTAATCAGCTTCGTCTGGCTCTTGGCTTCAGTTTGGTCTGTACTGTAGCAAAAGAGCGAATAAGTATTGCGCCCCTGATCTTTTGACGTCAGCATGGCGGCATCAGCATTAATCAGCAAATCCTGCAAATTGCTGCCATGCTCAGGATACATGGCAATGCCTATACTGCCCGATACGTTGATTTCTTTGCCGGCAATTAAAAAGCTGTCCTGTATCAATTCCAAAATTTTCTCTGCGGCGGCGGATGCCTGCTCTGACGTTGCGCTCTCCAGCACCATCAGAAATTCATCTCCGCCAATGCGCAGCAGCTTAGAACGGTCATCCAGCAGGCGGTGCAAACGGTTGGCAAGCTGAATCAGCAGCTGGTCGCCGACATGATGGCCAAAAACATCATTCACCGCTTTAAAACGGTCTAAATCGATATAAAGAAAAGCGATTTGGTCTTTTTGATAGCGCTGATCCGTAAATAAAAAATGCGCATACTCGGCCAGAAACAGCCTGTTCGGCAATTTAGTTAAATTATCCTGCACAGCCAAATTGGCCAGTTCCCGATTGGCCTTGGTCAGCTGCCTGCTGCGCTCTTCTAGACGCCGCTCCAGCATAGCCACAAAAAATGCCACAATCAGAACCAGACAGGTCATAAAGATGACGGTCAGCAGCTGCAGATCAAATCCTTTTGCCCGCTGTATACTTACAGCAGCATCAATTGGCACAAAACTCATCGCCGCCATGCCTGTGTAATGCATAACGACTATGGTCATGGTTAAGGTAAATGCGATTGCAAATTTCAGCGCGACTCTAAAGTGCCTTGCATGCTTATTGCGAAATGCCAGCAAAAAGGTGATCCATGACCCGCCGACCGCAATCAAGACAGAACAAATGGCTAAAATGGGGTCATAACGGATGATGTAGCCTTGAATATCCAAAGCCATCATGCCGGTATAGTGCATGCCAGAGATCCCCAGACCCATCAGCACAGCGCCTAAAGTCAGCCGGAACAGCGGCAGAGTAAAACGGGTGGTCAGCCAAATAGCAAAAATGGAAGCCACGAAAGCAATGATATATGAGGCAAAAGTTAGGCCCATATGGAATGACTGCGCGCCGGGCATATGACTGGCCAAGATTGCAATAAAATGCATGCACCAGATGGCTGCGCCCAGCAGCGCTCCGCTAAAAACTAAAATCAGCCATTCATGTTTTGGCCTAGATCCGCGGAATAGTGACTGTTCCAAAGAAACAGCAAAATAACATGCCAGCAAAGCAACGATGGCTGAGCCCAATACCAGACTGTAATCATATTGTATATGCGTCATAAAAAAGATTCCGCACAAGCCTTTGCTATTATTCTGTTCAAATTTAAATGACCGGTATTTTTAGGGTGAATTGCCTTAAAATAAAAAAGAAAATTATCGGCAATAAAAAAATAATAAACCTAGAATCTTATACTCTCCTGCTTAGGTCAAGCATTTCTTCCATGTTTTAAAGCGACTTGTTTATTTAATAAAAAAACTTGCAAATCAATCACTAAAATTTTAAAAAATAGAGAACCACTTACGATTCATCTTCCGCAGCAAACCGGCTCGAATTGATCAAATAGCGCGCATAAAAAAACCAGCAGGCCGAAGCATGCTGGTTTTTTTAACTTTCAAAGCGATGAGATCAGCGGCCAGCTTTGGCTGGACCTTGAAGTTTTGCATAATCCAGCAGCACACTTGCGGCTTCTGAAATAAAGGCTTCATCTTCTGGCAATGACGGACGCTGATTGGCTTTCATTTTGGCGCGGGTTTCTACCAGCGCATCCATCGACGCCTGATAACTTTCCCAGTTGCCAAAAGGCTTTAAGCCTGTTGCCTTACGGCGCTCATTTTCAGCAGCCAGTGTTTTTTGCTCCATATCCAGCAATTCAGCTTTGCGCTTTTGCAAATCCAGCACAACCTGTTTTTGATCATCCGCTTTTTTCGCCAAAGCAGTGCGCTGCTCCAGATACTTAAACTGAGGATCCAAGCTGACCCGCTGCTGCGAGGATTTCACCAAATCCGGCACATAATTTTGAATAGAACCTTCACGCTTGAATGGCGCAGTCGGAATAGTATCCCACTTCAGCGCATTCTTGGCTTTACGCTCACCGAATTCTTCATTGTAGATATCGACCAGCTTAATGTCCGGCACCACCCCTTTGTTTTGCGTACTGCCGCCTGTTACGCGGTAGAATTTACGCTGCGTTAATGTCGCCTGCCCATAGGCTAAAGAATCCAGCTGCACTTGCGCTGTGCCTTTCCCTGTGGTGGTGCTGCCGATCACAATGCCGCGCTCATAATCCTGAATGGCTGCAGAATAAATTTCACTGGCTGATGCCGATGCCAGATTAATCAGCACGGCCATTGGGCCTGCATAGGTTTGCGCGCCGCCGTCATCATCTTCAAATACGCTGACATTGCCATTGCCGTCACGGATCTGCACCACTGGGCCTGACTTGATCACTTGCCCCAGCATGCGCGCTACTTCTTCCAAAGAGCCGCCCGGGTTGTTGCGCAGGTCGATAATAATGCCTTCGACATTTTGCGCATCCAGCGATTTCAGCGCTTTATTGGTATCTTCTGAAACAGAGCGGTAATCCGCTCCGGCACGGCGCGCGCGGTAATTCAGATAGAAAGATGGAATCTCAATCACACCGAATTTATGCTTTTTGCCATCGCGTTCAATTTCGACTGTGCGTGAGCGCACGCCCGCATCTTCTTCCTGAATCACATCCCGCACAATAGTTACATTGCGCGCCTGACTCATTGATGCGCCTGCGCCCAGTAAGCGCAGCGTGACTTTAGTGCCGCGCTTGCCGCGGATCAAGCCGACAATTTCATTGCTTGGCCAGCCAATCACATCCACCATTTTATCGCCGTCTTGCGCGACGCCGATAATGCGGTCGCCCGCTTTAACTTGGCCTGATTTGCTGGCTGGGCCGCCTTCGACGATGGTTTCAATTTTAGTATAGTCTTCATTGCCGCGGTCAGGACGAATGGATACCCCCACCCCTTCCAGCTGCAGTGTGGTTTGACGGTTCAGTTCCATCGCATCCACGGGCGGGAAGTAGTTG
Source organism: Acinetobacter pragensis (assembly GCF_001605895.1). Lineage (GTDB taxonomy): Bacteria > Pseudomonadota > Gammaproteobacteria > Pseudomonadales > Moraxellaceae > Acinetobacter > Acinetobacter pragensis. Next base: position 12,992 of record NZ_LUAW01000012.1, read on the forward strand.
CTGTGCGGATCATAAGTCAGCATCATGGCATTCAGCGTTTTATCCAGCACATCATCACTCTTCAAGCGGCTGACCCGCTCCAGCTGACGGGTAAAGCGCTTGGTCAGGGTCTGAACAGGCGTTAAATCTTCCGGACCAGTCAAATCCTGCCCATTGGCTAATTCAGGATTGTCTTTCAGCGCTTTTTGTTTCGCTAATTCTTCTTCTTTGCTGATTGTTAAATTAATCAGCTGAGACACCAGCATTTTATTCCAATGCGCACGCTGCTCTGCTTCAGATTTAAAGAATGGGGCTTTTTCACGGTCCGTTTCAATAAATGTATTCGACTGATTCAGATTCTGCGGTTTTTTCAATTCTGCCAGCATATGGCTGTAAAACTGCTTTAAGCGATCACGATACTGCGCATGAATTTCATACGGGCCAGACAAATTTCCAGCTTTTAAATTTGCGCCGAAATTTGCACCGAAACGCTTTTTGTAATCCGCCACTTCAGAGGCTAAAAACAGCGTATGTTCAGGATCCAGACTGTCAATATAAAAGTCTAAAATGCGGTTGGAGGTGTTGGCATCCAAACGCTGATTCAGATAATGCTGACGATCCACCAAGGTTGCCAATTGACGGGAAACCAAAGCTTGCTCTTGTGAAGGCTGAATCGTATTTGAAGCAGCGGTTGCCGCAGTTTCCGCAGCAATTGCCTCATTGACAACATGAGTGAAAAATAAACCGCCTGTTGCTAAGGCAACGGCGCAAGCGATACTTTGAAGTTTCATAAATATGTCGTACTTCCTTGGTCTTCTAACCAAAATTGCCGTGTCATTTTTTGACTTGAACTGAATATTTTCAAAATCTTAAATGACTTAATCTGTTTATGTCGTGTAGTTTTATCATAATCTGTGCTGACAAAGTGTAGCAAAACATTGCAGAATTCAGGTATTGTTTTCCCTGAAAATTCCAATACGGACCCCCAATATGATTGGCGCATTAATGCTCGACATTGCTGGCACAGAACTTACTCAAGAAGATATTGAACTATTGCAGGCTCCGCAAGTCGGCGGCATGATTTTATTTGGCCGAAATATCGAGTCGCCAGAGCAGGTCCGCGCTTTAACCGATCATATGCGCCAAGTCCGTCCCGACATTTTAATTGCCGTCGATCAGGAAGGCGGACGCGTACAGCGCTTAAAAAATGGTTTTACCCTGCTGCCTGCTATGGGCAAGTTTGGCGAACTTTACTTAAGCCAACCTGAAAAAGCGGTTGAACTGGCCGAACAATGCGGCTGGCTGATGGCGGCGGAAGTTCTGGCTGTCGGCATTGATTTCAGTTTTGCGCCTGTTCTGGACTTGAATGATATCAGCGACGTCATCGGTGACCGCAGTTTTGCTCAAAACATGCAGGATATTGTTCCGCTGGCCAGCGCATTCCTCAAAGGCATGAAACGCGCAGGCATGGCGTCAACAGGCAAGCATTTCCCGGGCCATGGCTCAGTCAAGGCAGATTCGCATGTCGCCGCTGCCGTGGACTCGCGCAGCTATGATGAAATTTACCAAAAAGACATGCAGAGCTTTATTCAGCTGATGCCGCAGCTCGATGCGCTCATGCCGGCTCATGTAATTTACGATCAGATCGACCCAAACCCAGCGGGCTTTTCTCCTTACTGGATTCAAAAAGTTTTACGTCAGGAATTAAAATTTGACGGCGTTTTATTTTCAGATGACCTCAGCATGCAGGCAGCCTGTGTCGCTGGCGGCGCGGATGCCCGCATTCAAGCCGCTTTAAATGCGGGCTGCGATATGGGCTTGGTCTGCAACAACCGTGAATCCGCCTGTACTGCATTGGATGGCATTGCTGACCTGCCGATGCCGAATCAGCAGCGCCTTGAACGCATGCGCGGCCAAATTCCTGCCTTAAGCGTTGGACAGCAGCTGGATTTAGGCCCAAATTGGGCGCGTACACGCGACACGGTTCTGGCATTTAAAAACCAATTCAGCGCTTAAGCGGATTAGGTTTAAAAATTAATAAAAGGAACACGACATCGTGTTCCTTTTTGATTATCATGATAAAAAAGCAGGTTCACTGCGGCACAACCCATATTAAAAAAATCAAAGTTTAAAAATAATCTTTAAGGCTCAGTTGTTATGGCTCAAAATTTATCTGAACACCGGCATATTTCATTTACAGCGCATTACACCGGCTACATTTGGTACAGCATGGGCATCTCCCACCCCGTTTTCGCCACCAGTAAAGGCAAGTTTTTAGCCAAAATCCTGCACCCGCTAGAAAGCTGGGCGGAAAAAAATGTCGGCGGCAGCATGCGCACTACGCTGAAACAGCGTCACAGCATGATAGACCAAGAGCTGAAAGCGCTCATTCAGCAATACCCGGATTTACAGATTTTAGAAATTGCCTGCGGCCTTTCGCCGCGCAGCTGGAACTTCAGGCAGCAGTTTCCGAACATCAATTACCGCGAACTCGATTTGCCCGATATGGCAAAAATGAAAACCCGTGCGCTGCAGCAGCTGGATGATCAAGCGCCTGAGGTCCTGACCGCAGACATCTTCACTCAAGATTTTGAAAAAATCTTTCAGCAATTTGACTCAAACCGCCCGCTTGCCATCATCAGTGAAGGCTTGATCAATTATTTTGATAAAACCATGCTGAATAAGCTGCTGCAAGGCATCACCGAATATGGACAGGACTTTATTGAGCTGCATTACATCACGGATATTTATCCAGAGCCTGTCAAAAATAAACTGGCCAATTTTATTTGGACCAGCAGCAAACTTTTGAAAGTCATGTCACGCAGTTCATTTACTTTTCATTTTATCAATCCGCAGGAAGCCCAGACTTTTTTCAGCAATGCCGGCTTCACTCAAGTCAGCGTGCTTCAGCCGGCTGCTTACTTCCAGACACCGGCCAGCAGCAATGTGATTTCTTTTCAGAATCCAGATGAACATGGCGGCGATTTAGTCTGGGTCATTCATGCGGCAATAAAAAAACAGCGCTCTTAGCGCTGTTTTTTTATTGCCGCATGAATTTTATACCGCTTCTAAGAGCGGAATTTTCGCTTTCTGCCACTTTACAAAATTCAGCAAGCGTTCAGCCACTTCAAAGCTGCCATGCTTAAATAAAGCGCGTAATTGTGAATCTGAGCTTTCAAAAATTAGGCATTCAATGGCAAATTCGCCTTCTTCATCCTGCAAATGCAAAGCCAAATCACGCGGATATTGTACAGCTTGTTGTGCAAGGACTGAATTTCCGACATTCAACAGCACACCAAAATAATTTAGATCAACCACTTCAGCACTCATGCGCAAGTCTGAATGGCGGTGACTTAAATGCGTTAGCGGCTGCTCGATCTGAATACGCTCTTCACCGCGGCGGTCTATTTTTGCCATCTGTTCACGGCTCATCGGTAAAATGCCATCCAGATTTTGAATGGACTCGCCGCGTAAATAAGTGGCAAATAAATTCATCGTTTCTTTACGGTGCTGCAGCTGCGGCACATGATCCGCATTGGCAATCATAGCGAACTGCATATTCGGGCACTGCAGTGCAAAATTGGCATTTTCATGCGGTAAAGTAAAACTGTCATATTGCCCGCAAGCGACCAGCACATCACTCTCTGGAATCGGCACATCGGTTAAGCGCAGCAGGCGGTTGCAGTTGATGTCATAGCGCTCCTGCTCAGTAGCCGTAAACTCGGCCATTTGCCGGAAGAATAAACGCTTGGCGGTTGGCGACATGCGGGTGACATCCATTTTGGCATGATTGACCAAATACAGAATTACCGCCTGGCCAAATTCATCCATGCGCTGCTCTTTCATCAGATGCAGTGACTCTTCCAGCAGCATGCGCCAGCTTTTTCGGGTTTTCTGCATCACTCCCATCAAAATCATGCGCTCAATCAGTTCCGGGCGCTGATCCGCCAAGCAGGAAGCCACAACAGAACCCAAAGACATGCCTAAAACGGCGACTTTTGGCATGCCGACCATATCCAGCCAAGTTCCCAGCATACCAGCCAGATCTTCCAGCTCTAACGTACCTGCAGAAACATGGCTGTCAACATTGGTAATTTGCTGATTGGCGCCCATAGACGGCAAGTCAATAAGAATAATCGGGCCTGCGGCAAACAGCTGCTCAACGCAATATTTATATGAATTGAAGTTTTGAAATGCGCCGCCAATGATCACCATTGGGGTCATATGCAAGGTTTCTGGCCGCGCAATGGCCATGTATTCAATTTTCCAGCCATTGATCCACGTCGTTCGAGCAGGCTGTTTAAAGCTGTCTCTCTCATATAGGTCAAAAAAACTGTGATGCGCGCTTGCGCCGTGTACTTCCGGATCCATTTGGATAATGGAATTCATATTCCTTCCTCCATCCTTGCCTTATTTTTATTGTGCAAGAAAAATAATGAGAGCTGCCTGCAGCAAGCATCCTGCTCTTTTGTCTTTATTTGTATGACTTCAATGTCAGTATCGTTTCATTCTATACAGGAGATGATTTTACAAGCAACTGCTATTGCCACCACTCATCCGCTTTCTCTATGAAAACGATTTCAAAATGTGAATAAGATGTTCAAATAAGGCCGAAATATCAGCGTAAATGCTTCATTGTCCAGTGAGAGGCTGTTAATATCAGGTTGAAATCTCTAAGTGATCAAACCGCTATGCAACAGTCTATTGAACAATACATGCAAACGGTAGGACAACAGGCGCGCCAAGCATCTCGCGTGTTAGCCAGTGCTTCTACTGAATCCAAAAACAATGCGCTCTCTGCTATTTATACTGCTTTGCAAAACAGCGAAGCGGCTATTTTAGCGGCCAACCAAAATGATATGGCAAAAGCGCACGGCAATAATTTGGACAGCGCCCTCCTTGATCGCTTAGAACTCACTCCCGCACGTTTTAAAGGCATGCTGCAAGGCTTGAAGGATGTCATCAGCCTGAAAGACCCCATTGGCGAAATTACCGATATGGCGTACCGCCCCACTGGCATTCAGCTAGGCAAAATGCGTGTGCCTTTAGGTGTCGTCGGCATGATTTATGAGTCACGCCCGAACGTGACTCTAGAGGCTGCATCACTGGCGCTGAAATCCGGCAATGCCATTATTCTGCGCGGCGGTTCAGAAGCGCTGGAATCGAATCAAGCGATTGCCGCGGCCATTCAGCATGGTTTAAAAGCTGCCGGCTTGCCTGAAAACTCGGTTCAAGTGATTAACACCACTGACCGCGCTGCGGTGGGTCAGCTGATCACCATGCCGGAATATGTCGATGTGATTGTTCCACGTGGAGGCAAAAGCCTGATTGAACGTATTACTGAAGAAGCGCGTGTGCCGGTCATTAAGCATTTAGACGGCAACTGCCATGTCTATGTAGAAGCTCAAGCTGACTTGCAGAAAGCGCTGCCGATTGCGCTGAATGCTAAAACCCACCGTTACGGCGTATGCAATGCCATGGAAACACTGCTGGTCGATGAAAAAGTTGCAGAAGAATTCCTGCCGAACATTGCCGAACTGTATGCCGAAAAACAGGTCGAGCTTCGCGGCTGTTCCGAAACCCGCCGTATTTTAGGCAGCAATGTGCTGACTGCCACAGAAGAAGACTGGTACACCGAATATCTGGGGCCAATTTTAGCCATTAAGGTTGTCAGCGGCATCGACGAAGCCATCGACCATATTAACAAATATGGCTCACACCATACCGATGCCATCATTACTGAAAGCTACAGCTTAGCGCGCAAATTTTTAGCTGCGGTAGATTCAAGCTCAGTGATGATCAACGCCTCGACCCGTTTTGCGGATGGTTTTGAATATGGCTTAGGTGCGGAAATCGGCATTTCGACTGATAAAATTCATGCCCGCGGTCCAGTCGGCTTAGAAGGCCTAACATCACAGAAATGGATAGTCTTTGGTGACGGTCAAATCCGCCAATAAACATAAATTCCAATAGAATTTAAATCAAAAGCCCCTTCCATGGGGCTTTTGATTTTGCTAAAAAACCACGGGCCAGCATGTATAAATTTGCAAAGCCATGCTTTTCATTTACATTAAAATTATAAAAACAGTAATAAAAAAGGTTTACATTAAGCCCTATGGATTGCATAAAAAATATGCAGAACTGATGTAAAGCTCATCTGAATTAAAAGCGCTGCACCCTTATTTTCAGCCAGCCAAGATGGTCAATGATTCACAGCAAAACTGTACACCGCGATTAATTCCATAATATTTTTATGGTTTTAGTCACAATGACTTTTATTATGTTATGGTGATTTTAAGCGGCTTAAAGCAATTGATCTTATAGGACTATTTTATTAATAAATGAAAACTATCAACTGATAAATTTTAATTATTATTGGCAAATGGGTCGATAGTGCTTAAGTCTAATCTCCTAAAGTCTATCTAGGACAGAAAAACAACACGTGTTAAAACATCATCACTGATCTAAATTGCACCAAAAAAGCACTGCGTTCAGATCACAGCATGGATAAGTACTTTAATTAGAATTCGGGTAAAAAAACGTGTCTACATCAGTATTAGTAATTAACTGCGGTTCATCTTCAATTAAATATGCGTTGGTTTCTGAACGTCGTGAAGACCGTATTTTCGGCTTGGCAGAAAATTTAGGCTCACCTGAAGCCCGAATCAAAGGCATTACCACTGGCGGTGCTGCGCTTGAGCTTTCTATTCCAGATGCCACCCATGAAAAAGCGCTGGAAATTATTTTAGAGCGCTTGTCTCACCATAATCCGCAAGCCATTGGCCACCGTGTTGTACACGGCGGTACACTGACCAAAGCCGAACTGCTGACACCCGAAATTATTGAACGCATCCGTGAAGCGACACCGCTTGCGCCGCTGCATAACCCAGCGCATTTGGTCGGTATTGACGCAACTATGCGCCTATTCCCGCAATTGCCGCAAGTTGCTGTGTTTGATACCGCATTCCATCAAACCATGCCTTCGCATGCTTACCGCTATGCGTTGCCGAAATTCCTGTACACGCTGCACAATGTGCGCCGCTACGGCTTCCACGGCACCAGCCATGCCTATGTATCTGAACGCGGTTCGGAACTGGCCGGCAGCTTTAAACAAGGCGGCTGGCTGACAGCTCACCTTGGCAACGGCAGCTCAACATGCGCCATCTGGAATGGCCAGTCTGTTGATACCTCTATGGGCCTGACCCCGCTTGAAGGCGTGGTAATGGGCACTCGAAGCGGCGATGTAGATCCAAGTATTCACAGCTTCTTAGCCTCTAACTTAGGCTGGGATATTTATAAAATTGACAAAATGCTGAACAGCCAATCAGGCCTGCTGGGCTTGTCTGATCTATCAAACGATATGCGCACCCTGATTGAAGCCTCAGAACAAGGCAATGAAGATGCAGCGCTGGCAATTGAAGTGTTCTGCTACCGCTTAGCAAAATCTTTGGCAGCTTTAAGCTGTGGCCTGCCGCGTATTGACGGCCTGTTCTTTACCGGCGGTATCGGTGAAAATTCAGCGCTGATCCGTGAAAAAACTTTGGCGTACTTGCCGCACTTTGGCTTCAATTTAAGCAAAGACAAAAATGACAGCTTGAAGCGCGGTACAGAAGGCCGTATCGATGCTGGCGCGGGTCCGCAAATTTGGGTCGTTCCGACAGATGAAGAAGGCCGCATTGCCAAAGAAACACAGTACGTTGTAGAGCATGAGGCTGCCTCTGCAAAAAAGTCTGAAGCGGAGGCAGAAGCTGTTGCTTAAGCAGCAGCTTCCAGCACGCTGTCGAGTTCAATATTTTATTTTTTAGTTTAGATGCCTTATGAAAACAATTTTACTCGTGCCAACTGGGGAAAGCGTCGGTTTAACTTCCGCATGCTTAGGCTTAATTTATGCATTGGAATGCCAAGGCATTAAAGCCGGTTTTTTAAAGCCGTTTTCCCAAGAACCTCATTCCCCTGCAGACCGCACCACGGCGCTATACCGTCATTTATTCAACAATGAAACGGTTGAGCCGATCAGCCATGGCGCAGTCGTGCGCCGCTTGAGCCATGATGAAAATGATGAGCTGCTGGAAGATGCGGTTCGCCTGCACCGTGAAATTGCCAAAAAGCATGACCTGATTATTGTGGAAGGGCTTGTGCCTACCAGCCGGGATGCCTTTGCCTCTGAACTCAATGCCGACTTAGCCAAAGCTTTGGATGCCAAAGTGGTGATTGTCAGTACAGCGGATATCCGCAGCCCAGAAAGCACTGCAGAAAAAATTGAAACTCAGGTGCGCAATTTTGGCGGCGCCAGCAATGAGCGCACTGCAGGCGTCCTGTTCATGCGCACCAAAGGCTTGCCGGAAGATTCAGCGCAAGTGCCGGTTACCATGGACCCGAGCCTGCGCTTAATCAGCGATACAGCACAATTTTCTGCGCTGATGCAAAAGCAAAATGCCCACATTGGCTCTGAAAATTTTCCAGTTATAGGCTTGGTGCCGTTCAGCAATACCTTAAGCGTGCCCCGCATGTCTGATTTAGCCGCGCACATCTCTGCCCACTGGATCAATGAAGGCGATGCGAAACAGCGCCGTGTCCTGCACAGCAGCCTGATTGCATCAAACATTGAGCATGAACTGCATAAATTTGTTGCCGGTGAACTGATCATCAGCGCATCTGACCGTATTGATGTTTTGCTGGCCAGCAGCTTGGCCAGCAGCAACGGCATTCCGCTGGCGGGCTTGGTGCTGACCGAGCACCATCAGCCGAATGAACAAGTGCTGGATTTCTGCCAAACAGCGATCAAGCAGGGCCTGCCGATCCTGCATACTCCGCTCAGCACTTTTGAAACCGCTCAAGAACTGGCAAATATCAGCAATGAAATTCCAGTCGATGATACTGAGCGCGCAGAACAAGTCACCCGTTTCGTCTCCAGCCACCTGAATCCTGAATGGATTACGCAGCTGATCAATGGCTCATATAAGCCGCGCTTGTCTCCTTCAGCTTTCCGCCATGAATTGGTGCAAAAATCAATTGCGGCCAAAAAACGCATTGTGCTGCCTGAAGGTGATGAACCGCGTACCGTACAGGCGGCAGCGATTTGCCAATCCCGCGGTATTGCGCAGTGCATTCTGCTGGCAAAGCCTGAAGCAGTGGTTGAAGTCGCAAAAGCCCGCGGCATTGAACTGCCGTATGATTTGGAAATTATTGATCCTGACCTGATCCGCGACAACTATGTCGAAAAAATGGTTGAGCTGCGCAAAGGTAAAATCAATGAACTTCAAGCGCGCGAGCAGCTGCAGGATACCGTAGTACTGGGCACGATGATGCTGGCCCTAGAGCAAGTTGACGGCTTGGTTTCAGGTGCCGTGCATACAACAGCCAATACTGTGCGTCCTGCTTTCCAGCTGATTAAAACCGCACCAGATTATTCATTGGTCTCTTCTGTATTCTTTATGCTGCTGCCCGATGAAGTTTATGTTTATGGTGACTGTGCAATCAATCCAGATCCGACAGCAGAACAGCTGGCGGAAATTGCCATTCAGTCTGCAGACTCCGCCAAAGCCTTTGGCATTGACCCGCGCATTGCCATGATTTCATATTCAACTGGAACATCCGGCGCAGGCGCAGAAGTCGAAAAAGTGGCTGAAGCTACCCGCATTGCGCAGGAACGCCGCCCTGACTTATTGATTGATGGCCCATTGCAATATGACGCCGCCTCAGTAGAAAGCGTGGGCCGCTCAAAAGCGCCAAATTCACCGGTAGCGGGACGCGCCAATGTATTCATTTTCCCGGACTTGAATACCGGCAATACTACATATAAAGCCGTTCAGCGCTCTGCAGATGTGGTGAGTGTCGGCCCAATGCTGCAAGGCTTGAACAAGCCTGTAAATGATTTGTCGCGCGGCGCGCTGGTGGACGATATTGTATTCACCATTGCTCTAACTGCCATTCAGTCTGAACAGCAGTCGGCAAAATAATTTTTTTAAAGTTGATACTCAGCGCCATCCAATCGAAAGATTGGGTGGTTTTTTTTAATGCTTTTGTTCCGCCAGCATGCGCAGGGCTAAAGCGGTCAGCACGGTGCCCATCATCCATTTCTGAATTTTTTGCCACTGCGGCTTTTGGTTAAGGAACAGTGCGATACTGCCAGCTGAATAGACAATCAAACTGTTCACCGCAATACTGATCAAAATTTGCAGTGTCCCAAGCTGCAAAGACTGCGCAAACACGCTGCCCTGCTCTGGACGGATAAACTGCGGCAGCAATGAAAGGTACATCATGGCAATTTTCGGATTCAGCAAATTTGTCAAAAAGCCCATCAAAAAAAGCTTTAAAGGGCTGTCTGCTTGCAGGCGAATCGCTTGAAAAACTGACTGGCTTTTGGGTGATATAGCTTGCCACGCCAGCCACAGCAAATATATTGCGCCTAATATTCGGATTGCATCATAGGCAAAAGGCACAGTAAACAGCAGCGCTGTAAGGCCCATAGCCGCGCAGAACATATAAAACACAAAACCTAAGGCGACGCCGCAAAGTGAAATCCAGCCCGCTTTTTTGCCTTGGCATATAGATCTTGAAATTAAATACAGCATATTGGGGCCGGGTGTCAGCACCATAAGCAAAGCAATGGCAGCAAAGCCCAGCATAGACGTGTTTTCAATCACTGCATTCCTCCTCTGCACAAACACACAATACGACCGCTCCACATGAGCTTAGCGCATGCGCTGAAAACTTTACAGCACCTTCAGCGGGCACTTCATGGAAATTTTCCTTTATACATTAAACGCAATGTACAGCCCTAACCCGGTAAATTTTATGGGACTGAATTCAGGACTGACTGGACAGCAAAGAAAGACTTCCGGCTTCTTCAGCGGTGTCGGCTGCGCTATGCTGATCTTATTCAGGCTGTTCGGCTATGCGGGCCACCACTACTTAGCCAATGGCTGCACACTATATCGCCTTCATTGGCGCGCTCTACACGTTTTATATTGCATGAAAAAGGCTAATCCCCTAATGGCGATTACCTGAAATGAAAGCCTAACTTAGATCTGTCTTCACAAAATTTTAAATCCTTCTCGCCAGCCATACTGTATGCCCAGCACAATCAGCATCTTCCGCCACCATATTGACAGCCTCAAAACCATACTGCGCGAATAGGGCGCGATACTCATCCTGAGACAAACTGGCATGATATAAAGCATCGCCGAACATCTCACCAATCGCCTCCCCGGCTGCAGGCCCGCTGGTAAACATTAAAATAGCGTTCGGTGCTGAAAATTCGGCAAATTGCGCAAACATTTTGCGCTGATCATCCGGCGTTAAATGAAAGAAACTGTCCCATGCCAATATGCCCTGAAACACCTGATCCAATTGCACCAAACGCATATCCGCCCGCAGCCAAGCCTGCGCTGGAAAGTTCTGCTGCGCCATCTGAATCATCGCATCGGAGCTGTCCACACCGGTCACCGCATAGCCTTGCTGTATCATATAATCCGCAATCGGCTTGCCTGAACCGCAGCCTAAATCTAAAATTGCAGCAGACTTCGGCAGCAAAGCCAGAAACTGATCCAGCCAGCTTTTTTCGTATAAATGCTGCCCGCGCAATTCTGTCCATGCACGGCCATGCTTTCTATAAATTTCAATAATATTGCCAGCAAGATGAGTCTGATCGCCCATACCAAACGCCTAAAGAATGTTTAAATCAGTATAAAGATAGAATGTAAGAATGTAAGAATGTAAGAATGTAAGAATGTAAGAATGTAAGAATGTAAGAATGTAATTTGATTAAAAATAAAAATTAAAGGCATAAAAAAAGAAGATAAAGCGTTAGGCCCGATCTTCTTTCTGTCCATACATCCAAGTTGCGGCGATATAAACTGCAAAACCCACAACCATCAAAATACTGCTTACCGTCATCTTTGTGACTCGCTGTTAAGTTGTGACAATTATGCGAAAGTTTTGTGACAGTTATATGACAAAGTGAAAAATATTAAATACCTATATTTAATATTAAATATCAAGAACTTAATAAAATTAAATTCACTTTACCAGCCTCAAAATTCTGTCATATTTAATGAAATATGTCACTTTTAAGTCATATTTCATCATTTTCCGCAGCAATAAAAGCAGGATTTTATCCAAGCATTAAACTTTCGCCCAAAGCCATTTCAAAACGCCCACAACCCTCGCATTTTGCCTTATAATTTAGCCCGCTAGCTATCAGCCCGCTCAAGAGATATTTGTATGACAACTATTATCAAGCAAGATGACTTGATCACATCGGTTAAAGATGCGCTTCAGTTCATTTCTTACTATCACCCGCAAGATTTCATTCAGGCAATGAGCCGTGCGTACGATCGTGAAGAGAACAAAGCTGCCAAAGATGCGATCGCACAAATTTTAATTAACTCACGCATGTGTGCAGAGGGCCACCGCCCAATCTGTCAAGATACCGGTATCGTAAACGTATTCGTTGAAGTGGGCATGGACGTTAAATTTGATTTAACGATGAGCTTAGACGATGCAATTAACGAAGGCGTGCGCCAAGGTTACCTCGAAAATTCGAATGTACTTCGCGCATCAGTGCTTGCAGACCCTGCTTTTGGCCGTAAAAACACCAAAGACAATACGCCTGCTGTGATCTATCATAAACTTGTTCCAGGCAACAAAGTTGATATTACTGTAGCGGCCAAAGGCGGCGGTTCAGAAAACAAATCTAAACTGGCAATGCTCAACCCATCTGACTCAATTGTCGACTGGGTACTGAAAACTGTTCCGACAATGGGTGCAGGCTGGTGTCCGCCTGGCATGCTGGGTATCGGTATTGGCGGTACTGCAGAAAAAGCCATGATGCTTGCGAAAGAAGCATTAATGGAAGAGTTGGACATGGACCGGCTGCTGCGCCGCGGTCCGCAAAGCAAGCTTGAAGAACTCCGTATCGAAATCTTCGAGAAAGTAAACGCGCTTGGTATTGGCGCGCAAGGCCTTGGCGGCTTGACCACAGTTCTTGACATCAAAATTAAAGATTACCCTTGTCACGCTGCGGGCAAACCAGTGGGTATGATTCCAAACTGCGCGGCGACTCGCCACGCGCACTTCCAGCTTGACGGCACAGGCGTTGCGCACATTCAAGCGCCAAAACTTGAAGACTATCCTTCAGTGACTTGGGATTCGTCAACTTCTAAACGTGTAGACCTAGACACCATCACCCAAGAAGAAATGAACGCTTGGCAGCCTGGCGACACCTTATTGCTGAACGGCACAATCTATACAGGCCGTGACGCTGCGCATAAACGTATGGTAGACATGCTGAATAACGGCGAAGAGCTGCCAGTCGACCTTAAAGGCAAATTCATTTACTACGTTGGCCCTGTAGACCCAGTCGGTGATGAAGTGGTTGGCCCTGCTGGCCCAACAACAGCAACACGTATGGACAAGTTCACACGTCAAGTGCTTGAAGCGACCGGCATGTTCGGCATGATCGGCAAAGCAGACCGCGGCCCTGCGGCTGTTGAAGCAATTAAAGACAACAAAGCCACTTACCTGATGGCTGTTGGCGGCGCAGCTTACCTTGTGTCTAAAGCGATCCGTGAAGCTGAAGTCGTTGCATTTGATGACCTAGGCATGGAAGCGATTTACAAGTTTGTCGTTAAAGACATGCCTGTTTCTGTTGCAGTGGATGTGAATGGTACATCTATTCACGCGACTGCGCCTAAAATCTGGCAAGCGAAAATTGGTAAAATTCCAGTAGTAGACGCTGCTGCAGGCTAATTTCCCAATATAAAAAAGCACCCTTAATGGGTGCTTTTTTATGACTGCATTCAATTCTTTGTACCATGTTTTCAAGCTGATGAAATGCCACACAGACTAAAAATAAGGCTCAGCGCCAGCACAACTCGAAGAAAAAATTCTACGGAATTATTCAGCTTCTGCTAAACAGCAGAAATCAGCTATGATTGCATTCACCACGTCAGCGGATTCCAAATTTTAAAAGGCTTGGTCAGCTGCACATCGGTCGCTGGATCATATTTCGTCCGCTTGATTTTCTGCGCGCTTTTGCGCATTTTTCCATTCCGCTGATTTTCTGCAACAAAGTTATAGCTGACCGACTTCATTTGCGTAAATGCAATTTCATTTCTACCCACGGCATCAGGCATCAGCAGCAGCGGTCCAGATACGGCATGCCGTGTTGTTAAATTTTCCTCATCATATTTAATGAAGTAAGACTGTCCTGCCTCAACAGTAAAATCCAAATATTTCGGCTTTTGAAAATGGTTAATGCCCAAAGGGCGGCTGCTGGACAGCCGGTATCGGCCAGCGGGCAATTCAACCCAATAATAATGATTATTCAATAAGCTCGGAATGCGTTCACTATTCAAGAACAAGCTGCTGGCCACAATTTCCTGCCGGTTCCATTTACTGTCTGGGCGGTATAAATATACCAATGCGGCCTGCTCATGCTGGGGCTGAACAGGCTGAAAATGGCTGCCCTGCGTTTGATTAACCCAGCCGCCAATGGTAAATACCCCCACTCGGTACTGTTCTAAAATACCGGGCTCATGTTCAAAATTAACATCTTTCAGTGTTGAAGCTAAATGCGGCTCTTGCTCAAGAGATGATTTTCCATGACAGCCCAGCAGCATTATGCTGCTCAGTATTGCAATACATACACCACGCATGACTATCCCTCACTGCGTCTTTTTTTATTTTCAATCATTGTTTTTAAATTTTAAACCGCTGGCCATCCCAGCCATCTAGCTGAGATTAACATTCGGTATTATTTTTTGAAATAAAAAAACGTGCGCAAATCTTAGATTTACGCACGTTTCTGACGAAATGCGGCTTAAGCAGATTTTGAATCAATCACCTTCAAATCGGCTTTTGGCGCGGTTTCATCCTTTTTTACTTGGGGCTGGCGCTCCGGCTTAAACTCAGGCTTTGCTTCACCGTTAATGACAGCTTCAGTGACGACAACAGTCCCCACATCTGTACGGCTTGGCAAGTCATACATGGTTTCAAGCAATGAGTTTTCCAAAATTGAACGCAAGCCGCGCGCACCAGTATTGCGGTCTAATGCTTTTTTCGCCACTGCGCGAAGCGCAGACTCTTCAAATACCAAATCAACATTTTCCATGCCGAACAGATATTCATACTGGCGTGTTAAAGCATTTTTCGGCTCGGTTAGAATTTGCAGCAATGCATCTTCATCCAGTTCATCCAGAGTCGCAATCACCGGCAAACGGCCAATAAACTCAGGTATCAAGCCGAATTTAACCAAATCGGTAGCTTCTACTTGGCGGAACAGGTCAGATAATTTTTGAGTTTCATCTTTCTTGCGCACTTCTGCAGTAAAGCCGATCCCGCCTTTTTCCTGACGCTGCTGCACAATTTTCTCTAAACCAGAAAATGCGCCGCCGCAGATAAACAGAATATTAGACGTATCAATCTGAATAAATTCCTGCTGCGGGTGCTTACGGCCGCCTTGCGGTGGAATAGACGCAACAGTCCCTTCAATCATTTTCAGCAAAGCTTGCTGTACACCCTCACCCGACACGTCACGTGTGATGGATGGGTTTTCAGATTTACGGGTAATCTTGTCGATTTCATCGATATAGATAATGCCTTTCTGCGCTTTTTCCACATCGTAATCGGCTTTTTGAAGAAGCTTTTGAACAATGTTCTCAACATCTTCGCCGACGTAGCCTGCTTCAGTTAAAGTTGTCGCATCCGCCATGGCAAATGGAACATCCAATAAACGCGCCAGCGTCTGTGCAAGCAATGTTTTACCTGAACCCGTCGGTCCAACCAGCATAATATTGCTTTTTGAAATTTCAACGCCATCTTCCGGCTTTTTACCGCTGGTCGAAACTTTCAAACGCTTATAATGGTTATACACCGCGACAGACAGCGTCTTTTTCGCCACATCTTGACCAATTACATATTGATCCAGAGCAGCCCGGATCTCATGCGGTTTTGGCAGCGGACGGGTCGCCCAGTCGCCAGATTCGACCTGCTGGCTGGTTTGGACCAGATCCAGGCATACGTCCACACATTCATTACAGATGTAAGCGTCCTCACCTGCAATCAGTTTCCCGACTTCAGACTGCGTTTTACCGCAAAATGAACAATGTTTTTGTCCTTGAGGATGTTCGGACATATTTACTCCAATATATAAATCTTTAAAACTTATGGGCGTTTAGATAAAACTTCGTCCACAAGACCGTATTCTTTTGCCTGCTGCGCAGTCATAAAGTTGTCACGGTCAGTATCTTTTGCCAAACGTTCATAGTCTTGACCGCTGTGTTCAGCCATCAAACGGTTCAAACGCTCTTTAATGAACAGGATTTCACGGGCATGGATTTCAATATCTGATGCTTGGCCGCGGAAACCGCCCAAAGGCTGGTGAATCATGACACGGGCATTTTCAAGGCAGTAACGCTTGCCTTTTGCGCCGGCATTCAGCAGAAATGCACCCATCGATGCCGCTTGGCCCATGCAGTAAGTCACTACATCCGGTTTAATAAACTGCATGGTGTCATAAATTGCCATGCCTGCAGTTACAGAACCGCCCGGTGAATTGATATATAAATGGATATCTTTATCTGGGTTTTCAGCTTCTAAAAACAGCATTTGCGCAACAATTAAGTTCGCCATGTTGTCTTCAACTTCACCAGTTAAGAAAATGACGCGTTCACGTAAAAGGCGTGAATAAATATCAAAAGAACGCTCGCCGCGAGAAGATTGCTCAACTACCATTGGCACTAATGCGTTTTCAATTGTTGGAACATACATACGTTTATTTATTCCTAAATTTTTTGTTACTCAACCCATATTCACAATATGAGGGATATTTGACGAAATTGCAAAAGTTTCCCAATTAAATAACAGATATTTTTTGCATAAGCTTTGTGAATTGAGGACAAAATTTTTCTGAAGAATACCGATAAAAAAAGGCGCTTAACGCGCCTTTTTTACAGAGCTAAAAAATTAGCCTTGCTGACGAGCTTGCTGCTCTTTCAATAAGTCTTCATAGCTTACTGAAGTGTCAGTAATTTTTGCAGACGCTAAGATGTGGTCTACAACTTGGTCTTCTAAAATAACTGATTCAATTTGAGCGCGCTGCTGTTTGTCATTGTTGAAGTATTCAATCACTTCTTTAGGATCTTCGTAAGAAGAAGCCATATCTTCAATGTACGCATCAACACGCGCTTGGTCTACTTCAAGTTTAGCATCAGCCAATACTTTGCTTACCAATACGCCCAATTTAACTGATTTTTCAGCTTGTTCTTTAAACAGGTCATCTGGAAGCATGCTGCTGTCAAATGCTTTAGCGCCTTGAGCACCAAACTGCTGAGTGAACTGCTGAATCATTTGCTGACGCTGACGGTCAATTTCTTGAGCCAGCATTGCTTCTGGAAGTTCAACTTCATTCGCAGCAACCAACGCATCAAACGCTGCGCCTTTAACTTGGTTGCGAAGGCCGTTTTTCACTTCACGTTCCATATTTTTGCGAACGTCAGCTTTTAATTTTTCAACGCCTTCTTCTTCAGTCAAGCCAAATACTTTTAAGAATTCAGCATCAATTTCTGGAAGTTTTTGTTTTTCAACAAGCTTAACAGTAATTTTGAATTGGGCAGCTTTACCGGCAAGATTTTCAGCTTGGTAATCTTCAGGGAAAGTTACTTCGATTTCTTTCTCTTCGCCTTTCTTCATGCCAACGATGCCGTCTTCGAAGCCAGGAATCATGCGTCCAGAACCTAAAACAAGTTTAAAGTCTTCTGCAGAACCGCCTTCAAATTTTTCGCCGTCAATTGAACCTTCAAAATCAAAAGTCACTTGCATGTCTTTTTTAGCCATGCCTTTTGTTTCAGTCCAAGCAGCGCGCTGTTTTTGAAGATTTTCAATCATCTTCTCTACATCGCTGTCGTTCACTTCAGTCGTTTTGCGTTCAACGGCCAAGCCGTCAAATTTAACGTCAACTTCTGGGTAAACTTCTACAGTTGCTTCAAAAACCAAAGCATCATCTTTCATTTCAGTTTTTTCAATGTTCGGCATGCCTACAGCATTGATTTTTTCTTGCTGAATCGCTTCAAACACTGTGTCACGGATGATGTCGTTGACAACTTCTTGGTAAAGGCCAGCACCGTATTCACGGCGGACAACGTTTACAGGCACTTTACCTGGACGGAAGCCGTTGATCTTCACAGTTTTGGCAGTGCGTTTCAAGCGAGCTTCAAATTGCTCGTTAATACGGCTCGTCGGTACAGATACAGTTAAACGACGGGCAACGCCCGAAACCGCTTCAGAAGTTACTTGCATGGCTTCCTCGATATTTTGTTAAAAAACAGATTAAAAAAAAGTGCCACATTATATGACAACATTTAAAGATATACAAAATAGCATTATAGCACCTATTTTTCTTGATTTTTTTATACCCTTGCTTTTGTCCTGAAATTCAAGCCTAGACGGCAATTGCCTTAAAACCATCGGTAGATTTCCCACCTCAAACAACAAACCCCGGTAAGCAACAGCAAATGATGCATTAAAGCATGCAGATTTATAGGCTCTCCTGCCGCTGGCCGCAGTTAAAACTCTTTTCCTAGATGTTTTCTCATAGTCTACGACTTAAGAATTAAATCAATGTTTCGTCAAAAAATCATACTAAAAAACAAAATAACTTTATAAAACAAAATATTAATTAAGTATTGTTATACAGTTACATTTAATTAAGCATTTAAAATTGGTATTTTTATCGTCAATTACAATGTCATAAAGATGCAATCTATAATAAGAATTATTATTATTCGCATACAAATTCACAACACTGTCTCAGGTTCGAAATGGCCTTCATCAAAACACGTAAGAAAATTGTATCGTCTGCAATTGCTTCATCATTGTCTATGATTGCAGTCAATACATTCGCTCAAGAGCAAGTCACTCAGCTTCCGACGATTAATCAAGAAGTTGCAGCAGAACAGCAAGGGTTCAAAGTTGAAAAGTCTGCAAACGCTAAGTTTGTTGCGCCTTTATTAGATACACCAAAATCTGTTTCTGTGATTTCTAAGCAATTGATTGAAGACACGCAAGTAACCACTTTAAGCGATGCTTTACGTACTGTTCCTGGTATTACCTTAGGGGCTGGTGAAGGCGGCAACCCAAATGGTGACCGTCCGTTTATCCGCGGCTACAACTCAGAAAGCTCGATGTATGTAGACGGTATCCGCAGCGCCACTTCACAAAACCGTGAAATGTTCGCTGTAGAGCAAGTTGAAGTCACCAAAGGTTCGGCTTCTGCATTGGGCGGCGCAGGCTCAGTGGGCGGCAGCATCAACATGATTTCTAAAGTGGCTAAAAAAGGCGACTTTTTAGAAGGTTCTGTTGGCGCCGGTACAGATGATTATCAGCGCATTACACTGGATGGCAACAAAGATTTCGGCAACGGCATTGCTGCCCGTGTAGCCGTAATGGGCCACCACAACAATAAAGCAGGTCAATCTGATGGCGCTGAATATGCGCGTGTCGGTATTGCGCCAAGCATTACTTTTGGCTTAGACACTCCAACCCGTGCCACTTTAAGCTACTACTATTTAAAATCTGACGATACGCCTGATTCAGGTGTACCTTACTGGAATTCTTCTAACAATACAGCAACCGGCAAACCGTTGGATGTGAAACAAGGTGTTTACTACGGCTGGTTAGACCGCGATTTCCAAAAACAGGAAAATCAAATCGGCACCATTAAATTAGAGCACGACCTGACTGATAATTTAACCATCAGCAACACTGCCGTGTACAGCAATTCTAAAAATGACTACATCTGGACTCAGCCAGATGACAGCCAAAAAAACATTGCAAATGGTGAAGTATGGCGTCGTGTAAACTCTCGTATTACAGATACCAACACGTTTACGGATCAGTTGGCTTTAACGGGTAAATTTAATACCGGTGCAATTAAGCACAGCTTTAATGTCGGCGCAGAATATAGTGACCAAGAGTCTGACAAAGGTTCGTATACAGTTACCTCTAATTCGGGCAAAGTGATTACTGGCTCCCCTACAACAGGTGCATGTTCACTTGGAATTGGCGCAGCTTCTGATTATTGGTGTACCGATGCATTCAACCCGAATTCAAAAGATCCATGGTTAGGCAATGTAGCAGCAAATAAAGCGGTTACTACAACAACGGCAACCACAACATCTGCATATCTATTAGACAGCATTGAGTTCACCCCACGTTGGTTGCTGGACGTAGGCGTTCGCTGGGACAAGTTTGAAACTGAACTTAAAACCAATGCCACAGGCGCAAAAATTGAAAGCGATACAGACTTTTTCTCTTACCAAGCTGGCTTGACATTTAAGCCTGCTGAAAATGGCAGCATTTATGCAAGCGTTGCAACATCTGCCAACCCTGTAGGTATTGATGCAGGTGACGGTTCTGAAACAGCGGTCAATGTAAATATTAAAGACCTTGATCCAGAGAAAAGCCGTACATTTGAAGTGGGTACGAAATGGGATCTGTTTAATGACAAGTTAAACTTAACTGCAGCCATTTTCCGTACAGAAAAGCAAAATACCCGTATTCAGCTTGATTCAACAACCTATACCAATGGCGGTGAAAGCAAGGTTGACGGTATTGAGCTTGGCTTAAACGGCAGTATTACAGACAAATGGGCTGTATCAGCAGGCTACACATATTTAGACAGTGAACAGACTGATCCAGGTCCATCATGTACCCGTGCAGGTGTATGTACTCCTGATAATCCAGCGAAAGGAAAGCAGCTTCCAAACGTGCCGAAAAACAGCGCGACACTTTGGACCACGTACCAAGTAATGCCGCAGTTGACACTGGGTGCAGGCGCTATTGCTATGGATAAGGTTTATGGTGATGCAGCAAATACTAAGTTTGTTCCAGGTTATGTACGCTACGACGCTATGGCGCGCTACAACGTCAATAAGAATGTAGACTTACAACTTAATGTTAACAACTTGTCTGACAAACGCTACTTCACTAAAGCCTATGCTTCTCATTATGCAAGTGAAGCAGAAGGCCGCAGCGCAGTATTGTCTCTAAACTTCAAATATTAATCAAAGCTAAATCCCATAATAATTTTATGGGATTTATTTAAAATAGCCTCTTCTAAGAGGCTATTTTTATATATGCTTAAGACACCCTATTTTGATATAAAAAGGTATTGCCGTGATTCACCATATTCCCAATGTATTAAGCAAAGAACAAGTTCAATACTTCCGCCAAGAAATGGATAAAGTGGAATGGGTGGATGGCAAAAAAACCACAGGGTCACTGTCTGCAAATGTAAAGCACAACCAGCAGCTGGCTGAAGATCACCCTTTGACGCATCATTTGGGCGATATGATTTTAGCGGCCTTGACGCAAAATTCATTATTTACTTCGGCTGCACTGCCTTTAAATATCTTGCCTCCCTATTTTAACCGTTATGAAAATGGTGAAACCTTCGGCTTTCATGTCGACAACGCTATCCGCTGGATACAGGGTACAAATCAAAAAATCCGCACTGACCTGTCCTGCACTGTTTTTCTGAGTGAACCGGACGAATATGAAGGCGGCGAACTAGTGGTCGAAGATACCTATGGCTATCATGAAATCAAGCTTCCTGCAGGCGACTTGATCCTCTATCCGTCAACAAGTGTCCATGAGGTTAGCCCTGTCACCCAAGGCTGCCGCGTCGCTTCTTTTTTCTGGTTGCAAAGCATGATCCGGGATGATGCTGACCGCCACATGCTGTTTAATTTGGATCAAAGCATTCAAAACCTGCGCATGCAATTAGGCGATGCGCATTCAGAAGTGGTGAAGCTCACCAGCATGTATCATAATTTATTGCGCAAATGGGCTGAAATTTAAAGCTCAAAGCTAAACATTGCATTTTCACTGAACGCGCTTGGTCAGACACACATTGAATCGAGCCATAGATGAAGAAAACGGAAATCTCATGACTGCCAACACTGTCCTCGCCCCGCTCACTCAGATTCCGTCCGATTTGCAAACCCTTGCCGATTATGAACAGGAAGCGCAGAAACACTTGCCGGACATGGTCTGGCAGTACCTGCAAGGCGGCTCCATGAATGAATGCAGCGTCCGCAGCAATACCGAGCAGTTTGAACAGATACACTTATTGCCCCGCATGCTGCAAGACCTGACACACGGCCATACCGCATGTGAAATTCTTGGGCAAACATTTCCTCATCCCATTTTTTTGGCGCCGATCGGGCATCAGCAGCAGTTCCATCCCGACGGTGAAGCAGCCTGCGCGCTGGCAGCAGAAGTACTGGGCAGCAATATGCTCTTAAGCACCTTCACCAATACCGACATGCACGCCCTGAAGCAGGATAATCCCTACAAATGGTTCCAGCTGTATTGGCAAGGCGAGCGGGAAAAATCTTTGGTATTGGTAAAGCTGGCCGAGGCGCATAATTTCAAAGCGATTGTGGTGACGGTCGATTCTCCGCATACCGGCATCCGCGATCGTGAACGGCGGGTGTTCTTTCACTTGCCTGAAGGCATGCAGCACCCGCATACGCCTGCGCATATCCCCCTGCCTGAGCTGAACGAGGGGGATCATCCTGTATTTAACGGCCTGATGAAAATTGCGCCGACGTGGCAAGACATCGCTTGGCTGGTACAGCAAACTCAGCTGCCCGTTATTTTAAAAGGCATTTTAAGTCCATTAGATGCTCAGCTAGCGATACAGCACGGGGTACAGGGCCTTATTGTGTCCAATCATGGCGGGCGGGTGCTGGATACCGGCATTCCCCCATTGACAGCGCTGCAGCTGATTAAAAAAACTGTTCCGGCAGATTTTCCTCTGCTGTATGACGGCGGTATCCGCCGCGGTTCAGATGTATTCAAAGCGATTGCTTTAGGCGCATCTGCAGTCCTGATTGGCCGTCCTGCCATTTACGGTTTAGCCAGTGCAGGCGCTTTAGGCGTGGCGCATGTAATCAAAATCTTAAAGGAAGAATTTGAGATAACGATGGCCTTAATGGGAACGGCAACGCTAAAAGACATCTCTGAAGAATATATTTTTCAAAAACAGACAAATTAAGGGAAATTATTTTCTATAGTTATAGTATTGATGCAAAAATAGGAAATTATTTTCGGAATAAGTGCACTAATATTTAGTTATAGATTTACAAGATCCGCGGTAAAGCTAAAGCATTTAAAAACCACACCATTTTTTAATGCTTTAGGCTAAGTCCTCCGAATTTAGACTTGTAAATTGATACAATAGACACAATCTATATAAGCAGAAGTGTTGCCTTTATCCAAGACACGAGCAACCGGTACTGCACAAGGAGTTACCTCATGATGTTGGCTGATCCAAGCAAAAAATACCGCCGTATGTACCAGCGTGTCGATTTACCTGACCGCCAATGGCCGAATAATGAAATCAATCAAGCGCCGATTTGGATGAGCACCGACCTTCGTGACGGTAATCAGGCTATTTTTGAACCAATGAACATTGAACAAAAATTCAAAATGTTCCAAATGCTGGTCAAAATCGGGTTTAAGCATATTGAAATCGGCTTCCCTTCTGCCTCGCAAATCGACTTTGATTTCACCCGCTTATTGATTGAAGGCGGCCATATTCCAGATGACGTTTATATCGAAGTTTTGGTGCAGGCGCGTGATCATTTGATTCAGCGCACATTCGAATCTTTACAAGGCGCAAAACGCGCAATTGTGCATATCTATAACTCAAATTCACCAACCTTCCGCCAAAAAGTATTGAATGTTGATGTCGCTGGCGCAAAACAATTGGCCATCAATGCTGCACAAAAAGTGAAAGAATATGCAGCCAAGCAGCCTGAAACAGAATTCATTTTTCAATACAGTCCGGAGTGCTTCTCTGCTACTGAATTAGACGTTGCCAAAGACGTCTGTGATGCCGTGACTGAAATTTGGGAAGCTTCACCAGAAAACAAAGTCATTTTGAACTTGCCTGCAACGGTTGAAGTTTCTGGCCCGCACATCTATGCAGACCAAATTGAATGGATGCACCGCAACATTCAGCGCCGTGACGGCGTCATCATTTCAGTGCATTGCCACAACGACCGCGGCTGCGGCATTGCGGCCTCTGAATTGGCAATTATGGCTGGCGCAGACCGGGTAGAAGGCTGTGTCTTCGGCAACGGCGAACGCACAGGCAACGTAGACGTTGCTGCGATTGCATTGAACATGTACACCCAAGGTGTTGCGCCTAACTTAGACTTCTCCAATATCAATGAGGTTATCGCAACGGTTGAAGAATGCACAGGCTTGCCGGTACACCCGCGCCATCCTTATGCAGGCGACTTGGTCTTCACAGCTTTCTCTGGTTCGCATCAGGATGCCATTAAAAAAGGCTTTGAATTCCAGAAAGATCAAGAAATGTGGGATATGCCTTACTTGCCGATCGACCCGAAAGACTTGGGCCGTGACTATGATGCTGTGATTCGCGTGAACTCTCAGTCGGGTAAAGGCGGCATTGCCTACTTATTGGAATCGAACTACAACGTGGTGTTGCCGCGCCGCATCCAAATTGAATTCTCGCAAATTGTGCAGCAGAAAACAGATGAAGACGGCACTGAGATTTCAGCTCAAGCCATTTGGACATTGTTTAAAGATACTTATGTTGCGGCCAAAGATACGCATTACTCTGCCAAAAATTACCGCTTGCATGATGAAAACGGCAATCAGGTAATTGAGTTAGACCTTGAAGTGAATGGTGTGACTCAGCACTTGCGCGGCGAAGGCAATGGCCCAATCTCTGCAATCTTGAATGCGCTGCAGTTGCCGATTGATGTCTTGACCTATGAAGAACGCAGCATCAGTTCAGGCGCGCATGCCAAAGCTTTGGCCTTGGTTGAGCTTCAAGTGAAAGGCACCGGTAAATCCGCATTCGGCGCAGGCGTGCATGACAATATTGTTACTTCATCGATTGAAGCGATTATTGCCAGTGTCAACCGTTTAATTGAACAAGGCGTATTAAGCCCTGAGCAAGTGATGGCCGCGGCGGTTTAAATTTGATGAGATAAAATCTTATCTGATAAAAAACTTTAGAAAGGATACCCCAAGTGGTATCCTTTTGTTTATTAATCCCAAAGATTTAAGGCGAATATTTCCTGTGTCTTTTCCAGCTGACTCAGTGGGCTTAGTTACCCCGAAAAAGTTTTCTTTTGAAGAGCCGTTAGAGCTCGAATGCGATCGAATTCTTCCACGCTTTGAACTGATGGTGGAAACTTATGGCGAGCTGAATGCCGATAAGTCTAATGCTATTTTGATTTGCCATGCGCTGTCCGGCCATCATCATGCAGCGGGCTATCATCAAGAAGATGATAAAAAGCCCGGCTGGTGGGATGCCTGCATTGGGCCCGGCAAAGCCATTGATACGTCAAAATTCTTTGTTGTTGCGCTGAATAATATCGGCGGCTGCAGCGGCTCTACCGGGCCAATATCGCCAAATCCTGAAAATGACAACCACCCTTATGGTCCAGATTTTCCATTGGTCACGGTGCGGGATTGGGTTAAAACTCAAGCCATGCTGTCTGACCGCATGGGCATTGCGCAGTGGTATGCCGTGATTGGCGGCTCGCTGGGCGGCATGCAGGCGCTGCAATGGTCGGTCGACTATCCTGACCGCCTGCAAAAATGCGTGATTATTGCCAGTGCGCCCAAACTTTCTGCGCAGAACATTGCGTTTAACGAAGTTGCGCGCCAGTCCATTTTGTCTGATCCAGACTTTCATAATGGCCGCTATTTAGAAAATGACAGCTATCCTAAACGCGGGCTGATTTTGGCGCGCATGGTCGGCCATATCACCTACCTGTCTGAAGAAGCCATGAAGCAGAAATTTGGCCGCGACCTCAAGTCAGGCAAATTCATGTACGGTTTCGATGTCGAATTTCAGGTCGAAAGCTATTTACGCTATCAAGGTGAACAGTTCAGCCGCAACTTCGACGCCAACACGTATTTAATTATGACCAAAGCTTTGGACTATTTTGACCCTGCCCGCGAGTATCAGCAGTCATTGAAAAAAGCGATGGAAAATACTAAATGCAAGTTCTTGGTCGTTTCATTTACCACTGACTGGCGCTTCACACCGCAGCGCTCTCAGGAGATTGTGGATGCCCTCATCAGCAACCATAAACCTGTCAGCTATTTAGACATTGATGCAGAACAGGGCCACGACTCATTCTTATTCCCTATTCCTTTATATGTCAAATCTTTACGTGCATTTCTAGGCGGTGAAGAACACCTCAAAGCAACACCCAAGGAGGCTGTTTAATGCGTATCGACCATCAACTGGCAGAGAAGTGGATTAAGCCGGATTCCAAGGTATTGGACTTGGGCTGCGGTGACGGTGAACTGCTGGCGCATATGAGCAAAAAGCACAATATCCGCGCTTACGGCCTAGAATTGGATCAAGAAAAGATTGCAATTGCCGTCAGCCACGGGTTAAATATTATTCAGCAGGACTTAAATTTAGGTTTAAGCCGGTTTGCTGACCAGTCTTTTGACTATGTGGTTATGGCACAGGCTTTGCAGGCAGTAGATGCGCCAGACGTTCTTTTACGTGACATGGTGCGTGTTGGAAAACAAGCGATCATTACCTTTCCGAACTTTGCGCATTGGAAGACCCGCTCTTTCTTAGCCTTGAAAGGGAAAATGCCTGTTTCTGAAGCATTGCCATATATGTGGTATAACACCCCGAATATTCATTTATGTACATTCCGCGATTTTGAAGCGCTCTGCGCAGAAAACAATATCCGGATTATTAACCGACTTGCCGTGAATGGGGACCAGCAAGGCAGTTTACTCAGTAAACATGTCCCGAATCTGTTTGGTGAAGTCGCAATTTATCGAGTGAGCGCTCTATGAAAAAAATACTATTAGGCACAACATTGCTGGCTGGACTGTTCAATATCCAAGCCCATGCAGATTATGTTGCTCCAGCGCCAACTGTTGCGAGCCAAGCAGCCCAATTTTCGGTAATGGACATTAACAGCCTGACCAAAGCCGCCAAAGCCGGTCAAGCTGGCGCGCAGTTTTATTTAGGCACCAAATATCAGTTTGGCAAAGATGTCGCTAAAGATGAGCGTCAGGCTTTTGCTTGGTTCAAAGCCGCTGCTGATCAAGGCCTTTCTGCAGCGCAGCTGAATGTTGG
Source organism: Acinetobacter pragensis (assembly GCF_001605895.1). Lineage (GTDB taxonomy): Bacteria > Pseudomonadota > Gammaproteobacteria > Pseudomonadales > Moraxellaceae > Acinetobacter > Acinetobacter pragensis. The sequence continues at coordinate 40,134 of NZ_LUAW01000012.1, forward strand.
CCGTATGCTGGCAGACGGCATGGGTACAAAGAAAGACGAAACACTTGCCCGTCAATACTTTGAAAAAGCGGCGAGCCGCGGTGACAACCGTGCCAGCTTTAACTTGGCGATGATGGAAGAACAGAAGAAAAACTACGTTGGCGCGTACCAATGGTATGAGCTGTCAACCCGTGACGGCATGCTGGACAATAAAGTGATTACTTTATCTGAAGGCAAGAAAACTGCTTTGGCAGCCAACTTGACTCAAGATCAGATCCGTCAAGCGCGTGACCGTGCAGACAAATGGATTCAGGCGCAGTAATTCTGCCTAATTCTAAAAAGCACCTTCGGGTGCTTTTTTATTGACTGCAATTGCCGTTTTTTGAATGGTCATTTAAACGGTAAAAGCCTTCTGCATTTGAATAAAACGTAAACCTTCAGCCTCACTGACTGATGAAACAGCATGAAAACCTAGTTTTTCATACACAGACTGCGCAGAGCAGCTAGAGCTGGCGGTAATGGGTTATTCCTGCATAATTTCCTGCCGATGCCATGTTTTTTACTTATGGAGCACAGTAAAAAATAGATGACGCGGCCCAATTCTGTATAAGTGATTGCTGCATTCTTCTTTTTGCATTCCCGGATTGTTTTCCTGATTATGCACATCAGCCAAATTAAAATAGGCTAAAATACAGCATTCTTTTAGCAAACATAGGCACCATACAATGTCTTCAACAGATTGGCTATCTCAAAGCACGCTTGTTTTGGCAAGCAACAACAAAGGCAAGATTGCCGAATTTGAAAAAATGTTTGCAGAATTGAAGCTTCCTGTTGAGGTTGTTCCACAAGGCAAACTGAATATTGAAGACGCCATCGAAGACGGCCTGAGCTTTGTCGAAAATGCCATTATTAAAGCCCGCCATGCGTCTAAAATTTCAGGCAAGCCCGCCATTGCGGATGACTCGGGTATTTGCGTACCTGTCTTAGGCGGTGCGCCGGGCATTTACTCTGCACGCTTTGCGGGTGAGCATGGCAATGATGCGGCCAATAATGAGAAGCTGCTGCACAAACTTAAACCGCTGCGTAAAGATGACGCGCCCATTGAAGGCATGTTTGTTTGTGTGCTGGCATTGGTACAGCATGCAGAAGATCCTTTGCCGCAAATCTTCCAAGGCATTTGGAGCGGTGAAATTTTGGAACAGGCCCGCGGCGAAAACGGCTTTGGCTATGACCCGCTGTTCTGGCTGCCGGAACTGAATGTGTCCAGTGCAGAACTGTCCAAAGATGAAAAGAATAAAATCAGCCACCGCGGTCAGGCCATGTGCTTGTTTAAAGCCAGTTTAGTAAAATAAAGCCTTATTCACCCCCCTCTCCTTCCAGAAAATGAGCCGCGCTGCTGCTCAAAGGAGAGGTCAATCAATTCGCCAGAAATCGCCGAATTCAACTGTGCAGTCATCAACAAATATAAAGAAAGGTTTAAGCTTCTTGCAGCTTCCTAAGCGATGATTTGACTGCAGCTATCTCTAACTCTCAACTACAGGGAGGGAGAACTTTTAATCCTTATAATGCTGGTACCAACATATGCACCGCCAGCCCATAGACGGCAATAATCATCGCGCTGGCAAGCGTACCTGATGCGATATATTTTGCCGAATGCCCCGTACCCTGATAATGCGTTTCTAAAGCGACAATATTGGCTGCGGGCGGCAGGCAGAAGAACATAAAAATCACGGCGTACGTCAGTGCCGCATGCGGAATCGGCAACAGCGCATAAGCGCCTAAACACAGAAAAATGGACAAAATCATACGGCCGCCAATCAGCAGCAGGCTGCGCTGCAAATCTTGCCAGCCAATGCGCACTTTGCTCAGCCACATGCCTAAAACGCACATGCCTGAAAAAGTCACCAGCACTTTATTGAGGGCATAGGCCCATTGCACAGCTGGATGATGCTCAAAAGCGCTGAAATCCCAAAATGACAAAACAGCTGAAGCGCTTAATGCAATCACAGGCGGAGAAAGCAGCACATTTTTAACAATAAATTTAAGGTCTTGCTTGGCTTCACTCACCGCCATCACAGCGCAAATATTGCCAAAGAGTGACCCGCCGATATACAGCGCCACAATTGTACTGCTGGCATTTGGGCCAAATACCGCCAATGCAAAAGGAAGCCCCAGCCAAGCGCCGTTCAAATAGCTGAAACATAATGCTCTCAGCTTATCTCGATTCAAAGCATAAAAAATACCGAAGAAAATCAGGGAGCTGATAAAGCTGAAACCAATCAGCCAGAGGCTTCCTTGTTTATAGAACACCATGTTGTACACAATGATAACTGGAATCAGCAAACGGGCCAGTAAAGCCGCCAGCAAAGCCCGGAACGGCTTGAGCGCTTCGGCGCCAAAGAAACCAATCAAAAAGGAGACAAGAGGAAGAATCAGCGCCATGAATATTCAAATTGCATTGAGCAGAGGGCCTAAATGCTAGCACATTCCTGCGCCCTGTCTGCGCCCCAGCGGGTAATTCATTGCGCATCCTAACAGCCTGCCTGTCTTTAAACTGCAACACAGATGTCACGCCCCTGTCATGCGGAACTGTTGCAATGATTGAAAAATGAAAAGAGGAAAAAATCATGGCGGGATTATCAATTTGGCATGTGCTTATTTTTGCAATAGTCGTCATTTTATTGTTCGGCACATCCAAGCTTAAAAATTTAGGTAAAGATGTCGGCGGTGCAGTGAAGGACTTTAAAAAATCAGTGCGTGATGAAGAAGCGGAACACGCGGCCTTAAAAGAGCCGCTCACCATCGATGCGCAAGTAAAAAGCACTGAAAGTTCAGTCAAAAGCTAAATGTGAGTGCTGATGCATGCTGAATATTGGAATGACAGAACTGCTGTGCTTCGCCATTATTGCGCTGCTGGTGCTTGGCCCAGAAAAATTGCCTGAAGGCGCGCGGTTTGCCGCGAAATGGTATGGCAAGTTCAAGCGCCTCATCAGCAGTGTTCAAACTGAGATTGACCGTGAACTGCGCCTCTCTGAATTCCGCGAAGAAGTTCAGAAAGAAATTGAACGTATTACTGAGCTGGAACGGCGCATGCAGCAGCAGATTGATGCGCTGCGCAGCAATCAGGCAGCGCCCTCAGATCAAGCCCAGACTGACGATGCAAACACTGCGCCAACTGAAACAGCGCATGCAGACCCTATGCCTGCGGCGGTAGCAGAACATCATTATCAGCACGTAGACGCCCCCGCGCTAACACCGTATTCCTGCAGCCATATTCAGCAGCATTTGCATCGATTATGGGCTGTTATTGAATATCCAAACCCACCTGTTAACTTGAAGATTGCTGTATGAATGAACTGCCTGCAGCTTCCGTGAAAACCGAAGCCGAACATCTGGATCAAATGCCAGTGATGCAGCATTTGATTATTCTGCGTCAATATCTTTTTAAAATTGTCGGCGTCACGATTGCGCTGTTTTTTTGCCTGCTGCCGTTCCGCAATTATACTTATCAGCTGCTTTCAGAACCGTTAAGGCAGCAGCTCCCGGCTACGTCTTCAATGATTGCCACCGATGTTACGGCAACCTTTATGGCGCCATTTAAGCTGAACTTATTTGTCGCGCTGGTGCTGGCCATGCCCTTTATTATTTATCAGCTGTGGTCGTTTATCCGTCCCGCGCTGTATGAAAAAGAACGTTTTTTAGCGGTTCCGCTTTTGGCCGGAAGTATCGCTCTGTTTTATTTAGGCATTGCTTTTGCCTATTTCATTACCCTGCCCGCTATTTTGCATTTTTTTATCAGTGTTTCGCCTGAAACCGTTGCCCCGATGACCGACATCAACAGCTATCTCAGCTTCTGCTTAAAGCTGTTCTTAGTCTTCGGGCTGACCTTTGAAATTCCGATTATCACACTGATTCTGATTTTGATCGGCGTGGTCAGCACCCAAAGCTTGGTCGAAAAACGGCGTTTTATTGTGGTGGGCTGCTTCTTTGTCGCCATGTTTGTGACCCCGCCCGATGCCTTGTCTATGGTCATGCTGGCGGTGCCGATGTGGATGCTGTTTGAGGTCGGCCTGCTGCTGGGCAAGCTGCTGGAAAAACGCAAATCAAAAAATGAAGAAGCCGCTTAATGTAAAAGCCCTGAAATTCAGGGCTTTTTTGAGCCACCATCCTGCTAGCGCTGTCTTTAAACTGTCTAAAAAGTGTCAAGAATCTGTCATTTCCACTTCATAGAATCATTAGCGACTTACAAACAAATAACATACGGATTTATTATGACTGCCACTTCAACTCAGCCAAGTCGCCGTGACCTGCTTAAATGGTTTGCAGGAATTCCTTTTTTACCTTTAGGCGCAATGGGCACAGCAGCCGCTTTAAGCGGGTGCAATGACAGTGACAATGAGACTGCCGTGACGCCGCCTGTCGTCAACCCAGCCAATTTAAAAACAGCAACATTTACCGCCATGGCGGCGCCTACCGTCCTCGCAGACCGCGCTAAAACCTCTGTCGGTTCCAAACTGAAAATAGACTGGGATGATGCCAGCAGCACTGAATACCAATTAGGCTATAAAAGCTTCTTTGAAACAGGAACCAAAGTACCTCAATGGGGCGGCGGCGAAATTATTGCAGGCGGGTATTTCAATGCAAAAGGCGAAGCCATTATGGATACTTCTGTGCCTGATGCGGCTCGCCAATATTTTTCAGACTGCCCAGACGGTTCATCTTTAATTCATTTAGAAGATGCAAAAGTTGATGGCGTTGCCAATCCTGTATTCCACGTGGTTCAATTTGAATACGCGACACAGAACCAGGCCGGCAGCAGCGAGTATGGCAATTTGCCGTCTCCCATCGCAATTCTAACTTTAGATCAAGACCCTGCAACAGGCCACCTTGATTTGAAAAAATACTTTAATGTAGACACCTCTGCTGCACACGGCTTGTGGATCACCTGCGGCGCGAGCATGTCGCCATGGAGCACTCACTTATCCAGTGAAGAATATGAGCCGGATGCTTTTGAACAGGGTATCGGCGGTCCAAGCCCTAAAGGCATTGGCAAAAACTTCTTCGGTGATGAAACTGCGGCTAAACCCTACAACTATGGCCACTTGCCTGAAGTAATTGTAAACAAAGACGGCAGCGGTCAAATCGTCAAGCATTACTGCTTAGGGCGTATTTCACACGAACTGGTGCATGTGATGCCGGACAACCGCACCGTGATTATGGGTGACGACTACACCAATGGCGGCTTTTTCATGTTCATTGCAGACAAGGAAAAAGATCTCTCTGCCGGCACCCTGTATGTCGCAAAATACACCTCTGTGCTGACTGAAAGCTCAACCGGTCAAATCCAATGGATTGAGCTTGGCCATGCCACAAGCGCTGAAATTGAAGCCTTGGTCAATACCAGCAATATCCAGCCGACAGACATCATGGAAAGCTTAACTACAGATCCGAATGATGCGTCATACACCCCGATTATCTTGGCCAAGAAAAAATTGTGGGTCAAAGTGAAGCCGGGTATGGAAAAAGCCGCGGCTTTCCTTGAAACCCACCGCTATGCGGCTTTAAAAGGCGGCAGTATGGCCTTTACGAAGATGGAAGGCACCACTGTCAACATCAAGGATAAAGTCGCTTACTCAGCACTGGCCAATATTCAGGATTCGATGATTCAAGGCAATGCTGCATGGCTTGAAGCGCACAATGTTTCATTCAGCAAGAAAATTACAGCTGGCGGCGTGCTTGCACATGACCTGACGGCAGGCCAAAGCACAGCAGCAGGACAGCCCATCGATAGTGAATGGGTGCCTCATCAATCTAAGATCCTGCTGCTCGGTGAAGATATCTCTGCCGATGGCTTAGGCAATACCGCAAATCCAGACAAAATTGCTAGTCCGGACAACCTGAAATTCTCTGAAACGCTTCGCACCCTGTTTATTGGCGAGGATAGCGGCAATCATCCGAACAATTTCCTGTGGGCGTACAATGTTGAGACCAAAGCCGATCCTGTGCGCTTGCTGTCTACACCTGCGGGCGCAGAGTCGACAGGCTTGCATGCTGTCGATTCAGTGAATGGCTGGACCTATATCATGAGCAATTTCCAGCATGCCGGTGATATGAGCAGCCTGTCTGCAGATTTAAAAGCCGCAACACTTGCCAACTATAATAATGGCTATTCGGCATCGGTCGGCTACATCACTGCAGACCCGATTGCGCCGTCTGTGCTTAAAAAAGCTGACAGCACAAAATCTGCATAAACGCGAATCCTAGAATGAAAAATGCCAGCACACCGCTGGCATTTTTTATGCCATCAAAATAATTTAAAATTCTAAATTGAACGTTGAGGCTGAATATTCAGCTGTACTGAGGTAATTTCACCTTGTGTATTGCCTTGCTGGGATTTTTCCTGCCACCGCCATTGCTGGCCTTCCATTCTCAGAAAATTAGAACAGCGCGTGCCGTAAACCGGACTTTGAATAAACGTGGAAGACAGCAGCGCTTCCATCTCTGCATGAATGCCGGTATTCGGCAGCAGTTCGGGAATTATCTTACGTTCATCTTCCAGAATATCCCAGACTGTGTGCTCAAGCTCCGTTTCAGCCACATTCGCCTGCTGCAGCATAGGTAAAAATTCTTGGGTAAAGCGCTTGCGCAAATGCTTGGTTTTTTCCCAATGCTCAGTCATTAATCCATTCGAGATCACATACACGCCCTTAGGCAGAACTTGGGGCGCTTCGCCGCGGTTGCTCATATATACCGCTTGATTGGCATCGCCGACAACAAGGTTAAATCCGGCAAAATCACACTGCCGCTTTTCCAAAGCCTGCGCAAAACGAATTGGCGTTTGATCAGATTCCAAAAACTGCTGAATCAAATGCCCGCGGGAAGTTGGATACTGCTGCTGATCCGCACCGTCACGGAAGTTGGTGATAATGGCCCAGCGCCCAGCGCTGGTCACCCCCATCCATGTGCCGCCGGACTGTAAATCCTGTCCAGCGAGAATCGGGCTGTTGGCCCATTGCTTCAAAGCCGCGGTCGGACGCTGATAGAATTCATCCCGATTTGAAATCAGGCACAGAGGAGTTTTGTCCAAGACTTGCCAAGCAAATGCCACAATGCACATAAATGTCACTCGATATCTTTACACATTGAATGTACAACATTTTTCATCACATTCAGCTAAAATCTGTGCAAAACATAATGACAAGGAGCAGCGATGCTGACCTACCCGAATATTGATCCCGTCGCAGTCTCGCTGGGGCCATTGCAAGTCCATTGGTACGGACTGATGTATTTATTGGCCTTTTTATTTGCTTGGGGCCTCGCCACTCACCGCGCTAAACAGCGCGATGGCTGGAACTCAGAAATGGTTTCTGACCTGATTTTCTATGGCGCACTCGGTGTAGTGGTCGGCGGGCGCGTGGGCTATGTATTCTTTTATGGATTTGAGCAATTCTTAGAAAATCCATTATGGCTGTTCCAAGTCTGGACCGGCGGCATGAGCTTCCACGGCGGCTTCCTTGGCGTCATGATCGCCATGCTGCTGTGGTGCAAAAAATACAAAATGACCTGGTTCCAAACGCTGGACTTTATTGCACCCTGCGTGCCGACGGGTTTAATGTTTGGCCGGATCGGCAACTTTATTGGCGGTGAACTGTATGGCCGCCCCGTAACTGATCCGAATTTTGCGTTCGGCATGATCTTCCCGACTGACCCGCTGCAGCTGGTGCGCCATCCATCGCAGATCTATCAAGCGCTGTGCGAAGGCTTAATTTTATTTATTGTGCTGTGGTGGTTCAGCTCCAAACCGCGCCCGCGCTATGCCGTATCTGCCCTGTTCTTAATCGGCTACGGTATTGCCCGTTTTGTGGTGGAATTCTTCCGTGAGCCTGATAATGGCCAGCTCTTCATCGGCTGGATGAGCAAAGGCCAGTTCCTGACCGTACCGATGATTTTGATTGGCCTCTGGCTGCTCTGGTATGCGTATCAGAAGAAAATTTATGACTGGGGCCCGCTCAAAAACAACTAATCCAATCCATCACGGATTTTATGCGGAGCAATCGCTCCGCTTTTTTTGCACTGCATTTTTATACGGGTTCTGTGCTACAGTTTCAGCATTCAAATTACAGACCGCAACGCGCATGCTTGAATTCTGGTTCAATCCTCAAATTTCCGTCTTGAAAAAAATCATGATCTTTGCCGTGATTGCAGCTGCAACAGCAGCGCTGTATTGGATGGAACCGCTGAAACTGGATGCGATTTTAATGTTTCTCGGCACAGGGATTGTGTTCCTGATTTGCCGCTACTGTAAAATCCATTTTGCCTACCGCAATCCGGCTGGCCTGCTGTACCGGCTGCTGACCTGGATTCCGATTGCGCTGCTGCTGGCGCTGATTTTCATGCATATGAACGAAGGTGAGATTCTCATTCCAGGCGCACAGGGCATTGGCTTTATGGCGCTGTCGATCTGCATATTTTCGCCGCTGGCTTTGCTGAATCAGAATCAATCGAAAAACGATGCGCCATGATTCTGAATTTTCTATATTCCGAACACTGTACGCGTGAAGTCAAACTCATTGCCTCAGTCGTCACTTGCGCCGTCATTTACTATTGTTCAAGCATTGAAAAATTAAGCACAGCGCTCACATTGCTGTGTTTAATGCTAGGCGCTAGCCTGCATATCCTAAGAATTTTGAGCCTAAAAATACCTGCCGACCAACCCTATGCTCAAGGCTTTAAATATTTACTGCTGATGCTGCCGCCGCTGGGCCTTGTGTGGATCATTTCAAACTTGCCCTTAACTCATTGGCTGTATAGCGCAGTTCAAGCATTGGGTTTTATGATCATTGGATTATTACTGCCGCTTATATACCAAAACCGCGCCAAACGCTTTGAATAGCGCGGCGCGGTTTTTAATTTTTCTGCCCCATTGACTGGAACTTTAGCTCTTACTGATCTAAGCGGTAATACTCATAACGCACGTTCGGATCTTTATAGACCGCATAGCCGCGCTGCTGAAAGTCAGATACCCAATTCGAACCGGTATACGCTGCAATATGGCCATACACATGATTTTGCGTGCGGTTAATAATATAGATATCGCCTTTTTGCGGACGGTCAAAAGCCAAATTAATTTTTTGATAGCCAATCTTTCTTAAGGTGCCGCCCCAATCGGCTGCGGCAACAGGATGCCCGTTTAATTTTGCACCGGCAGACTCCAAGGCCAAACGGACGCTTTTGGCGCATTTCTGACCGCTGGTTTGAGCGGTGACGCCACGAAGCCGCTGCGCAAATTTATCAATATCAATACGCTGGCCGTTATTTGCGCCAAAAACATTTTTATGTTTAGCAACTTTGCCGGAAGATTGAGAAGAGGCTTTCTGTATGTTCTTGCCTTGCTGTGAACGGATCACGATTTCTGCTGCAACAGGCCCATGCGCATTCTGCATGTCCACGCTTTGATCATAAACCATTCTTACAACATCCTCCTCTTCAATCAATTCTGATTGAGTTTACATATTTTAACCGAAGAGGATAGTACGCCTAGATGAGAATAATTTCACATAAAAAATGTAATAAAATTTTATAAAATGATGCAGCAATGCGTCAAATGCTTATTTTAATATCAATTTTTAGTAAAAATTTCCGTATGGCTGTCTAAAAATAATCAGCATTTCTACAAACCTAAACGGTAATATTTATACTTTAGGCCGTTCTCTTTATATACATCGTAACTTTTCTGCTTGAAGTCAGACACCCATTCCGAACCGCTAAAACCGGCAATATGTCCATATACATGCTTATGAGTGCGCTGAATAATATAAATATCCCCTTCCTGCGGATTGTCGAACGCGGGCTGGATTTGCTTATAGCCAATTTTCGTCAGTGTATCGCCCCAATCTGAAGCGGCAACTGAATGGCTGTCCAATACCGCGCCAGCACTTTGCAGCGCCACGCGAATGCTGCGCGCGCAGCGCTTTGAGCTCACATGCGCTTTAATGCTGTCCAGCTTTTGAACAAATTTATCTAAGCGCAGGACGGATGTATTCGCGGAGTCTGAACTGAAATTCCCTGCAAAGCCTGTTGCTTTTACATCATCAGTATTTGCAGGGGCGGTTGGACTGGCTTGCATCACATAAGGGTCTAAACTGACACGGCTGGGAGAATATTCCCTGCTGCGCGGGCTCCGCAGTGTCACCTGCACAGGCGCAGGGTTAATATTTTGATGAGTTTCAATATGATGCATATCAACCAGCATGTGCGTACCTTTAAATCCCTGTAAAAGAATATGCTGCTGAATATTGAGCAGCAGCGTTTTGACGCATTCGATACTAAAAAGCCAAGCTTAAAACTTCTTTATAAAAATGTAATTTAGTCTTAGAAGCTTTATTGAGAAACGCAATTTTTTGCAGCCTGCCATTTGCCGCATCAAGCCTGCTGCCTGCGCTGTAAAACTGCTATTTTTTGCATTCGTGATATTCCACTGGCGCTGACTTGAGCATGCTTAACAGTTTTATCTGCAACCAAAAACAGCTAATATGTGCGGTCAGCAAAAACAATTTTCATGAGAGTGACATGCGCCAATATTTAGACCTTTTACAGCACATTCTTGACAACGGCGGTGACAAAGGTGACCGTACCGGTACAGGAACCCGCTCTGTATTCGGTCACCAAATGCGCTTTGACCTTTCTAAAGGTTTCCCTTTGCTCACCACCAAAAAAGTTCACTTCCGCTCTATTGCAATTGAACTGCTGTGGTTTTTAAAGGGAGACACCAATGTTAAATACCTGCAGGACAATAAAGTCAGTATTTGGGATGAATGGTCTACTGCGGAACAAACCGCGCGCTTTGGCCGCCCAGAAGGCGAACTTGGCCCAGTTTACGGCCATCAATGGCGTAATTTCGGCGCCACCAAAAATGCAGACGGTTCGTTCAATCAGGATGGTTTTGACCAAATCCAGTGGCTGGTCAATGAAATTAAAACCAATCCGAATTCCCGCCGCTTGATTGTTTCCGGCTGGAACCCCAATGAAGCAGGGAATGTGGCCTTGCCGCCCTGCCATACCTTGTTCCAATTCTTTGTGCAGAACGGCAAATTGTCTTGCCAGCTGTATCAGCGCAGCGCAGATGTATTTCTGGGCGTGCCTTTCAATATTGCCAGCTATGCCCTGCTGACACACATGATTGCGCAAGTGTGCGGCCTCGGTGTCGGTGATTTTGTCTGGACAGGCGGCGATACCCATTTATACGCCAATCACTTTGAGCAGGCCAAGCTGCAGCTCAGCCGTGAGCCGATGGCGCTCTGCCAGTTGAAATTGAACCCTGAAATTAACGATCTGTTCGATTTCAAATTTGAAGATATTGAAATCGCCGGTTATGAATCGCATCCCGGTATTAAAGCGCCTGTGGCCGTTTAATTGCAGCGCCATTGCCGAAAAAATAAAATCCCGCTTTGCGCAAAGCGGGATTTTGCATTTTAATAGAGGCAATTTTTATTGCTTTGAGTAGTGCGCTATGGCGTTCCAAAATTTAGAAGTCGTTCATGTTGTCGCTATGGATCAGCAAAACTGCATCGGCAAAGGCAATGACCTGCCTTGGCATATTTCTGCCGACCTGAAGCACTTCAAAGAAATCACCCAAGGCGGTGTTGTCGTGATGGGCCGAAAAACGTTAGAGTCTATGGGCCGTACGCTGCCGAAACGCGTGAACTGGGTCATCACCCGTGACATGGACTGGTCATACGAAGGGGCTAAAATTGCGCACAGCATTGAAGATGCTTTGGCTCAAGCCGTGGAAGATGTGAAAGCCTCAGAAAAGCCTGACAGCATTTTTATTATTGGCGGCGGTGAAATTTTCAAGCAAACGGTTGATATTGCAGACCGCTTGGAACTGACCCATGTCGAATTGGATGTACAGGGCGATGCCTACTACCCCGCGATTCCTGACAGCTTTAAAAAAGTTCAAACAGAGCAGCATATTGACGACAAAACAGGGATTGCTTTTGAGTTCGCAACTTACCGAAAATGAAAAAATAATTCATTAGAAACTGCTGAATATGCACAACATTGGAAAAACAGAATTTATGAAAGCTTTGGGTGCTGGCGTACTGCATTCCCTGTTCAGCTTATTTGTCATTCTGTCTTCACTTTGGCTGTGCATGGCGCTGTGGATTCAAGAACCGATCAGCTGGCTTTTCAGCCGGATTCTGATCGGCATCTGGATTGCCTTTGCATTAAGCATCCTTGGCATTTACGCCACCCAGCATGTTTTCAGCCGTAAAAAAGACGTCATTATTTATATTTTGGGCTTTCTGTGCAGCCTCCTTTGGTATTTTGGGCTGCAAGCCAAACAAGACCGTGACTGGGCGCCCGAAGTCTCTCAAATACTGCATTATGAAAAACAGGGAAATATCATTACCCTGCATAATATCCGCAACTTTGACTGGCATTCGGACGGCAGTTATACCGAACGCTGGGAAACCCGCAAATTTGACCTGAACCAGATTACGGGAGTCAATATTGTGACGTCCTATTGGATGGGGCCGCAAATTGCGCATACGCTGGTCAGCTTTGACTTTGCCCATAGCCGGCCGCTGACGTTCTCCATTGAAATCCGTAAAGAAAAAAATGAAGAATTTTCAGCCATTGGCGGTTTTTTCCGAAAATATGAGCTCAGCTTAGTGGCGGCTGATGAAAAAGATATCGTCTACACCCGCAGCAATGTCCGCGGTGAGCAAGTTTATTTTTTTCCAATCAAGATGTCTAAGGCAGAGCGTATTGCTCTTTTTGAAGAGTATCTGCATAAAGCGGATGAGCTAGCAAAACACCCGAAATGGTACAACACCTTAACCAGCAACTGCACGACGCTGGTCTTTGATATGGTACAGGCGGTTTCACCGCAAAAGCTCCCTGTCGATTACCGCCTGTTTGCTTCCGGCTATTTGCCCAATTACTTATATGATTTGCAGGCGATTTCACCGCAGTGGGATATGCGGACATGGTATCTCCGGGCGCATGTCAATCCAAGAGTCAGCAGTTTTCAAAAGCTGAGCAGCACGGATTACTCGCGCTTAGTGCGTAAAGGCCTGCCGCATCCAGCCCAATAAACGCAAATCCGCCGGATAAAAATAAAGATACAAATACGGCTGGAGCTTTCGCTGAATATTTGCTTATATAAAAACTATATCCATTAAAAACAAGAGAATCCAACCATGTTAAAAAAACTGCTTTTAGTTGCAGCGCTTGGTTCAGCTGCAGTCTTTTCAGGATGTGAAAGCATGCAGACTTCTCCGCATATCACCGAAAACCTGCAGCTGCTGCAGAACAAAACATGGATTGCCACACAAATTGGCGGTACTGAGATTAAAACCGCGCCAAATGCCCGCAATATTCCAAGCATTCAATTTGATGAGGCCTCTAAGCGTGTTTCAGGTTCCGACGGCTGCAACCGCATTATGGGGGCTTATACTGCAGGCAATGACACCCTGCAGCTCAGCCAGCTGGGCAGTACCCGCATGGCTTGCCCAGGCAACGGCAATTTAGATCAGGCCTACAATGCGGCGCTGTCTAAAGTAACGCACTATCAAGTATATGGTAAAACCTTAAAGCTGCTGGACCACAACGGCAATCTGCTGATTCAGTATGAAAGCGCGGTACATCCCCGCTAACTGCAATCAAAGCCTGCCATAATGCAGGCTTTGATTTTTTTGGCATTTCAGTATTGCAGCTGAACAATATGCCCTTATATATCCATAAATATTAAAATTAGGAAAAGACTATGCAGCATGCATTATTCGGCGGCGGCTGTTTCTGGTGCACAGAGGCAGTGTTCCTGCAGCTGAAAGGTGTCAACCAAGTCACCAGCGGCTATGCAGGCGGCCATATACCTCAGCCGACCTATGAACAGATCTGCAATGGCGATACGCAGCACGCCGAAGTGATTTTAATTGAATATGATGAATCACAAATCAGCTTTACGCAGCTGCTGGAAGTATTTTTCGCCATTCATGATCCCACTACATTGAACCGCCAAGGCAATGATGTCGGCACGCAATACCGTTCAGTAATTTATTATTTGAATGACGGGCAGCAGCTTCAAGCCCAGCAGTGCATAGACGCGCTGAAAGCAGACGGCCTGAATATTGTCACGGAACTCAGCCCTGCGCCAATTTTTTACCCCGCAGAAGACTATCATCAGAATTTCTTTGCCCGCAACCCTGCGCAGGGCTACTGCAATTTCGCCATTCCGCCTAAACTGATGAAACTGCGCAGCAAATTTCAAGCCTTGCTGAAAGATACATAAGCGGCGCACTTATCTCTAGAGACAAAAAAAGTGGCCAAAAGGCCACTTTTTTTATTCTGAATCAATTAATTGTCTGTTGCAAATGCAATATCGCTGAGGCCGGCTTCGCTCGCGCGTGACATCACTTGCGCTACAGTGTCATAGCGTGATTCTTTGTCTGCTTTTAAAATCACTGTCGGCTGACGCGGCGCTTTACCCGCTTCTGCAAAGCGCTTTTCCAGCTCTGCCAGTGTAATCACTTGATCATCCCAAGCGACATCGCCATTCGCATTGATACTGACTTGCACCTTTTGCGGCGGCAAATCCACAATATCCGCAGTGGTTTTTGGCAAGGTTAATGGAATTGATGGGTTGGCAACGGTCGCTGTCACCAAAAAGATGATCATCAATACCAGCATAATATCGATGAGCGGAATGAGATTCATCTCAGTCATGCCAGCATCGTTGTCTTCACCCAATTGAAAAGCCATTAAGCTTGACCTCCAACTAATCCTTCGTGCGCCGTTTTTACTTCAGCTTTTTTTGCAGAGTCCTGCTGCAGCATGGTATCAATCAATAAACCGTGCGCATGGTCTTGCAATTCATTGGTCAGCGTGCGGTTAAAGCGTACTGCAATGTTGTATGCCAATACCGCCGGAATCGCGACAGCCAAGCCTAAACCCGTCATGATCAATGCCTCGCCGACAGGTGTCGCCACTTGCGCAAGGCCTGCCTGACCGCTTTTGCCTACAGCAACCAGCGCATGGAAAATTCCCCAGACTGTGCCGAATAAACCCACAAATGGAGCCAGCGAAGCAATGGTGCCTAAAACAGACACGCCCTTTTCGGCATTGGCTTTTTCAGTCGCAATTTGACGCAATAGCGCTTGTTCAGCGACAGCTTTACGCTGCTCAAAGCTCAATGGGGCAAATTTCGCTTTCAATGCAGCTAATGCATCTGAAAGGCGGTTAAACGCCACTTGCTTCAATTGGCGCGTGCCCATAATGCGTAAAGCAAAAATAGTCCACGTCGCAATCGACATTGCCAGCAGCACAAAATACAGTGTTTTGCTGACTGCATCAGCATGCTGCCAATAAACTGAAAAGTTCATACTCGAACTCCTAAAGGGTTAGCCGGTTATTTAAGCTGAAAATCGAATGGCTGTTCCACTTTTGTTGGATACGCCACACCATTTTCAATATATTTAGTCAACTGTCCGCGCTTTACAGCAGCCGTCACTTTGCGGTCTACTGCTGCGCCGCAGCTGGAATTCTTTGCATTTACCGCAATCACTTTACCATTTTCATTGGCAGAGATCGCAACCACCATTGAACAGGAAGACTTCAGCTCACCCGGTGAAAAACGCACGCTTGGCGCTTTCAGCCAAGATACACCGCCGCCCAGCTGTACACTTTTTGGCGCTGGCGGTGCTGTAGGCGCCGGCTGAGCTGGCGGCTCAGATTTCACCACAGGCGCAGGTTCTGGCGCTGGGCGTTTGGTCTCAGATATCGTTGCGGATACCACCGGGCTTGGTTTAGCCGCTTCAGCCGGCTTTTCTACCGGTTTTGGCGCATCGGCCTTTTTCACCTGCTGCACTTTTTCCACTTTTTTCGGCGGTGGCGGCAAAGGCTTGTCCACAATTTTAACTTCTTTTGGTTTTGGCGGCTCTTTCTTCGGTTCCGGCGGCTTCGGTTTCGGAGGCAGCGGCTTAGGCGCTTCTTCCAATTTTACGAAACGGACTTGAATCGGGTCTTTTTCAATTGGTTTGAGCTCTGGTGTCTTCATATGGCCGACAGCCCACAACACACCCATATGACCAATAACGACCGCGGCCAAAGCAGTGATCACTTTCTTTTTCATTGGGCTTGGGGCTGGCATCATGGGAGCAGAAGATTGACTCATTAAAATCAGTTACCTTGAAGAAGCAGTTGCGGTGTTTATTCCGATTTGCAATCAAGCTCATCGTTTAACGCAATAAAGTGGCATAATGATAAATGAGAAGTGTTTTCATTTGCAACTATTAATTTGGCTATTTTTATGGCTTTTTTAAATGCTGATTGCGAAATAAAAAAAGGCATACTTTAAGTATGCCTTTATCTGGTGAAAATTCAAAATATTATTGGAACACGACCGTTTTATTGCCATCAACAATAATGCGGTCTTCCAGATGCCATTTCACAGCGCGCGCCAATACATTGCGCTCCACGTCCTGACCCAGTTCACGCAGCTGTTCTACGGTAAAGTCATGGTTTACACGCTCAACATCCTGCTCAATAATCGGACCTTGGTCCAAATCTGCAGTTACATAGTGCGCTGTAGCGCCGATCAATTTCACGCCTTTTTCATAGGCTTGCTTGTAAGGATTGGCCCCGACAAATGCCGGCAGGAATGAATGGTGAATATTGATGATTTTCATTTCCCATTTCTGTACAAATTCTTCATCCAGAATTTGCATATAGCGGGCCAAAACCAGCAAATCATTGCCTTGCATCATGTCATCAATTTGCGCATAGGCTTCGCGTTTATTTTCTTTGGTTACCGGCACCACCTCAAATGGAATGCCAAAGTTTTCTACCGCTTCACGCAATGTTTCATGATTGGAAACCACTTTGGTAATTTCACAAGGCAGGCCGCCGCGCGAATGGCGCCATAAAAGCTCAAGCAGCGCATGGTCAACTTTAGACACCAAAATACCGATTTTTTTCACATCACTGACCAAAGCTAAACGCCAGTGCATGCCGTAACGGGCTGCCACATTATTTTCGAAAGTCTGCAGCAGATTATCTTTACGGCTTTGCAGACTGTCTAATTCAAATTCAACACGCATGAAATAGCGCCCGCCCTGAGCTTCAGTCGCGTATTGATCAAGTGCGGTAATATTTGCTCCATGATGATACAAAAAGCTCGATACAGCTTGCACAATACCTGGCTTATCTTCGCAGGTAATCAGCAAGCGTGCAGTATTTGCAGTCGACATATTCATTTTGATGTGTATCGCTAAATTTAAGTAATTAAAAAAGTAAGCCGAGCATTCTAGCGCGTTTTCCCCTTAGACTAAATAGGAGCTGAAAAACATTCATTCAGCTTCCCCCGCCGCAATTTATTTGCCGCTGAATTTATCTGCAGGAAACCCGCGGTATTGAAAGGGTGCTCCCTGCTGGTATAGCGCATAAAAAAACTGCCCTTGTTGCAAGCGCAGTTTTTTATTTCCATCAAGGGATCAGCAAATCGCTGCTTATTCGCTTTCGCTGTCGGCAATTTTATGTGACGACAGGCTGGCAAACAGCTCTGACTCTCCCATCGTTTCCAGCAAGTGCTCATAGGTCTGGCGGCTTTCACCCCGCAGATAAGCCCCTTCCAAAAACACCATTTGACGCAGCGCCTGCCAAACCCATTTCTCTTCCAAATGGTTAGAGTCAGTAATATGGCCGGACATATACAGGAAGTTCGTCCAGTTGGTCAGCACAATCCATAAGTTGATCGTCAAGGCTTCAATTTCAGAATTGGTCATTTCCATTAAGCCTGCGCTGACAAAGGCTTTATAGATTTTTTGCCCCTGCTGCATCACCTGCCCTGCAAAACGCGGATACATTTTGCGGAAATCGATATTATTTTCAACTAAATGATAAACATCACGGTGCAAGAAACGGTATGCCCAAAGCTGGCTACTCAGGACTTGGAAATAACGGATTTTATCATTGGCATCCAGCTGGCGGTCATCCGGCAGCGCAAGCATTTCCAAAGTTTCCTTTTGGTACTGCTCCATCAGCTCTTTAATAATTTCGTTCTTATTTCTAAAATGATAATACAGATTCCCAGGGCTCATCCCCAATTCAGCTGCAATATGATTGGTTGTAACAGAACGCTCTCCGCGCTCATTGAACAGCTGGAGGCTGAGCTGCAAAATGCGTTCTTTTGTTTTCAGCGTCTTTGTCTGGGACATCCTAAAATAACCATGATTTTAATGTGATAAATGATTAACACATAAAGTAACTTGACTATTTAGAGTAAATACTCTAAAAATTATTTAATCGCTTATTCAACAATGGCAGCGCGGCATGAATAGTCAAACAAAAACAAATTCGATGACACCTCATACTTTTGAAATTCAGCACTTGAATGAAATGCTGGAACAGCAAAAACACGCTTACTTGCGCTACCCTTTGCCAACTGCAAAAGAGCGCATTGACCGTTTAGCGCGACTTAAGCGTATCTTAGTTAAGTACCAAGATCAATTTGCCGAAGCAATTAATCAAGATTACGGCAATCGTTCCATCAGTGAAACCAAAATTGGTGAACTGCTGACCTGTTTAGAACACATTAAATATTATAGCAAGCATTTAACCGGATGGATGAAGCCGTCCAAGCGCCATGTCGGCATTATTCACCAGCCGGCAAAAGCCTGGGTGCAATACCAGCCGCTTGGAGTCGTCGGCATTATTACCCCTTGGAATTATCCGCTGCTACTGTCCATTGGGCCGCTGATTTGCGCATTGGCCGCCGGAAATCACGCCATGATTAAAATTTCCAGCGCATCTGCCGCATTTGGCGCTGTGCTGGAAAAAGCCTTAGCTGAGGCTTTCCCTCAGGAACTGGTGGCCGTGGTCAATGGCGGCGGCGCAATTTCTGACGCATTCAGCCATTTGGCTTTTGATAAAATGATTTTTACAGGCTCTACCAATGTCGGCAAAACCGTCATGGCGGCAGCCTCTGAAAATCTGGTGCCGGTTATTTTAGAGCTGGGCGGAAAATCTCCTGCGCTAGTGCACCCTTCTATAGACCTGCAGGATGTCGCAGAGCGTTTGGCGGTCGGCAAGCTCTGGAACGCAGGTCAAACCTGTGTCGCGCCAGACTATCTGTTCCTGCCGCGCGGAAAAACAGCAGAATTTATTGACCGCTTCAAGGAATGCGCTGAGAGCATGTATCCACGCTTTGCTGACAATCAAGACTACACCTCTATTATTAATGATAAGCAATACAACCGCCTGCAAGGCTATTTAGATGATGCCCGCGAACAGGGCGCGCAAATCATCGAAATTAATCCTCAGCATGAAGATATGGCATCTGTACGTAAAATTGCGCCAACACTGCTGACCGGCGTCCGTCCAGAAATGCAGATTATGCAGCATGAAATCTTTGGTCCGATCCTGCCCATCATGGAATATGATCAAATTGACGATGTTATTGAGTTTATTAATAGCCGTCCGCGTCCACTTGCTTTATACTATTTCGACTTTGATCAGGCGCGTGCAGATTATGTCGCACAGCGTACCCATTCAGGGCATTTTGGACAAAATACTGTACTCACCCACGTTGCACAGGACGATCTGCCGTTTGGCGGTGTCGGAGCATCCGGGATGGGGAAATATCATGGTCCCGAAGGTTTCTTCAGTTTATCGCATGAACGTTCAGTCATGTCGAATCCAAAGCTGTACAGCTTGAGATTCATTCTGCCGCCGTTCAATAAGCCGATTCATAAGCTGATTTCAAAGACTCTTCTTCGTTAAATGATCAAGGCATGAGCGATCACACTTATTGATGCTTCGTTTTAGATTAAATCGCTTGTCTTTTAAGCGTATTTTTGATATAAAACGCCCCTTGAATGAATTCATCCGTTTATTTTGACTGGCCATACAGGTTTGCTGTTGGCTAAATCAATGGAGTTACACCATGTCTAAGGTTTGCCAAGTTACCGGCAAGCGTCCAGTCGTTGGTAACAACGTCTCACACGCCAACAACAAAACTAAACGCCGGTTCGAGCCGAACCTGCACCACCACCGTTTCTGGTTAGAAAGCGAAAAACGTTTCGTACGTCTTCGCCTAACTACAAAAGGTATGCGTATTATCGACAAATTGGGCATTGAAAAGGTTGTTGCTGACCTTCGTGCTCAAGGTCAAAAGATCTAAGGAGTCTGAACCATGCGTGATAAAATTCGCCTAGTTTCTACTGCTGGTACAGGTTATTTCTATACCACAACTAAGAACAAACGTACTATGCCGGAAAAAATGGAAATCAAAAAATTTGATCCAAAAATCCGTCAACACGTAATCTTCAAAGAAGCTAAAATCAAATAATTTTAGTTTTTTGAAAAAAACGGTCTACTCAGGCCGTTTTTTTTTGCATTTTTTTTGCTCTGCTTGCTACACTTTCTCAAGATTTTGGCATTTTTTATGCTTATTTTTATTACCCTTAACTTTGGCTTAAGGAGTTTTTAGTGCCCCATGATGTAGAACTTATAATATTACTTGCCGTCGGCTTCGGCTTGGCTCTAGTTTTTGGCTATGTAGCTGCCCGTTTACGCTTACCTCCCCTTATTGGCTATTTAGTCGCCGGGATCATCATCAGCCCGAATACGCCCGGCATTGTGGCGGATATCCATCTTGCCAACCAGCTGGCTGAACTGGGCGTCATGTTTCTGATGTTTGGTGTCGGCATGCATTTCTCCCTGAATGATTTAATGCAGGTGCGGCGCATTGCCCTGCCCGGCGCAATCCTGCAGATTGCAGTCGCCAGCTTGCTGGGAATTGGCGTGTCGATGATGTGGGGCTGGAGTTTCGGCTCAGCGCTGATCTTCGGTCTAAGCTTGTCGTGCGCCAGCACCGTAGTTTTACTCAAAGCTTTAGGTGACCGAGGGCTATTGAATTCAGTCAACGGTAAAATTGCCGTCGGCTGGCTGCTGGTCGAAGATTTGGTCATGGTTTTAGCCCTAGTCTTACTGCCGGCCACTGCCGTGCTTTTAGGCGGGCAGGCACTGGAAGGCTCGGCCAACAATGAAAATATTTGGCTGACACTCGGCACGACACTGCTGAAAGTCGCAGGCTTTATTGCCTTTATGCTGATTATCGGCAAACGCCTCGTACCCATGATTATGCAAATTGTCGCGCGCTTAGGCTCTCGGGAATTGTTCACCCTCACTGTGGTCGCGGCTGCTGTCTCTATTGCTTTTGGCGCATATAAATTTTTCGGCGTATCCATGGCCTTAGGCGCATTTTTTGCCGGCATGGTCGTTAAAGAGTCTGACTTCAGCCATCGCGCAGAAGAAGAAACCCTGCCGTTGCGTGAAATTTTTGCCATTCTGTTCTTTGTCTCTGTCGGCATGCTGTTTGATCCCCGCATTTTGATTGAACAGCCGCTGCATGTTCTCGCCGTGGTCGCCATCATCATGATCGGCAAAACCATCGCAGCCATGGCCTTGGTGCTGTTTTTCCGCTATCCAGTCAATACAGCGCTGACCGTCGGCGCAAGCTTGGCGCAAATTGGCGAATTCTCCTTTATTTTAGCCGCGCTGGGCGTTTCGCTGAATTTGCTGTCCATTGAAGGGCAAAACTTGATTCTGGCAGGCGCACTCATCTCTATCACGCTCAATTCTTTTGTCTTTTCAGCCGTGGAGCCTATTCAAAAATGGATTCGTGAGCGCTCGAATTTGGCCCGTTTGCTGGAGCGGAGCGGTGATCCCCTGGCCATGCTTCCAGATGAAGTCTCACAGGATTATCTGCGCGATCAGGTGGTGATTGTCGGTCATGGTGAGGTCGGCCGGCGCATTACCCGCAGCCTGATGGATAAAAGCATTAAAGTGGTCATTGCAGAAGAAAACCGTGAGATTGTGGAAAATCTACGTGAAAAAGGCATTGCCGCCGTGTGCGGCATGGCAACTGAACCGAGTGTGCTCATTCAGGCGCATATACAGCATGCCCGCTTGCTGGTGCTGTCTCCAATGGATATTCTGGATATCCATAAAATTGTGGACATTGCCAAAACGCTCAATCCCAAAATTCAAGTTTTGGTGTGCGCGGAAAGCAAGGAAGAAGCTGAAGTGATTCGCCGTGACAATATCGGCGAAGTTTATTTTGCTAAAGAAGAAATGGCGAAGAATATGAGCAATCATATTTTGAATCAAATTCAGATTGCGCATCATGAAGCGCCGACGCATTAATCTATCAATGTGCGCTATCAATAAGGCTGTGCTGTTTGGCATCAGCCTTATTTTTTATCTGAGATTGGCTGGCAGCCTGCCCATTCACGCTGCCTGAATTCAATCACTTAAAGCTCAAAATATTGAATTTATTCTATAATTTAATACAATAAATAAAAAAACAGCATATTCAGTGCGCTCAAGAGAGAAAAAATGTTCATTATCTATGTGGGGTTTGCCGTTATTTTGATCGGCGCCATTGGTTTTTTAATTACTGCCTTTAAAAACAGCATTTTATGGGGATTGGGCTGTTTGCTGTTTTCTCCAATATCCATCGTGTTTTTAGTTTTGTACTGGCAAGATGCGAAGAATCCATTTTTCTTGCAGCTGATTGGTATTTTGATTGTTTTTTTAGGGGCTATGTTTATTTCCCCTTCGCAAATCAGCGGCGGCTAAAGCTGCGATTTCTTTATGGCATATAGTAAAAAACGCGCCCGATGACGCGTTTTTATTGAATTTCTAACTCATGAACTGCGGTTTTTCATCCACGACTTCAGCTTGCCATTCATTGACTTGTTTTTCCAGCAGGCTAAATAAGGCTGCTTGAATCATATGCTGTGCAACCACAGGAGTTTCCTCCCCCAATAATGCCTTCACTTCTTCATTAAATTGAATAGTGACCAAAGGCTCTTTTTCAGACCCAGCATTACGCAATGCCAATTCACCGCCTTCGAGCTGAACCAGTTCCAAAACCGCTTCCTGATTTCCAAATAATTCTTTCAATTGTTCTATAGACATAGTTCCTCCATGTGCAACATGGTGGCAAAGGCACAAGCGCTTTGCATTGCTTAGACTATTATATATCGGGATCGATTGCTTAAATTCAAGCGCCGGACATCAGATTAAAATTCAACCATCTCGTTGCGAAAACCGTCAATCAGCTGCGTCAGATCACGATGCCATTCGCGCAGAATTTCAGTATCCGGCAGCCACGCTTGCGGTGTTTGCGTCACTTTAATGATGAGATTCGAAGATGTTTCATCTTCCGGCTCTGGCGCAGCAGGTTCCGGCGCATACTGGCACATGCGGTAAGCGCGTTTCAATTCAGCAATAAAACCGCGCTGCGCCAGCTGCTGCATGACCATGACTTCAGGTGAAACCTGACCTTTCGCCGCCATATTTTCTTCAATGGACTTAAGCGTTGGGGCAGCATCATTCAGGCGGTAATAGCGCACCAGTTCCTGTAAAAACGCCAAAACTGCCCCCTGCAAATGAAAGACAGCCGATTCACGCAATGCCTGCGCTTGCTGAACATGGTCTACCTGCTCAGCCTGCTGGCAAGCAAGGCGGGCAAAATACAGTTTTTGGTTGGTGCGGTCAGCATGAAAACGGGCAACGCGGGACATGATTCAATTTCCTAAATTTTGGCTTTTAGTCTGCTATGTAGCTTAATCGCAATAATCAGCAATTCACAATAAATATTATGGATGATCGATTTCAATTAAATAGATTTTACGCCTTGCGGGCACGGCTATTGGCGGGTCAATTGGCCGGCATTGTCCAGCACCCCACGCAAAATAGCCCYCAGCCCAATAGGTTGCGCAAGCGGCCTCAAACTCATCCTTACCGCCCGGATGCGCTGCAAGAATATCTGCGACCGCCACAGCCATTCCTTGCTCTTCATCACCGTCATGATTCAAATAGTGCTGATTTTCGACAATGATGACATCTTTTAACGGCAGCTGCTCAGGAGTCCATGATCGGACTTCCAGAGTTTTAATGCCGTGTGCAATACGGCTGCCATTCGGAGCGACAATAGATAAAGCAAAATGACGGCGCTTCATATCCACATTCACCATAAAAGGATTAAACCGCTTTTCAAGCTTTTGGCCGGCGTATTGAATTTTCCGGTAAATAAAAAGGAGCATTGCCTGCTCCTTTTTAAATTTACGCGCTTGGCTTGTCTTCCGCGGCTTTTACACGGATGCCCATGCCTTTCACTTTTAGCGTATTCAAGCCCTTAATCGCTTTGATCGCTTCTCGGCCATTCGGCATTTCCACAAAGCCGAAACCTTTAGACTTGCCTGTGTCCTTATCCATTACCACAGCAGCAGATTCCACCTTGCCGAATGGCTTGAATAACTCCGCCAGCTCAGCCTCTGTAATTGAGCGCTCTAAGTTACGTACTAAAATATTCATTCGTTTTTCCAAATAGGCAACATCATCAAAAAGCATTTGCCTATTTTTTGCTTTTTGAACTTGCGTGCAAAATATCACGTCAATGCATCATTTTAATCGAGATCGATGCCAAAATCTAAATTAATCGACTTGCGTTCAATTAAAGCGCTTTTCACGGTTTGTTCTCGCTGCCTGTAATGCGTTTCTGAGGTGCATAAATTTCGGGTTAAATCATTCAGGAAATAGCTTTTCACGGTACGGCCCAGCTCATCTACCGTATCGCGCGCCCACATGTTTAAATTCTGCTTGGTTAAAATCAATTCGTTTTGCGCACGGGTCAACGCCACATACAGCACGCGGCGCTCCTCCTCCACATCATCGAAGTTGCCCTGCGCGCGCGCATGCGGATACTGCCCTGCGGAAACATTCGCCACGTAGCAAACCTTCTGCTCAATTCCCTTGGCGGAATGGATGGTTATCAAAGTCACCACATCGTCTTCAGACTGGCGCTCAATTTCGCTGATAGACACCGGATCCAGCACGTATTCTTCTAGAAATTCACCCAGCTGCCCATGTTTGGATGCCAGCTGCTTCACCAGTTCAAAATCGCCTTGGCGGCGGTGCCAATCTTTTTTATAGTTTTCAGCCAGCTGTTCTTCTATGGCTTGAATCGCCAGGCTGACGCATTCTTTGACTTCATGGCGGATCACCATCATCTGCTTCATCATCAAAATGGCCTGATCCGGCACTTTTCCGAATTTTTCCAGCTTCTGGCCAATGGCCTCCATTTCAGGTTCCAGCAGCAGCTGATGCGACAGCTTGCTCGCGCCGACATCACCCACGCCATTCCACAATGTCAAAAAGCGCATCCAGGCAATATCATCCAGCGGATTCGCCACCACACGCAGCAGGCTGAGCAGATCTTTCACATGCGCAGTTTCCAGCAGCTTCATACCGCCAATAAAACGGTACGGCACATTGCCGGCTATACAGGCGGCTTCAATATGACGGGCAGCAAAGCTGGAGCGCACCAGCACCATGTGATCTTTCCATTTAGCGCCTTCAAGGTAATGCCGCTCTTTAATATCCACCGCAATCCATTTGGCTTCATCAAATTCATTCGGAAAAATATGCATTTTGGGCTTGATACCGTCACCGCGGTAAGCCTCTAAATGCTTATCATATTTAATTGGGCTTTGATCCAGCAGCCAGTTCGACAGGTCTAAAATTTCCTGCGTCGAACGGTAGTTTTTTTCCAATTTAAAGATCTGCGCATTCGGAACCCGCTCTTTAAAATGATGGATATTTTCAAAGTCTGCACCGCGGAAACCGTAGATTGATTGTGCATCATCCCCCACACAGAACAAATGCACTTTGTCTTTTAAAGGCTCGAGCAGCGCCCACTGCAAGGGGTTGGTGTCCTGCATTTCGTCCACCAGCATGTGCTGGCAAATCGATGATACATAATCGACCAAGCCTTCAGATTGCGCTAAAGCGGATGCCACCACCGCTAAAATATCGTCATAGTCCAAGAAGCTGCGCGCACGTTTGCGGTTTTCATATTCTTTCATGATCTCCGCAATTTCATCTTTCATGTCCAAAAATTCAGGCAGCTGTTTTTCCAAAGCCAAACTGAGCTTTTGACGGGTATTGCGCGCGAAAGAATACAGGTCACAGAGCTCTTTCGGTTTCGGCAGCTGATTCGGATTTTTCTTGTCATCTTTGCCGCGGATCAGGCGGAACAGCATCATCTGATCATCACGGTCAATGATCGAAAACTGATCCAGTCCAAACGCATTCGGAATACGGCGCAGCAGGTACATGCAGAATGTATGGAACGTCGAAGCACGCAGGCCTTTGGCCTGATCGCCTAAAGCCAATTCCACCCGCGCCACAATTTCGCTGGCAGCACGGCGGGTAAAGGTTAAAATTTGGATTTGATTGGCAGGTACACCTTGATCAATTAAATAAGCCGCCCGCGCCACGATGGTTTTGGTTTTGCCGCAGCCCGCGCCGGCCAAGACCAGACTATGCTGGGTTTCTGTAATGGCGGCTTGTCGTTGTTGAGGATTTAATTCATCAATCAGGCTGGCTAAACTCATGGTGTCTCATCGTGCTGGGGAGGTGGCTAGTTTAACAGAGCTGATAACAGAAAACTTGATGAACAAAACACCGCTCAAATCTGAGCAAAAAGGCAATGACTGTAAGAAAATTTGGCTGAATTCCAATTCATGTGCTGGATGGCAGGGATGCCGTCCGCTGAGTTGGATATAGTGATATTCAATTCAACACAGAGTTTTTGTAAGCTTGCGAAGCCGTGCATCTGATCCCTGAAAAGTAAAAATGCCTGCACTTAAACATGCATGGTTCATTTCATTTTGCATAAGCCGATTCGACAGACAGATGTCATAGCCCAATAGGTTCATACTTATTTTTCAATACGCACAAAATATTATTGATACACCCTGATGGTTTTAGTATCTAAAACTTCATACCTCAGCCCCAATCTCTGAGTGGTAACATCAAGATAGGTTAAAAAATCTTGATCTCTTAAATTGATGGGAAAGCTCATTTTAGTATCTACATTTTTATCAATTATGATTTTAATCCCTTTTTCATGCTGAATAAGATTTGCAGCCGTTTGAATTGAATTTTCTTTAAATCGAAAAGAAATTTTATGTCCTTGTTTTAAATTATCTTTGACATCATGAGTGACATCCGCCAAAGCAAAGCCAAAACTTTGCATACCCAACAGCGCAGCTAGAAAGATTATTTTTTTCATATTTGATCTCAATAAACATCATTTCAATAATTTAGCTATATTCTCACAAGCTTTCTGTAAATTCCCTTCTGCATTTTTCAGCGCATCCTGCAAAGTACAATCAGGTGGGTTTATCCCGATGATTTGGCTAAAGCCTAAATCATACAGCCCCTCGATACCCTCTCCCTCCAATCCGGCAAAAGCAATCACAGGCTTATTTAAACCTTTCGCAACCTGCGCCACGCCAAACGGCGTTTTGCCAAACTTAGTTTGAAAATCAATTTTCCCTTCACCCGTCAGCACATAATCCGCCTGCGCAATTTTCTCTGCCAGCTGTGTTTGCTCAATGACCAGCTCAACGCCAGATTGAATTTTCGCACCTGCAAACGCCATAAGACCAAAACCTAAACCGCCGGCAGCGCCCGCCCCAGCAATATATTGGAATGTCTGGCCAATCGCTTTTTCTGCAAGATCTGCAAAATGATTTAAATTCTGATCTAAAATCTTCACCATTTCACGCGTTGCACCTTTTTGCGGGCCAAAAACCGCCGATGCGCCATTCTCGCCGCAGAGCGGATTATTCACATCCGATGCAATGACGATCTCAACCGTATTTAAGCGCGGATCCAGGCGGCTCAAATCAATCTTGTGAATCCGATTCAATTGACCGCCGCTGACTGGCACTGCTTGATCATTTTTATCCAAAAATTGTGCGCCCAAAGCTTTCGCCATCCCTGCGCCGGCATCATTGGTCACACTGCCGCCGATGCCTAAGATGATTTTACTCACGCCTAAATCCAAGGCGGCCTGAATCATTTCGCCAGTACCGAAGGTCGACGTCAATAGCGGATTGCGCGCTGAACTTTCCAGCAGATGAATGCCATTGGCTTTTGCCATTTCAATCACGGCTGTTTTGCCGCCATCAATCAAACCCCAATAGGTCTTAATGCGCTGATGCGGCAAAGGCCCGGTCACTTCACAGTTCACCCGCTGCCCAGCGAGGGCCGCAATCAATGCATCCACTGTGCCTTCACCGCCATCGGCCATAGGAACCCAAATGCACCGCGCATCCGGAATGGCTTTCAGAATGCCGCGCTGCATGGCAGAGCAGGCCTGTTCAGCAGTCAGGCTTTCTTTAAATGAATCAGGGGCAAGGACAAATGTTTTCATGCTGAATTTTTTTAAGAGGCTCAACAAAGTTAAGCATGTTTTGCTGTGTTTTTCCTTTAGACTAAATAAAATTTATTGCCAGAAGAAAGCCCATGTCTCGAATCAATTTAGGCCAGTCCGCTCCCGATCTATACAAAAAAGTTGCCGAGCTGGATGCGCTTGCCATGCAGAAAATTCAGGAAGCGAATATCAGCGAAGGTTTTGCGCATTTGCTGAAACTGCGCGCTTCGCAAATTAACGCCTGCGCCTTTTGCATCCGCATGCACACGCAAGATGCCCTAAAAACAGGTGAAACAGCCGAACGCATTGCTTTGCTGAATGCCTGGCGTGAAACTGAATACTACGATGAAGCTGAACGCGCAGCGCTTTCCTTAGTCGAAGCCATCACCTTAATTGCAGAGGATCAAGTGCCTGATGCTGTTTACGAAGACGCGCTGCCCTTTCTTACCGATGCGCAAATCAGCGCAATTGAGTGGCTGGCAATCGTGATTAATGCATGGAACCGGATTGCCGTCAGCAGCCGTTATAGCGTCAAGCCTTAAAATAAAAAAGCGCCGCAGCAAATGCTTCGGCGCTTTTTTATTTATGCCGGAAAATCAGTCTGCTGAACTTTTTGGCACTTCATGCTTAATATAAGATGCAAACGTCAGATAGTTGATGCCTTGGAACAGAATATCGATGGCCAAGAACAGACCCAGCACCCAAAATGGCGCATCGGGCGATTTTAAAATAATAATGCCGGTCACCAGCGTCAGCAGCCCTGAAAACAGGGTCCAGCCCCAGCCTGGCAACGCGCGGAATAATACCGCATTAAAAATGCGGATGACGCCAGCAATAATCAATACAATGGCTAAAAGATTGGTCAGCACAATGGCTGTTTTAACAGGCGTGTTAAATGCATAATAGCCTGCCGCCAAATACAGCACGCCAAATAATGCCCAGAGCCAGCGGAATCCGCCCTCAAAAATTTTAAACGCCGCAATAAAGTGCAATACGCCGCCCACCATCATCAGCACACCGAAAATAAATACGGCAGACAAGGTCGCAAAGGGTAATGAAGCCAATAAAATAATGCCGAAGATGATCAGCAAAATACCCAAGCCGATGTACCACTTGCGGTTTTGATGCAGCTGGCTGCGCACTAAATCATTTCCTACAGTTTTCATACTTATTCTCAAGTCTAGCATAGGGATAAATTAGTTTTAACACGAACAGACACTAAGCTAAAGTGCAAAAGTTATGCACTTTCACAGGCTGAACTGTGGATAAGTTTCAAGTTATCCTCAGCGGCTTTATTTTAGCCAGCCCACTTCTTTTGCCGTCTGCGCATTGATTAATGTTTGCTCCAAACTCTCCGGCATCTTGCTTTGAGTTTGGGAGACTGGAATATGCCCTGCCATCAGCTCAGCTTTGGCTTGCGGAAATAACGGTTTCTGATCTGGGAAAGCATAGCCAGCCGGATATACCGGCTGTCCTGTAGCCAAATCATACTTATCGCTTGCACCAAAGGCATGCAGCAGCTCATGCACCAGCACAATTTTATTCTGCGCCGCCTGCTTTTTAGATGCGAATAAATTTACCGAGCCAATCCTGCCATTTTCCAGCGCAGTGGAATGCTTGAGTTCACGGGTTTTCGCAGGATCATAATAGTTTAAAAACAGAGTCAGGCTTGGAGCGCCATCCGCTTTTTGATGCTGCTTCCATGCATAATAGCGGAATTTCAGGCTCCACAGCATGACATCCCACAATTGCGCATGGTCAGGTACCTTCGGCGGCAAGACTTTCAGCTCCCGTCCAATCGTGAAATAAAAATACGTCGGCTGGCCGCGGTACTGCTGGGCATAATCTTGCAAATATGCCTGCGCGCCTTGCAAATCCTGCACCGAAAGCTGCTGAATATAGCGCTGTGTTGTCGCTAAACCGTCGGCATTGATGGGATGCAGCAGCACAAAAACCGGCTTGCTCCAATCCTGATTTTTATCTTTCCATGCATTGACTGCGACAATCAGCAAAATAACCAGCAGGCACAGAATTCTAATTTTTTTCCACATAGCTGAAACTCGGATCTATTTATTTAATAAGTATTTATTTTCAATAATGCAGAGGGCTGCCGATTTACAAAATTTTCCCAAAGATACTGGTAAAGCAAACGCTGACCGCCAAATTCCGCCTTTTCAACCGCTTCATCCAAACTGAACCAATCATATTCTGCATGTTCGTCATTTAAAATCACTGTTTGATTCTTATCGCAATACGCCGTAAACACAGGGATCAATTCAATAACATTGGCGCTGGCTTCATAAAACTGCTCTAAATAATCCGCACTGTACAGCTGCTGAACCTGAATCCCCGTTTCTTCACAAATTTTACGGACAATCGCTTGGCTGGCCGTTTCATTGTTTTCAATTTTTCCTGCAATATGGCTCCAAAACTGGCCTTTAACACGCTTCATTAATAAAATTTTTAATTGCCCGTCAATTTCTGAGAATAAAACGGCTGAGACGATAATTGAACGGACCGGAACCATAAAAGACTGCATAAAATGGGATAAGTATTTGCCATCTTATAAAAAATGCCGGCATCCGCCAGCATTTTTATCTTCATTTTTTACATTTTAACAGCTAGGCTTCTACCCATTTGCCATCTTGGTAAACCATCGACCATTTAGTCTGCTTGCCTTCCGCATTTTCAGAACCAATATATTGCGCTTGGTTTTTACGGCTGAATTTCACTAAAGATGGGTTGCCATCAGGGTCTGTATCCGGCGCCTGCAAAATAAACTGATATTTTGGATCCAGCTGATCCGCCACAGAACGCAGTTCAGCCACTTTCGGGGCACGGGTTTCACGGATTTTCGGAAATTTGCTGGCAGCCAGGAATAAACCGGCAGCGCCGTCACGCAGCACGAAGAAATCATCATGCTTGGTTGAACGCAAATGTTCCATTTTAATCGGGTCTACACGCGGCGGCGCAGGCTGGCCATTCTTCAGGACTTTACGGGTATTTTCACAGCTGGTGCAGGCAAAGTAAGGACCAAAGCGGCCAGTCTTCAGCTGCATTTCGCCATCACACTTATCGCAAGGAATAGTCGGGCCGTCATACCCCTTGATTTTAAACTCGCCTTCTTCCACTTCGAAGCCGCTGCAGTCCGGATTATTGCCGCAGATATGCAGCTTCCGCCCGCCGTCAATCACATAGCTGTCCATTGCTGTACCGCAAATTGGACAGCGTTTTTTTGACATCAGGTCAGCTGTTTCGGCAGCATCATCATCTGAAAATGCAGCCAAAGACTCGACTGGGGTTAAGTTCAGTGTGCCTTTACAGCGCTCTTTCGGCGGCAGGTTGTAACCTGAGCAGCCCAAGAACACACCTGTTGTCCCTGTACGGATCTGCATCGGACGGTCGCATTCTTTACAGTGCACATCCGCCACTTCAACCGGCAGATTGCGGCGCATGCCGCTCTCACCCTGCGCATTGGTCAAGCGCTTCTTGAAATCGCCGTAGAAGCTGTTCAGCAAGTCTTTCCAATTGCGCTCACCTTCTGCGACTTTATCCAGCTGGCCTTCAAGGTCTGCGGTAAAGTCGTAGTTCATCAGGTTATTGAAGCTTTCATCAAGACGGTCAGTGACAATTTCACCCATTTTCTCCGCATA
Organism: Acinetobacter pragensis; assembly: GCF_001605895.1. GTDB lineage: Bacteria > Pseudomonadota > Gammaproteobacteria > Pseudomonadales > Moraxellaceae > Acinetobacter > Acinetobacter pragensis. Next base: position 72,063 of record NZ_LUAW01000012.1, read on the forward strand.
TAAGCGGCGGTTTTCCAGCTTCACATAACCGCGGTCTTGAATGGTCGAAATAATGGCAGCATACGTCGAAGGACGGCCGATGCCTTTTTTCTCAAGCTCTTTTACCAATGAGGCTTCGGTAAAACGCGCTGGCGGCTTGGTGAAGTGCTGCGAAGGATCGAGCTTTTCAAGCTTCAGCACTTCGCCAACTTTCACTGCCGGCAGCAATACATCATCATCTGACTTATTTTGGCCACGGACTTTGGTGAATCCGTCAAAAACCAAAGTACGTCCTTTGGCTTTGAGTTCCACGCCGTTCGCATTGACTAAAATGGTAGATGACAAATATTCAGCCGGCGTCATTTGACACGCAACGAATTGGCGCCAAATCAAGTCATAAAGGCGCTGTGCATCACGCTCGACACCGACCAGACTGTCGCCTTTTAAAGCCACATTTGACGGACGGATCGCTTCGTGGGCTTCTTGCGCACCCGCTTTATTGCCATAGCGGTTTGGTTTTGCCGGCAGGTACTTCGCGCCAAATTCAGTTTCAATGTGATGGCGCACCATCGTTACAGCATCATCACTCAAGAAAGTTGAGTCGGTACGCATATACGTGATGAAACCGGCTTCATACAGGCGCTGCGCCAGCATCATGGTTTTCTTTACAGAATAACCTAAACGTGTGCTGGCCGCCTGCTGCAGGGTCGAGGTGATATACGGCGCGCTCGGATTGACCTTGGTCGGTTTATCTTCGCGTGCAGATACGGTATAAGCGGCGTCTTTGATTAAATTCAATAACGCATCGGTTTCCGCCTTATTGCGCAATTTAAGCGCTTTACCGCCCTGTTTGACAGCTTCTAAGCGGATATCATCTTTAGCCGATTTAGTATCGGCAAAGACTTGCCAGTATTCTTCGGGAATAAACGCGCGGATTTCACGCTCACGCTCAACGACCAGCTTCACCGCAACCGACTGCACACGGCCAGCCGATAGGCCGCGGGCAATTTTTTCCCACAGTAAAGGCGAAATCATGAAGCCGACTACGCGGTCCAAGAACCGGCGCGCCTGCTGCGCATTGACTTTATTGGTATCTAAGCGCGACGGATGCTTGAACGCTTCCTGAATCGCATTTTTGGTAATTTCGTTAAACACCACGCGCTGGTAGCGGGAATCATCACCGCCGATCACTTCTTTCAAGTGCCAAGCGATGGCTTCCCCTTCCCTGTCCATATCCGTTGCGAGATAGACCTCGTCAACCTGCGAAGCAAGCTTTTTCAGTTCTGATACGACGTTTTCTTTGCCAGGAAGAACCTCATATTTGGCCTTCCAGTCATGCTCGGGATCAACCCCCATGCGGTTGACCAACGCTGATTGGGCTTTTTCAGCCTTCTGCTCATCGGTCAATTTGGTGCGGGTTGCTGGTTTCTTTTCTGCAGTTTTACTGGAACCGCCTGTAGGCAAGTCACGGACGTGACCCACGGACGATTTTACAATGTAGTCAGAACCAAGGTATTTATTGATTGTTTTCGCTTTTGCAGGCGACTCCACAATCACTAAGGCACGTTTTTTCCCAGCATCAGATTTTGCTGCCGCGCTTTTGGATGTGGACCGAGGAGCGTTCGCCATAATTAACCGTTAATCCTGTTTTTTAATGGGTCTAAAATTAAAGTTCAGCCAAAGAATTCAAATAGGCTTTGATATCATCCAACTGAGTGGCTCTCAAATCGGATTCTTCGTCCCAATAGAGTCCTACACAGTTTGCCTGCATATCAATAGCATAAATGCCCTTTAATGCAATCGGCAAATCTTTGAACTTGTCATCACCATGCACAAGCTGCAATTTTTGATCTGCCACACGCGCTCGCATCAACGGCAAGCGGGCTTCTGGAAGCAAAATGCTGTAATACGCCACCATGCTGGCGCGCTTTTCAGAAGCCATTGGAATTTTTGTCCAGTCCGGCGCAACCACTAAGCGCGGATGCAATCCCATCTTTCGCGCATTATCGCGCATGATGCCTAACGCCTTTTCTCTTGGGCTGACACGAAGTCCTAAAATAGAGCCCAAAACAAAAATGATAATGAAGACTGCTACCCAAATTCCAGTATTTTCCATAGTACAACCTTAATGTTCCTTTATTAGAGTTGCATAAGCTCAATATAAAAGGCAAGTTGTGGCGATAAAAATTAATTCAAGAACATCTCGTGGCTGTACAGCACTTCGTGACCATTCCAATAAATATAACCTTTATCAATCAACTCTTTCAGCAGCAGGCGAATGTCTGACTTGGGGAATAACTGTTCAAGCAAATCCCGCAGCTCATAAATATCTTTGGGCTTTTCCTGTTTTAATTCATGCAGTTTCTTAATCACTTCCAGCTGTACAGGATCAATTTTCTGAAAATTGGCATATAAGCCCTGCTGCGGATTATGTGCGGAAACTGCGGTATGTTCAGAGCTTGGCTGCGGCAAATCCAGAAGCGTCAATGCATCCTGTATATTGTGCGCAGCTGGTGCGGCATCATGCTCTAAATTCAGCTGCGCCCATTGTTTCAGCACTTTTTTACGGAAATTCACCTGATCATCATCGCGTTTGACAATTTTCAGATTAATCAGCATGCCGACCACCTGCTGCGCATGGTCGGGCAGCAGCTGCAGAATATTCGCCACAGAATTCTTTAATGATGCCAGCGTATTCGGTTTTCCTGCCGCTTTGGCCATGGCGTCGCAATACTTTTTGACCATTTGCAGATAGGGTGTGGCTTTAATTTTTTCTAAGCTGGGAATTTTATATTTCGGACGCTCAAATGCAGTGTCCTGCTCAGGCTGTATTTGAATCAGGCTGCAGCGTATATTCGAACCTTGCATCATGTCCAGCAGCATTTGACTGCTGGACATCGCAGAAATCACGTCGACATGCGTCCCATCTTCCAGCAACGCCATCAGCTGCCCCACTACCACCGCGTACTCGAATTCTTTTTGCGCTGTTTCAGGTATGTCCAGAATGACGATTTGACCGCTGCTGATCCAGCTTGAAAATTCAGTTAAATCTTCGAGAGAATATTCAAATTTCCCTTGGCAATTAAATAGATAAAGCACAGGATAATGTTCAACAATATCTCTGAACAGCTGCGCAGGCGGCATATTGTTTTCAAGATCGAGCAGTACGGCTTTAGCGGTCATAAAGGGTAAACTGTTTGGCGAATATGCAATTGCTGTGCATTACAGCGTTATCGCCTTGAAAGGTCAATGACTAAAAAGCATTTTTCCCCTATTGCGCCTGCGCCATATATAGCCTTGCACGCTGTTCAGCATTAATAATGCGGCGGGCGGTTGGTCATCGGATCAAACGCGGCTATGCCTTCAGATAAATCCGCAGATTCGATACGCTGGTAAATGAGCTGCATTTGCGCCTTTAAATCAGCAATTTCAACACTCTGGCGCGCAACCTGATCATTCAGCTGATCAACTAAATCATCTAAAAATGCAATTCGGACTTGCAAATCTTCAATGGGTGCGGACAATGGCGCTTGATTATCGATATTCTGTTGTTTAGACACTTCAAGTCCTCATTTGAGATTTTTCAGGAAACATTATGGCCTATATTACTTTAAGGGATGTCCAACTTGCGTTTGGTGGACCTGCCCTGCTCGACGGCGCGAGTTTTAGCTTAGAACGCGGCGAACGGGTGTGTTTGATCGGCCGTAATGGTGAAGGTAAGTCTACTTTACTTAAACTGATTGAGGGAAGCTTATTGCCCGATTCAGGCGAAGTATCGCTGCAAAACGGCATCACGATCGCCATGCTGGCGCAGGATGTGCCGATGGATTCAGGCAAAGTCGCAGACATTGTTGCAGATGGTGCCGGCGAAGCTGCCGAAGTGCTTAGAGCCTATCACGAAGCCAGTGACGCTTGCGTGCTGGGCGATATGGACGCATGCGACCGCATGGGTGAGCTGCAGCATAAATTAGATCAGCTGGATGGCTGGGCTTTAGAAACCAAAGTGAATTCGATCCTCAGCAAAATGGGCTTAGACCCGGATGCGGATCTGGCCGATTTATCAGGCGGCCGTAAGCGCCGTGTGCTTTTGGCGCGCGCGCTGCTTACCCAGCCGGATGTCTTGCTTCTTGACGAACCAACCAACCATTTGGACGTTGAAAGTATTGAATGGCTGGAAAAATTCCTGCTGGATCAGAACAATTTAACCCTCTTGTTTATTTCGCATGACCGTTCATTTGTCGACAGCATTGCCACACGTATTGTTGAACTTGACCGCGGCACATTGCGCAGCTATGAAGGCAACTATTCACGTTACCTAGAGCTCAAAGCGCAACAAATGGAAGCGGAAGAAAAGCAGAATGCGCTGTTTGATAAACGCTTAGCCGAGGAAGAAGTCTGGATTCGCCAAGGCATCAAAGCCCGCCGTACCCGCAACGAAGGCCGTGTCCGCGCGCTCAAAGAATTGCGTGAAGAATCCCGTGCGCGCCGTTCACAGCAAGGCAAAGTCAGCATGGCGACGCAAGATGCCAACCGTTCCGGCAAAGTCGTCTTTGAGATTGACAACCTGAGTGTGAAATTCGGCGATAATCCCCCAATTATCAAAGGCTTTTCCGCTTTGGTTTTACGCGGCGACCGTATTGGCCTCGTCGGCGACAATGGTGTCGGTAAAACCACCCTGATTAAAGCCATTCTGGGAGAACTTGAGCATGGCGGAACGGTAAAAACCGGTACACAGCTTGAAGTGGCTTATTTTGACCAGCTGCGCAATGCGCTTGACCTTGAAAAATCAGTGAAAGATAACGTTTCGGAAGGCTCGGATTTTGTCGATGTAAATGGCGGCCGCCGTCACATCTACAGCTATCTGCAAGATTTCCTATTCTCTCCTGAACGCGCGCGTACCCCGGTAAAAGCTTTATCCGGCGGTGAACGCAACCGTATTTTGCTGGCTAAATTATTGCTGAAACCTTCAAACCTCATTGTTATGGATGAGCCAACCAATGACTTGGATATGGTGACGCTAGAGCTGCTTGAGGAAATGCTGGGCGGATACAAAGGCACTTTGCTGCTGATTTCACATGACCGCGCATTTATGGACAACGTTGTGACATCGACTTGGGTCTTTGACGGCAAAGGCAATATTGATGAATACATCGGCGGCTACCAAGACTATCTGGAACAGCGTCCGGATCAAACTGCAGTCGACCAAAAAAGCGATGTAAAAAAAGCCCTTGCTAAAGCAGAAGCGGCGCAAGCGCCGGCACAGGCCAAAAAGGTAAAACTCAGCTATAAAGATCAGCGGACTCTGGATCAGCTGCCCGCAGAAATTGAAGCGCTGGAAAAAGAGCAGGCCCAGCTGTCAGAAAAACTGGCGGATGGTTCATGGTTTGTCAGCGATGCAGATGCCGCTTCGAAAGCCTCACAGCGCCTTGCAGAAATTGATGATCAAATGCTGGAAAAAATGGAGCGTTTGGAAACGCTAGAGAACATGATCAAAGGCTGATTCTTCTAAATTTCAAAAAATGCCGTAATTAATTACGGCATTTTTTATGTCTAAGTGTCTAATACAGCTTTCTCCTTCCCCGTTTTTTGAGTCACCTGAAAAGCCCATCGCCTTGCAAAAAAGCCGCATCGGACTGTGCTTAAAATTTATTTTTGGCATTTGTTTTAAATGCTTGCTAAGGTTTCAAAACAAATACCTTATCAGGCTGAAAATATGCAAATTCGTGATCAGATTGTCTTAGTCACAGGCGGCGCACGCGGTTTAGGCTTGGCCATTACTCAAGCGCTCATTGCAGAAGGCGCAAAGGTGGTGGTGAATTATTATGCCAGCAAAGCGCAAGCTGAACAGTTAGCGCTACAGCATCCTCAGCAGGTCTTTGCCTGCCAAGCCGATGTCACGGACAAAGCACAGGTGATCCAATTATTTGCAGCCGCTAAAGCGCATTTTGGAACAGCGATAACCTCGGTAGTCAATAATGCCCTGATCAGTTTTGAATTTAATGGCGATGCCCGCCCTAAAATCGAAGATTTAACCGCTGAAACCATGCTGCAGCAGTTTGACGGCGCAGTACTGGCCGCCATCAATACCACACAGGCTGCGCTAGGCGATATGAAACAGGCGGGCTTTGGGCGCATCGTCAATATTGGGACAAATTTAGTGCAGAATCCTGTCGTTCCGTATCATGACTACACGGCGGCCAAAGCGGCATTACTGGCCTTTACCCGTACCGCCGCGCATGACCTTGGGCCATACGGCATCAACATCAATATGCTGTCAGGCGGCCTGCTGCAGACCACGGATGCCAGCAAAGCGACTCCGGATGCAGTATTTGATTTAATCGCCGCGTCTACGCCGCTGCGCCGCGTTACGACACCGGAGGAATTCGCTTCCGCCATCATGATGTTTTTGTCCCCGTATTCACGCGCAGTCACAGGACAAAATTTAATTGTGGATGGCGGTCTGGTCAAAGGCTGAATGAACAGCGTTGACTCGGTGGATACAGCCTGCACTTTTTCTTTCAATTCAGCTTCATGCTAGACTGAGCGCTATTTTTAAAATTTGATTTAGTTCTTATGAGTCAAAAGCCTGATTATCAGCCTGGTGCATTTCAATGGTCTTTCTTGCTGCCTCAATATTGGGGTATTTGGATTGGGATTGTTTTCCTGATGATTTTGGCGATCTTGCCGTGGGCTATTCAGCACCGTTTGGCGGCGCTTATAGGCAATACTGCATTCAAATATTTAAAGTCACGCCGCAAAACCGCTGTGCGCAACTTGGAAGTGTGTTTTCCTGAGTGGACAGCGGAACAGGTGCAGCAGAATGCGCGCCAAGTTTTTGTCGATCAGATGATTGGCATTTTTGAAACTTTAAATGCGTGGTATAGCCCTCAATGGTTTAAAAATCGCTTTAGTGTTGAAGGCTTAGAACACCTTGAAAAAGCGCAAACTGAAGGCCGCGGTGTATTGCTTTTAGGTACGCATTCGACTCTTTTAGATGCAGGCGGTTATCTCTGTGATCAGTTTTTTAAATTAGGCGTGGTTTACCGTCCACAGAATAATCCACTATTGGACATGCTGATTTACCGCTGCCGCGCAACCATTTATGAACATCAGGTTGACCACGATGATATGCGTGGACTGATTCGTCAGTTAAAACATGGGCAAGCCATTTGGTACAGCCCAGATCAGGATTTTGGCCTTAAGCAAGGCGTCATGGCGCCATTTTTTGGTGTTCCCGCCGCCACTGTAACAGCGCACCGCCGGCTCATGAAAATATCGAAAGCCGCCGCTGTGCCGCTGTATTTTTACCGTGACGGAGATATCCGCAATCCTCAATATCATGTGCTCCTTGAACCCGCTTTGGATCACTTTCCCAGCGAAGATGAAGTTGCTGATGCCATACGCGTTAATCAGATTATTGAAAGACAGCTGCGCATTGCCCCTACGCAATACATGTGGTTCCACCGCCGTTTTAAAACCCGCCCAAACGGTTATGAAAAGATTTACTAAATTCCATCCAACAAAATCATAGATCTAACAAAAATCATAGAGAGATGTGCGATGAAAGTGATGCAGCTTTTGCCTGAACTGAACAGCGGCGGTGTGGAACGCGGTACATTAGAAATCGCCCGCGCGCTGATCGCCGGTGGACATGAATCCCTTGTGGTCTCCAATGGCGGCCGCATGGTGACACAGCTGGAAGCCGAAGGTTCAACGCATTTAACCTTGCCTGTGCATAAAAAAGCCCTGTCCAGCCTGTGGCAGATCCGTCCGCTGCGCAAATTGATTCTGCAGCATCGTCCCGACATTGTGCATGTCCGCTCACGGGTTCCGGCATGGCTGACCCATTTTGCGCTCAAAGGCATTCCTGCACATCAGCGCCCGCATCTCATCACTACGGTACATGGTTTTTATTCCATCAACCGTTACAGCCAAATTATGACGCAGGCAGAGAAAGTCATTGCCGTATCCGACAGTGTGGTGAAATACATTACCGACAATTATAAAAATTGCCCGCCTGAAGATATCGTGCGTATTTACCGCGGCATCGATCCAAACGCCTTTCCGCATGGCTATCAGCCATCGGCGCAGTGGCAGAATCAAACTTTCAAAGATTTTCCTGAATTGGAAAATAAGTTTCTCATCTGCCTGCCAGGACGCATTACCCGCCTCAAAGGCCACGAAACTTTGATTGCCCTCGTTCAGCAGCTGCAGCAGCATTATCCGCAGCTGCATGCTGTGGTGGTGGGCGGTGCAGACCCAAAGAAAGCCGCGTATTTAAAAGAAATGCAGGACAGCATTCAAGCCAAAGGCCTGAGTGAAAAAATCACTTTTGCAGGCCACCGTTCAGATATCCGCGAATGGCTGGCATTCAGCGATGTGGTGCTGTCCCTGTCTAATCAGGCGGAAACTTTTGGCCGTACGGCTTTAGAAGCGCTGTCAGTGGGAACGCCGGTGATTGGATGGAACCGCGGCGGTGTCGCGGAAATTCTATCCCATGTTTATCCGCAAGGCTTAATTGCTGTGGATGACCAAAGCGCCTTGCTGAGTGCTGTGAAAAAGCATATTGATGCGCCGAAGCAGGTCGAGCCTGTCAATATGTTCAGTTTAAAAGACATGTGCGATCAGACGCTGGATCTATATCAACAGCTTTTAAATTAAAGGCGCTTATTTTCCCAAATCGCTTTGCATGGTCTGAGCCAGTGTTTAATGTGGCTGAGTAAATGCAAGGCCGATTTTTTCCTGACCAAATCCATCTATTTATAAAAGTTAATGGCTTGATGCTCTATCGCTAAAACTTTTGATGGGCGTTTTCATCTTTAAAACAACATGGCTTGCGTCATTAAGCTGCCAGCACAGAAAGGCAGGAAATTGGGATAAGCCAGCTAATGTGGAGGACATACAGCTCAATATCCAGCTGAAATTGCATTTTCCCAAGCAATGAAAAGTTTCTAGTATCTTGCTGTGGCTCGACTATGCGGCTCAACTATGTAAAGAATGCAAGAAATCCACCGGCCGAATTGGCTTTTGCGCTAATGAGCCATTCGCTCGATAAATACTGATATCTAAAGCTTCGCTGGGATGATCCTGCAGCAATATTTCCACGGCCGTCATTGCATCCGCGCTTTGCATCATCCCTTCCATACCCGGTATTTTACACTCAGCCATAGAATCAAAGGCAGTAAAACCATATTCACAATATCGCGCAGGCTGGCGCCAATCCGCCAATAGCCTTTATCAAAAATGTCATGGCGCGCGCCGAACAGCTCTACAGCTAAAGCGACAATGACCACAGACCAAATCGCATAATTGGATTTCAATTGCCGCTGATGAATCAAAGCTGCAAGCAAATAAACCAGCAGCCCTGTATAAATCAGCCAAGCATCATGGGACAAATGCGCCGATTGAAGAACGGCGCTGCGCCATTCATACAGTATGGAGGTGTTCATAAAACTCTCTTATTTTTTTCTTTCATTGTTCTGCGCATACTCTAAATTGAATAGTGCCAAATGCAAAATAAAAAACGCAGCCTGCAGATAGACCAAACCCGAGTTCTGCATCCTGCAAAACTCGGGTTGATGAGGTTGTGCTTTCACAAGTCTTGTTATTCTTTTCGGGTGGCTTTCCTTTCCTGCATCATATCCATGATGATTGCCATCAGCGTCGTCTTCCTTAGGGGATAATCCATTCCCAGTTCCATTTGCCGATGAATGTAGAATAGGCGGTTTTCTAAAGCTTGCCTATGCGCCATCAACCGAAATCAATGTAAGCCATTTCTTACACTTTTCTCTTAAAATCACTTAAAGATCTATTGCGCCTTTCCGCCGCCTTTATAATCCTGTGCAATTTCATCCGTCACTGTTTTTTCCTCTTTCTCTGCTTTTTCAATGCCTTCCTGAATCGCCTCTTGCGCTTCCTGCTCATCGGCATCGGTTTGCTCCAGCTCGTCCTGTATTTGCTCAAAAACCCTTCCGGTCTGAAGCGATACATAGACAGGGAAATGGTCTGAACCGATATGCCGCAAGCGTTTCATCTTCACCAAAGCAAAGTCGGTGCTGTGAAAAACATGATCCAGCGACCAGCGCAATAAAGGGTAGTCCGCATGAAAAGTATTTACATAGTGCCGCCCCACCCGAGGGTCAAGCAGCCCGCTGATCCGCTGAAACAGGCGCGTCGTCCGCGACCAGGCCACATCATTCAGGTCGCCCATAACAATGCAACTTTCATCTAAATCTTTGATCTGATCGCCGACAATCAGCAGTTCTGCATCACGCAAAGTTGAATCTTTGGCTTCTGTTGGGCTGGGCGGCTTGGGATGCAGGCAATACAGCTGTACCGCTTCTCCTGAACGCAGCATGACCGTGGTATGAATTGAAGGAATTTCATCGCTTAAAATAAATTTAACTTCAGTCTCCTGCAGCGGCAGGCGGCTGTACAAATGCATGCCGTATAGATTATCCAGCGGCACCGGCACACGGTATAAATAGTCTTTTTCGATAACGGACAAGGCATTTTGCCAAGTTTGATCTGTTTCCAAAGTCAGTACCAAATCCGGCTGATATTTTTCAATTTCTGCAATCAGCAAATGATATTTATCATTCGGTGTCAGCACATTCGAGACAATTAACGAAATCTGGCGTTCAGGATTCAGCTGCTCATTTTTGACTTTTTTGACCTGTTTTTTCCATAAAAATGTATACGGCAGCACCATCTTTAATTGGTAAGCCAAAGCGGCTATCAGCATGACTAAAATAACTTCACGCACCATATCCCAAGGCTGCGGCCAAACCAGCAGCAAGGCAAATGCAATAAAGCCCAAAGCTAAAATTTGCAGCCGTGGAAAATCTGCACCGCGAAACCACCATTCATCCCGTGGAATCAGCGACCAAAATGTCAGCCAAACGGCAATCAGCGCTAAAACCTCAATCCAAATCATTTCAGCCTCCGTTTTATATTCTTAATTTTTTATTGATTCATAAATTTATATCAATTTTGCATGTAACATAAACAAGATATATTGCACAATATAATTGGTGTTTTCATTCTGCAGCGCTTGCAGTTATACGCTCTTTTGATACACTCGAACCCCCTTTTTATTTTTTAACGCACCGAGGCAAAGTGACATGAAAGTAGGTCTGGTCGGTTGGCGCGGGATGGTTGGTTCTGTCCTGATGCAACGTATGGTTGAAGAAAATGATTTCGCTCATTTTGAGCCATTTTATTTTTCTACCAGTAATGCTGGCGGTGAAGCGCCTGCGTTTTGCGGCAAGACCGCCCCAGCACTTATGGATGCGTCAGACATTAACAGTCTGAAGCAAATGGATGTCATTATTACCTGCCAAGGCGGCGACTACACGACTGACGTTTTCCCTAAATTGAAAGCTGAAGGCTGGAAAGGCTACTGGATTGACGCCGCATCTACCCTGCGTATGGATGATGAAGCGATTATCGTGCTTGATCCAGTCAATATGAACGTGATTAAAGACGGTTTGGTGAAAGGCACGAAAACTTTCGTGGGCGGCAACTGCACTGTGTCTTTAATGCTGATGGGTCTCGGCGGCCTCTTCCAAAACAATTTGGTGGAATGGGCAACTTCAATGACTTATCAGGCCGCTTCAGGCGCCGGCGCGCAAAACATGCGTGAGCTGATCAACGGCATGGGTTATTTATATAACAATACCAAAGATCTGCTGGATGACCCGCGTTCTCCAATCTTAGATATTGACTCTAAAATTGCCGCGCTGCAGCGCAGTGAAGGTTTCCCGTCTGCAAACTTTGGCGTGCCTTTAGCCGGTTCACTCATTCCTTATATCGACAAACAGCTGGAAAGCGGTCAATCGAAAGAAGAATGGAAAGGCCAGGTTGAAACCAACAAAATCTTAGGCAATCAGCAAATTGTGCCAATTGACGGCCACTGTGTGCGTATCGGCGCAATGCGCTGCCATTCACAAGCCTTGACGCTGAAACTTCGCAAAGACGTTCCATTGGATGAAATCGAAGATATCATCGCAAGCGCCAATGACTGGTCAAAAGTTGTTCCGAATACCCGCGAAGCGTCTATGACCGATCTGACCCCAGTGGCGGTTACAGGCACGTTATCTGTTCCGGTTGGCCGTCTGCGCAAACTGAATATGGGTAAAGAATATCTGGGCGCATTCACTGTCGGCGACCAGTTGCTTTGGGGCGCAGCTGAACCGCTTCGCCGCATGCTACGCATCTTAATTGACTTTAAGAACGCCTAAATTTGCATGCTTAAGCGCATATAAATAATTTAGAAATATGAAAAGCCGATCTCAATTGATCGGCTTTTTTGTGTAGCAGTCTTGTAAATATTTTACAATTCTTCAACATGCCGTTAATCTATCATTTTCGCTATGCGGCATCGCCTGAGCTAAAGATTAAGATGAATGTATATAACAAATTAAAGATTGCCATTTTAGCCATTATTGCGTCGCAGAACATTCATGCAATTACGCTGGACCCGATTCAAATTCAGTCAGCGCCTGGGGAACTTCTGTATGCAGAAATCAATTTCCGCAATGCAGATCCGAATGCATCCATCCGCGCAGGCTTAGCCTCTGCAGAAGATCTCATCGCTATAGGTGCGGGGCATCAGCCCCCTGGACATTTAAACTTCTTTACCCGCAAAGACAGCTCAGGCGCTGGGGTGATTACCATTACCTCTTCTCGCCCGCTGACTGATGCAGAGCTGAATATTATTGTCAAAGTTTCTGAAGGCGAATCATCCCGCCTGCAGCAGATAAAAACACCGCTCAAGCGCAGCATGCCGCTTAGCCAGCAAATCAATACCGCGCGGAATGAACGAACCCTTGCGCCCATTATTATCAGCAATGAAAATGACATTGCCCTGAACCTGCCAGTCAGCACCCAATACACCGCATTAAAGACAGAAGCTACCGGCAAACTCAAAGAAGCGCCTTTGGCGATCAGCGCAGCCTTACCGCCAAGCTTAGAAAAAATGACGGCATCTATGCCTATTTCTGCGCCTGCTGCTGTTTCTATCCCTGCACCGGTCACTGCCGCGGCTTCATCCGCAGCGCCTGCCCCGCTGAACACAAAAAATATGCCGGCAGCAAGACCCGAAGCCACTGAGAAAAACCAAATTTCCAGCGACCCGCTGGCGCAAAAATTTGCAGCTCAACAAGCCGCTCAGCGGACAGCAGCCCCAGCCCCTCAGGCGGCAAGACCTCAGCCTGAAACTGCATCTGTAGCAAAAGCCGTACAACCTGCCGCTACACAAAGCTATGTGGTCCGTTCGAATGAGTCGCTGTGGGGAATTGCAGCGCGCATTGCCGCTGGGGAAAACCGTTCAGTGGGCGACGTCATGAAGCAAATTAAAGCCAACAATGAACACGCGTTCATTCAGGGTGACTCCAACCGCTTAAAGCGCGGCGCCGCATTAAATTTGAATGGCTCGGCGCCATCAAAAGAGCATCCGAAAATTTCTGCAGCGGCCTTGAAGCAAATGCCGTCAACTCAATCAGGCAAGACCAAATACCGCCTGAATGAAGCTGAAATGAGCCTGATCGCGGAGAAAACGCAAGATTCGGCGCATGCTTCTGCAAATAGAAACACAGAAAAAAATCAAACTTCGAACGAGTTATCATTAAAAGTTATGACATCTCGTGAAAAAACCGTTAAATTACAGAGAAACGTAACCCAATTAGAATTGGCGCTAAATCAAAAGGATCATAGAATTCAATTATTAAACACTCGTCTTGCACAGCTTGAGCAGCAGCTGAAAGCGCGCCAGACAGAGAAAAAGCCAATCAACTAAAATGTTACATATGACGATTTAAAAAGGATGAGCACACCTTCTCTACGCTCTGTCCTCAAGGGGTAATAACATGCTGTATGTGATTCCATTTATAATCTTGCTGATTGTTTTGGTGGTCTTGAAAAAACGCCAAGATGCTCAAGGTTCTGAAAAATCTAATGCAACCGCGGCAACGCAAAAAAGCAAAGCCAAGAAAACCAGCTCATCAGCTAAAGTTGCCCCAAATAAAACGCAAGCTGTTCAAAATTCAGTTGTCGAAAAGAAGCAGACCACTCCGCTGACGGCTGATACACGCAATAAAATTGAAAGCTTAATTCAAGAGCGTAATTTTTTCTCTGCAGAAGCGCAAATTAATCAGGCGCTGAAAAAAGACAATTCACAGCATGAGCTGTATTTGTATCTTTTAGATATTCATGTGCTGCAAAAAGATGAATTTGCAATCAGCCAATTGCTCAATCATTTACGTTCATTAGAGCTGGATGATATTTTAGCGCAGGCGGAAGCCAAACAGTCCGAATTTGAAAAATCTCAGCACAATGCTGATGAAGCAATTGCGTTTATCAGTCCAACAATTAGCGCAGAGCCTGCCCCTGCCGCTAAGGTGCAGAATACTGCTGATTTTGATGCATTAATGACAGGCTCTTCGGCTGCAGCTGAGCCCAAAGCTGATCTGAGCTTTGAAACGCTTGCTCCAAGCACTGCGCCTAAACCGACTGAACCCGCACAACCGGCAACTGAAGAAATCAAGCCGCTGGAGTTTAACTTATCTTTTGAGAGCGCACCTAAAGCGGAAACGCCTGCACCCGCTGTAGAAGCTGTGCCCTTGGTCGATTTCGGTTCTTTTTCCATCGAAGAAACAGCACCGGAATCTAAAGCTGTACCTGAGGCGCCAGTACATAAAGAAATCAAACCCTTAGATTTTTCTTTAAACCTATCTCCAGAAAGCAAAGCAGTGCCTGAAGCGCCAGCTCAGGAAGAAATTCAGCCTTTAGATTTTTCTTTCTCGCTCGATACACCGGAAGCAGCCGAAGATCCAAAAGCTCCATCAGCGCTGAATTTTGACCTTGGCTCATTGGAGCCTGCCGCAGCAGAACCTGCAGTTGCAGACACACTGACTGCTGCAGCGCCTTCCGCCGGCGTCAACTTTGACATCAGCAATGTCAGCTCACCTGCGGCTGTACCCGCAGACAGCAGCGATCCGCTGATTCAATCATTCCCGGAATTAGCCGCAAGCAGCGAAATTGAAATCAATCTTGAGCTTGCACAGCAATATATTAAATTGGGCGCATTTGATGCGGCACGCGAATTGCTGGCAGAAAAAGAAACTGAATTTTCTACCGCACAGCGCCAGCAGGCAGATCTGTTACTGAATCAAATCGCATCTTAAAGCGTTTCGATTTAAACTAAAGCAGTCATCCTCGACTGCTTTTTTTATGATGAAAAAAATAGCCTTGATTTATATGGGCGGCACCTTTGGCTGCACGGGTGAACCCTTAAGCCCAATGCCGGCAGAACAGTTTATTCCTAAACTTCTGCATGTCCTGCCGCTTGATCTTGAAATTGAATGCTTTACTGCACCCGTCATCCGTGACAGCAGCGCCTGCATTGCCAGTGACTGGCTGCAGCTGCTGGCGCAAATTCAGCATCTTCAGCTGCAGCAGTATCAGCATTTTGTCATTATCCATGGCACAGATACCCTGAGCTATGCCAGCGCGGTGCTGTCGCGCTTTATCGGGCAATCCGCGCATGTCATCCTGACGGGCAGCCAGTATCCTTTACTGAATGTGCAAGGCACCGACAGCCGCGAATTTACAGATGCCATCGACAACCTGAATTTTGCGCTGGAGTCTGCAGTCAAAGCGCCTGCTGGTGTATATTTGGCCTTTCATCATCAGCTGATTCATGCATCCTCAGCCTTAAAAATACATACCACTGCACTGAATGCTTTTGCCGGCACATCCGCCGAGAATGAGCTGCATACCGGATGGGTACCGCTGATTGTGCATGAAACGCATATCGAGAAAGCCCGCCATTTTAACTGCATGAGCTTGATGATGCAGCCGATCGCGCCAGAACTGCTCTGCAGCAATTTGCAAGCCATCTTTGACCGGCCGCCCCATGTTCTTATTTTACAAGGCTTCGGCACAGGCAATATTGCAGTCAGCACAGATGCTGTCTTGCTCCTGCAAAAGCTGATGCAGCGCGGATGCGCCGTAATTGTTACAACGCAAGTGCCTTTTGGCGGCATCGATCAGCGCTACGCCATCAGTCAATGGATTGCTGATGGAAATTTTCTGGTCAGCAATTGCCACAGCCATGCAGATCTTTATGCAAAAGCCTTAAAAATGTATTTACAATACGACGCTGTAGACCAATGGCATCTGCATTGGCAAGATTAGAATGACTGAGGTAAATATGCAGCGTTTTGCAATTGGTATAGAGTTTTGCGGCATGCAGTACAAAGGCTGGCAAACACAGCAGCCCGGCGTACCGAGCGTGCAGGAAACTCTAGAAAAAGTCCTAAGCAAAATTGCCAATGAACCGGTGATACTGCATGGGGCCGGCCGTACCGATGCAGGCGTGCATGCGACCAACATGGTCGCGCATTTTGATACAGAAGCTATCCGCCCAATCCGCGGCTGGCTGATGGGCGCCAACAGCATTCTGCCGAAAGATATTGCGATCCAATGGATTAAACCTATGGAAAGTGACTTTCATGCACGGTTTAAAGCGCAAGCGCGCCGCTACCGCTATGTCGTCTACAATAACCCTCAGCGCCCAGCCTTGCTGCATAAGCAGGTCACGCATGCTTACTATCCGCTGGATGTGGATAAAATGATTGAAGCGGCGAAAAAGTTTGAAGGCACGCATAATTTCGAAAGCTTCCGCGCAGCCGCCTGCCAATCCAATCAGCCTGTACGCCATGTCAGCCATTGCCGATTAATCCGCCACGGCTGCTATTTGGTCTTAGATATTCAGGCCGACGGTTTTTTGCATCATATGGTGCGCAATATCATGGGATGCCTGCTGGAAATCGGCCAAGGCATGTATGAAATTGACCAAATTGACAGAATTTTTGCTGCCGAAGACCGCAAAGCGGCTGGAGTGACTGCTCCGCCGGATGGCCTATATTTTATTCATGCAGATTATCCGGAACAGTTCGAATTACCCAAAATGCCTTTGGGTCCGCATTGGCTGAATATGCCAGAATAATTCAATTTTAATTATATTTACCTCCCCCTAACCCCTCCTAAAAGGAGGGGGAATTCCTCCCTGAGCAAGACTTAAGCATTGCTTTAGGCCGTAGCGCAAGAAGGGAAGTTGGGAGGATTAAAACTAACGCTGCTTCCGCTTCCTATACTCAACGGGTGTTTCATTGGTCCAGCGTTTGAATGCACGGTAAAAGGTGCTAGGTTCAGAAAATCCAGTTAAATAGACAATGCGTTCAACACTTTCCGCTGTATTGGCTAAAAGCTTTTTCGCTAAACGGCAACGATAGTCAGAAAGAATTTGCTGAAAACTGGTATTGGCTTCCGACAGCTGCGTGCGTAGGCGGCGTGGCGTAATATTCAGCTGAGCCGCCACTGTTTCCAGCGTGGTTTCACCGCTTTCCAGCGTGGAGCCAATCGCGCGGCGCACCTCACCGACCAAATCATAACGCGCCAGCTCCTGCAATTTCTCAATGGCCAGCTGTTCATGCAGCTGCAGCAGCTCCGGCTCTGCCTGCCACAGCGGATATTCTAAGATGCTGGGATCAAAATACAGCCGCGTTTCTTTCTGCCCCAAGCTTACAGGGCATTCATATATGCGGAAATACTCGTCATCCGGCGCGCCCTGACTGAAGTTAAAGTCAATATAAATCGGCTGAAAACGCCCTTCAGTAATGAATTTAAAAAAGCGCAGCACGCCTGACATGGCGCATTCCGAAAAATGGCGATTCACCAAATTTTCGGCCCACGGCTGCACACCGTTGCTCAGATAGCAGCGGTCATCTTCAACCACCAATTTGGCATGGAAGGCGTCACTGATCAAACGCTGATAGGCCAAAGCGCGTTTTAGCCCTTCGCCAAAATTATCAGATGAAACAAATAAATGCTCAATGACCTGTCCGCGGTAAAGCGGCAGGTTTTCACCCAAATGCAAGCCGATATCCGGATCTTTGCTGACTTCTTCAGCCGCAACCCAAAACGCATATTGCGCATTTAAAGGTGTACGGTCATTGGCTTCGACCTGTCCCAAGGCAACACCGGCTTTTGTTAATATTTCTTCTGTTGGCAAACCAGCTCGACGAATCGCCTGGTAACCCAATCGCAGTACTACGGATGCATCGGTTAGCTGACTCACTCAAAAACCTTCCTTGTATGTACTTAATTTTTACCCGAAAAGACTCAAATTAGATTAACTGCGATTGACCGAACTGACAACATGCTTAAGTACTTTTTTGTAGAAAATTTTTAACGTCCAAGTTCGCCTAATTAACTGGCAGATGATTATTCTGACGCCCATTTCATCTTGTTTTTAGCAAAAAAATTGACTATAATTTGCGCCTTTCCAATTTATTCATTCAGGTAGGCTATGGCCAATAAAGAGGAACTCATCGAGTTCGAAGGCGTTGTCACCGAGACGCTTCCTAATACTATGTTCCGTGTACGTTTAGAAAACGGTCATGAAGTGATTGCTCACATCTCTGGTAAAATGCGTAAACACTATATCCGTATTTTGACTGGCGACAGTGTAAAGGTTGAAATGACACCTTACGACTTAACGAAAGGTCGTATCACTTACCGTGCGCGTTAAGTTTTAGCGAAAGCGGAAAAGCCACAAATCTGTGGCTTTTTTTATATCCGGCCTCATAGAATCATGAAAATTTGACTCTAAATCTGCTTTCTTTAACATTTTAAAATTATAAAAATTCAATGTATTAAAGACTAAATAATAATGAAATTTAACAGTATAAAAGCCCTAATTTTAGTAGTTCCAATGCTTTGTCTTGCCTGTGCCGCCACCAGTCAAAATAAACTCAACCAATCGCTGCAGCACTATGTCGGACAATCAGCAGATCACGTTAGACAACAGCTCAATTTAGATCAGTTCGGCTATAAAGTTTCGGGCATCCCGGTAGAAACGCAAGGAAAGCTCAGCTACACCATTTTACGCAATATGCCCATCCCAATGGGAACACCCAATTTAGGTACAAGTATCGCAATGGGTGCGCCTAATTCCATGCAATCCAAAGGTAATCTGAATATTCAGATGAAATGCCAAATCGATTTCATACTCCGTGATGATCACGGTTGAATCGATTGAATATGCTGGCAAGGCCTGTTAAACCAACGGCATTTAAAATATTGAATTGATCATATTGGCTTTACCGTGTATCAAATGACTACAGTGTTACAAATGAATATCTGACTAAACTGGATTTATTTCGTGAGGAACTCGCCCATGAAATTAAGCCCAGTTCATTTCAGCCTTAATTGGGGTTTTGTATGCATGCTCAGCATCATGGCATTGGCTGGCTGCACAACTACACCCACAAGCTCTATAGCTGAGCGTGAACGCTATTTAGAATCTTTTATCGGCAAATCCAGCCAGACCATTCAATCACAGCTAAATCTAAGCAAAATAGGCTATCAGTATGCTTATCCTGCTGAACTCAGCCCTGATTACCTCAGCTACCGCGTAGCGCGCCCTATCAGCATTCCATTACCGATGGCGGACAATCCTGCAATGGGCTTAGGCGGCGGTTCAGCTGTGCCGATTCCAACTGGAAACTCGCGCTATGATGTGAATTTGACATGCCTCATTCAATTCCGCTTAAAAGATAATATTGCGACAGCAGTCCGTTTAACTGGACGCACCTGTTAGCGCGCAACTTTTAATTGATGTGCAAACATAAAAAAACGCAGCCTTTGGCTGCGTTTTTTTATGTCCAGCTGAACTTAGTTCAACGCGGCAACTACCGCCTGACCCATTTCGACTGTACCCACTTTGCTCATACCCTCTGACATGATGTCTGCTGTACGTAAGCCCTGATCCAAGACATTGCCGACTGCATCTTCAATCGCTTTAGCCGCTTCTTCTGCCCGGAAGGTATAGCGCAGCATCATCGCAACAGAAAGAATGGTTGCTAATGGGTTCGCCAAGTTTTGACCGGCGATATCCGGCGCTGAGCCATGGCACGGCTCATACATGCCTTTGCCGTTTTCATCCAGTGACGCAGAAGGAAGCATGCCGATCGAACCTGTCAGCATAGCGGCTTCGTCAGACAGAATGTCGCCGAACAAGTTGCCCGTTACAATGACATCAAACTGTTTCGGCGCACGCACCAACTGCATGGCAGCATTGTCCACATACATGTGTGACAAATTGATTTCAGGGTATTTTTCTTCTTTTAGCGCAGTAACCGTCTGCTTCCACAGCTCAGTCACTTCAAGAACGTTGGCTTTGTCGACTGAACAGACCTTGCCGCCGCGCAGATTCGCCATTTCAAAAGCCACTTTGGCAATGCGCTTGATTTCAGACTCTGCATAAACGTCAGTGTTGAAACCTTGCTTTTCGCCGTTTTCCAGCTCACGGATACCGCGAGGCTGGCCAAAGTAAATACCGCCAGTCAATTCACGTACAATCAAAATATCCAAGCCAGCAACAATTTCAGGCTTTAAGCTTGAAGCATCGGCCAGTTGCGGATATAGAATGGCTGGACGCAAGTTTGCAAACAGATTCAGTTCACTGCGCAATTTCAGCAAACCGCGCTCTGGGCGGATTGAGCGCTCAATGGTATCCCATTTTGGACCGCCCACCGCGCCAAGCAAAATAGCATCAGCTTTTTTCGCCTGCTCAGACGTAACTTCCGGATAGGGCGAACCATGTGCATCAATGGCTGCGCCGCCCAATAAGCCTTGCTCCCAAGCCAAATCTAAATTGAATTTCTCATTGACGCGAGTCAGCACCTGCTCAGCAGCTTTTACAATTTCAGGGCCAATGCCGTCACCGGCTAAAATCAAGATTTGTTTTGACATGAAGGGTTCCATTTATGAAGTCAGTTGTCTTAACCAACAAAGTTTTTTACAATTTTTTTTCTACAAACTCGCCCAGCCCATTCAAGACATTGTACGGTTTGCAGAAACGTCGAATAGTTTTATGTTCCTGCTTCAAATCCACACAGAGCGGATCGGGTGCGGAAACATTCAGCAAGCTGCCTTGCTGCTTGATGCGGTTTCGGTACATTTTGAAGGTATAGCGCTGGCCGGCATTAAATTTGTGAATCACATGCAGCTGTTCTGCCTTATCTTTTGAAATAGGATAAAAACGGATCACCACTTCATGCTGCCCAGCCGGTACTGAAAGATACAGTGCATTCGGATCCTGCAATGATTTCGTCCGCATGCGCAAGATGCCGGATTTCACCGCAGATTTCTGCAAACGCTGATTGGCCGCATCTAAAATACGGATTTGATCATACCGTTCAAATTCGCAATCATCTGTTCCTGCACAATAAATCAGTGCATTATTCTTTGTGCTTTCAGTTTCCTTCACATTCTTCAATTGTGCAGTATTTATACTTTGACATGCTGTCAATGCAGCAGCAAAAGCCCCGAGCAAAGCAAGTCGTCCAAAAAGCTTATTCATGACCCGAATCCAACCTGACAAAATCTGGCAATATGTGACTATAATTATTCACTGATATTAACAAGTCTTCATCGGCATGACTATAGCCCAATGCGGCGAATGCTTAGCCTTTAATTTCTGCAAAAACCCAAGGGCGGGACTTTTGCGTTTTTTCTTCATATGCGCGGATATCATCCGCGGCCTGCAACGTTAAGCCAATGTCATCCAAACCGTTCAACAGGCAATGCTTACGGAACGGATCGACTTCAAATTTAAACGCTTCACCGCTTGGTGTACGCACTTCTTGCGCTTCCAAATCAATTGCCAGCTGATAGCCTTCCGCTGCGGCGCATTCTTTAAATAACTGATCGACAATTTCTTCCGGCAAAATAACCGGCAGCATGCCGTTTTTAAAGCTGTTATTAAAGAAAATATCTGCATAGCTCGGCGCAATTACCGTACGGAAGCCATATTCTTCCAATGCCCACGGCGCATGTTCACGGCTTGAGCCGCAGCCGAAATTTGCGCGCGAAATTAAAATTGAGGCGCCTTGATAGCGTGCCTGATTCAAGACAAAATCAGGATTTTTGGGACGCTTTGAAATATCCTGACCTAAATAGCCTTCATCTAAATAGCGCAATTCATCAAATAAGTTGTCGCCAAAACCCGTACGTTTAATGGATTTCAAAAACTGTTTCGGAATGATCAAATCTGTATCGACATTGGCACGGTCTAATGGTGCAACGATACCTTGTTCAACGGTATATTTTTTCATGTTTATTTCCCAATAAATCCGTAACCTCTCCCTAACCCTCTCCTAAAATGAGAGGGGGCTCCTTCTCCCGCTGGGAGAAGGCTAGGATGAGGGTTTAAACTAGAACGTACGTACATCAACAAAGTGACCGGCAATTGCCGCCGCCGCCGCCATGGCTGGGCTCACCAAGTGCGTCCGGCCGCCATTGCCCTGACGGCCTTCAAAGTTGCGGTTAGATGTTGAAGCGCAATGCTCACCCGGCTGCAATTTATCCGCATTCATGGCCAAGCACATTGAGCAGCCCGGTTCACGCCATTCAAAACCGGCTTCGATTAAGATTTTATCCAAACCTTCAGCTTCAGCCTGCGCTTTTACCAAGCCCGAACCCGGAACGACCATCGCTTGCTTGATCGAGCCTGCAACTTTTTTGCCTCTAGCCACTTCAGCTGCCGCACGGATGTCTTCAATGCGCGAGTTGGTGCAAGAACCGATGAATACGCGGTCCAATTGAATATCCGCCAAGGCCTGACCCGCAGTTAAGCCCATATATTGATAAGCGCGTGTCCAGTCATTGCGCTGTACATCATCTTTGGCCTGTTCTAACGTCGGCACTGCCTGAGACACCGGAATCACCATTTCAGGAGAGGTTCCCCAAGACACTTGCGGTTCAATCTCTTCACCCTGCAAGACCACGACCGTATCAAAATGCGCATCATCATCTGAATGCAAGGTATTCCAATATTCAACCGCGGCATCCCACTGTTCGCCTTTTGGCGCGTAAGGACGGCCTTTCACATATTCAATGGTTTTTTCATCAACAGCGACCATGCCGACACGGGCGCCGCCTTCAATTGCCATATTGCATACCGTCATGCGGCCTTCAATCGACATATCACGGAATACCTGACCGCCAAATTCAATGGCATGCCCTGTGCCGCCAGCCGTGCCAATTTTACCGATAATAGCCAACACTACGTCTTTAGACGTCACGCCTTGGCCCAATTTACCGTCAACACGCACCAGCATGTTTTTCATTTTCTTTTGAACCAAGCACTGGGTTGCCAAGACATGCTCAACTTCAGATGTTCCGATACCATGCGCCAAGCAGCCAAATGCGCCATGCGTTGCCGTATGCGAGTCACCGCAGACAACCGTCATGCCCGGTAAAGTCAAACCCTGTTCAGGGCCCACCACATGCGCGATCCCTTGACGGACATCATTGATGTCAAACTGAACAACATGAAAAGTTTTACAGTTATCATCCAAGGTTTGCACTTGAATGCGTGAAGTATCATCTTCAATGCCGGCAATGCCTTCAGAACGTTCTTTTTTAGACGTTGGCACATTATGGTCCGGTGTCGCCACATTCGCGCTTAAACGCCAAGGCTTGCGCCCGGCAAGCTGCAAGCCCTCAAACGCTTGCGGAGATGTCACTTCATGCAATAAGTGACGGTCGATATAAAGCAGGCTGGAACCGTCATCACGCTGTTTTACCAAGTGATCGTCCCACAATTTGTCATACAAAGTTTTTGCAGATTGTGTTTTTACTTTTTGGGTCTCGCCTGCCATGTCGATATGCTCCACTGGACTGGGTAATTCTGTCATTAAATTGATTATAACCACGTATTCACATAAATCTAATTTATCATTTTTATTAGTTCAAAAACTTTTAGGAATTATTTTCTAAGTCTGCAGAACCCGCTTTTATGCTGTCAATTTAGTGATCAAATCAAAGGATTAATGAAGCCAGAATTCAATATGAAGCGGTACGTTAAGACCGGATGCGGCGAAGATAGCGATGCTATACACAAGCCAATCCAACAGATTGATTAACCAACCTGATCACGCAACAGGCCTTTATTCATTGCAGCCTTGCAAACGCACAGTTCAGTCATTCCTTGCAATCATGGCAATCACCAAGCTCAAGTATAAATAAGCAGCCGCATTTCTCCCGCAAAGCGCTAAGCGATGTATCTGTTTGCAAACACCCGATCAAGCGCCAGAAGATTGAGTTTCTGTAGCTAAGCACTTGAAAGGCGCGGCCTGCCTGCGGATTTGCATCCGAATATAAGGCCTATGCCCTAAGCCGATGAATCTTCCTTGTGCTGCACCAGCTGTTCAATAGCGCGAATCAGTTCCGCTTTGGCTGCACCGCATTCGGCGGCGGCTCTGTTTTCGTCATCTTCATCATCGGCAATCTCATAGATTGCACAGCGGCGTTCGACTGTGCCTTCAAAAATATCCAGAAGATTTTTTATATGCTTAATATCCATTGCATTCACCCTATGGGAAAAGTATTCCTCATTGACACCCTTCCCCCTTCATCAAGAGCTTTTAATTTATCATCTGTAAAAACGATATTAAATAAAATAAAATCCGCTTTTACATTTTAAATGATAATGATTATTATTTAAAAATATTCAAAAGCAAAGATCGAGGAATCCCCCATGGCTAACATCCAAAAGTTTGTAGACTGCAACCAGAAAACCTTAAAAAAGACTTTCAGTTATTACATTATGCACATCACGGTGGCTATGTTGGTGGGCTACTTTGTAACAGGCAGTTTAGCAATGGCGATTGCTTTAAGCTTGCTGGAACCGACGGTTCAGGCCGTAGCATTCTTCTTTCATGAAAAATTCTGGGAAAAGAAATCGGCGCAGTAAAATCAAGACATCTCTGCCGGATTGTTTGCCAAAATTCCTCTCAAGCCGCCCTCAGGCGGTTTTGCTTTTCCGGCGCAAAAAACCGCTCTATCCAGTACAGGCCAATGCAATGCATCATCAAGTCAATACATCGCCAAACTGAGTGATTTTCAACCGGATACCGCAACCTCTCCTGTTGATAAAGTCATTCCGCTTTTTATCTTGATATTATTCTGTTCTTCTACCCGCCAGCATCAGCCGCCTGCCTCTGCATGCATGACTTTTTTATAAATGCTTATATTTAAATCAATAGATACAACTTTTCCTT
Organism: Acinetobacter pragensis; assembly: GCF_001605895.1. Classification (GTDB taxonomy): domain Bacteria; phylum Pseudomonadota; class Gammaproteobacteria; order Pseudomonadales; family Moraxellaceae; genus Acinetobacter; species Acinetobacter pragensis. Next base: position 97,175 of record NZ_LUAW01000012.1, read on the forward strand.
TGATTAATTCTTAAAATTTCTAAATAATAAAATTAGCATAAAAAATCTTTATAGGTAATTTAAGATGAATCTCGCCGCCTTTGAAGCCTTTGTTAAAGTCATGGAAACAGGATCTATTTCTCTGGCCGCTGATCAGCTTTTTATTACCCAGCCTGCAGTCACCAAGCGCATACACAGCCTAGAAGAATATTTCGGCGTGAAGCTGTTTGAATCCGCCGGACGCGGTGTTCAGGCGACACATGCTGCGCATTCCCTGCTGCCTAAAGTCAAAAACTGGCTCAATGAGCTGGGCGATATTCACAACACCCTCAGCCATGAGCAAGGGCAAGTGCAAGGCAAGCTCAAAGTCGGCACCAGCCACCATATTGGCCTGCACCATTTGCCCAGCCATTTGCGCAACTATGTGCAGCATTATCCTGATGTCACGCTGGATGTTCATTTTGTTGATTCAGAGCAGGCGCATGAACAAGTGCTTGCTGGCGATCTAGAACTGGCCTTTCTTACCCTTCCGCCGCAGCTGGATGCCCGCCTGAGCTATGTCAACATTTGGAATGACCCGCTGGTATTTGTGGCGGCGCCTTTTCACCCTTTAGCGCAGCAGCAGAATTTGAGCTTAGAAGATCTCATCCAGTATCCAAGCCTGCTGCCTGCATCGCAGACCTATACCAGCCAAATTACTTTGGCGGAATTTGAAAAACAGGGTGTAAAGCCTAAAGTCACTATGAGCAATAACCCGCTGGAATCTATCCGCATGCTGGTTTCAATTGGCCTTGGCTGGTCTGTGCTGCCCAAAACCCTCTTGAATCAGGATCTGCAGCAGCTGGATATCAATTTAGACATGAACCGGCAGCTGGGCATGGTTTGGCATCCGGGACGCACCCAGTCCAAAGCAGCCGAAGCGCTGGTCCATATCATGAAGCAGCTTCCATAAAACCCATCCTGTCTGAAAAACAGCATTAAAAAACCGCCCAACTGGCAGTTTTTTAATGCTGAGAGTTAAAGCTTCCCGCATCGGCTGCAGGCTGTCCCTGCTATGCCTGGCTATTTTTCTACTGAGTCTTCATGCAAAGACTCATTCAGCTGATCCACAATAATTGCCCAACTGCCGTCCGATTTTATTTTTTCCGCTAAAAATTGACGCTGCCCTTCTGTCCAATAATCGGCTTCAGTAATTTTAGTTTTCGCGTTCAGCTGATGAGTCGCAATAAACAGCTCAATCGCTTCTTCGCTTGAATCTAAACCCAGCTGCTCAAAAAGATTGGTCATTCTTGGACGTACACTCATTGCTTTTTCTCCTTATTGATTATTCATGATTGCTTGGCAATTATTTTCTCTCTAAGGATATAACATGGATGTACCCGGTACTCAATTCCCCAAATTGACGCTTAATATTTCAAGAAAGGCGTCGTCAGCATCATCACCAAACCAATCTGAGTAAAGAGCCACAGCAGCGGCATACTCAGCGCTGTGCCTCCAGCTTCGGCAAAGATGCTTGCTTTGTACTGCGTATTTTTCCGATAGGCTTTTACTTTATCCGCGGCAAATTCAGCATACAGACGCTTGCCTATGCAGCCCAGAACAAGGTTGGGAATCAGTCCCAGACCAAGCGCATATTGCGGCTCCAAGCCAATAATCTGTGAAATCAGCCCAAGAAAAAGCCCGCAAGCCAGTGTTAAGAAAAAGTACGCATACATTTTCCGGTACAGCAGCCAATAAATGCCGAAGATCAAGCCCGCCCAGCTGAAAGCCGCGGTTCGTCCCTGCGCAAGATTTAAATAAGACCGCGCGCGCGGGCCCATAAATATCTCTAATAATTCCGCCTGAGAACGTTCTGAGGCTAATAATTCACTCGTCATCTGCAATTTAATCTTGGAGTATTTTCATGTTAAAGCAGCATCCTGAAATGCCGCATCCTAGTGTTCTACAGCGCAGCTAAGGCGGCAAAAGCTAAATTGACCAGTCCTGAATTGCCCAGCCCTGTTCTTTGGCCAGCGCTTCTAAACGCTCATCAGGATTCACAGCAACGGCATGATCGGCATATTCCAGCAAGAAGCGGTCATTGATTGAATCTGAATATGCCCAAGATTCAGCCACTTCACGCCCTTCCAGCCATTGATCCAGACGCGCCAGCTTGCCTTTTTGATAGCAGGGAATATTGATCACTTTACCCGTATATTTTCCATCCGCGACTTCCGCATTGGTGGCAATAATTTCTGTAATGCCGAATTCACGGAAAATCGGTGCAGTAATAAAATCTGAAGTTGCGGTAATGCCCACCAAAGCATGGCCGGCATCTTTATGGCGCTGAATGGCCTTAAAGCCTTCAGGGCGCATTTTCGGGCGGATCACTTTTTGCATGAATTGCTCATGCAATTCAGTTAAATAAGCATTGTCATGCTGGGTCAGAAATTCAAAAACAAATTCGTTGTAGGCAATCGGATCCAGCTGGCCGGCTTTGTAGTCTTCATAAAATTTATCGTTCATGGCGCGGTGCCGAATCGGATCCACCAAGCCTTCATTGACCAAGAACTCCCCCCACGAATGGTCAGAATCTGTATTTAATAAGGTGTGGTCTAAATCAAACAGCGCCAATTTCATGAAAATTCTCGTAAAAGCTTAAATTTAAGAAAAAATTTGTAAATCTATCTCCGCTAGTCGATAGAAATTCGTTAAGATCATAGCAATTTTAACATTATTTACACTTTGCTTTATCCGAGTTGGATGCAGAAATAACAATCCCCGGACGCAAAGTTATAAATTACACAATATTTAGGTAGCCAAATGATCGACTCAGAAGGTTTCCGACCCAATGTCGGGATCATTTTGGCAAACGAATCCGGTCAAGTTTTATGGGCAAAACGCATTGGTCACAATGCATGGCAATTTCCGCAAGGAGGTATTCAGTATGGTGAAACCCCCGAACAGGCACTTTTCCGTGAACTGAGAGAAGAAGTTGGCTTATTGCCCGAACACGTCCAGATTATCGCGCAAACTAAAGGTTGGCTGCGCTACCGTTTGCCAAATCGATATATACGCCCAGATTCAGACCCCGTATGTATTGGTCAAAAGCAGAAGTGGTTTTTGCTGAAGCTGACCGCTTCGGTACAGCATATTCAGCTGGATTTAGCCGATCCGCCTGAATTTGACCAGTGGCAGTGGGTAAGCTATTGGTATCCGCTGGGTCAGGTCGTGAACTTTAAACGCGATGTGTACCGCAAAGCGATGGTGGAGCTGTGCGGACAGTTGCCGCAAAAACCTTAAAAATCACAGAAAGATGCAGATTTTTAAGATAACTCTTGTTATAAATTAAGTGATATTAAGCGGAACATTTTTTAGGAGCAGGCCCGATGTCGAATATGCAGCTGGATACCTTAAGGCGCATTGTCCAAGAGATTAATGCGTCCACCAGCCTGCATGAATCTTTAGACATCATGGTCAAGCAGGTTGCAGAGGCCATGCATGTCGATGTCTGCTCCATTTATCTGCTGGATGAACGCAATCACCGTTATCTGCTCATGGCCTCAAAAGGCCTGAATGCTGAATCGGTCGGTAATGTGTCCCTGCATACCAGCGAAGGCTTAGTCGGCCTCGTCGGGCAGCGGGAAGAAATCGTCAATTTAGACAATGCACCGAAACATGAACGCTTTATGTACCTGCCGGAAACCGGGGAAGAAATTTACAACTCTTTTCTTGGTGTTCCAGTCATGTACCGCCGCAAAGTCATGGGCGTTTTGGTGGTGCAGAATAAAGAGTCGCAGGATTTCAGCGAAGCGGCCGAATCCTTTTTGGTCACCCTCTGCGCGCAGCTGTCAGGCGTCATTGCGCATGCGCATGCCGTCGGCAATATTGATGTATTCCGCAAGCCGAATAATTTACCCGCCTATAAAACTTTCCAAGGGGTTTCCGGTTCTGGCGGCATTGCGCTCGGCCGCGCCGTAATTCTCTACCCGCCAGCCGACTTAGCCGCTGTGCCGGACCGCGAAGCGGATGACATCAGTGAAGAACTGGAGCTGCTGGACAACGCCCTCAATTCAGTGCGTCTGGAAATTCAGTCGCTGGATGACAAAATGCAGGATGCCTTAATGGCAGAAGAACGCGCTTTATTCAGCGTGTTCTTGCGCATGCTGGATGAAAACGCCCTGCCTGCAGAAATCAAGGCTGAAATCCGTGACGGCAACTGGGCGCAAGGCGCTGTACGCAACGTCATCGACAAGCACATTGCGCTGTTTGCCCAAATGGAAGATGACTATCTGCGTGAGCGCGTGTCTGACCTGAAAGATTTAGGGCGCCGTATTTTAGCTTCCTTGCAGGAAGCCGATGCCAGCCACCGTGAAATCACCAATGAAAGCATTTTAATTGGCGATGAAATTTCCACAGCGGCACTGGTAGAATTGCCTGTCGACAAAATTGCCGCCATTGTCACCACTGAAGGCGCAATGAACTCGCATATGGTGATTGTGGCGCGGGCGCTTGGCATTCCAACCGTTGTCGGTGTCACAGAGTTGCCAATCAACAGCCTTGATGATGTCGAGATGATCGTGGATGCGCATCAAGGCCGGGTTTTCATTAACCCGCCGCGCCGCCTGCGGACCCGCTATAAAGAAATTCAAAAAGAAGAAGAACTGCTCGCTAAAGACTTAAAGCAGTACGAAACCAAAGACGCCATTACGCCTGACGGCGTTGCAGTCAAGCTGTATGTGAATACCGGTTTAATGATTGATGTAGTCCGCGGCGTGCAGCGCGGCGCCAAAGGGGTTGGCCTGTACCGTTCTGAAATTCCATTCATGCTGCGCGACCGTTTCCCAGGCGAAGAAGAGCAGCGCCTGATTTACCGCCAGCAGCTGAGCCACTTTGCCAACAAGCCCGTGGTCATGCGTACGCTGGATATTGGCGCTGACAAAGACTTGCCGTATTTTTCGATTGAAGAAGAAAACTCAGCGCTGGGCTGGCGCGGCATCCGCTTTACACTGGATCACCCTGAAATTTTTTCTTCGCAAATCCGCGCCATGCTCAAAGCCAGCATAGGCCTGAACAATTTGCATATTCTGCTGCCTATGGTCACCAGTGTCAGCGAAGTGGAAGAAGCGCTGTATTTGCTGGACCGTGACTGGCAAGCCGTTCAGGAAGAAGAGCAGGTCAAAATCACCAAACCGAAAATCGGCATTATGGTCGAAGTGCCCAGCGTGCTGCTGCAGATTGAAGAATTTTCTGAGCTGGTGGATTTTTTCTCGGTCGGCTCTAACGATTTAACCCAATATCTTCTGGCGGTTGACCGCAACAATCCGCGTGTAGCCAACGTCTATTCACACCTGCACCCCGCTGTTTTGCGCGCTCTGACACGTTTGGTGCAGGAATGCCACAAATACGACAAGCCGATCAGCATTTGCGGAGAAATGGCAGGCGATCCGCTGTCTGCAGTATTGCTGATGGCCATGGGCTTCAATACCCTGTCGATGAGTTCAAGTAATATTTTGCGCGTCCGTAAAGCCATTTGCCATGTCCCTATGACTGAAGCGCAAGAACAGCTGGAGCGTGTGCTGAAAATGAGCAATCCGCTGATGGTGAAAAGCTGGATGGAATATTACTTTAAGACCCATGGTCTGGGTGACATGGTAAAAGCGTCAACCCGTATTGTGAGCGCTTAATTTCAGCGTTCAAAGAGCATTCTAGCCATACCGCTTCAGCCGAATTAAAAAAGACGGAGCGGTATCCATCGCAGTGCATGCCATGCGCTGTACGCCACTGCCCTTGATGAGGTGCGTATGGATTTTATTCTGTTCCTTGTCTTTGCAGGGATCATCTTTGTAATCAGCGCGAAGCCGTTTAAACAATTCAAATTAAAACCGCAGACATCAGCGCGTTCAGCCAAAGCAGCGGCGGTGCAAAGCTTCAGCCATGGCCCTGTACGGGCATCGGTTCCAGCGCTTTTAGGCATTGAAATCACCCGCATTCAGCAGCGGCGCTTAGGCAAAGATGATCCATCCGTACTGGCAGCCAATCTTGCAAAGCGGCATACAGCGCAGGCTACGCCAGATTTATTCAGGCAAAGGGCTAAGAAACTTGAAAAGGCAGTGCATCATAGAAATGAAAGCGCGCAGAGAAAAACTGCAGCCGCACCTTTAAGAAAAGAAGATTTAGCGAAACTTTTAAGTGACTTGTTTTCAAATAAAAGATAACTGTATCTGCTGTTAAGCGGCCATTAAAAAAGGGAGATACTCATTGGAATATCCCCCTTTTTTGTGCTTGCTGTAGCCGCGTTTTGCATTTTTCTTCCGGTCTACAAACACTTGGCTTTTATTGACCTCATGCATATGTTTCGCCACAAAGTTGTTGATCACAACCTCTGGCGCAGCTTTTCTCTTTGCCATTTTTCCACCTGTTTTTTTAGCTTGCACATCTGACGCATGCAGTGCATATATTGCGCTGTTTTATAAAAAATTCAAGCCTTAGCCTCAAATAATTGATCAAGCCATGCATTCAGCCTACAGGCAAAAAACTGCAGTTTTTTAAAGGCCTAATCCATATGCTGATGTAAATTCTCCTGTGCTGCTCCCCCTAAAATCAGCGTATCCACATGCGACAGCCCGCTGGCGCAAGCTGCTGAAAAAAACAAAATCAACAATAACTTGCCCGCACTAAAAACATGATCCATAACACGCTCCTCTGCCGTTAAATGCAGTGAAATTAAAACAGCCGCGAGCTATCATGTATAATGATTTAAAGAGATACCTACTATCTTAAAAAGAGATAATAATGCAAATTAAGTCTTTGGAAATATTTACTGCTGTCATCAACCTGCAGAGTTTTTCCGCTGCTGCCCAGCATCTGCATACTGTTCAGTCCAATGTCACTGCGCATATCAAGAAGCTTGAAACGGAGCTGCAGGCTGAGCTTTTGCATCGGCAGCACCCCATCCGTCCGACACGTGCCGGCATGCAGCTTTTGTGCGCTGCAGAACAAATGCTGCAGCTTCATCAGGAGGTTCTCAATCAATTCAATCATTCAAGTTCAGATTCGAACCTTCCTTTAGAAATTGGCAGCATGGAAACCACCGCCGCAATTCGCTTGCCGGCGCTTTTCCAAAATCTGCAAAAACAGGATCTGCAATTTCCTTATACCTTAACCACCGGCCCAACGCGTGAGCTGATTGATTCAGTTCAGGCTGGACAGCTCGATTGCGCTTTTATCGCCAATCATGCTCCAATTCCAGGTTTGTTTAATTTTCATGTCTGGACGGAAGAACTGGTGCTGATTACTGCGAAAGGTTCGCCAAATCCCTTATCCCCAGAATATTTAAGCCATAAAAAATTCATCAGTTTCAAGCAAGGCTGCAGCTACAGGAAAGCCATTGATCATTACCTCTCTATCCAGCAGCTCCCCGCAGCCAATATTCTTGAAATGGGCAGTCTGGATGGCATTGTCAGCTGTGTCAGCTTAGATGTCGGCATTGCTATTTTGCCGCTGAAATATGTGCAGCAATCGCATTTTTATCCGCAAATACAAATCCACGCGCTTGAAGCGCCGCTTGCCCGCATGCCGACCTATTTAATTGCCGAAGATCAAAATAAATGGAGTTCGAATATGCATTTATTTTTTAAATATTTACACATCGGCCAATCCTCTTCTCCGCTGCCATTGCCTGCCGTACTGGAAACTTAAAGCTTGAATTTAAACCGCAAAAGCCCTTTCCAGCAAACGCTCCGCATCCGCCATTTTGGCGTCCAGCATGCCAGCAACACGGCCATGAAATGCGTTATAGCGGCTGTGAATAAATGCATCCGCCACATACTCGGGCGCATGGCGCTTTAATAAAACCGCTTGCGCCAAAAGGGTCAAACGGCTGACCAAGCTGCGCCCCATAAATTGCAGATCTTCAGGCCGTTGATGAAACAATTTAAACAGACTTTGCAGTTCATTCTGCAATATTTCATCTTTTTGCGCAGTAGCCGCTAAATCATTAAACAGCAATTGGATAGATTCAGGCTCACGGCTGATTGCGCGCAGCACATCCAAGCACATGACATTGCCTGAACCCTCCCAAATGGTATTGACTGGCGCTTCTTTAAAAATGCGCGCCATGATGCCATTGTCGACATAGCCATTGCCGCCGAAGACTTCTATCATCTCGCCGCTCAGTTCTACCGCGCGCTTGCAAATCCAGAACTTGGATGCAGGAGTCATAATCCGTTTCCATGCCAGTGACAGCACATCATCTGTTTCATAGCACTGCGCCAAATGAAAACTTAAATGCATAGCCGCTTCCGTTTCCAAGGCTAAATCCGCCAAGACCGCCTGCATCAGCGGCTGTTCGGCCAGATGCTTACCGAACGCTTTGCGTTGACGGGTATAGGCAATGCATTGCACCAGCGCCTGACGCAGCATGGCTGTACTGCCCACGGAGCAGGTTAAGCGGGTGTAGTTCGCCATTTCAATAATGGTCGGAATGCCGCGTCCGGCTTCTCCGATCATGATGCCCCACGCATTCTTAAATTCGACTTCAGAACTGGAGTTGCTGCGGTTGCCGACTTTGTCTTTCAGCCGCTGCACCTGTATGCTGTTCTTGCTGCCATCATCCAGCCAGCGCGGGACAAAGAAACAGGCCAAGCCATCCTGTTCAGTTTTCGCCACCACCAAATGCGCATCGCACATCGGCGCAGAGAAAAACCATTTATGCCCTGTCAGCAAATACGCTTTGCCGCGGCCTGAATCCCCCACAGGTACAGCAGCGGTTTCATTGGCGCGCACATCTGAGCCGCCCTGCTTTTCGGTCATGCCCATGCCCAGCCAGATCGACTTTTTCTGCGCAATCGGCAGATCGCGTTCATCGTATTCATTTGACAGCAATTTATCGCCAATTTTTGCCCAAAGTTCCGGTTCACGCTGAATTAAAGGAATACTGCCCAAAGTCATGGAATTTGGACAAAGATTGCCGCATTCCACCTGCCCAGCCAGATAAAAGCGGCTCGCCCAATCTACCCATTTACTGCCGGATGCAGTCATGACAAAAGGATGTGCATGGGTATTAAACTGGCGGTTAAGCGCCATCCATTTATGCCAAGCCGGATGAAATTCAATATAGTCTTTACGGCGGCCGCGCGCGTCAAAAGCATGCAGAATCGGTGCATGCCTATTGGCAAGATCGGCATATTCATAGTATTCGCTTGAACCCGCCGCTTTAGCCATTTGACTTAAAGCTGCCTGATCCTGACTGCCATAACGCGCTAAAATTTCCTGCAAAACTGTGTCGGTTTCAAACAGGTTATAGTCCTGCAATTCATCAAATTGATTGCTGATGGTGTGGGTCATCCATGTTTGCATCATTTTTATTTCCTGCTTGTTGTTCTTGGCGTTTCACTTCAGTATAAAGAAAATTTTGCCGCAGGATGTTCGGCTTTATTCGGCGCTATAAATATGAAAAATCCTGAGATTCAAGTCCGGCGCAAGCCCCGTCAGTCCCGCGCGAAACTCACCCAAGAGGCCTTGCAGGAAAGTTTTGTTCGGCTTTTGCATGATCGCCCTGCCAGCCAAATCACCATTCGGGAAATGACCGATGTCGCAGGTGTCGGCTTGGGAACCTTTTATGAGTATTTTTCCAGAAAGGAAGATTTAATTGCGCTGACCATTCATCTGCATGTCAAACACAATGCCGAGAGCTTAAAAAGTTATGCACAAAGCTTAATCAAGTTATCCACAGATTTGGATTTTCAGGCTTATTTACAGCAAATCATTCACTTTCAGCTTGAACAAATTCAGGCGCAGCAGTTTTTATGGTCACAGGTATTTTTGCTGGAACGGCAGATTTCAAATATTGAAAGTTACCGGAAAAGCTATGCCATGATGGTTGAAATGTGGCGCAGTATTCTTGCGCCGTTTATCAAAGATGAAGAATCACTCAGACAGATGGCTTTAAATATGCAACGGGTGTGTTATGGCTTTGTTTCGCAGGCACTTTTGATTGAGCCTGAGTTTAATGACTGGACGGCTTTGGCAGAAGACATTTGCCAAACTTTGGAGCAGTTTAATCTGCAATAATTCTCTTATAAATAGTTCAAACTTCGGCTTGATTGCTCAATATTTCTAAATCTACCCATAAAAATGAATGTGTAAAAACGTTACACCTGTTTGATTGGCCTATATAAAACAGCTATATAAGATAAAGATAAATGCATTGAAACTTTAAAAGACATTGAGTAAAAAAGCGGGAAATTCCCGCTTTTTATGACTTATTATTACCTATAACCGCAGATAATTATGCCTTAGGCGGCTGCGGATGGTCTTTAGCATTCACATCTTTTGGCGGCATTGGGCAGCCGTTCCCATCTTTTGGCGGCATTGGACGGTCTTTGCCATTTGCATCTTTTGGCGGCATCGGACGGTCTTTGCCATTCGCATCTTTCGGCGGCATCGGATGGTCTTTGCCATTCGTACCTTTCAGCGGTTGCGGGCAACCTTTGCCATTCATATCTTTATGCTGAGCAGCAGCTTGCGGTTTTTTTGCATCGGCAGTATTGGCAGCCAAAGCTGTGCCTGCAATTGCCAGTGAACCCACGCTTAAGATTAAGCCAGTTAAAAATCTTTTCATTATCATGCATCTCTATCATTTAATTTTGCGTTTTAAATCTTATAAATAAATTATGGATGAATAATGAAGTTCAGGCCTTCAAGAGAGCTCTTTTTTCTGCACAATATATAGCTTAAAAATTATTCCAGCATTAGGGGTTCAAACACCGTAAATTAAAGAGCGAATTTATAAAAAACGAAGCAAATAATTTCACAAAACACCTGATGTCTTATCACTATCAAGAAATTGCTGTAGGTATTGGCGAATACAAAAGCTATGTAATATATAGCTTTCACCATAAAGATATTTCTGTACTCGAATCAGATAGTCCTAATAATGCAGCTTATATTTTTAAATATTCAAATTGGGAAACACTTTCTAGGAAAACTAGAACAGGAATTATTCCAGACAGCTGAGATCTGCAAAGAATTTTTATGATCAAAGCTGGAATTTATCCATTGATAAACACCTAAGAAACAAACTCCACCTTTAATTAATCTCAATAAAAAAAACCGCCTCTCAAGGCGGTTTTTTCTAACCTAAATCAGTGATAGCTTACTTCACATCAAAACGGTCCGCATTCATCACTTTAGTCCAAGCGGCAACAAAGTCTTTCACAAATTTATCTTTGTTGTCATCTTGCGCATACACTTCTGCATACGAACGTAAAATTGAGTTCGAACCGAACACAAGATCAACACGTGTTGCTGTCCATTTTGGAGTGCCTGTGCTGCGCTCAACAATGTTGTATGAGTTTTTGCCTGTTGGCTTCCAGTTGTAGGCCATATCAGTCAAATTCACAAAGAAATCGTTGCTGAGTACGCCAACACGGTCAGTCAGAACACCATCCGTATTGCCAGCGTAATTCGCGCCAAGAACACGCAAACCGCCAACCAGCACCGTCATTTCAGGTGCAGTTAAACCAAGCAGTTGCGCACGGTCTAACAGCATTTCTTCTGGCTGTACAGCGTAATCCGCTTTCACATAGTTGCGGAAGCCGTCGGCTTTCGGTTCAAAATCTTCAAATGAGTAAGCATCTGTTTGCTCTTGCGTCGCATCGCCGCGGCCTGCAAGGAACGGAACATTCGCATCCACACCCGCTGCATGCGCAGCTTGCTCAACTGCAGCAGTACCGCCCAATACGATCAAGTCTGCAATGCTGACTTTCTTTGCAAAGCCAGCTTGAATTTCTGCAAGTTTTGCCAAAACTTTAGCTAAACGCGCAGGCTCATTGCCTTCCCAGGCTTTTTGCGGTGCAAGGCGGATACGTGCGCCATTGGCGCCGCCGCGGTAATCAGACCCGCGGAAAGTACGCGCGCTGTCCCAGGCAGTGGCAATCAATTCAGCTGAGCTTAAGCCGCTGTTTAACAGTTTTGATTTCAGATCCGCCACTTCAGCATCAGACAGAGTGTAATCTGCAGCTGGAATCGGGTCTTGCCAGATTAAATCTTCAGCAGGCACATCCGCACCTAAGTAGCGTGATTTAGGCCCCATGTCACGGTGCGTCAATTTAAACCAGCCGCGGGCAAACGCATCATTTAATTGCTCAGGGTTATGGTAGAAACGCTCTGCAATTTTGCGGTATTCCGGGTCGAACTTCAGCGCCATATCAGCATCAGTCATCATCGGGTTACGGCGTACATTCGGGTTGTGCGCATCAACAGGCTTGTCTTCTTCTTTGATGTTCACCGGTTCCCATTGCTTCGCGCCAGCAGGGCTTAACGTTTTTTCCCACTCATAAGTGAACAGCAGGTATAGAAACTCATTGTCCCACTTGGTTGGATGGGTAGTCCATGCACCTTCCAAACCGCTGACCATGGTATTGCCGGCATTGCCTGTGCCTTCAGAGTTGTGCCAGCCTAAGCCTTGGAATTCAACATCTGCGCCTTCAACATCTGCGCCTAAGTTTTCAGCTTTACCGTTACCGTGCGCTTTACCGACGGTATGGCCGCCAATTGTTAATGCTACAGTTTCTTCGTCATCCATACCCATGCGGTCAAAAGTCACCCGCATATCCTGCGCAGTACGCAGCGGATCTTGAACGCCGTCTACCCCTTCTGGGTTCACATAGATCAAGCCCATTTGCACAGCCGCTAATGGGTTTTCTAGAGATGAACGGTCTTCGTCACTAGCATAGCGCTCTTTAGTCGGCGCCAGCCACTGGCGCTCTTCACCCCAGTAAATATCTTTTTCAGGCGCCCAGATATCTGTACGCCCGCCGCCGAAACCAAAAGTTTTCAAGCCAGCCACATCATAAGCGACTGTGCCGGCCAAAACGATTAAATCGCCCCAAGAAATTTTGTTGCCGTATTTACGCTTAATAGGCCAAAGCAAACGGCGGCCTTTGTCTGTATTGACGTTATCTGGCCAGCTGTTCAGCGGCGCAAAGCGCTGGTTGCCTGTGTTGGCGCCGCCGCGGCCGTCCTGCTTACGGTATGAGCCGGCTAAATGCCATGCTGTACGCACGAACATGCCGATATAGCTGCCATAATCAGATGGCCACCAGTCTTGACTGCTGTTGATGAGTTCACGGAGGTCTGCTTTTACCGCTTCCAGATCCAATGATTTGAATGCTTCAGCATAATCAAAATCAGGATCCATCGGGTTAACTTTTTTATCGTGCTGAGAAAGGATGTCTAAATTGAGGGCATTTGGCCACCAAGAAGCGTTATTGGTGCTGGCTAAACTGGTCTGTCCACCGGCTTGATGAAATGGGCAGCCTGATGCTTGCGAATTCTGTGTCATTTTATGGCTCCAAGATAATTATGAAGTGAATAGCTGAACCGTATAAATATTTTTACTTCATCGTTAAGTTAGCTGGTTTTAATGACAATATGAAGCGACTTTTACGAATGAACACAATCGGTTATCCCTATATAATTATTTAATAATGAATACTTTATTTTAATGCTTATATTCTGATTCAAAATACGCGCCGGCTATTCATTTATCAGCCATCCATTTCATCAAAAAAGATGTGAAAGCCGAATTCAGCTCGGCATATTCTGCGGCACGGGCTGACTGTTTCACCCGATAAATAATGAATATGAATGCATAAGAAGCAAACCGCGTCATGGCTTCGGCTTCCGGCTTTATCAGCGGCCATCAAATCTTTAATTGGCTCATGCCGCAATAAATCCGCTGGATTGCCTCAAGCATCCAATCATCTGGCCGGCATTCTGAGCCAGCCTGATTTTTAATTGCAGCAATAGAGCAATTCAAACCGATACCGCATCATTAAACAGTCAGGCGCTTGCCTTCACGTATGCAGATGAATGGGCTCATCAATTTTGATGATTTGCTCCGCGCTTTCTGCAAATCCTCTTCCGGCTGTTCACGGCTTTCATCCGTCAATTGGAAGGTGCGGTAATGGATGGCCAGCGAACATTTGGCATGCAGATCTTTATGCGCCTGAAACGCTTCATCCGGATTCATGTGCAGATAACGCATCAGCAAGCGCGGCTCATAAGCGCCAATCGGCAGCAAGGCGATGCGCGGCGCGCCGAATTTTGCATAAATTTCTTTAAAATGGGGAGAATAACCCGTGTCTCCGGCAAAGAAGCAATGATCTGTACCATTCAAGACTGAAAAACCACCCCAGAGCGCGCGGTTCTGATCGCGCAGGCCGCGGCCTGAGCCATGCTGCGCAGGCGTATAAATCAGTTTCAAATCGCCCAGAAGCGCAGACTGCCACCAGTCCAGCTCATAAACCTGAAACTGATCCGGCAGGTAGTAACTGTTGCCCAGCCCGGTATAAATAGGCATAGCGAACCGCTCATGCAGCCAATTCAGGGTGTTTAAGTCCATATGGTCATAATGGTTATGACTCAGCAATACTGCGTGAATATCTGGCAGCTCTTCCAAGGCGATGCCGGCTGGGCAGGCGCGGCGCGGCCCCCGGCCTTGGCTCGGTCCAGCATATTCTGCCCAGACAGGATCTGTCAGCAGATTATAGGGGCCAATCTGAATCAGCACAGTCGCATGCCCGACAAACCACACTTGCCAATCATCCAATTTGGCATTTGGCCGGTTTTGCGGCAACGAGCGTGAAGCATGCGCAAACTGCTGATATTCCTGCTTGCGGTCGACATGCCATGTCGATGAACGCCGTTTCAGCATCCATTTGATAAAGTTAGAACGTTTATGGCTTTCAGGCGGACGCAGCGCATTAAAAAAATGTTCGCCATTAAAATGTTCTGAGGCAAGAAAATCAAACACAGGCTGGCGCCACGTATGTGACCAGCATGCCTCTGCTGGCAATTGAAAATGCTTTTGTTCCGACTCGTGCTTCATGGACATTCAAAATTCTTCAAAAATTTTTAGCAAAACAATATCAGCTGAATATGCAGCTGAAATTAATCCAAACGGCCTTTCATCCGTTCCATCCAAACCTGCTGGGATTGCGGTTTGACAAAGAGTGCCACAATTTCAGGATGAATCTGTTTAATTTGTGATTCAATTCGATTCACACAGGACTCAATTTCATCCGAGCTCAGGTGATCTTTAAATTCCAAGCTTAATGATGCGATAACCTGATGCGCCCCGATCTGCTCTGTCAGCACGCCATTGGCAAACAGCACAGCAGGATCTTTCTGCGCAATCTTCAGCACATTGTGCCGAAGCAGCGGATCGGCGGTTTCTCCCATCAGCAGACCTTTGGTTTCACGCGCCAAAAGAAATGCCGAAACAGCCAAAACTGCACCAATCATTACAGATGCTACACCATCCAGCACAGGCATATTCAATGCATGCGCCAAATAAATCCCAATTAAGGCGATAAATAGACCAATCAATGCCGCGGTATCTTCAAATAATACCGTAAACGTCGTGGGGTCTTTGCTGCGCCGGAAGGCTTGAAAATACCCCTGCTTGCCTTTTACTTTTTTAAACGCCTTTAAAGCCACCAGCCAGGATGCGCCTTCACAGACAATGGCAAAACCCAGTACGGCATAATTCACCATCGGGTTCTGCATCTCTTCCGGATGGCGGATATGCTGCACACCTTGATAGACAGATACTATTGCACCTAAGGCGAATACCAGCAAAGAAACAATGAAGGCCCAAAAATACAGTTCACGGCCATAGCCAAAGGGATGTCTGGCATTGGCTGGCTGCTGGGATTTTTTCATGCCGTACAGCAGCAATATTTCATTCAAGGTGTCCACGACCGAATGCACCGCCTCACTCAGCATGGCCGAACTGTTGGTCACATACGCTGCCGCAAACTTCACCAAGGCAATGGCGAGATTGCCCAGCAATGCTGCATACACCACGGCCTTATTTGCACTAGACATTGCATACGGTCCTAAAGGCTGCTTTGAATGATTATCATCGGCAGAACATTTGCTGTTCAGCCGCTTATATCTAGCATCTTAACGAATGCCTTGGGTGAAATAGGTGTATTTTTTGTTGTATTTCAATCTCTTTTTATATATCCGCAGCACCCGGAAAGGCCTTCATTTTATGTCCCTGACGGCTGAAGCGTTCCATGTGGAACATAAATTATTATTTCATAAATATATGCTGCCGCACACGGCGTCACTGAAAATCAAACAAACAGCGTCACTTAAACCAAGACGCATGCAACAGGCAGAAAAAAGAGAAGCGATGCTTCTCTTTACCTTGAAATGCTATTTTCTGGCTTTAGCAAAATACTGTTGCCGCCACTCTTTCCAAAAGTACATCACAATCCCCAGCATCACCACCACAATGCCTAAAAATGCATTAGGACTGATATGTTCATGATTTAAAGTTGCACCTAACACCAGTGCAATCAGCGGCGTCATCACATTGCTCAATGAAACCGTTGAGGCCGCCAAACGCTTGATGAGCCAAAAGTAACAGAGCATCGCCACAATTGATGACAAAATCATGGTAAATACAAACCCGATGATTGCCTGCTGGCTCGGTATTTGCGCAGGGAAATACTGCCAGATGAACGGAATCAGCAAGAGCGAGCCCAAGGCAGAAATCATCAGGGAACCTGTGGCCTGCGACATGGGTTTTAACGGCGCATCAATCTGCTTCACCCAAAAAATAGAGCTGATATACGACACCATGCTGATCAGCATCAGCACAATGCCAATCGGGTTAATTTTACTGTCCGCCGAATCGGTAAAAACAAAACTTAGGCCCGCCACGGCAATGCCCATTCCCAGCCATTGCAACCCGATTAATTTATGCGTTTTTAAAACCACATGGCCAATAAGACCAGCAATGAGCGGTGAAAAGCCAAAAATCAGCGCCATCAGCCCCGAAGTCAAATAGTTGGCCGCCAGATAAATAAACAGCTGTGCGCCAATCAGATTCAAACTGCCCGCCAGATAGCTTTTCATTGAAACCGCATCCAGCGGCAACGGAGCCCGCATGAATTTCAGCAGACACAGCGCAATCAGCGAGGCGCCAAAATAACGGATGATCAGCACCCACATCGGGTGCACTTCCGCCACACTCCAGACAATCGCCAGCGGTGTTGCGGCCCAAATCAGAACCAGCAAAGCATAAATACTTGCCGTGACCATCATGGAAGATGAATTTGAGTTCATAAACTGCTCAATAAAAATGTATTAGAAAGAATCGAACCAAATTTATGTTCAAACCCGCAATCAACAATACTGATGGCGGCATGGATGCCGCCCGATCGTTTGGGTATAAAAACCTACCCTCAAACGATCAAAAGATTTTTGTTGCTTTTAATCTTTTAAAAGTAACAACTGCCTGCACGAAAACTTTCTAAATCTTCGGGTAAAATGTGGTCATTACAATAAACCATACGCATAAAAAAGCAGACCCACGTTACCATAGGTCTGCCCTTCTTAGAATTTCAGCTTACTTTACAAGTTTACGTAAATCTTGGCTTAAGTCTAAATATTTGTCTGCTTCAAAAGCAGACTGTTTACTGATCAGTTTTTTCAAATGACGCATTTCTTTGGCTGCATTTACAGTGATGCCGCCAACAATCACACCATCCGTCACACCAAACAGCACAAAAGACGATTCTGCACCCAACTCAGGATTGATCTCACCGCGGGCAATCCACTCAGCCGCGGCCATATCGCCGACAAACTGGTAGTTGATATTTAATTGGTCCGTCCAGAACCACGCTGGATTTGGCGTTGGGTGTTCTGCCCCCATGACATGGCGGGCAAAAATGCCTGCTTGCAGATTGGCATTTTCCCATGTTTCCACGCGGCGGTGATTGCCGCAGTCACGCAGCTGAGTTGCAACGTCGCCCGCAGCATAGATGTCTGGATGAGACGTTTGGCAATCTTCATTCACAAGAATGGCAATATTCACATCTAAACCAGCATCTGCGGCCAGCTGCGCATTCGGCACAATACCAATCCCGTAAACCACTGCATCTGCACGAAGCTCTTCACCGCCGTCCAGTGTAATAACAACTTCTTCGCCATCAAGCTTGCAGTCTGCAATTGCAGTTGAAAGACGCACGTCTACACCGGCTAAACGCTGCTGCGCCAGCAAAAATTCGCTTAACACGCGCGGAGAAGAACGCCCCATCACCATAGGGCCCATTTCAATCACCGTAACGATACAGTCTTTAAAACGCGCAGATGAAGCCAGCTCTAAGCCGATCACACCGCCGCCAATTAAGACAATACGCTTGCCAGCCTGCAATACAGGAACAAGCGCTTGTGAGTCTTCAAGGTTGCGCAGTGTGTAAACATGTTTGCCCAAAGCATCGAAGTTTGGCAAACGGCGCGCTGCGCCGCCTGTTGCCAGCAATAATTTGTCATAAGCAACGACATCGCCATTTTGAAGTTCAACGTTTTTTGCGTCGGCATGGATTTTTACCACACCATTGCCGCGAATCGTTTCCACCCCAAGTTCTGCCAGTTTCTGTTCTGACAGAATTTCGATTTTGGTATCGGAAGGCTTCAAAATCACATCTTTAGACAACGGCGGACGTTCATACGGAAGATGCGTTTCATCACCGATTAAGATGATTTTACCTGCGTATTTATTGCCGCGAAGCTCTAAAATTGCACTGGCGCCTGCTTGACCTGCACCTACAATGACGATGGTTTCGATGTTGCTCATGTGCTTAAACCCTTACAATTATTTCAATTCAGCAGAAACGATGCCGAAGCCCGCAATCCACTCACTAATATCTTCATAGCAGTGAGTTGTCATTTCATACTCACCGATTTCATGCAATGCAGCAAAGGCCGCCATCCAAGAACGCACTTCCTGACCGCCGCGGCCGCCATCACGGCGGATTTCCGCTTCCGTCATCGCCTCAATCGCGGCAAAGTCCGCTTTGGCAAATGTCGCTAACAGCGCGCGATCCCAATCCGGGCTAAGCGGCACAGCAACAGATGTATCGCCTGCCGCCAGTTTTTGGCCGACAGCAATAATCTTAGACTGGCGGTTATTGCGCGACTCTTCACTTGGGTTGCGGCCGCAGATCAGGAATTCTTCCACTTCCGGCGGTACAGCGCCCATTTGCGGTGTCGGAGGATCATGCGAAAGGCCGCCTGTACCCAAAATCAGAACGCGTTCATTTTCCAGATTCAATGATTTGATGAACTGCCCCACTGCACGGCCTAAAGCGACAGTACGCTTGGTGGTCGGCATGGGCGCCGCTGCGCCATTGATGAAAATTGGAATCGTTGGATAGCGGTCCAGCTTGCCATTGCATAGAAAATGCAGCGGCTGAGTTACGCCATGGTCGGCCTGCATACGGTATGAATACGCAACGTCCACACCTTCATCCAATACGCGGCGAACAAGGTTCACTGCGGTTTCTTCAGGCACATCAATTTTGTTATTGTCTTTGCCGTAGTCCCAATCGCCTGCAGCGGTTGCGCGGATGCCCACGCAAAAGCTTGGCATCAGGTCATAAAAGAAGCCATTAAAATGGTCTGGGCCAAAAGTGATGATTAAAGTCGGATCGTAAGCAGCGACTTCCGCCGCAAGCTGAGCAAAAGTCGCGCGGACTTTATCCTCTTTATACTTCTCTTGCGGAGAAGCGAATTCCATGAGCGGGCTATGCGATGCACAAATAAGTTTAACGGCCATGAGAGACTCCAGAACGGAAGTTCGATCCTTGAAAAGGTCATTCATCTAAATTCCCTTATCCTCCTGACTCAGCAGAAAGCAGCCTTTCGAAGCTTTGCAGGATTCTATAAAGGCCATTCCCCTCATTGCTAGAGGGGTTAGGGGAACTGATATAACATACAGTTATTTAATGACAAGCAAGCAATCTTTAGAAAGCGGATTTTATTCGTCAAAGAAACCTGCACGCGGCTGACGTAAACCGCGAATGCCTAGACCGCATTCAGCATTAATTAAAACACCGGTCAAAGGACGGTTATTTTGACGAGAAGCCAAGAGCACGTATGAACCAGTCATATCTTCCGGCTCAGGCAGGAAGTTCAGCGGCATGCCGCGTGCAATTTTCTCAGGGTCGCGTGCATCCAGTAAGCCAAGGTTTTCCTGACCTAAAGACGCAGCGCCTTTGATGTTCACATTCATACCTGACGGCGCAACTGCATTCACTCGTACTTTAGGCGCAAGCTCATAGGCCAATTCTTTCATCACCCCTACACCGGCATGCTTAGATGCAGTATATACAGGGCCTCCGCCAGCTGAGTACAGCGCGGAATTAGACAAAGTAAATATGATAGAACCTTCAGAAGCTATCAATGCATTCAGCGCAGCTTTCGCGCCGAGGATGAGCGATTTGGTATTAATGCCCATAATCTCATCAAAGGCTTTTTCCAGCTGTTCGCCTGAAGTATTGACGATATCTGCATAGTGATCCCAGATACCGGCATTACCCACGAAACAGTCCAGCTTGCCGAAGCGCTCAACTGTCGCGTTTACAGCGCGGACGTTGTCTTCATAGCTGGCCACATCTCCGGCAATTGCTAAAACCCGATCACCGAAGTGCTCTTTCAGCGCATCAACTTTTGCTTGTGAACGCTGAAGCACCGCAACTTGCGCGCCCTCTTCTAAAAAGCGTTCAACCAATGCCCAGCCTAAACCTGAACCGCCACCCGTAATAAGTGCAACTTCGCCTTGCAGCCAACCCATGATTACTCTCCTGCCATCTCTACATATAAGGCGCCATCTTCAAGCACGACCGGGAAAGTCTTGATTGGATCTGTTGCAGGCAAGCAAAGCGCTTCACCTGTTTTTAAACAGAAACGTGCCGAATGAAGCGGGCATTCCACAGTACCGTCGTCTTCAAGATAACCTTCAGACATTGACGCGTTGCCATGCGAACAGCGGTCATTCATGGCAAAGAACTCACCGCCATTGTTGAATACGGCAAGCGCTTCAATACCGTTCACGCCGCAGTCCACTTTCAATGCTTCGCCTTCATCCAAGTCATCAACTTGGCAAACAAAAATCTTATTCATTAGAAGAACACGCTCAGGTTATGTGAATTATAAGTCACTTGATCAAGAGTGATCTTACGGTTGAAGATCTGGAAGCCTTGATCAGAGTCGACTTTACGGATTTTGTCGTGACGCTTACCGCAGTAGATGGTGACATCTTTTTCTTTCTGGGTGCGGTACAGCAAATACGTGACATAAACGTCGTATTCGCCTTCAACCTCAGTTGTTTCAACAATCACATTGGAAACCATGTGTGTTGTACGTGAAGGAGGTTCTTCCGCCCAAGCCATGCCAGTCTCTAAACGGGCTACACGGCGTTCCAGCAAATCTTTGGTATCGTTGAATACCCACGTGGTCGGCGGCTCAACTGAGCGGCGGCGGTCACGGGTTTGCGCATTGGGTGTTGTACGCAGCGTATAAGAAATATCTTCTGCCAGCACGCTTAGCCAATCGCGGAATTTCCAGTCGTCCAGCATTTTTGCTTCGCGATAAAGGAACTGACTGATTTGATGCTGAAGTTCTAAACTGATCTGACTCATTTCATCAGCTCCTTCTCATATTCGTCAGCGGCTTTTTCCACATCTTCCCATTTCTCATGGATCAGCAAATCTGCCCAGCGGCGGTATAGGCCGCGCGCTGCAGTTTCAGAGAAGATATAGTTGGTAATGCCTGGAATACCATCTTCGCGCTGTTTTTCATTGCCTAAACCCATTTCCATAATGAGTTTGTTGTTGCGCGCTTTATAGCCGCGCAATACTTTTTGAATCTCAATCCAGTTTTCAGAGTCATCTTGCTCCAAGAAACCAGCTGGACCGAAAGCGCGGGTTGCAGAACGCTCAAATGCCTCTTTCACTTCTTGCGATGCTTCAGCGTCCGCAATGCAGAATGCCCACACTTCCGTTTTGTTCGGACCGCGAGGGTGCCATACGCGAAGTGTAGCCGTACCGTTCAGCCAAGACATGGTCGGGAACATATTGTTATGGCCGGCAAGGCGTAAAGCCCGCGTTTCGCCCAAACGCTCTTTCACTTCTTCGTATGTTTCACGGAAGTAATTAGCAACTTCACCGTCTACCCAAACGTTTGCATCCGGTTTTTCGGTAAAGAAGAAACCTGAACCATGACCGCGTGAACCGTACTGGATTGCATCTTTGGCAGTTTCCCAGACTGGACGCGCTGTTTGCGCTGCGCCGAGTTTCTTAGATGATTCATCATCCGGTTTTGCACCCAATACCTGAATTGCAGATGCATGAGAGAACAGCGCATGGTATTGGTCAGATGCAAACTGTTCCGCTGCAAATTTCCAGTTGCACTCGATTTCCCATTTATGCACGCCGCCAATGATTTCAGTACCGCCCGGACGGCGGTCGACAACACCGTCTAAATACCAAGCGATGTCGCCCATGTATTCGATTAAATCTGGCGTGGTTTCATCCCAGCAGCCGAAGATTAAGCCTTTGTAAGACTCAACACGGTTCACTTCCACCAGACCCCACTGCTCTTTGCATGCGCCATGCGGGAAAGCGCGCTCTTCAAGCGGGATATCTTTTAAAGAACCGTCAATGCCGTAAGACCAGCCATGGTATGGGCAAGTAAATGCACGGGTATTGCCGCAGTCTGCAAAACTTACACGCATAGAACGGTGACGGCATTGATTTAAGAATCCTTTGATTGAGCCGTCTTTTTGACGCGCCACGATAATCGGATCTTCACCCATATAGGTGTTGAAAAAATCACCCGCCTTAGGGATTTGGCTTTCATGGCAAAGGAACAGCCAAGTGCGGCCAAATACACGTTCCAGTTCTAACTCGTATAAATCCGGGTCTGTATAAATAGACGGCGAGATACGGCCATTCTGTGCATCGACTAAAGCGTCGATTTCGCGCACATCAATTTTTCCACTCATGAAAGCTCTCCTGCGACAACCGTGGGGTCACAAACAAATAGACTCAACTTTTCATCGATAATGGATATTTAGGCGATTTTGGTGAAATATTTTTTTTGTTTCAATTAATAGGTTTAAGCGCTTATTAAAATAGTTATTAGTTATATTAAAACCGCCATGAAAGCGCTAAGACCATTTATTTTCTAAATATCAAAATCATCTTCACGGCATAGTTGTTTATAGATTATACTGGCCCGACTTCATAGTAAGACATTTTTTGGATTACTCACTAGGCTGATTATATGGAATTACGACACCTACGCTACTTTATTACGGTTGCTGAAGAACTCAATTTCAGTAAGGCTGCGCTGAAGCTTTTTACCGCTCAGCCGTCTCTCAGCCAGCAAATTAAAGACTTGGAAGAAGATGTCGGTGTCAAACTGCTGCATCGCACAAAACGCAAAGTGGAACTCACTGAAGAAGGCGCTGTATTCCTTGAGCAAGCGCGTTTGACCCTAGCGCAAGCCGATAAGGCGATTGCTATGGCGCGTCAGGTTTCACAAGCCAAACAGCAGATGCTGCGCATTGGTTTTGTGCCTGTAGCCGAGATGAAAATCTTCCCTTATGTGCTGCCGAATCTGCGGGTTCAGAATCCGGATCTGAAAATTGAACTGCTGAGCCTGAACAACGTTGAACAGATGAAGCTGCTGAAAAAAGGTGAATTGGATGTCACCTTTCCCGCCATAACTTTCACAACGAAGAAATTGAAAGCCAGTTTGTGCTGCGCGAGCCGCTGATCTTTATTTTACCCAAGGACCACCCGCTGGCGAAATACGAACGGATTCCAGTTAAAGCATTGAATGGTATTGATTTTATCATTCCTGCCGCTGAACAGTCCTTAACCCTGCATACTGCAATTTTAGACTTTGCCAAAGCCAACAATATTGAGTTCAATATTGTGCAAAAAGCGGACAATATCCTGTTCAACATCAACTCGATTGGCATGGGTTTAGGCTGCACGATTCTGCCCGGCTATATTGCGCCGCTGACCATGAGCAATACCGTCATCCGCCCGCTGGATATTGAACTGCCATATTTGGACCTGTATGTCAGCTACCGCAAAAACAGCTCATCCACTGCAATTCAAAAATTCATTGAACTGCTGACCAAAGTATTTTATTTAAATATCGCCCGCGATCAGCAGTAAATTTTTCACTGCTGCATAAAAATAAATGTGCGCCATTATTTATTTTGAAAATAATGGCGCTTTTTTTCGGTTAATTTTGGCTTTTTTTTCGGCATACCCGACTTAAGTCTTACACTTTTTATCAATCAGATCCGCATGATTAATGGGAAATAACTTATAAATTTTAGTTTATGAATTCATAAATTATTTAAAGTATTCTGCAAATTACAACTTAAGTCTAATAAGATTCGGCTATTCAGAATAAAATATTCCTATTCTTTAGTAAAAATATTATCTTCTTTATAAACAGCAACAAAGGAACTTTGATGAGGATTCAGCCGTTTTCCAGCATTAAAGCAGGCATGCAATACCGCCCATATTTCTTTGTTTCTTTTCTGATGACCCTGCTGCTGTACAGCGCGCTGCAGTTTTTCACTGCATGGGCATGGTCAACCTGCTTGCTCATCAGCTGGAATTTAGCCGTTTCCGCTTACCTCATTTTTACCATGACGCGCCTTTGGCATACAGACCACAGCCGTATTTTACAGCGCGCGCAGCAGCAGGATGCCAGCAAATGGCTAATTCTGGTGCTGGTATTCTTAACCTTGGTGATGTGCTTTATTGCCATTGTCGTTGAAGTCAACCATATGCCGCCAGACTCTGCCATCCGCCTTGCCCATTTAGCGCTGTCCGTGATTACCATTCTCTGCGCATGGCTGTTTATGCATACCGTTTTCGCCCTTCATTATGCTCATGACTTTTATTTGGCGCTAGCGGAGTCGCAAGACGGCGGACTGGAATTTCCAAAAACACCGCTGCCGGCTTATCCCGATTTTCTTTATTTCAGCTATGTGATCGGCACCTCAGCCCAAACAGCAGATGTCGCCATCACATCCCGCCCCATGCGGGTTTTAAATATGCTGCACATCTTATTGGCTTATGCCTTTAACACCACAATTCTTGCAGTATGCATTAATGTGGCGGCTGGATTTATTCAGCCTTAAAAAAACAAAAAGGATGGCAAAACGCCATCCTTTTTTAATTCATTTCAGCTCTTAAAAACGATTAAACGCCGCGGGCAGTTAGATAGTTTTTAATCACGGTATTGAATTCTTCAGATTTTTCAACTTGAGACCAGTGGCCGCATTGGCTGAAAATGTGCGCATCCGCATGCGGAACCACATTCAGGATATCCCAAGAACGTGAAACAGGAATCACCACATCCTGTACACCATGAATCAGCAATACTGGCACCGTAATGTCTTTCATTTTGTCAAAATCAAGCGGGAATTCAAAACGGTCACGGTCACGTGCGCCAACCACATCCATCAGACGGTTAGAAGCATAGTCATTGGCTGCAGAAGCAAAACGCACTTTAACCAGCTCATCTGTGATCAGGTCTTTATTCACGACAAACATAGACAGCGTTTTTTTAATGCCTTCTTCTGTCAATACTGGATTTGCGTGGGCTTTCAGCGCAGCAGTCTGTTTCGCGCCGCCGGTTCCCATAGACACGATACCCAATACGCGCTCTGGATAGTCCAGGGCCAATTGGAATGCCAGCCAGCCGCCCAATGAGTTGCCGACTAACCAAGTTTTCTCAATACCCAAAGCATCTAAAGTACGGATTGCGTGATCGACCCATGCACGGATGCCGTAAGCTGTGCCCGGCGCCACAACAGTTTGGCCGTAGCCAATGGTATCAATCGCGATACAGCGCGCCTGCTCGCCGATTTGCGGCAAGTTCAGCCACCAGTTTGCCGCTGCAGATACGCCAGTACCTGAACCATGCAAAAACAGGATTGGTGTTCCTTCGCCAATTTCGTGATAGTGAGTTAACTCACCTTCAGCTGTTTCAACCCATTTATCTTCTAAACCGAAGAATGAATCCGTTGTGTAGTCTGGGATTTGAACTGTGCTCATACATACTCCTCGTACCGCGTAAGCGCCTGCGTTGCCATCTTCTGCAGATTTAAACGCCAAGTGGATTAAAGTTTTAGACTTTTCTACAGCTTTATATTAACCGCTCTGCCGCCGCCAACTGATACAAATTTACGATCATATACAACAATTTAGATATTATTTAAAGCTTTGTTTTTATTATGTTTAATATTTCAGGTTTCCTTATTTTCCTTCGGGTATTTCTTCTTTAAATACAGCAGGCATAAAAAGAGCGGCATTTTCAGCCGCTCTCCTTCAACGCTATTGGATTCAGAAACAGCAAATTAGAACTTATAGGTATAAGTTGTAGCTACGCGGTACTCTTTAAGATCGGATTTCCAGTCAAAATCGGCATCAATATACATGGCTTGAAAACCTAAGCCCTTCAGTTTGCCTTCCGGAACAGTGTAATTCACAATCAAATTCAACTCATCCGACTTTTGGTCGGTTTTGCCAGCCACTTTTGCATCAGCGCCAGTGAAATAAACCGCAGTGGCATTTAAGCCTTTTGCACCTAATTCAGAGAAGTCATAGCCATAGGTGAAGCCCCATGATTTTTCATCTGGATTGGTAAATGTTGCAACACCCCAGTTCACTAAATACGGCTGCGGCACCCAGCCGCCCAATGTTGGAAATGCATTATCGCCAAACATTTGCTGGTAGCCCAAACCTACCGTATGCGCGCCGTAATTCACTTTGGCGCCAATAGATAAAGCTTGATTATCAATATCACCGTACAGCTTATCGCCAGACTCAGAGTTGTCAAAATAACGGATATGGCTGTCTAATTTGGCTTTTTCACCCAGCTTAGTTCTGTAGTTTGCGCCGACATAATGCTGCTGATAAATGTCTTTTACATCTGCATACCAGTAGCTGCCGCCAATTTCAGGCGTAAATTGATGGTCAATCCCCGCAATATACATGCCATCCGCTTTTGCGCCATTATCATAAGCAGGCGGTGCAAATTTTGTCAGATCACGGAATTGATTGTCATAACGGTTGTTGATGCCGTCAATGTAGGCCAAAGTCAATTTAGTATCTTTGATGTCTTTAGATTCCAGCCAAGCGCCGCTGTACGTCGTCAGCAATTGACGTGAAGGATCAAAGACCAGCACTGGAGATACAGGCAAAAGCTCGCCCACTTTCAATTCAGTTTGCGACACTTTGGCTTTTAATGTTGCGCCCACTTTGCCAAAGTTATCTTTCGACTCATTGCCGTCATGCGGCAGCACCCAGTCTGGATTTTTGTCTCGCCCATTCAATTTAAAGGCATGCTGCACCAAAAGGTCAGCGCCCACTTGAATGCCGCCGCCAATATCGGCATAGCCGGACTTGACGTCCAAAGTCACCCCTTGTGACCAAGAACCCCAGTTATTTTGAGGCGCATCAGCATATTGACGGTCTAAATAAAAATTTTTAAATTTTAACTGCACTTGGCTATCGTCAATAAAATCTGCATGTGATGCAGTTGTCCCTAACGTTGCTGTCGCAGCAAAAATTGCTATCCATAAATTTTGACGACGCATGGCTGAATTCCTAATGATCAGATTAAGCTATGGCCTTATCATGCGGAACAATGCACTGTAAAAAAATCCGACTACAGTATTAAGAATTGAGGCAGCAGCCTGCCTCTTCTACCTCTAAAACGGATTCAGCTGTTTTTCTTTAGATATTTAAGCAATAACTGTTTTTAAATCCGCCTACCAAACACTCGAACTAACCCTATGTTTTAATACATTTAAATTTATATTTTTTTATTTTTTCCAATTACAGCCCGCCTATTAATTGCTTTTAAGTTTAATGCATTATTTTTAGTGAGAGGCATCCTTATTTCGGTTATAGCATTTAACGATCAAACCATATATTTAATGTATCATTATCAACAATATATATTTCAACATCCATCTTCAGAGCCTTTTGGGGCAGAGTCAAAATTGCCATAACATGCGTTGCCCGCCTATAGCCTGCCTGATGAACCCGCATGCAAAAAAAAGCGCCCTTTCGGACGCTTTTAAACTTCTGCTTAAAAGATTAAGCTGAAAGTTCTTTGGCTTTAGACATGGTCAATGCCAAGTCTTCAATCATGTCTTCCTGACCGCCAACTGTACCGCGGCGGCCTAACTCCATCAAAATATCACGCGCAGACACGCCATATTTCGCTTCAGCGCGTTTTGCAAACAACAGGAATGACGAGTAAACACCCGCATAGCCTAAAGTCGCTGCATCACGGTCTGCACGGATTGGATTGTGCATCATTGGCACCACTAGATCTTCAGCGATGTCCTGCACTTTAAACAAGTCCACGCCAGTTTCCATGTGCATGCGGTTTGCAACAGCAACAAACAATTCAAGCGGTGTATTGCCTGCGCCTGCGCCAAGGCCAGCCGATGCCAAGTCAATACGCACTGCGCCGGCATTGACAGCAGCCACCGAGTTCGCCACACCCATGCCCAAGTTATGGTGGCCATGGAAACCGATTTCGATGTTTGAGTCTAAGCTTTGACGCAATGCATCCACACGGTCTGTTACGTCATTCGGCAGCATATAGCCGGCAGAATCCGTCACATAAATACAGTTCGCACCGTAAGACACCATCTTTTTCGCTTCTTCTAAAAGACGTTCAGGCGATGCCATATGTGCCATCATCAAGAAGCCGACAGTGTCCATTCCCAGTTTGCGGGCAGCCGTAATATGCTGCTCTGAACAGTCTGCTTCTGTTGAATGCGTTGCCACACGAATGGTCGACACGCCAATTTCATGCGCCATGTGCAAATGATCAACCGTACCGATCCCAGGAAGCAGCAAGGCAGTCACTTTGGCGTTTTTCATCAAAGGCACAACTGCAGACAAATATTCTTCGTCCGTTGCCGCCGCAAAACCGTAGTTTACTGAGTTGCCGCCAAGGCCGTCACCATGCGTCACTTCAATCAACGGCACGCCTGCATCATCAAGCGCTGTTGAAATCGCAATCATTTGCTCAACAGAAGTTTGATGGCGCTGCGGATGCATACCGTCACGCAGCGTCATATCATTAATAATAATCTTAGACATGGTATAGATCCTTAAGCTTCAGCAGTTTGATTAGCGATTAGGCGTTCAGCAAACATTTCTGCAGTGCGCGCAGCCGCTGCAGTCATAATGTCGAGGTTGCCCGCATATTTAGGCAAGTAATCACCCAAGCCTTCAACTTCCATGAACATAGAAACACGGTTGCCGTCAAATACAGGGCCGTTAACCAGCTTGTAACCCGGAACGTATTTCTGAACTTCTTTAATCATGGCATGCACTGATTCAGTGATCGCGGCCTGATCCGGCTCGCCTTCAACCAAGCAATGCACTGTGTCACGCATCATCAGCGGCGGCTCAGCAGGGTTAATGATAATAATCGCCTTGCCTGCTTTCGCGCCGCCGACTTTCTCAATGGCGCCTGCAGTGGTACGGGTAAATTCATCAATGTTTTTACGCGTGCCCGGGCCAACAGATTTTGTCGATACCGTTGCAATGATTTCGCCATAGTTCACAGGCTGAACACGTGATACCGCGGCAACCATCGGAATTGTTGCCTGACCGCCGCAAGTCACCATGTTTACGTTTGGCAATTCGCCTTGTTCAAGCAACGCTTCAAGGTTCACCGGCGGCACGCAGAATGGCCCGACCGCTGCAGGCGTCAAGTCAATCATCTGCACGCCAAGCTCATTCAGCTTGCGGCTGTTTTCTGCATGCACATACGCAGAAGTTGCATCAAAAGCAATTTTAATATCATCCGCCAATACGTGCGGAAGCAATCCATCCACGCCGTCGCTGGTGGTTTTGATGCCCATTTTAGCCGCGCGTGCAAGTCCTTCAGACGTTGGATCAATACCCACCATCCATACTGGCTCCAGCCATTCGCTGCGCTGTAATTTGTAAAGCAAGTCTGTACCGATGTTACCCGGCCCGATCAATGCACATTTAATCTTTTTCATGAACAGTATCTCTTCAAAATGCGTTATAGAATTCAGGCTTATTCAGCAGCGAATGCTGCAGTCACCGAACCGAAACCTTCAATTTCCACAACAAATTCGTCACCGGCATTGGCCACCACCATTGGGCCTAGCGCGCCAGTTAAAACAATGTCGCCTGCCAGCAGCGGGCGGCCGCGGCGCACCATTTCATCTGCCAGCCAAACAGCGGCATTCAGCGGATTTGCAAGGCAAGCCTTACCCACGCCTTGAGAAACCACTTCACCGCCTCGGGTCATGGTCATTTTGCAATTGACCAAGTCAAGGTTTTCAAGTTTCACCGGACGTGAACCCAAAACATAGGCAGCGGAAGAGGCATTATCGGCAACGGTATCAATCAGGCTGATTTTCCAGTTTTCGATACGGCTGTCGACAACCTCTACCGCAGGCAGCGCATATTCAGTTGCACTGATAATGTCGGCATACGTGTGTTTTTCTTGAGTTAAATCTTTATTAATGATGAGCGCAATTTCTGCTTCAACTTTTGGCTGAATCAATAGGCCTGCAGGAATTGCTTCTCCATCGCCATACGCCATGTCAGCGAACAGCATGCCGAAGTCAGGCTGATCTACGCCCAGCTGCGCTTGCACAACTTTAGAGGTCAAACCGATTTTACGGCCTGTTAAGCGGCGGCCTTCAGCCTCTGCACGTTTGGTATTTACTTCCTGAACGGCATAAGCGATATCCACATCAGCCTGTTCACCGCCCAATTCCGGACGAATTGGCGCAACCGCTTTTTTAGATAACTCCGCCTTACGTAAAGCCTGCGCAACTGATTCAACAACAGCAGAATTCGACATCAATGTTTCCTTAAACTGCAAAAATTGGACATATCGCATCCGTGTGCCTGCTAAAAAAACCAGTCAAAACCGCTGATATTTTTTGAGCCATTCATGCTGAATCGGCCCGCATTACAAGCAAATGCATATATGTATAAACTGATTTAGAATCGGGATTTTAAGAAATGAATGCCAATACTTATTTTATTTAGGGCAATAGCTAAATCCTATAAATTCACTCAGATTTATTTTATAAAAACAGGCCTCTAGAATAATTTCCTTAGAAAAGGATGAATTACCCGATTGCGCTGAAATCGCAATATCCACGATAAAACCGCTGACATACGACTAAAAGATTAGATCAGTTGATTATTTAATGCGCGCCATTTAAATCAAATAAAACGGCTCAACGCTCTGTTATTCAATTATTTTTAAGCGTTATTTTTTTGAGTTTTGCGCTATTTACGCAATATTTTATTTTGCCAACCAAATTCAGCAGCAGAAACTATGCAGAACAGCAATCCGCTGTTCTGGCATTAATTTGACTCATACCGCCTGACGCAAGCCTGCCTGCTGCAGTAGAAACTGGTGCAAGGCCGTGACACTGTCCGCAATATGCAAAGGCTGATAATGGCTGAGTGTTTCAATGCTGTGCACCCCATAGCTTACCCCAACCCGAGGCATAGCAATGTTCTGCGCCATTTCCAGATCATAAGACGTATCGCCCACCATCATGGCCTGCTCAGCCCGGATTCCGGTTTCTGCTAAAATTTCCTGCAGCATTAACGGATGCGGTTTAGAGCGTGTTTCACTGGCTGCGCGCGTGCTGATAAATAAATTCTGACTTTCCGTCTGCTTTAAAACCCGATCCAGCCCTTTGCGGCTTTTTCCCGTGGCAACTGCCAGTTTTAAGCCAGCCTCACTCAGGGCCAAAAGCATCTCCGCCACGCCATCAAACCAAATATCACCTTTCGAATGAGCAACATAATGGTCTGCATAGCACTGTAAAATGTCTGCATGCAGTTCAGGCACACGCGGAAACAGGCGCTGCGCCACTTCCGGCAGGCCCAAGCCGATAATGCTTTTGGCATCCGCAGCTGTCAGCGGCTGTTCAAACTGCTGCGCTGCGAACTGCAGGCTAGCCACAATTTGTCCAACGGAATCAAATAAAGTGCCATCCCAATCAAAAATGATCAGTTCTACAGGTTTGTTCATATTTGGGTTCCAATATGTGATTCAGTTCAAGGCCACTTAAAAAGCATGACTTAATACCTCTCCCTCTCCCTCTCACTCTTAAAAGGAGAGGTAGAGAGAGGATTCAATTCAAGAATTTAACTGTTAAAACTCAGGCGGCGGTGTCGGCTTATCCGCTTTCTGCGCTCTCAATTGCGCGACTAAGCTTTGCATGTCTTCCGGCAATGGCGCCTCAATCACAGGATAGCCGGGAATTTCCAAACGCATTGCATGCAGGCATAAACGGCGCGGTTTTGGCCCTTTATATTCAGTTTCATGGCCATATTTATCATCGCCGACTAAAGGATGGCCGATGCTTAAACCGTGCACACGAATCTGATGCGTACGGCCAGACAGCGGCTGCGCATACACCAACGTGGCATGCATAAAGCGTTCCTGCACATTCCACTGGGTTTTTGACTCTTTGCCGTCTTTTGTGACGCGCACCCGGCGCTCGCCATTTGGCAATTCATAGCGCAGCAATGGCTGATCGATCAGCTGCTTATCTAAGCTGACTTGCCCTTTAACCACCGCGGCATACGTTTTTTGAATCTTATGTTCACGCAGCATATCCTGCAGGCTTTTCAGCACGCTGCGCTTTTTAGAAATCATCACTAAACCAGAAGTATCGCGGTCAATACGGTGAATCAGTTCTAAATATTTTTTGCCGCTGGCCGCGCGCAGGCCTTCAATCAGGCCATACGCCACACCGCTGCCGCCGTGAACGGCAATGCCTGAAGGCTTGTTCACCACCATCAGCCCTTCATCTTCATAGACAACGCGGCTAAGCAGGCTTTGAGCCACTTTGTCGGATACAGGTGCCGCTTCCTCTTTTTGTTCATAGCGGATGGGCGCAACACGGACTTGGTCGCCAATATTCAGTTTCGTTTCCGCTTTAACCCGCTTTTTATTTACGCGCACTTGGCTTTCACGGATTAAGCGGTAAATGCGGCTTTTAGGCACACCTTTTAAACGGCTAAACAGAAAATTATCAATACGCTGACCGGCTTGATGCTCATCAACTTCAAACCAAGTGACGCTTTGCCATTGCTGTGTAGAATTCATACAGTTACTGTGACCTAAAAAAATATCGAAATTGATTAAAAACTGATCATTTAGGCTATGCTTTACACAAGAAACATAAGCTTAGCCCATAGGCAGATGATCCAAGGTTTGATATAGTCAGCGCACGGAAACCATCGTAAGTGAGTAAAAGTTGGTTCATTTCAGGTTTTGCCTGAAGATAATCCCCAATACTGAACTCACATCAAAACGGGAAGGTCCCCAAAGAATTATGCCAACGCCGAAGGCTTATTATATCGGCAAAACTGCAAGCTGTTGCGTTTAATTGCATCTTAAGATGTAAAAGCAGCTTGCCCCAAAAAAATATGCTGCCAACTTTGTTGGTTTTTAAACGTAAACTGATACACATCAGATTAGTCGCACCCTGATATCGCATTCAGGCTACAGCGCTTGATGCATTGGATCTGCACAATTTGTAAAGATACGACGATAATTCCGTATCAAGACAGCCCTTCAAATATAAAGGGATGATCTTCGAGCAATGTGACAGTGAAAGTTACTCACATCCAATGCACCGCTCGTCCGCCAGTGAGTCGAACAGGTGACTTTAATCGTTTAAAGATTGAAGCCGTATTGCCATCATCAATACGTGAATCATAAACCGAAGCCCACCAAAAAAGGCCGGTAGAAAAAGCTCAGAACGCAATGTGTTCTTTGAAGACTGAGTAATTGATCCGTGATGTGTGATGTTCGCTGCGTGTATAGCGATGTTTTGCTGTGTATCACTACTAGGTGTTACACCCATGAAACGTATGTTGATTAATGCAACACATGCCGAAGAAATTCGCGTTGCACTCGTCACTGGTCAGCGTCTTTACGATTTCGACTTAGAGAATCGTACCCGTGAGCAAAAAAAATCCAATATCTATAAAGGTCACGTGACTCGCGTAGAACCTTCATTAGAAGCTGTCTTTGTAGAATATGGCGCAGGCCGCCAAGGCTTCCTGTCTATGCGGGAAATTGCCAATTCTTATTACAAAGCAGACCCTCGCCAAACTTCAAATATCCGTGAACTGATCACTGAAGGCACTGAGCTTTTGGTTCAGGTGGAAAAAGAAGAACGCGGCAATAAAGGCGCGGCGCTTTCTACATTTATTTCCCTTGCCGGCCGTTATTTGGTACTGATGCCAAACAATCCGAAAGGCGGCGGCATCAGCCGTCAAATTTCTGGCTCAGTGCGTGATGAATTAAAAGAAATGCTGGCCTCTTTAAGCGTGCCGCGCGGCATGAGCGTCATTGTCCGCACAGCAGGCATCGGCCGCTCTCAAGAAGAACTGCAGCTCGATCTTCAGCACTTGCTGGACCTTTGGGCACAAATCCAAAGCACTTCAAGCTCTGGCCCATCGCCAATGCTTGTACATCAAGAAGCTGGTGTGGTTACCCGCGCTATCCGCGATTACTTGCGTGACGATGTTGCTGAAATTTTAATTGACTCAGAGCAAGCCTATAACGAAGCATATAACTTCGTAAAAGCAGTGATGCCTCGTCAGTTAGATAAGCTAAAAACCTATACATTAAATGAGCCTCTGTTCGCTCATTTTGGTATTGAAAGCCAAATTCAAACTGCTTACGAACGTGAAGTAAAACTTCCTTCTGGCGGTTCGATTGTCATTGACCAGACTGAAGCTTTGGTGTCTATCGATATTAACTCGGCTAAGTCTACCCGCGGTCATGACGTTGAAGAAACAGCGCTCAACACCAACTTAGAAGCAGCTGAAGAAATTGCGCGCCAATTGCGTTTACGCGACATCGGCGGTTTGGTTGTCATCGATTTTATCGACATGACCAAAGACCGCAACCAGCGCATGGTAGAAGCAAAACTTCGCGAAGCGACACAAAGCGACCGTGCGCGCATTCAATTCGGCCAACTGTCTCGCTTTGGCCTAATGGAAATGAGCCGTCAGCGCTTACGCCCGTCTTTAGAAGAAGCGACTGGCTATGTTTGCCCGCGCTGCCACGGTACCGGCATGGTGCGTGACTTACGCTCACTTTCACTTTCAATCATGCGTAAAGTGGAAGAAATCGCGCTGCGTGAACGCCATGGTGAAGTTCAAGTTCAAGTGCCTGTAGAAATTGCAGCCTTTTTGTTGAATGAAAAGCGCCACAGCCTTGTTTACTTAGAGCAAACTTCCGGTGTGCGTGTCACTGTGCTTCCTCACCCGCACTTAGAAACACCGCATTACGAAATTTCGTATAACCCTGAAGGTTTTGCGCCAACCAGCTACGAACGTACTGAAGCCACTCGTTCAAGCGAAAAAGAGCTGGGCTACGAAGCGGCGGAATGGCATTTAGAAGGCGAACAGCCTGTCCATGCTCCTGCGTTTTCGCAAGACAAAGGCCAGAAAAAGCACAATGAAGCTGCTCCACAGCAGCAGCCGGCAGTTCAAGCGGCGCCTGTGCAAGCATCTGCAAGCCCATGCGCATGGCTGGAAAATCTGTTTGTTCAGAAACAAGCGTCTACTATTGATCAATCACGCACAGCAAACAATGCTGCCGCGGCTATTGAACAGATGGTCAATACTGGCGCAGTCAGCCGCGGCCAGCTAGGTCAGGTTTCATCTGCGCCAGCGCCATCTGCTGCTGTATCGGCTAATGCTGTATCTGCAAATAATGCGTATCTGACGCCATCAACGGTTGCGCTGAAAGCAGACAGCCGTGATGCAGATAAGCATCCAGCAGACAGAGAAGACAAGCCGCAGCGCAGCAATACTGGCAATAACAGTAAAAAACCGCGCAATAAGCACAAAGAGCCGCGTGAACAAGCGCCTCAAGAAAATACTGTGCATGAGGAAATTGTTCAAGTTTCGCGTCAGGAACAGCGTCAGGAAGCGCGTGAAAACAAACGCAATTCCCGCCGTCCGCACAGCAATGAACAGCAGCAGGAAGTTCAAAACAACGAACAGCCGCAGCAGCAAAACAATGTTCCTCGCCGTGACCGCAACAGCCAGCGTCCAAACCGCCCAAATCGCCCACGCGATCAAAGCGTATTGAACGAACAGGCAGCTGCTCCGCAGGATGCTGCAGTTGAAAATGCTGCGCCTTCACGCCAGCTGAAAGTTGACACTGTAGATGCGCCGCGTCAAGACATCATGCCAACCGCAATGATTGTCAATCTTGATCAAGCGCAAAGCGAAATTGTTGCCCTTGCGCCAGAAGCGAAACCTACTGCAGCCAAAGCAGAGAAACCTGCCCGCGCAGCAGCACCTGCCGCAGCGCAAGAAAAAGCTCCTGCTGAAACTGCGCCGGCAAAACAGCAAGAGAAGCACGCAGAGCACAAGCCTCGCCAGGAGCAAGTGAAACGCGCCAGCAATGACCCGCGTCAACGCCGCCGCCAGCAGCGCGGAGCGCAAGCTCACACAGCGCCTGCGCCAAAAATTGCGCCTTCTCAAGTACCGACGTTAGGTCAATACACAGTAAGCAGCCTCATCAGCCATGTTTACGGTGAAGACTATTCTGTACTGATTGAGCAATTCGGCTTAATTCCGACATTCAACCGTGCTTTGCAAAAATTCACGGACGAGTACGCAGCAACCCTCAAAGCACCTGCAGCTGCACCTGCTGAGAAAAAGCCTGTGACCCGTGATGTTGAAATTTCAAAAGCGGCGCCAGAAGCAGAACCTGCTGCAGTGTTAGACTTAACACCGCCTCAGCCGGCATCTGAAAACCGTGTTGCCAACGATCCGCGCGAACGCCGCCGCTTAGCCAAGCAAGCGCTGGAACAGGCAAAACAAGCGCATGCTGAAGAACCTGCAAAAACTGAAACAGCCGCTGAAGCTGCTGTCGAAGCAATTGCAGAGCCGGTTGTTCCTGCTCCAGTAAATAAACCTGCAGCTCAAGCAGACGCGGCCCCTGAACCGGTTCAAGCAGAACTTCCTGTTGAAGCCGAACAGCCTGAAGCGCCTGCAGCAGCAGAACCGGCTCAAGCAGCTACAGAACCTCAAAAGGCTGATAGCGCAGAGAATTCTGAAACTGAAGCGGATGAACAAGCCAAAGCAGACAGCGATAAGCCAGTCCGCCCACGCCGTCCTCGCGGCCGTCCGCCGAAAAAAGCAAACACCCCTGCTGAGTAAGCATTTGCTCAATCGCAGGTGAATAAAAAAATCCAGTCATTTCGGTGACTGGATTTTTTTTGCTACTTTTGTCAGATTAGGTTGATTGCACTAGAACGAAACGATTAAAAGACAAGTGTGAAATTAACGAAAAAGTTAGGCACAGAAAGAAACCGCATCGGACGGCGAAAAATAAATAGGATTATTATGAGTCAAACTACACAACACGATCTAATTGGGATTGCGGATGTTGCAGCAAAAATACCGGGCTTTATCAATAAAGTTCCTAATCTGCTAAGCGGTCTAAAACAAGCCTATTTACGCACCCCTAATACCCCTGCAGGCTTAGGCATCGCTTTTGAAAAAGCGGTTAAGCGCAATCCAAACGGCAATGCCCTGCTGTTTGAAGATCAAAAATATACTTATAACGAACTGAATGCCTGGGCAAATCAAATTGCTCACTATTATTTATCCATTGGCGCGCAAAAAGGCGACGTCATTGCCGTCATGGTAGAAAACCGCTCTGAATTGGTCGCAACGATTGTCGCGCTGGCAAAAATTGGCGTGACGGCAGCCTTGGTCAACACCGCACAAACAGGCAAAGTCCTGGTTCACAGCATTAATTTAGTCAAACCCATTGCACTGATTGCCGGTGAAGAATGCCGCGCCGCAGTCGATGAAATCCGCCATGAGCTTAACTTGCCTGCAGAGCGCTTTCACTGGTTTGCAGATCAGGCGACCCGCCAAGACGCAGGTACGACGCCGCAAGGCTTTATCAATCTGGCTGCCGTAATCCAAGACTTTCCAACATTCAATACGCCGACAACGCAAAATGTGAAAGGCAAAGACGGGCTGTTCTATATCTACACCTCAGGTACAACAGGACTGCCTAAAGCGGTGATTTTCACCAACAGCCGCTGGACTTTAGCATATGGCACTTACGGCCATGTGCTGAATTTGAATCCCAAAGATGTGATGTATGTTACGCTGCCGCTGTACCATGCCACAGGCACAGTAGTCTGCTGGTGCGGCGTCATTGCGGGCGCGGCGACACTGGCTTTGCGCCGAAAATTTTCCACATCGGCCTTCTGGAAAGATGTGAAAAAATTTGATGCTTCCGCGATTGGCTATGTCGGTGAGCTCTGCCGCTACTTAATGGATGCGCCTCCTTCCGAATTGGAAAAAGGCCACCGCGTGAAAAAAATGATCGGCAACGGCATGCGCCCGAATATTTGGGACAAATTCAAAGAGCGTTTCGGTGTTGAAGAAGTGCTGGAGCTTTACGCCTCCAGTGAAGGCAATGTCGGTTTCAGCAATGTCTTCAATTTTGACAATACCGTCGGTTTTTCGCCTACCCCTTATGCCATTATTCAGTTTGATAGGGAAAAAAATGAACCCGTCCGTGACCCGAAGGGCCGGTGCATTAGAGTGAAAAAAGGCGATGTTGGCCTGCTGGTGGGGAAAATCACCCGCCGCTCCCCTTTTGACGGCTATACAGATGCTGAAAAAAATAAGACTGTGATCATTCCAGACATGTTCAAACAAGGTGACTCATATTTCAATACAGGTGACTTAGTCCGCGATATCGGCTTCCGCCATGCACAGTTTGTTGACCGGCTGGGGGATACTTTCCGCTGGAAGGGTGAAAATGTCTCGACCACTGAAGTCGAAAACATGGTCAGCGACTATGAAAAAATTGCAGAAGCCGTCGTGTATGGCGTAGAAATTCCGAACACCAATGGCCGCGCCGGCATGGCGGCTATCACATTGGCGGATCATGCTGTGCTGAATGATGAAGACTGCAAAAAAATGGCGGCCGAGTTTAAAAAGAACCTGCCGGTTTATGCTGTTCCGGTATTCCTGCGCGTTCAGCAAAAAGTGGAAACGACCGGCACCTTTAAATACCAGAAAAACAAGCTGAAAGAACAGTCATTTGATCTGGGGAAAACCGATGAGCGCATCTTGGTGCTGCTGCCCGGCTGTGAAGCGTATTGCGACTTGACTGCGGATATTTTTGCCAATATTCAGGCCTATAAATACCGTTTTTAAGCAGAATATTTGCCTGTTTTATCAATAAGACAGGCAATTTTGTTGTATTTATAAGCAAACAAAAGCAAGTTTATGTTTTTTTACTTGCGCTTGAATGAGATCTTGCTACAATACGCTCCATCAAGAGAGATGGGTCGTTAGCTCAGTTGGTAGAGCAGTAGACTTTTAATCTATTGGTCCCGCGTTCGAGTCGCGGACGACCCACCATTTTCTCTGATATCCCTGATGGGTCGTTAGCTCAGTTGGTAGAGCAGTAGACTTTTAATCTATTGGTCCCGCGTTCGAGTCGCGGACGACCCACCATCTTTCTAAAATCTTTATTTTAGAATACAATTTAGAAATACCCCTATATGGGTCGTTAGCTCAGTTGGTAGAGCAGTAGACTTTTAATCTATTGGTCCCGCGTTCGAGTCGCGGACGACCCACCATTCTTTCTTTCATCCGTAAAGAAATGAAACCTGCAAGTTCCGACCAAGACAAACCATCTCCCTTCCGGTTTTGATTCGCCCTTCTCGAAATTTTGCTATATCTCTCTTGCAGTAGGTTTAAAATATTTTTTAGACTTGTTCAGGGTTGTTAGCTCAGTTGGTAGAGCAGTAGACTCTTAATCTATTGGTCGTGGGTTCGAACCCCACACAACCCACCAGATTTCCTGTACATCGTTGTGTTTAGCTATATTTTGATATAAATCAAAGGCAATATTGTGCTTAGCCCATTTCAGCATTTAAAATAATTGACGCTGTTTCTATTTTTATCATTTAATATTTTTATTCTGTTTCACTCTTTTTTCTATGCCAGCCTTATTCAGGCACACATTCCATTCATTATTGGCCCTTTTGATCCCGCGTCAGCGCATAGGCTTTTGCCGGCTGAGGATAGCCTTCGTCAAATAATTCCTGATTGCGCCCTTCAGTATCGCTGCGGATTCTATCAACATCCATAATCAAATGATCACGGTCTTGAATGCGGTAATAAAAATTCACCCCTTCCTGACGGTGAACAATGATTTCCCTGTCTTCTTCATCCAAAGTCCACCTGTCTTTTCGATACGTGGTATTGCCCTCTTTTGACATGGGCTTATCGGCAAAAACCTTGCCGTAATGAATAATGCTGCGGTGCGCCGACCCATCCGGCAAAAGATTCAAAATGAATTCAGCGGTGCCCTGCTGGCAGGGAATAAAGCCGTCATCACATGGAATGATGGCATGAAAGCGTCCAATAAATTCTTGAGCATTTTTAGGAAGCGCGCTGGACTGCGGGGACGGATCATTACGCATCGTGGCCTGCCCTGCAACTTCAGTTAATTTTTTCCCCTGTTCTTCAGCTTGTTTTGCCACAGCAATATGCGCATTGGCGCTAGCAGCAGATACCGGCTGCGCTGCTGTGCTATTTTCAGACTCTACTGGCATTGGCTGCGGCTCGCATCCAGCAAGCAGGCTTCCAGTACAGAAAGCAATCCAGCCCAATGAAACTTTCAGGTATTTTTTTTCGGCGTACTGCATCATTTCAATTACTGCTTGTAAGTTTGAATGCCGATGAAACGCGGCTGTATATTGCGTAAATAGGGCTGAAACTTGACCAGTGATTTTAAATTTAAAAGACAGCCTCATATCTAATTGTTATTTATATAAAAATAAATTCATTAGCTTGCATTCGCTCATTTTAATGCGGTGCAGGCCGTTTTTTAATTCCGCTTTACATATTTTTACTTTTTTTAGGCCTTCCGCTCTTTAAATCAATAACTGCGTCACCATTTTCTATACAAGAGGCAAATATTTTGGCTCTGCCCTATTTTTTTGTTTTAAGGAGACTTAAATGGCCAATGTTGGTTTATACCGTTCAAATCGCTCGAATATGATTGCGGGTGTCATGGGCGGTATTGCTGAACGTTTTGGTTGGAATGTGACATTGCTTCGCATTATTTTTGTGATCGTGTCTTGCATGAGCGCAGCTTTTCCAGGGATTTTAGTGTATTTGGTCCTCTGGCTGGTCATGCCGAAACAAAGTTCTGAATTTAAAAATATGCACGGCTATAAAAATCCTGTGCGTACAGTCAATGACGATCCATTAAGTTAAGCCTGATTTGATAGACGGTATCCCTTAGACCTGTTTTTGGTCGCTGCAGTTTTTCCCCTAAGATACTGCAGCTTTTTTTTGCCTATGTTTTCACTGCTTAATCTTTGCTATTCCGCTTGCTGGCGAAGATGATTCAATTGCTGATTCAAGACCGCAATCATATCGGCACGGCTGATGATGCCCACCAAGCGCTGCTGCTCCACCACTGGAATATAGTTAAAAGACCGTTCAACAAAGTAAGGCACCAAATCTTGAATCGGCTGCTGCAGCTGCGCGGTAACGACTTGCGGGTTCATAATCTGATAAACATGCTCTTCCCAAGATGACTTCGGATCGGCTGCCCGCTTAAACCATTCCACCACATCATACAGCGCGAGTGTCCCCACCAGCCGATCCAAATCTGTTACCACCGGCAGGCTCATTAAATTGACCTGCTTGAATTTATCCAGCGCAGACTGAATATCATCTTCTGCACGCAATGAAATCACTTGTTTGGTCATAATATCCTGACAGGTAAATAAATTGACTGCCCGGGCATTCGCCAGTTCCTGCGCTTCTAAAATGATTTTCTGCAAATCATATTCACTGATATCCAGCAGCTCAGTGCGCTGTTCCAGCGCATTTTGAATATCTGCCGGCTGAATGGTTACTTTCTGCGTAGGTGTCGGCGCTGCAGTCCGGGTGTTCAGCTGCGCTTTTTGCGGATATTGCTTGCCGAGCAAACGGTTATAAATAATCGCAATCAGCATCAGCAGCACTGAATTCAGCAGTACGGGATAAAGTAAAAAGCTGTAACCCAGCTGATGTACCGCATCACCGCCTAAAACAGCAGTAATTGCCACTGCGCCGCTGGGCGGATGCAGTGAATCGGTGGTCATCATCAGAATGATCGCCAGCGCGACTGCAACACTGAAAGCTTCCGTTAAATTCGGAATGAACATGGAGCAAGTCACGCCAATCAAAGCCGCAAGACTGTTGCCAATGACCATATTCCACGGCTGCGCCAGCGGGCTGGCGGGAACCGCAAAGAGCAAAACGGAGGAAGCGCCCATAGGCGCGATATACCATGCGTTTAAGTCACCCAACGCCAGCCAGCTGATAAAAGAAGACAGTGCAAGGCCAATTAGCGCGCCGAAGCCGCACAGTAAACGGTCTTTTAAGGGCAGCACTTTAAAGTTAGGCTTTAAGGTATTCAGCCAGTCCAGATTTGAGTGAAACACGGTTTGCCTTGCTTATTTTTTAACGGATTGGGCAATTATAAAACGATCTTTCTATAAGGTGTATTTCTTTTATATCTTTTAAGCATAAAGAATGCCCTTGGACAGATTGCCTTCCATTTTCTCAGATCAGAGCTGAGATCAGAGCACACATCTATTTCCCTGTGCCCCTTAAAACCAACGCACTGGCTTTCAAGCTACATTTTTCAACTCTAAGCCTTTACGCCTACTCACTTTGATAATTGATCCTCGGTTCAATCTTGAGCAATTCCAAGTCTCCATAAAAGGTCGCAAAGGCTACATCTCCAGCATCAACACCGGCTGCAATGCGGATCAGGTTTTCAGTGGGCGCCAAACGAGTCGGATCAAACAGCCTCCAGCCGCCCTCCAAATATGCTTCAAATACAGCATGAAAATCGGGGCTAAAATTTTCAATCTCGACGTAGCCGACCACAATGCGTGCAGGAATTCCCAGCGCACGGCATAAGGCGATCCCTAAATGCGCAAAATCCCGGCATACGCCTGCACGCTGAATCAAGGTATCAGTTGCTGTAGTGAATTGATTTGAACTTCCTGAAATATAGGCAATATTATTAAAAATCCACTGTTCAATCGCTTTAACCCGCGCATAGCCCGCTTCCATCCATGCAAAAGAGCGCATTGCCATATTTTCCAACTGGTCAGAATTACAATAGCGGCTAGCTAAAAGATAAGGCAATACTGCATCAGGAATATCTCGAATGGCTACTTCACCGCTGGATTGCGGGTGTACGGCGATGTCATGGCATTCAACCGTGGCCTGATAATGCACTTCAAAAGATTCACAGGGCGCTGCGCGCAATCGAATGTGGCGGTTGTGATGCACAGGATCCTGAAATTCATGCCAAGCCGCAGTCGGGCTAATGCACAGCTGTTCAGCTAAAATAGTTTGATTCGGACTGTAGGCAGCATGAATCAAAAAAATAATTTCAGTGGGCTGAATAATTTTGTAGGTTAAATGGCAATCAATTTGACAGGTTGTCATAGCATTCCTATTGGTGACCGTCTGATAACATGCCGAAAGCTTAAACGGGGATGATGAGTAGCTCATGCTCACAGCAGACCATATTGACACGATTTTCATGCAAATACTGGCACAGCCCTATCTTATTTCCGGTCAAAGCCAGAAATAAAACATGAATAAGGTTTGACCAAAACGCTGGGCAAATCCATCCATTTAAAACTGCAGGGACATTTGAATTTTGCTGAATTAAGCCTTGGTGTATTAACCCTTTGCCACTCCTCTGGAAAGCCCTTATAATTGAGCACAATTTTTCTCTAATTTTAAGTGGATGACCATGAGTCGCGCCATATCGCATATTGATACCTTCCAAGGCTTAATTCTTGCCTTACAAAACTATTGGGCGGAGCAAGGCTGCGTCATTTTGCAGCCTTACGACATGGAAATGGGCGCAGGGACATTTCATACTGCGACATTCTTACGCGCTTTAGGGCCGGAAACTTGGAATGCGGCTTATGTACAGCCTTCACGCCGTCCAAAAGACGGCCGTTATGGCGAAAACCCGAACCGTCTGCAGCACTACTATCAATTCCAAGTGGTACTGAAGCCAAATCCGGACAACATCCAGCAGCTGTATTTAGATTCTTTAAAAGCCATTGGTATTGATACCCTTGTTCACGACATCCGTTTTGTCGAAGACAACTGGGAATCTCCAACTTTAGGCGCTTGGGGCTTAGGCTGGGAAGTTTGGCTCAATGGTATGGAAGTAACTCAGTTCACCTACTTCCAGCAAGTGGGCGGCGTTGAATGCTACCCTGTCACTGGCGAAATTACCTATGGTCTTGAACGTCTTGCCATGTACCTGCAAGGTGTAGACTCTGTTTACGATCTTGTTTGGACCAAAGGCCAGTTCGGCACAGTCACCTATGGCGATGTCTTCCACCAAAATGAAGTGGAACAATCGACCTATAACTTCGAATATGCCAACGTTGAAAAAATGTTTGAATTGTTCGACTTCTATGAAGCTGAAGCGACCCGCTTAATGGAAGCAGAACTTCCGCTTCCTGCGTATGAACAAGTGATTAAAGCATCTCATAGCTTTAACTTGCTGGATGCCCGCGGCGCAATTTCTGTGACTGAGCGTCAGCGCTATATTTTACGTGTGCGTACATTGGCGCGCGCCATTGCACAAAGCTATGTGGCTGCGCGTGCGAAGCTTGGCTTCCCAATGGCGGAGCCTGCCCTGCGTGATGAAGTCCTTGCACAATTAAAAGCTCAGGTTGAAGCGGAAGCAAAAGTTGAATCTAAGGAGAGCAAATAATGTCTAAACATACCGTTTTGTTCGAATTAGGCTGTGAAGAACTTCCACCAAAAAGCTTAAAAAAATTACGTGATGCTTTGCATGCTGAAACTGTAAAAGGTTTAAAAGATGCTGGCTTGGCGTTTGATGCGATCGAAGCTTA
This sequence comes from Acinetobacter pragensis, assembly GCF_001605895.1. GTDB lineage: Bacteria > Pseudomonadota > Gammaproteobacteria > Pseudomonadales > Moraxellaceae > Acinetobacter > Acinetobacter pragensis. The sequence continues at coordinate 142,059 of NZ_LUAW01000012.1, forward strand.
TGCTGCGCCGCGCCGTTTGGCACTTAAAATAGTCAATGTTGATGGCGCACAAGCCGACACGCAAAAACGTTTTGATGGTCCTGCAAAACAAGCGGCTTTTGATGCGGAAGGCAATGCAACTAAAGCCCTAGAAGGCTTTATGCGCGGTCAAGGCATCACCGTTGATCAAGTATCAACTTTCCAAGCGGGCAAAGTTGAAAAAGTTTGCTACCTAAAAGACGTGAAAGGTCAAAGCCTTGACGTATTGCTTCCGCAAATTTTACAAGCTGCTTTGGACAACCTGCCAATTGCAAAACGTATGCGTTCAGCGGCCAGCCGTACCGAATTCGTGCGCCCGGTTAAATGGGTCGTGCTGCTTAAAGATAACGATGTGATTGATGCATCCATTCAGGATCATAAAGCAGGCAACGTGACGTTTGGTCACCGTTTCCATGCGCCTGAAGCAATTACTTTAGCCAATGCTGATGAATACTTAGCAAAACTTAAAGCAGCTTACGTTGTGGCAAACTTTGAAGAACGCCAAGCGATCATTGACGGTCAAGTCAAAGCACTGGCTGATGAAGTAAATGCCATTGCGATTGTACCTAGCGACCTTCGTGACGAAGTAACAGCATTGGTTGAATGGCCTGTTGCGCTACGTGCTAGCTTTGAAGAACGTTTCTTAGCTGTGCCGCAAGAAGCGCTCATCACCACCATGCAGGACAACCAAAAGTATTTCTGCTTAGTGAATAGCGATAACAAGCTTCAACCGTATTTCATTACCGTTTCAAATATTGAGTCTAAAGATCCGGCTCAAATTATTGAAGGGAATGAGAAAGTTGTACGTCCGCGTTTGTCTGATGCTGAATTCTTCTTCTTACAAGACCAAAAGCAACCGCTGGCGTCTCGTAAAGAAAAATTAGCGAACATGGTGTTCCAAGCTGAGCTTGGCACGCTGTGGAACAAGTCTGAACGTATTGCAAAACTTGCTGTTGCGCTTGCGCCGATTACTAGCGCAAATGCAGCTGATGCTGAAAAAGCAGCGTTGCTTGCAAAATGCGATTTAACCTCTGAACTTGTGGGTGAATTCCCTGAGCTGCAAGGTATTGCGGGTACATACTACGCGCGTATTGAAGGCGAAAATGATGAAGTAAGCGACGCTTTAGGTGAGCAATATCTTCCTAAATTCGCGGGTGACGTTTTACCGCAAACAAAAACAGGGACAACCATTGCCCTTGCTGACCGTTTAGACACGCTGACAGGTATTTTCGGTATTGGTCAAGCGCCTACAGGTTCTAAAGACCCATTTGCTCTGCGCCGTTCTGCGATTGGTATCTTACGTCTTGTGACTGAAAACAATCTTGATGTGTCGATTGAAGAATTGATCAAACTGGCTTTGGCTGCCTATGGCGATGTACTGAAAGATCACGACAAGACTTTAAATGATGCTGTTGCATTCCTTGAAGGCCGCTACCGTGCCAAGTACGAAGACCAAGGTGTTGCGGTTGATGTGATTCAAGCGGTTCAAGCGCTTTCTCCAAAATCTCCTTTAGATTTTGATAAGCGTGTGAATGCGGTCAATCATTTCCGCAATTTGCCTGAAGCTGCTGCACTTGCTGCTGCCAACAAGCGTGTTGCCAATATTCTTGCAAAAGAAGCTGAACCAACTGGTGCAGTGGTTGAAGCAAACTTGGTTGAAGATGCTGAAAAAGCATTGTTCGCTGAACTTGCTAAAATCACGCCTGTCGTTGAGCCATTATTTGCTGCCAAAGACTACACTGCTGCATTGTCTGCGCTTGCTGCACTTCGTGCGCCTGTTGATGCATTCTTTGAAGGCGTAATGGTCATGGCAGATGATGCTGACTTAAAAGCAAACCGTTTACGTATGCTTGCACAGCTTCGTGACTTGTTTACGAAAGTGGCTGATATTTCAGTGTTACAGCACTAAGTTCTGATTTGATGTTAAAAACCCGCTTTAGAGCGGGTTTTATGTCATTTGAAATGCGTCTAAAATCCTGCTAAAAATAGCGGGATTTTTTTACAAGAATAATAGATGCCAAATATTAAAGTTCAGCGTCATTACCGCCCAGACCTCTATCTTTTTATCGTCCACGCCTTGCTGTTGGCATCCAGTTTCACTCTGATAAAATTCTATCCGCATGTAATACAAAAACCAGATATGAGTGGCATCTTCTTTATGCTCATTTCTATTTTAGGCGGAATTATTGCCATCGTTATACTAGCAGTATCCTTACCTCGCCTTGACCGCTCGGTCCGCGCATTGACTATTAATAAGTTTATTTTAGCTTTGATATATTGGATATCCAGTACCTCTATTTTCATCATGGCAGGCTATTCCGAATTTCTGTTTAATAACCCGCTGTGCATACTGATTTTTGTAAGTGTTTTTTACCCAAGTTTGTATTTTTCGATCATCAAAATTGCAGATATGCGAAAGAAAGATTGGCTGATTATGGGTGGGATACTGGGTGGATTCATGATGCTGTTTTTTTTGCCAAAGCTGTAGGAATCAAAATTAAGATGCTGCTATTTGAAGGAAAACCTATGCACTATGGCTCCGCCCTATTTACGTCCATCGGGCCAAATAAATTCTTACTATTAAAAAAACTTAAGCTAAAGTCACTCCCCCCCAATAAGCAATAAGAAAGAAACTTATAAAACCAACATATTCTTTTGACTAAGTCTATCAAGATTTCTTGACGTTCTTTTATCTATGCATCAGCAAATGCACTTCAAGTTTTAGCACACACTAAAACAACTCATCTAAACCAGAAAAAATTAAAAAATTCCCAAAGAACAGATATCCGTATATTCTTCATACAATAGCTATATTCAACACAAAATACTTTGGAAAAACAATGTATAAGAACTTTATTCCAAGCCTGTTATTAATCACTGTATTAGCAAGCCCTACTCTGTACGCAGATACTGAATTTACCCGTGCTGAAATTTTTGTAAATTCGCCAGATACCGTTGCATCTTATGATTGTGAAGGCCGGAATGTTACCGTTAGAGGCCCAGATAGCCGGCTTACACTCAAAGGCAACTGTCCCGTCGTCAATGTTATTGCGCCTGACTGCACTATACATGTTGATGCTGTGAATAAAATTCAAATTTCAGGCCCAAAATCGAAGGTCTATTACAAGCGCAGTCTGCATCCCAGCCGCTTTGTACAAGTGAAAAGCTTTGGCCCGAATAGTGCGGCATATCAAGTCCGTTAAAATCAGTCCATGCTATTTCATAACCGCACAGCTATTACAAATGTGTCCAATGTCTAACTGCATACAAAAGGAATTAAGCGAAATTTTCTTGAACTTCAGAAAAGCTATAGGTATTTTTCAATCATTTCCCTATACTCAAACCAACAACACTCAACAAGAAAGAATCGTATGAAACTGAAAACGCTCATTTTGACTGGTCTTGCGGGTATCGCACTTACAGCATGTACAACAGCGCCAAAAATCCAAACTTTGGACTTAGGGGTACTGCAAGAAGTCAGCGACTTAGACGTCTATCCAAACACAACCAACAACAAAGCCAAACTGACTAAATTTGACGACAAATGCGTGATCGAATTTACCGGCAACCTAGAAGCCGGCAAAGTTGTAGAGCAATGGTCATTCAGAGGCTTTACGCTTATCAGCGGCGGTTCTGCGACCTTTGCAAAAGACGGCACCAGTACAGCCAACACATTTGACCTGCATGCGCCAGAGGTGCAAAAGAACTTCCTTGCCCTGCGCCACAACTTCCACAAAGACGCTTTAGCGCAATGTGACTAATCCCGCATGATTCATCATCTATTAAACAGGCTTTAATAGATGATGAAACGGTTCAGTTATTAAGTACGCATTCAATAATTAATAAAAATATAAATAATTAAATCTGTTTTCAAACACTTACTTTTATCACATTTTATTACCAGCTTCTTACACAAAACAGCTGAACGTATTTTCCGTGTAATCCCTTGTGCAGCTTTTATCACAAACCCGTCTTTTTCAAAAAAATACCTCTAAGATGATTTCCGATCCCATCCGCAAGGTGAACTTATTTCACCAATCAAGTTTCACCCAACGAGGTATAAATTTTAAAATGAATCTATTTAAAACAGCATTCTTTAAGACAACAGCGCTGACCGCCGCCTTATTTGCCGCATCTCCCCTCGTCATGGCGAATACAGCGCAAGTTTCCGCAAATGCCAATGCGAACGTACAAGCCAGCCCTGAATCTGGCACGCTGCAGAGCTTAGGCCAAAATGTGAAAAACGCTGCGCATAAAACCGGTGAAAGCATCGAACGCGGCGCTGACAAAACTAAAGCGTTTACTCAAGACAAATGGCAGGACACCAAAGACTTCACTGCCGACAAAGTGCAGTCTGCCAAAGAAAAAACAGCTGAAATAAAACAGTCCAGCACTGAAAACACGGCGCAAGCAGAACAGTCTCTGCACGAAAAATCTGTACAAACCAAAAATGTCTTATCTAAAAAAACGGATCAAGACAAAACGCATAACACCGGCTTGAAGGGTAATGTACAAGCAGATCTCAATACGCCTGCCGGCAAAGCGCATGTTTCTTCTGAAACGGATGCCGCCATTGGCATCAAATGACGCTGAATGATTCAGCGTTTAAAAAAATGGTATTCTTCTCCAGAGATATCTAAAAGGAAGGCCCATCTTGGTGGGTCTTTTTTATGCCTGACAGATGGATTTTGAATACTTTTCAGCGCCCAATACCCTTATTTTAAAAGCTGTATGAATTTCGCAGCCTATGCATGCAAGTTCAGCCTGCTTGCATATAATGATGAACAGAAATGGGCTTTACAGCCTCTAAGCTCAGCCAAACAATAGAGGTGCCTGCACCATGAAATATATTCCAACCGCTTTTACTAAAAATGCAATGAAAGCTTTACTCTGCACCGGCTTGGCTTTAACGGCCGCCTCTTCGCTTTGGGCACAGGAGCCTGCGGCGGCGGCAGCTCAGAATGAAAAACCTGTTCAGCAATATGGCGATAACCCGAATATTTTCCATGTCTGGGCCTATAAAGCGCAGGAAGGTGTATTGAATACCGCCGCCAAAGTGGGCAATGCGGCTGAACGCGGCATTGGTAAAATTAAACCGTCGGTCGATCAGGCGTGGGACAATACCAAAGACATTGCTGGCAATACCGTGCAAAAGGTCGATGAAGGCGCACAAAGAGCAACTCAAGGTGTAAATACTAAAATTCAGGAAACCAAAGAAGTTCTGGGCGGCAAGCCCAGCCAGTCTGTACCCATTGAACAGCGTTCTTTAAGCGAACCGTCATCATCATCAAGCAGCAATCCAGCCGCAAATACAGCTGTGCCCAATACCAGCACCCCCAACACAGCGTACCCAAGCAGTTCAGCGCCCACAGCTTACCCTGTCACTGATTTATAAATTTCAAAAAACCTTTCTTTAAAATAAAAAGCCCATCATCGGGCTTTTTAAGGTATGCCTTTCTATTAAGATAACAATCAAAACAGTACACAGTCTGCTTAAAAAATATAATTGTACTTCTGAGAATAAGAACATTGCACAAAATACCCTTAAATCGTGCACAACCATATCAACTATCACGGACAACAATGAAAATACTAATTGGATTTATTTTAGGACTGCTCAGTGCATGTGCAGTATGGTATTCCCTGCCACAATTGCACCGCTATTTACCCAATTTACCTATGCCGACAGCACGGAATGATAACGCTTACTCACATGAGCCTAACGGCAAGATACTACAGTCGTTGGACTATGTTTCAGGCGAGGAATTTGCCTCCACAGAAGGAAATGAAGCTTTGTTATATCAGCTGAAAAACAAATGCAAGCTAACCCTTAGTGCCTTTGGTGAATCCCATCAATATAAGATCAGCTTTTACTTCCATCAAGGGAAAATTCAGTCTGCATTTCTAACATAATACAGCTACCCCAACGGCGGTTTTTATGCCGAACATAAAACAAATGAAGCTTTTGAAACACAGCAACAGTTTCTGAAAATAATGAATCCTCTGAACATTGAAACCATTAAGCTCTTTGATGAGATCGCTTCTCAGTTTAAGCCTGTACTAATCAATGCCTGCTAATAAACAGCAAACAATGATTAGTTCTAGCAATTTAATTCACTTTACGGATCGGCAGCCCCGCTTTAAAGGCTTCCACATTTTCAATCATCTGCTGCACAATACGCTGGCGCGCATCTACACTGCCCCATGCGCTGTGCGGAGTCACAATTAAGTTGGGAATGCTGCTGTCCAGCAGCACATTGCCGGCTTTTGGCGGTTCAACCGTCAGGACATCTGTGGCTGCCCCCGCAATCTGGCCTGAACGCAGCGCATCCGCCAGCGCCTGCTCATTCACCACGCCGCCCCGCGCGCAATTGATCACAAATGCACTTGGCTTCATTTGCGCAAAGGCAGCACTGTCCAGCAAATTCTGAGTATCTTCCGTTAAAGGGCAATGCAGGCTTAAAAAGTCCACTTGCGGCAGCAGTTCTGCAAAAGGCACACGCTCTGCAGCCGCAGGGCGTTTAGGCAAAGATGCAATCATGATTTTCATGCCGAAAGCGTGCGCCAGCTTCGCCACTTCCTTACCCAGTTCTCCATAGCCCACCAGCCCCAAAGTTTTGCCGGAAAGTTCAATAATTGGAAAGTCCAGCAGGCAAAACTGGCTGGCTTTATTCCACTCGCCTTTCTGTACTGCGCGGTCATACTGGCGGAATGATGTCGCTAAGTTCAGCATCAGCATTAAGGTATGCTGCGCAACGGCGGATGTGCCATAGCCTTGGCAATTGCAGACAGTCACCCCCTGCTGCTGGGCCTGTAGCAAATCTACATTGTTAGTGCCTGTGGCGGAAATTAAAATCAGTTTCAGCTGCGGGCATTGCTGCATAATTTCGGCATTCACCATCACCTTATTGCTGATAATCACCTCAGCCTGCTGCACACGCTCCAGCACTTGTTCAGGCGCAGTGCCAGGGTATAAAGCCAGTTCGTCGAATACAGCATGCAAACCGCTGAAATCCAAATCGTTTTTATCCAATGATTCAAAATCTAAATATACGGCTTTCATCTGCATCCTCGTCTATAGTCATCCATTGCGCAGTGCATGCGCTTAAGGCATTAAAGCTAAGTCCAGCAGGCTTTTCAAGCTCATTTTGCCGTACCTAAAAACAAAAAACCCGCAATACTGCGGGTTTGCCATACAGGCAGATCAATCCAAAAAATGATGTTCAGCGTTTGTCTAAATCGCTGCGCAATGAGTTGCGGACTTGAATCACCACATACACTGCCAATGCGCCAACCACCATCAAGCCAAGACCGAAAATGGCCGTATTGGCGCTGAAGCCCTGTGCAAAAGCGCTGCTCGAAAACAGCGCGCTAAAGAGAAAACACCATACAGCCAGCATCTGATGAGATTGCATACTGAGGCCCCCGCTCATACTGATATTCAATTAAAAAATCTGCGGAATGAACACAATGAAGCATTGTTCAATTTAGATCTTAGTCTGAATACAGAAAAAATCAACTGCCTGTTTTTTAGGCTAAGATTTTTCCGGCTGCGGTACAAATTTATTGGAATCATCCAATGAATCAGTAAAGTTCGCCGCACCTAATTCATCGGTGCTTAAATTCAGGTCTTTGTAGCTCAGCACATAGTAATCGGCGTATTTTTTCATCATCAGCGGATGCATGCCCACAGACAGCTCATCCTGCAGCAGCACCAGTTTCATCATTTGGCGGTCATTCATAACAATCATATATGGCTGATCATTCCAGCTGATCTGCACCAAGGCATTGCCTTTGGCATAAATCGGAATCAGGAATTTATGATTCAGCGCAATAGCGCCCGCGGCATAGCTTTCTATTTTTTGGCTGATGACATTAAATACCAAACCATGCCCGTAGGCATCCTGCAGCAGGCTGCGTTTTTCCTGCGGCATGCTGACCTGTATGCCCAGTTTGGCTAGATCCTGCTGATCCACCTGTTTATTGCTGAACAGCTCACGCAGCAGCGCCTGCTTCTGCTTCGCATCAAAAAACTGATCATCCAGCGCCAGCGCATTGCTCTTTAAAATGTGTCCCAGCGCCGCACGATGGCGCGGCAGCAGATTTTCAATCACCTTGCGGTAATAGAATTTGCTGTTCTTTTTGACATGGCGCATTTTTTGGTAAAAATAGCTGGCGTCAAAAGGGTGGCGTAAAAAGTCATGCACCAGCGATGAACTGGCCAAAACGGCAATCGCATCATGATCGGTATAAGGCAAATGCAGCCAATGCGCATGCGGAATCAAAGGTTTCAAATGCTCAATATGCACGCGGTCAGCCGCATAATACGGGTCAAAAATTACAATATATTCACGCGCTGGCGAAACGTCTTCCGCGCGCACATACATGCGCCCATTCAGTTCCGGCTGGTAGAACATGTTGTAGCGCGTATCTTCCACATCTTCAGGGTTTATTGAGTACTGCGGCACCATCGCGACAACACGCTGCACATCCAGCAGATTAGAATATTTAATGGCCGCATAGCCGCCCATTGAACCGCCATAGGCGATCCGGGTTTTAAACGGCGCAATCACCGGCTGAATGCTGTCCATCATGGCTAAAATAGAGCGTTCAGGAAACCATGATTTTTGCTTGGGCATAATGCCAATCACATTAAAATCGAATTTGTGCAGTGATTTTTCAGCATTCACGCTCAGGCCTTTGGCCCGCGTAATTAAATCGCCAAAGGAAAAAATCAATTCTGCAGATGAACCTTTGAGGAAAATGACCCTGATCTGTTCATCTTCAAAAATAATTTGTTTATCCATCATTACACCGTTCTGAAGTCCATTTGCATCGTTCATCTAAAATTCGGTACGCAGTCAAAATTTGCAGTACAAGGGAATATGCTATTTTATAGAGGAGTCAGGGATTAAAAATTGCAGAATATGACACAATCACTACATCCTGCCGCAGAAAAAGGTTTTGGCGCAGCCGCGGCGCTGTATCAGCAAGTGCGCCCCGATTATCCGGCCGAAATCAGCATTTGGCTGCAGCAGCAGCTAAATTTAGGCCCTCAGGATGCCTTGCTGGATTTAGGCGCGGGCACAGGCAAATTCCTGCCCTATTTAAAACCGATCAGCGCATGTATTACTGCGGTAGAGCCTGTTCCAGCAATGCTGCAGCAGCTGCGCCAAGCGCATCCTGATATCAATACTGTACAGGCTTTCAGCAGTCAGATTCCGGTTCCGGATCATTCCATCCGCGCGGTTTTTTGCGCACAATCCTTTCATTGGTTTGCCGACCGCGCCACGCTGGCGGAAATTCAGCGCATTTTACAGCCGCATGGCTATCTGGTACTGATTTGGAATCAGCGCGATATTAACACGGATTGGGTGAAAGCCTTAGCCGATATTCTGCTGCCGCTGGAAGGCAGCACGCCGCGCTACCACAGCGGCCTATGGCAAAAAGCCTTTGAACAGCAGCCTTGGTTCACGCTTCATCAAGAAACCGCCTTCCGCCAATTGCACCGCGGCACTGTTGAGCAGGTTGTTTCTAAACGCCTCTTGTCCACCAGCTTTATCGCCGCCATGCCGGAAGCGCAGCAGCAGGCGCTGAAACTGCAGTTTGAACAGACTGTATTTGAATTGACCGGCAAACAGGCGCAAGATGAAATTGAATTCCCCTATACCACCCATGTGTATGTCTTTCAAAAAACTGCAGAAAAATAGGTGACTTATGCAACAAGCATTTAAATTTTTGGGGATGCCGCTGCTGATCAGCGCTATCCTGATGATCACAGGCTGTGACCGCAGTCAAGAAGCGGAAAAGCCGTCTGCAGATCTTTCGCAAGATGATCAGATCATGCGCGAGCTTTCATCTGAGCCGGTTAAAGCCTTTGCCAAAACAGCCCATGACATACACGACATTCAGGCCCTGACCGATTTTGATACACGCTTTACCGCAGTCAGCGATGAAATGGAAGATGAGCTGATGCGCATGAAGGAAGACGGTTCTTTAACACCAGAATTCGCCTTAAGCCGCAAACGGGACAATATCAACTCAGCCCTGACCATGCTCAAAGCCTTGGATTTAAAAACAGAGCAAGGCCGCTATATTCAGGGCCTGATGTATCAGTATTGGGATAATCAAGGCAAATTGCTGCAGCAGACTGCCGATCAAAGCGCCGCCGGCGATAAACAGCCAAGTGAAAATGTGAAAGGCTTAGGCCAGTTTATCCATGCGCAGGAACAGCTGGAACATTGGCAGCAGCAATATCCTGCCATTCCATCAGCAGCAGAGAAGCAATAAGCATCTAAAAATAAAGGGTTCATAGGAACCCTTTTTTTTACAGCAGCCCCTATTTAAGATGAGGGCCGTTCTGCATACTGCGGCAAATGATCGCAGATATCATCCCATTCTGCTTTTGAGTCCGCAAAAATATGCATGACCGGCTTCTGCGCCAAAGGCGTATCTAGAGTACCAATCCGCAAGCGGTAGAAATCTGGGTCTCCACTTTAATGCTGATGATCGGTGAGCCGCAATCGCTGCAAAAACAGCGCTGCGTGGCTGCAGTGGACTGAAATGTTTTGAACAGGTGTTCACCTTGAATAAGTCTGAAGTCTGCTTTGCGGATTGGCGCATTCACGGCATAAGCGGAACCATTGGCCTTTCGGCAGCGCTGACAGTGGCACTGCACAATATCACCAATTTCACCGTGAATTTCATATTGAATGCCGCCGCATAGGCAGCTGCCTGCGTATTTTTTTTGATCCATCGTCCTACCCGCCATCCCTTGTGTTCTGTATTATTGATGCAGATTAAAATTAACACAGCATTGCAGCCAGCGGTATCATCGCCGCCGCTGTTTTTAAGGCGCGGTCAAAAAATGATGCGCGCCTTCACCGGCTGCCCGCCCTGTGGCAAAGCACGCAGTCAGCAAATACCCGCCGGTCGGCGCATCCCAATCCAGCATTTCACCTGCACAAAATACCGATGGGTGGGATTTCAGCTGTAGCTGTTCGGTCAGCATTTCGCGTTTAATGCCGCCGGCGCAGCTGATCGCTTCTTCAATCGGGCGGAAACCGCTCAGGGCAATCTTTAAAGATTTAATCTGTCCAGCTAAAGCCTCAGGCTGTGTCCATAATGTCTTATCCACCAGTTCACGCACCAGATTGGCTTTGGCGGCATCTAAGCCAGCTTTGCGCCAGACATTGCTCAATGACTGTTTTTTGCTGGGCTGCAGTTTCGCTGCCAGCTGTTCAACACTTTGATCAGGCAGCAAATCCAAATATAGTGCCATCGGCTGCTGCTGTTTGGCTAAATGGCGCAGTTCACGCCCTTGCTTATAAATCAGTCCGCTTTCTAAGCCATAATGTGAAATGACAATATCGCCTGCGGATTTCGCGCTGTCTCCCGCCCACGCTTCTACACGCTTTAAGGGCTGACCGAATACCGGCTGCATAAATTTAGACCAAGCAATTTCTACTCCTGCATTGCTGGCTTGAAAGGGTTCAATTTCTTCAGCATTCAGCCATGACTGCCATGCGCCATCACTGCCCAGCTGAGACCAAGACACTGCGCCGCACGCCATGATCACTGCATCAAAATGCTCTTCAAAAACGATGTCCTGCAGCAGGTTCCTGAATTGCACCGCCGGCGGCTGCACGTTCAGCACTTGGTGACGGTAATGAAATTTCACCCCATTTTCCGACAGCCGTTTCAGCCAAGCGCGCAATAAAGGCGCCGCTTTCATTTCAATGGGAAACACACGGCTGGATGAGCCAATATAGGATGAGATGCCAAGGCCTTTCATCCAATGCTGAATCCACACTGCATCCCATTGCCTGATCCAAGGCGCCAGCCAATCAGACTGATCATAGCGCTGAATAAACTGCTCGGCCGGTTCTGCATGGGAAATATTCAGTCCGGTCTTGCCGGCCATTAAAAACTTGCGGGCAGCCGACGGCTTTTGCTCATAGACATGCACATCGTATTCATATTGGCTCAGCACTTCGGCAGCCATCAGCCCTGCTGGGCCTGCGCCAATAATGGCAATGCGTTTATTCATGCAGGCTATTCCGCAGATGCTGCGGCAGCTTGGCCTTGCAGCGGCTGAAAATCATCAAAACGCGTGCTGTAGCCTTCCGGTTTGGTAATAATCAGCTGCTGACACAATTCGCCGCGTTCCAAATATTTGATTTCGAAATGCGTGCGCGCTGAATCTGCAGGAATCACCTCTTTAATAAACGGCAGCTTCCACACATCAATCAGCTGCTGCTGCGCTTCATCAATATATTCAGGAATATTGCTGGCCAAAGTAATGCTGCCGCCAAACGCCAAACGCGACAGCAAAAATTCAAAAAACGGCATGTTCAGCCAGCGCTGCGCCGAATTATGCGGTTCCGGATTCGGGTACAGAATAAACAGCTGCTCAACTTGCGCCGGAAACAGCGCATGAACCACCCAAGGCAATGCATCGGCATGCACCGGCTGCAGATTTTTCTGGCCTTCCAAAGCGTGCTGCTTTTGCATGGACAGAAATTTTTCGCGGGTACGCTCTACCGCAATCAGCTGTTTTTCCGGGTTTAGACCGCTGAACAGCAAAGCATGCTTGCCTTTTCCGGCACCGATTTCCACGCAAACCGGCTGATTGGCGATGGCTTGAAAATCACGCGGGGCATGCATGCGCTGCGCTTGAAATTGACGAATCGGCATAATCAGATCAAACTAATAAAAACCGCATAAGTCTAACAATTGTGATGACCTTTGCCTAATTGATTTGCTTAATTTGAAATATCAGCTTTGACTTGGAGTCCTGCTATGCCCACCACTTTAAATTGTCCACGCTGCGGTGAGCTAACTGTTTGGGAAGGCAATGAATACCGCCCTTTCTGCTCTGAACGCTGTAAAATGATTGATTTAGGCGCATGGGCCAATGAAGATTATAAGCTGCCGACACAAGATGCGCCGCAAGCTGACGGCGGCTCTGAAGAAGACCAGTTCTAAAGCAAAGGAAGAAATTTCTCCTTATAAATAAAAAAGTCTGCGCTGGCAGACTTTTTTATTTAACGTTGCTATTCAGCAAATATGCGCATTATTAAGCTACTGAATTAACCCGCTTTTCCAGCTACAAATGGATTGTGCTGTTTTTCAAAACCAATGGTGCTCATCGGCCCATGCCCTGAAATAAACTGTGTATCATCCGGTAGGCTGAAACATTCCCGCTGAATCGAATCCAGCAGCTGCTGATGGTCGCCGCGCGGAAAATCAGTACGGCCAATGGAGCCTTTGAACAGCACATCGCCCGTCCACAAAATACCGTAATTGCGGTTATAAAAAATCACATGCCCAGGGGTATGCCCTGGCGCGAAACGCACTTCAAAGGCTTCATTGCCCAGCTTTAAGGTTTCGCCGCCTTCCAGCCATTGTGTCACGTCCACCTTTTCCGGAACTGGAAAGCCATAGCGCGCAGACACTTCCTGAATCATATCCAGCCAAAATGCATCTTCTTTATGCGGGCCAATCACCGGCACATTCCAGAGTTTTTTTAATGCGCCCACAGCCCCAGCATGATCCAAGTGGCCATGCGTCAGCCACAGCGCCTTCACCGTCAAGCCCAATGCTTCGACTTCGGCCTGCAGCTTTTCAGGCTCGCCGCCCGCATCAATCAAAACAGCCTCTTTGCTTTCAGAGTCCCAAAGAATGGAACAGTTTTGCTGGAATGCCGTAACAGGCACAATTTTGACTTGCAGCATTGGGCGAAACCTCAAAATTTCAGTGGGCTAATGTGTGCTTTAAGCCGTCAAGATTAGCCTGAAGCAAAGAATTGAGCAATTGCAAATGATCTGCGCGGCTGTTCAGCGCCGGAATGTAACTATAGCTGCCGCCGCCCGCGCCTTTAAACAGCTCGGCATTTTGCAGCGCCAGCTCTTCCAATGTTTCCAGACAGTCTGCTGAAAAAGCAGGGCTCATCACCTGCACCGACTGCACGCCTTGCTTTGCCCATTCTGCTAATAATGCATCCGTATACGGCTTCACCCATTCCTGTTTGCCAAAACGGGACTGGAAACTGATTGCCCATTGCCCTTGGCTGAGGCCTAATTCGTCAGCCAGCAAGGCTGCCGTAATCCGGCAGCGCTCGGCATAGGGATCGCCTTTATCGGCATAAGGCTGAGGAATGCCATGAAATGACATCAGCAATTTTTCAGGCTGGCCATGCTCTGCCTGATAATCCCGCACACTTTGCGCCAAAGACTGAATAAATAATGGGTGCTGATAATAATCGCGGATTATGGAAATGCCCGGAAGATTACGCTGCTGCGGAATCCACTTTGCGATGGCGTCAAACAGCGGCGCTGTAGAGGTTGCTGAATATTGCGGAAACAAGGGCAATAAAATCAAATGATCTTGCGGCTGTTTCGACAGCTGCTGCAGCAATGCGTCAATACCGGGATTGCCATAGGTCATAGCAGGCACAATATTCAGCTCAAACTCTGGATATTGCGCAATGAGCTGGCTTTTCACCGCCTGCACTTGCTGCAGCAGGATTTCACGCATCGGCGAATCATTGTTCCAGACCATTTCATAGGCATGCGCCACCCGCTTGGGACGGAACGGCAAAATAAACAGACGCAGAATCAGCTGCCAAATCGGCTTCGGTATTTCAATAACACGCTGATCCGATAAAAACTGCTTCAAAAATTGGCGCACTGCGGGAACTGCCGGCGAGTCCGGTGTGCCCAGATTCGCCAAGATAATTGTAATTTTCGCTTTAGATGCAGCAGACATCAAACCATTCCAATTGAATTGAACACAGCCACTTTATCAGTTTTCTGCAAATTTAATAAATGGATTAATATGTGTTCTTAAATTGAAAAACTCGATTATTATCCAATAAATTGCTTTCCATCAGCTTCTGCGCTTTAGCTGTCACTTGCCACAGCATGCGCTGACGGTCATCACGTCCAGACTGAATAATCCATTCATTTTGGCGCATTTGCATTTTAATGCTGTGCAGCGCCCGGATATTCATTTGCGCACGGGCAACCGCATGCGCACGCGGCATTTCCATGCGCGCGTCCTGCAAGCCGGTTTCGTTCAGATATTCATTCATGCGCTTAGAAAAAAATTCTTCCGGCGTCGGATGTATAAATGTAGAGCCCAAAACTGCAAGCAGCTGGGCCCAAGTCATTTTTTTCTGAATTTTCAGCTCTTTGAAATTGCCGTCTTGATAGGCATGCATGCGGTATTCAAATGAAAAAAATTCATGCATCGAGACTTTAGGCAAACTCAGGAATGGATCAACTTCGCGCTTGCCCGATTCAGTTTCCAGCTGTTCCAGCTTATTCTTCAAGCGGTCAATTTCATCTTGCAGCACTTGCGTATTCTGAGGACGGACCCACCCTTGCACAGGATAGCGCTCCAGCATTTGCGGCATATTAAAGCGCACAGCCATCTCTAAATCACGCAGACTGCGGTAAGCAAACACCTGATCGTTCTCATGCTGCAGCAGCTTGCGGAATTCTTGAAATTTTTCACGCAATTCAGGCTTGCCATCATGCAAAGAAGCCTCGCGGGCTGCAGGGTCATCATGCATAAAGACAATAATCGGTTTTTGCTTGGTCACGGCATAAATGTATTCTAAATGCATATACCCGACGCCAGATACGGACTGTTCGCCATAGGAACTGCCCAGCAGAATCACCACATAATCGCAATCGTCAATTTGGCGGCGCGCAAATGCCGTGCTTAATGGCGTACGCTGCTCCAATCCCCAAGAAAAAAAACCCATTCCGACCAGCGTTTGGGCCAGAATCATCCTTTCCGGCTGCATTTCAGAACCAGAAGTTGAAATAAAAACTTGATAACGCTTATCGAGCATTGGTTATCCTCATTCCAATTTGCATATTGCAGTACGATGCGGTTAAAGCCCGCATGCTCTGGCTGCAGATATGGCTACCCCAATCTAAACAACTATTTTATAAATGCTTAATCTATAAATAATTATTACTTAAGCAATAAGAAAGACTAACATAATTTATTTAATCTTTAATTGCCAATATTATCCACCGTCCAAGTCAAGTCCTCTGGCATTAAACGGCTTAAAATCGGCTTTAAATTTTCCGCATTTTGACCGCTGACATAGCATTCAATACGGACAGCATCTTTACGATCCTGCTCAAATAATAACTCATTTTTTATCAAAATGCGGGCTGTTTGACGCGCAACGGCCAATCCAGAGTCAATTAATGTCAGTTTCTGACCAAAAATATGCTGAATAGCAGGTTTTAAGAACGGATAGTGGGTACATCCCAGCACTAAAAAGTCAGCGCCTTGATCAACTGCCGGCTGTAAAACATCCTGCAGGGTCTGCAGGCAAGCCGCGCTCATTTGCGCGCCCGCTTCTACAAAAGGCACCAAATCCAAATTGGTTACCGGCATAACCTGCACTTGGGCTGGCGCTGCAAAGCGCTCTACCACCTCTTTGATCAGCTGGCCGCGGAAAGTTGCGGGAGTCGCCAGAACAGCCACTGTTTTGGTTTTGCTTTGCAGCACAGCTGGCTTTAATGCAGGCACTAGGCCAATAATGGGAAAATCTTCACCATAGTGGGTGCGCAAATAATCCAGACTGAATGCAGATGCGGTATTGCAGGCAACCACTGCAACTTTACAGCCCTTTCTATACAGCCATTCTATGGCATGCGCCGTCAGCTCACGAATCTCTCGGTCCTCTCGGGGGCCATAGGGCACGTGCGCCGTATCTGCATAATAGACAATATGCTCATTCGGCAAATGCCGCGCAATTTCCTGAGCCACTGACAAGCCGCCAATGCCCGAATCAAAAATTCCAATCGGCGCATCAGCCGCGGCTTTCGGCATGGGATCATTAAGCGGATAAATGGGATGAATGGCGGTCATGGCTTCAATTTGAGAAGTTGCGGTTGGGGATAATGAAAGCTTAAACCTCAAGCGCCTAATTGCAAGTGAAAATCGCCGCTTTTCAGGCTTAATATAGTTTCCCCTCGCTCATTTTCAAGCATCTCGCCCATTTCAATTAAATGAAAAAAGGCGGCCCGCTGAATTAATGCATTCAACCCAAAACGCACCGGAACATAAGGGCGCAGTTCCCCAGCAAATTCACGCATAAAAATGGGATGCTGCTCATCTACAATAATTTCATCCTGCGTGCTGGAAATCAGCTGAATATAGGTTTTGCCATTTATTTCTATTTGATTGGCTTGACTGATAAATAGAGGCTCATCTTCTACCTGTATTTCAATCTGTTCTGCGGGTGTTTTCAGATAAAACTTGCCGTCCTCTTTCCAGAGTACGCTGGAGAACAGGTCGATCAGCGCCTGACGCTTGATCAATTGACCTTCGTGCCACCACTCGCCATTTGCTTTTACCTTTAAATTCATGGCGCCGCAGTGCTTTGGATGCCATTTATCCAAAGGCGGAATTGACTTTTTGTGACCGGACTGTCCATCTTTTAAGTATTGTGCAATATCCATTAAATTTTTATTATCGCCAAGAGCTGTATTTTTCGTCTCATTTGGCGTTTTTTCTTGATTATTCATAGCAGAAGACCCTAATGACGGAAAAATAATATGATTCAGCCAATTGGCTAGACCACGGTTTAAAACTATACTAGCCCACAATATAAAAGACACGATAGCTTATTTGTGTCTAGCAACCAAGAACACTCATGGCAGCGCCGTTTTTAAAGTTGAAAGCGGTAGCCACCTTTAAACCAGATGAGGAGTCCTACATGGAACACATCGAACGTGAATCGATGGAGTTTGACGTAGTCATCGTTGGCGCAGGCCCTGCCGGCCTTTCAGCTGCGATTAAAATCCGTCAACTTGCAATTGAAAATAACCTAAACGATCTGTCCGTTTGTGTCGTGGAAAAGGGCTCCGAAGTCGGCGCGCATATCCTTTCTGGTGCTGTGCTTGAACCGCGTGCGATGAATGAACTGTTCCCGAACTGGAAAGAAGAAGGCGCGCCTTTAAATGTTCCGGTGACCGAAGACAAAACCTTCTTCCTGCTGTCTGATGAAAAATCTCAGGAAGCCCCGCATTGGATGGTGCCTAAAACCATGCACAACGATGGCAACTATGTCATCTCTTTAGGCAACGTCGTGCGCTGGTTAGGCGCTAAAGCGGAAGAGCTTGAAGTGTCTATCTTCCCGGGCTTTGCTGCTTCTGAAATTCTGTATCATGAAGACGGTACCGTAAAAGGCATTCAAACCGGCGATATGGGCATCGGCAAAGACGGCGAGCCGACGCACAACTTTACTCCAGGCTATGAGCTGCATGCAAAATACACACTGTTTGCTGAAGGCTGCCGCGGCCATTTGGGCAAACGCCTCATCGCTAAATTCAATTTAGATAAAGATGCAGATCCGCAGCATTACGGCATCGGCATTAAAGAGCTGTGGGAAATTGATCCAGCCAAGCACAAACCAGGTCTGGTCATGCACGGTGCAGGCTGGCCTTTAGCTGAAACAGGTTCTTCAGGCGGCTGGTGGCTGTATCACGCCGAAAACAATCAAGTGACTTTGGGCATGATCGTTGACTTGTCATACACCAACCCGCACATGTATCCATTCATGGAAATGCAGCGCTGGAAAACGCACCCGTTAATTAAGCAGTATCTGGAAGGCGGCAAGCGCATTTCATATGGCGCGCGCGCAGTTGTAAAAGGCGGATTCAATTCACTGCCTAAATTTACCTTTGCCGGCGGTTCCCTGATTGGCGATGACGCAGGCTTCCTGAACTTTGCCAAAATCAAAGGCTCGCACACAGCCATGAAGTCCGGCATGCTCTGCGGTGAAGCGGTGTTTGAAGCCATTCAAGCCGGTGTTGAAAAAGGCGGCGATCTTGCAGTTGCCCGTGTCACTGAAGGCGAAGATTTCTTTGCCAAAGAATTGACGGCTTATACCGAAAAGTTCAACAGCAGCTGGCTGAAAGAAGAGTTATATAACTCCCGCAACTTCGGCCCTGCAATGCACAAATTCGGGCAATGGATGGGCGGCGCGTTCAACTTCATCGACCAGAATGTCTTTAAAGTTCCATTCACGCTGCATGACTTGCAGCAGGATTTCAGCGCTCTGAAAACAGTTGATGCAGCGAACTTCAAGCCAAACTATCCAAAACCGGATGGCAAGCTGACTTTTGACCGTTTGTCTTCAGTTTTTGTTTCAAATACCGTGCATGAAGAAAACCAACCGGCGCATTTGAAACTGACCGATGCTTCTATTCCAGTCAATATCAACTTGCCGAAATGGGATGAGCCTGCTCAGCGCTACTGCCCGGCCGGTGTGTATGAAATTATGGAAGAGAACGACGGTTCAAAGCGCTTCCAAATTAACGCGGCCAACTGCGTGCACTGCAAAACTTGCGATATCAAAGATCCGTCTCAGAACATCACATGGGTAACACCGGAAGGCGGCGGCGGCCCTAATTACCCGAATATGTAATTAATATTTGAGTATGTGGAAAATGAAAAACTCTATTTTGAAATGATAAATGAGGCGTTCAATGGAAGAACACAATAAACTGCAGCCTGAATTTCGAGTACTGGTTTTATTGGCATCTATTGGCTTTTTTATGCAAGCCTTAGATACCACTATCATTTTTACGGCTTTACCAGCAATTGCTGAAAGCCTGAATGAAAACCCTCTGGATATTCATGGCGTAGTTATTGGCTATGTATTGGCCGTAGCTGGAGGCATTCCATTGAGCGGGTGGCTCGCTGATAAATTTGGGTTAAGAAATACTTATTTTGCGGCCATTTTGATATTTACAGCAGCATCACTTGGCTGTGGGTTTTCTCATAATCTGAATCAGCTGATAGGGTTTCGCATCTTGCAAGGTTTTGGCGGAGCTTTATTAATGCCTGTCGCCAGATTATCTTTGCTTAAAATTGTACCAAGGACACAATTTGTTTCCGCTATCAGTACTATGAATATCTCAGGTTTAATAGGGCCGCTGATAGGGCCGGCCTTAGGAGGGTGGATCGTTAAATCGACGACTTGGCATTGGGTTTTTTGGGTCAATGTTCCTATAGGCTTGATTGGCTTGTTTTTTACTCTCAAAGTGATGCCTAATATCATTGAAGAAAAAGTAAAGCCGTTTGATTTAAGCGGGTTTATTTTACTCCTCATTACCATGGTCGGTATTGTATTAGGCATTGAAATGGCGTCCAGTCCTGAGTTTTCCACGTCACTAATTATCAGTTTACTGGTAGCATCAATCTGCGCAGCACTCACATATGCTTATCATGCCCATTTGCATGAACAGGCATTATTCAGAGCGGATTTATTTAAAAATAGACTTTTTACCATTGGCATATTAGGTAATCTTTTTGCCCGATTAGGCGGCAATTCACTGCCATTTTTATTGCCATTAATGCTGCAGATAGGTTTTGGTATTGAACCGCTTATGGCTGGTTTAATGATGACGCCACTAGTATTGGGTTCTTTATTTTCCAAACCGATTACTCGGCCAATTATTCAATCTTTGGGCTATCGGCGTTTCTTAATTATTAACTCAGTATTGGTTGGGCTTTGTATAGCAAGTTTTTCACTGACTTCCATAGAAACGCCTATATGGTTTAGAGCATTGCATTTTTTTATTTTTGGTATATTAAATTCATTACAGTTTGTCGCAATGAACTCTCTGACGTTAAGTGAGCTGAGCGCTCAGCAAGCAAGCAGCGGCAACAGCTTTTTATCGATAATTATGATGCTTTCCATGAGTGTTGGTATTGCATTAGCTGGAACGCTCTTAAATGTTTTCATGGATGTATATGCTCATTCTGCATCTATTGATGCATTTCACAGTACATTATTATGTCTGGGCGCTATCAATATCATTACAGCATTTATTTTTTCCAAAATTTCTAATCGAAGCGAATGAATAAGATTATGCATGCAGTTTATTGAAATTAATTTGTTTGATTTGAGATTTTATAAATCAAAACTAAAAATTTGAGGCAGTACTGGGTTATTGATAATTTCTTTTTAGACATCAAATCTCTTAGTGTCCCAATCAAGTCATCACATGGGCAACGCTGTTATTTAGCGGTGATGAGGATTTTGCCCGCTTTAATAAAAGGGTTTTTATAACACTTCATTTTATTTTTTAGGTAAAAACAGTCCCTTAGGGGGCTGTTTTTTATAACTCATAGCAGTATGAGTTTTGAGTAATTAACACTGGGTATAAATATGTATGCTGTTTTCCAAAGCTAGGAACGCACATCAGCTATTCATTGCTACGACTTATTGATGACAGGGTTTATACGGACCATAGACATTTCCTTTATATACTGTGCTTTTGAAAAAAACAGGAGGTTGATATGCGCGATATACCACCATTAAATGCCCTTAGAACATTTGAATGTGTTGCTAGACATAAAAGTTTCACTAAGGCTGCGGATGAGCTATACGTCAGTCAATCTGCTGTAAGTCGCCAAATTACGCTAATAGAAGAATATTTAGGTATAGAGTTTTTTAAACGTGAACGTTCTGGAATTAGCCTCACTGATGCGGGCGAGAAATATTATGCAGAAATTGGGCCTGCATTTAATAAAATTGCCATTGCCACACGCGGCATGAGTTCCTATCGAAAAAATAACGATATTGCATTACGTGTGTATTCAACTTTTGCTGCTAAATGGCTAGTACGCCGCTTGCAAAAGCTGCATGCGGAAAATCCTAAATTACGTGTAAATATTAAAACAGCCGTAGCGCCAGTAGATTTTGCCACTGAAAGTGTCGATGCTTCAATCCAATTTGGTGATGGGCAATGGCCTGATGTAGATAGTTACTTTTTATGCAGTGATGAAATCAGGCCTGTCTGCAGCCCCAGTCTAATTAAACATTTAACTCGGCCGCCAGCACCGCAAGATGTAAATAAATACAAGCTTATTCATTCAACCTACAGAAAACTAGATTGGACTGATTGGTTGGTCGCACAAGATATTGAAAGTGTTGAAACTGATCAATTTGTCTTGCCAAATTCACTTTTAGCATATCAAGCGGCAATTGATGGCATTGGAATAGCGATGGCACAAACAAAATTGATAGAACAGGAAATTGCAAATGGCAGTTTGGTTTATTTTTCAGACTATGTTCTAAAGCGTGATTTGGGGTATTACCTCGTTATTCCACAAAATTCACCGAAGTTGGAAAAAATCAATGAATTACGTGATTGGTTGATAGGTGAACTTAACTAAAGGGTATTAGGAGCACATGACAACAATTATTCAGCAATATGCGGCATATGCAGCGATAGAAGCACAAAGAGATCTTTCACCAGAGACGCTTCATCATGCTAAACGTGTCGTTTTAGATTGGTTTTCAGCGCTTTATCCGGGACTTATCAGTGAGGTCGGTTCCAAAATTATTGCAACTTTCGAGGATGAGTTGGGTGTTGGGAAAAGCCGGATTCCAAGTTTAAATCAAACTGGTTTTTCCTCAGCTGCTGCTTGGATCTTAGGTACCGCATCTCATGCTATCGAGTTTGATGATATTTTCCGAGATGCAGTTTATCATCCGGGTGTACCAGTAATTAGTGCGGCATTGGCAATCGCCGATGAATATAATCGTTCAGGTTTAGAATTTCTAAAAGCTGTTGTAGTGGGATATGAAGTTTCTACGCGTTTAGGTGCGGCAGTACAACCTTCGCATTACTCATTTTTCCATACTACAGGCACGGTGGGCGCTATAGGCAGTGCAGCCGCAGCTGCATTTTTAATCGATCCGGAAAATCCGAATTTATTTGCTCACGCGGTAGCAACAGCGACTACTTTTGCATCCGGTTTACAGCAAGCATTCCGTTCCGACGCAATGACTAAGGCGCTGCATGGCGGTCATGCAGCTTCTATAGGTGTAACTGCGGCGAAGTCAGCAGCTAAAGGTATAACTGGCGCTCTGGATATTTTAGAAGGTGATGTTGGTTTTGCGGCTGCTTTATCTAAAGGTGGAAATTGGGAAGTTGCCATTGCGGGCTTAGGACAAAACTATAATATTTGCAAAATGACGCAAAAGAATCATGGCTGTTGCGGTCATACCTTTGCAGCAATCGATAGTGCGATCATGATTCGTGAAACTATGCTGAAAAAAGGCTTGGCATTAGCAGATGTGCAAAATATTGAAGTTCGTACGTATCAGACAGCGTTAGATGTAACCGGCAACTTTAGTCCTGAATCTGCATTTCAGTGCCGTTTCAGTTTACCATATGTATTGGCACATGGCTTTTTGCAGGGCAGCGTCAGATTAAGTGCATTTGAGGATGCTCAGCGTCATTCAAAAGAAACCCGTGAGTTAATGAAGATAATCACCTTAGAAAGTGACGAAGAATTAACTGCCAAATTCCCAAATCAACGTGCGGCAAAAGTCAAAATTACTTTAAAAGATGGCCAATCATTTGAACATTTTTCACCTTGTCGTAAGGGTGATCCTGAAGCTCCATTAACAGATGAAGATTTAGATCATAAGTTTTTTGAGTTGGTCGATGGGGTTCTTTCTCAAGATCAAGCTAGAGTACTCCGTGATCAAATTTGGAATTTAGATAATCTAAATATTTCTGAGTTGAATCTATGAGATTTTAAATAAGTTAATTTTAATAAAAAACTGATTTTTAATCAGTTTTTTATTACTTATAGCGTTCTATTTAAAAAAATAAGCAACTAAAAAATCTCATTTAATTAGTTTTAATAAATTCAATTCTGGCATTTTTTTAAATAAGTCATCGTAAGATGATTTATTAGAAAACTTGTTTGAATTCTATTCAATATTCTATGACTGTAATGTTAATTAATAGATGTAGAGTTGAATTATGGATTTCAATTTAACCGAAGAACAGAATGCATTTGCCGATTCGGTCCGCAAATTCGCTCAAAAGGAATTGGCTGATGGCGCATTAGAACGGGCGCATTCACATGAGTATCCTTGGGAAATCGCAGCGAAACTTTCAGAGATGGGCCTGCTGGGCATTACCTTGAAAGAAGAAGATGGCGGAATGGGCGGCACACTTATGGATGCGGTGATTGCCATTCAGGAACTGGCCTT
>NZ_LUAW01000013.1 GCF_001605895.1 Acinetobacter pragensis
YCCTGAGATTTTTCATCAGACAGCAGGAAGAAGGTTTTGTCTTCGGTCACCGGAACATTTAAAGGCGCGCCTTCTTCTTTCCAGTTCGGGAACAGTTCATTCATCGCACGCGGTTCAAGCACAGCACCAGAAAGGATATGCGCGCCGACTTCGGAGCCCTTTTCCACGACACAAACGGACAGATCGTTTAGGTTATTTTCAATTGCAAGTTGACGGATTTTAATCGCAGCTGAAAGGCCGGCAGGGCCTGCGCCAACGATGACTACGTCAAACTCCATCGATTCACGTTCGATACACTCTTCAGAAAACATCAATATATCTACAGCCAAATACTTTAATTAAAGTATAGTTAGCCTTTGAATAATCAAATTTTATAAAACTCATGGCTGTAGAACATATAGGAACAATAGATAAATAGTTCATGAAGTTAATTCATATAAAACATAAAATTTAGTTCATATTTTATTGTTTTTTATGAAAATATTTTAAATATTAACTGAATTTCACCTAGGTATAAGTTAAATTTATATTATGTAGAATTTATATCATAAATACTGATATAAAATAAAATCTATTCTATATCAGGTCAAGTTTAGTTGATTTGTATACTATACAATTCATATTGAAAAATAATGCTGTCAAACGTATGCGGATACCTCAATAGGGATTTTGTTTTTAATTCTTGAGAGTATCTACAACGACTCTTAATGCTGGTGAAACATTTCTATGAGGATAATACAAAAACAGGCCTTCAAGATTATGGCCATAAGGCTTTAATACTTGGATGAGATGACCATTGTCCAAATCCTCGACAACCAATTCCTTGGGTACATAAGCTAAACCAAGCCCCTTTCTTGCTGCTGCGACTTCCATATAACTATCAGAAAAGACCCATTGGGCTTTAGGCTTATGTTGTATCTGTTTATCATTCAACCAAAACTCCCATTGATAAATACTTCCATCTTCAAGCTGATAAGCTATACAAGGATGCGCATGCAAATCGTTAGGAGTTTCGGGAAAGCCGTAGCGGCGGAAATGTTCTGGAGTAGCCACAACAACCATTTCCATGTCTGAAGTAATTCTAAGAGCGATCATTCCCTCACCCACATCATCACCTAAGCGTATCCCTGCATCAAATTGATCCGAAATAATATCAACGAAGCGACTTTCACTGATGAGTTCTAATTTAATATCTGGATATCGTTCGTTAAATATTGCTAACTTTGGCAGAAGAACCTTTTCAATTGCATGCTGGCTGGCATTAATTCTAACTGTACCAGAAGGCGTATCTCGATAATGTGCAAGCATGGAGAGACCATTCTCGAGTGTCTGGAAGCTTTCATTTGTAGTTCTATAAAGTTGTTCTCCTGCTTGTGTCAAAGATAATTTTCGGGTGGTACGAGTTAGAAGCTGTAGCCCTAGATGTGCTTCTAGTTCTCGAACTGTACGACTGACACCAGACTGAGCCACACCTAATTTCGTAGCGGCTTTGGTAAAGCTTCCTTCTCGTGCCACCAACATGAATACATGTAAATCGTTATAACTGTATCGGGTCTGCATTTTACCATCACCTAACAAAATACGAATCAATCCTAGGAACGTGTTTCAAATATTATTTATACTATTTTGGTATTAATCTTATCTATAAACAACTACTAATCATCACAATAAGTTCTTATTAGAATACATTCATGTTTGAAAAATCATTAATGAACGAAAAGACACGCTGCCTTTAAGGAAAGGAGTTAAATGATGACCTCCATTTCAAGGAAAATCCTACCTATTATCACGTCTCTCATGTTGGGTATAACATTGACTGGAGCCACCACAATGACTATGGCACAAAACACTAATCCAAACTTACCTGTATCTATGATTACTCAGTGGGACAAAACATTCGCGCAAAGTAATCAAGTCGAACATCGTAAGGTATCTTTCCAAAATCGCTATGGAATTACTTTGGTCGGAGATTTATATCTTCCAAAAAATCGTGGTACTCACCCACTCTCTGCAATTGCGATCAGTGGGCCTTTTGGTGCAGTGAAAGAACAATCCAGTGGATTATATGCTCAAACTCTGGCTGAAAAAGGATTTATTACACTGGCTTTTGATCCATCCTATACAGGTGAAAGTGGTGGGCAACCGCGTAATGTCGCATCGCCTGATATTAATACTGAAGACTTTAGCGCTGCAGTCGACTTTCTGGGGTTGCAGCAGGAAGTGGATCGAAATCGTATTGGGATATTAGGCATCTGTGGTTTAGGAGGCATGGCATTAAATGCTGTTGCAGCAGACACACGAATTAAAGCAGTAGCAACAAGTGTGATGTATGACATGAGCCGAGCAATGGGATATGGTGTCGGTGATGGTAAAGATCGCTATTCAACTAAAGATCGTAAAGCTGTCCAACAATATCTCAATGAGCAACGCTGGAAAGATGTCGAAAGCGGAACAATTCATCGTTCTAATCATGACATCTATGTAGATCAAAATGGGCATGTAACAGCAGCAGATCGAGGATTACCAGAAGTTTTGCCTGAAAACCCTCATCCAGTATTAAAAGAGTTTTTTGAGTATTACCGTATGCCACGCGGTTTTCATCAACGTTCAATTAACTCTACAGGTGCGTGGAACACCACGATGCCTTTGTCATTTATGAACATGCCTTTATTGAGTTATGCAAATGAAATAACGATTCCGACCCTGATCGTTACTGGAGAAAAAGCACATTCTCGCTATTTTGCTGAAGATGCTTTTAAGGCAGTTGGTAGCAAAAACAAAGAGTTGCTGATTGTCCTAAATGCCAATCATGTCGATTTGTATGATAATAAGGCTAGAGTCATTCCATTTGATAAATTTACTCAGTTTTTCAAAACGAATCTTAAATAAATCTATGACTTATTTTTGATTACTCATCATGTAGACAAGCAGCTAAATGTAATTAATCATTTTAGCTGCTTGATGATTGACAACTTTTTAATTTTATAGATGTATCACATTGGATATTGTGGGAATGTTATGGACACTCAACAGCTCTTAAGTTTACTGAAAAATCGTCAACGGATAGTACCCGAAACCAAAGCCTTCCATAAAATGTGCGAAATCTCGCAATCAGCATTAAGTATTACTGCCGAACTGAATGGCTGTTATCATTCTCCTGTAGAAATTAGAACGCTCTTTTCTCAACTCACTGATCAAGACGTCGATGAAAGTTTTTCTTTGTTTCCCCCGTTTCATACTGATTTTGGCAAACATATTACAGTGGGTAGGAATGTTTTTATTAATACAGGCTGTAGTTTTCAGGATCAAGGTGGAATAGAAATTGGTGATGGAAGTTTGATTGGTCACAACGTTGTTTTAGCTACATTAAATCATGATCTCAATCCAAATAACCGCGGTACGGTTATTCCTGCCCCCATTAAACTAGGAAAAAATGTCTGGATTGGCGCAAATGTAACCGTATTATCTGGGGTGACCATTCATGATGGCGCCGTAGTCGCAGCAGGTGCAGTGGTGACGAAGGATGTAGCGCAAAATGTTATTGTTGGAGGGGTTCCTGCTAGAGTGCTTAAACAAATAGATATTAACTAGCTCACTCGTTGAATCTAATTAAAAAATTAGCCTATCTAATAGATAATGAATTTAAAAATATATTAGGTTCATGAACCATAATTATTTTAAAATCTTTATGTATGCAAATAAGACATTGTAATTTAAGGTTAAATTTTACATTATGTGTTGTCAAATTTTTCTTAAGAAATAGAGTTTTCCAAGCGCTATTTTGAGAATGAGTCTGTACGTACAGACTCATTCCCTGTCGCTAAAAATATTAGAAATAGCTACATAGAGTTTATTTCTAGCTTATTCAAATTTGCCGTTAAAATTAGGCTTTACTACGGATGAACAATAATTTTTACTGCAGACTCATTATTATGAATCAGCGTTTCAAAACCTTTAGAAATAAGATCATCTAATGCAATACGTTGGGTAATAAAAGGTTCTAGATTAATCTTACCTTGCTCGACTAAACGGATGGTTTCCTGATGGTCATTTACATAAGCAATCGTGCCGCGAATATCTAGCTCTTTCATAACCACACTATGCACATTAATTGTGGCAGGATGGCTCCAAATAGAAACTATAACGACCACACCAGTTGGTTTCATTGCAGCCACCAGTGTATCCATGACTTTATTGACACTACTACATTCAAAAGCGACATCAACTCCGCGTTCTTCCGTAATTTTCATTACTTCAGCAACCACATTAACTTGGGAGGGATCTAATACATAATCTGCAACACCCGCTTCTATCGCTTTTTCTTTACGTTTTGCACTCAACTCAGTAATGATGACCGTGAGACCTTTGGCCTTTAAAATGGCTGATAAAAGTAAGCCTATTGGGCCTGCTCCACCAACCAGTGCTATATCGCCAGTTTTTGCACCACTTCTGACATAGGCATGATGACCAACAGATAAAGGTTCTATCAATGCTGCTTGATCTAAGGGAATATCATTTGAAATAGAATGTACCCAACGCCGCTGAACTGCAATTTTTTCAGAAAGACCACCACCACGTCCGCCTAAACCAATAAAGTTCATATTTTTTGATAAATGATACTTATCATTCGGGCCAGTCGGTACATCATCCGCAATAATGTAGGGTTCAACTACGACATGTTGCCCAATTGGGATATCATCTACACCCTCACCAACTGCATAAACCACACCTGAAAATTCATGTCCCATTGTTACAGGTGCAGATTCTCCCGAAATTGGATGTGGGTGACCGCAAGGTGGAATAAAAATAGGACCTTCCATGAATTCATGTAAATCTGTACCGCAAATACCGCACCATGCAACTTTTATTCCAACTGTGCCTGGAAGTACTTTCGGTTCAGGGATATCTTCAATCCGAATATCCCCTCGATCATAAAAACGAGCTGCTTTCATTATGTATTCCTTATGTTGATATTAACGGTAAACCATTCCACCATCTGTCAAAATAGACTGACCTGTAATGTAGTTTGCATCCTCGCTGGCTAAAAATGCAACTAATGCAGCCACATCATCTGGTGTTTCAGCACGTCCTAAAGCAATACCATCTACATATTTTTTATACGTTTGACCAACTGGTGTGCCTGTAATTTCAGAGAAACGCTGATCTATTTCGACCCACATGTCTGTACCAACAACACCCGGACAATAACTATTTTACAGTAATGTCAGCACTGGCATATTCTTTAGCTGCAGCTTGTGTCAATGCACGAACTGCAAATTTAGTTGCTGAATAAACACCGAGTAGAGCAAAACCCTCATGACCTGCGATTGAGCATGCATTAATAATTTTTCCAGCCTGTTGGCATTGTTTAAATTTATTTGCTGCGGCTTGAATCCCCCAAAGTACACCACCGACATTGATGTTCATAATTTGGTTAAATTCACTCGGCGTTACTTCTGCCAAAGCTTTGACTTGTGCAATACCTGCATTATTAATCATGATATCAAAACCATTATGTGTCGATTCTGCATGATTAATAGCGTCACTGATTTGTATTGGATCTGAAATATCCGCAATAAATGTGGTGGCTTTTACGCCAAAGGCTTCAACCTCTTGTTGAACAGTATTTAACTTTTCTTGGTGAAGATTGACCAATCCAATATGAACACCTTCTTGTGCTAAACGTAAGGCAATACCGCGTCCAATACCTTGTGCCGCACCTGTAATTAATGCAACTTTATTGATTAAACCTCTAAGCATGTTGCGACTCCTTAAATATGGATTGCACGTTGCATCGCCGACAATACCGACTCATGCATCGCCTCAGACAAAGTAGGATGAGGGAAAATGATCTGCGCTAAGCTTTCATCCGTAGCTTCTAGGTATTTTGCGATGGCAAAACCTTGAATGTGTTCGGTGACTTCATGTCCAACCATGTGAGCACCCAACAATTCACCCGTTTCCTGACTAAAAATGGTTTTAACAAATCCTGCGCTATAGCCCAAAGCCAATGCTTTACCATTCGCTTGTAAAGGAAACTTACCCACATTGATATTCAAGCCCGCAGCTTTCGCTTTCTGTTCTGTCAAACCAATACTGGCCACTTGTGGATGGGTAAAAATACAGCCTGGAATTTGTGTACGATCTAAAGCATGTACATGACTTAGGCCTGCAATTTTCTCCACACAAAGAATGGCTTCATGACTGGCTTTGTGTGCCAAACACGGTGCGCCTGCGACATCACCAATTGCATAAATGCCCACTACATTGGTTTTACACCATGAGTCGACTTTAATAAAACCATTCTCAAATTCAATTCCCAAAGCTTCTAGGCCCAGATTTTCTGCATTTGGTTTCACGCCAATAGCTGAAAGTACCTTTTCAACGCTAATGATTTGCACACCTGTTACAGTTTCAATATGACAATGCACTTGAGCCTGATCAGTTTCTATTTTTTTTACCGTTGCTTCGGTTAAAACCTGCATACCCTGCTGTTCAAATTGCTTTTGTACATATTTCGCAACTTCAATGTCTTCGCTAGGGAGAATCTGCTTGGCTATATCAACCAAGGTGACTTGGCAGCCTAAGTCTTGGTATAGGCTTGCAAACTCACTGCCTATAGCACCCGAGCCAATGACCAGTAAAGATTTTGGTAATTGTTCTGGAACTAAAGCCTCTTTATAACTCCAGACCTGATGGCCATCTACAGGAATATGAGGCAAATTGGCCGCACGTGCACCTGTTGCGACAATAATATGCGGTGCAAAAATATCCTGTTTTTGACCATTCGCATCTGTAAGCTCTAATCGCTCTTTGGCAACAAACTGGGCTGCTGCATTAAAAACAGTGATTTGATTCTTTTTCAATAATTGCCCGATACCTTGCACCAGTTGCTCAGAAACCTGTCTGCTATGATGGACCAGTTTTTGAATGTCAAAATCAACCGCGTTAAGTGTAAAGCCAAACTGCTCTGCATGTTTGAACTGCTGCGCAAGCGCAGCCCCGCTCAATAATGCCTTGGTTGGAATGCATCCCCAATTAAGACACACTCCGCCTAAGTGTTGTTTTTCAACGATTGCCGTTTTTAATCCCAGTTGCGCTGCGCGAATCGCAGCGACATACCCTCCAGGACCAGCACCAATAACCACAAGATCAAATTGTGTATCCGACATGGCTGTTCCTCCTACACCAAAATTAAAGCAGGATTTTCGACAAACTGCTTAAACGCCGATAAGAATTGAGCACCCAACGCACCATCAATGACACGATGATCACAAGACAATGTTGCGGTCACCATTTGACGAACAACAATCTCATCGTTTTCGACGACAGCACGTTTTTCTGCTGCACCTAAGGCCAGAATTGCACCTTGAGGTGGGTTAATAATGGCATCAAACTGCTGAATACCAAGCATTCCCAAATTGGAAATACTGAAACTGCCACCTTGAAACTCATCAGGCGCTAATTTTCCAGTTTTGGCACGTGTCGCCAGATCACGCATTTCATTGGAAATTTGTGCCAAAGATTTACGGTTCGCTGCTTTGATAATTGGCGTGATCAATCCGTTTTCGATGGCCACAGCAACCGAAATATCAGCCTGTTCAAACTGCAAAATCTGCTGATTATCTTCATCAAACTGAACATTGACCTGTGGAACTTTGATCAGTGCGGCAGCAGTAGCTTTAATCAGCATATCGTTAATGGACAGCTTTACTTGCGGTACTGTACTGTTAATTTGCTGACGTAAAGCCTGAACCGACTCAACATTTAAGTCTATCGTTAAGCGGAAATGTGGTGCATTGCGTTTTGCCGCTTGTAGCCGTGAAGCGATTGCTTTACGCATACCATTCATAGCTAGGGTGGTGAATTTTGCTGACTCTGCTGGATGCGCATGGTCAGCATGTACAGGGTTTTCACGTTGATATACAGCTTCAATATCCTCCTTACAGACTCGTCCACGTGAACCAGATGCACGACAATCATGCAAATTAATACCCCATTGTTTTGCCAAACGGCGGGCAACAGGTGTTGCTAGAACATAACTATCATCTGCTTTAGATTTCGTGGCTTTCGTACTGGCTTGATGGCGCACATCTGGCCAAGAACCACCAGCGGCTTGAACTGCGGCCTGAACATCTTGAACACTAATACGACCTTCACGTCCTGAACCAGTAATCTGAGACAAGCTTACATTATGCTTTTCAGCCAATTTCAAGGCATGTGGCGTTGCAAAAATATCATTGCTTTGTTGGTAGCCTTGTAAAGCAGCAGGAATAGAATATCCGCCCTGAGCCACAGCTGTTGATCCATTACTAACACTGTTTTGTTTAGGCACAGCTTCTACTTTGGTTTCAGCTTGAGCCACAGCCACTTTTTCTGGAACCGTTGCTACAGCTTTATTTTCAGTTACAGCAGGTGTTCCACCTAAGGACTCCGCAAATGCTTCAACTTCTGCATCGGAAAATTGAGCGTCTGCACAAATTGCAATGACTCCACCTACGACCAGCGTGTCACCATCCTTAGCAATAATTTTGCGTAGCAAGCCATCAAAAGGCGCTTCAAGAACATTGACGATTTTTGTGGTTTCAATTTCACAAATATCCTGTCCTTTATTGAATTGCGTACCTTCCTGAATCAGCCATTGGGCAATCGTGCCCTCTTCCATGGACAAACCCCATTTGGGGATTTCTAAAGTTTTAATTTCGCTCATCCTAAGCCTCCAACGTTTTACGTACAGCCTGTTCGATGCGTTCTACACTTGGTAGCCATTCTTTTTCCAATATTGGCGAAAATGGTACTGGTGAGTGCGGCGGTGTGACTAATTCGATCGGGGCTTTAAGGTAGTGAAAGCCTTTCTGGGCAATAAGTGCAGCCACATCATGTCCGAAACCGCAACGCGCTGCTGATTCATCCACAATCACCACGCGACCTGTTGAAGCCACTGACTCTAAAATGCCATCTTCGTCTAGTGGAGAAATGGTTCTAGGGTCAACCACTTCAACCGAAATGCCTTCTTTTGCAAGCTTATCAGCAACTTCATTGGCACGATGCACCATCAAGCTTAAGGCAATAATCGTAATATCTGTCCCTTCACGAGTGTAATTTGCGACACCAAAAGGAATGGTGTAAGCCTCATCTGGCACTTCGCCCTTAATGTCGTATAACAACTTGTGTTCACAAAATACGACAGGGTCGTCATCGCGGATGGCCTGAATTAACAGCCCTTTCACATCATAGGCACTCGAAGGTACCACCACTTTTAAACCTGGCACTGAGGCAAATACGTTATATGGGGACTGAGAATGCTGTGCAGCTGCGGAAAAACCTGCACCAATCATGCCACGCACGACCAATGGCGCTTTGGCTTTGCCACCAAACATGTAGCGAAATTTAGCCGCTTGGTTATACAGCATGTCATAACACACGCCGTAAAAATCCATGAACATTAAATCTGCCACAGGTCTTAAACCCGTTGCAGCAGCACCTGCCGCCATACCAATAATCGCTGATTCGGTAATTGGAGTATCAATGACTCGTTCAGAACCAAATTCAGTCCATAAGCCTTTGGTTACACCAAGTACACCACCAAAACCTTCCAGTTTATTGTCATCCGTGTTTTTACCACCATGCCCACCACGAACATCTTCACCAACCACAATGACTCTTAGGTCTCTGCGCATTTCTAATTCAATTGCTTCTTTAATCGCATTTCGATAACTTTTATTTGGCATTTTTCTACTATTCCTTTAGTAAGAGACGTAAACATCAGTAAGTAACTGAGATACTTCTGGGTACTTAGCTGCACGTGCTTTTGAAACGGCATCGTCTACATTGGCTTTAGACTGGGCATCAATCGCATCCAGTTTGGCTTCGTCAATTTTGCCTTTGACTTTTTCACGGAATATTTTCAATGGGTCTTTATGTTCTTTGACATAATCCAGTTCTTCTTTGGAACGGATAAGCCCTGGATCACCTTCAAAGTGGCCGTAAAAACGATTGGTCACCGTTTCAATCACACTCGGACCTTCACCATGGCGTGCACGCTCAATGGCTTTTTGTGCAACTTCATACACGGCAAAAAAGTCTGTTCCATCTACTTTTTCAGCAGGTAAGCCAAAACCTGCTGCCCGTCCTGCAATGTCTTTACTACCTACTGCATAATCATGTGCAGTACCTTCACCAAAACCGTTATTTTCAAAAATAAAAATTACAGGGAGCTTTAGTACCACAGCCATATTCATCGCTTCAAAAGTTAAACCCTGATTTGACCCGCCATCCCCCGTAAATGAAAGACCGATACCACCATTCTTGAGTGTTTTAGCACTTAAAGCTGCTCCAATTGCCAAAGGTGGACCACCACCAACAATACCGTTTGCGCCTAGCATGCCTTTATCCAAGTCAGCAATGTGCATTGAACCGCCTTTACCACGACATAAACCATCATCTTTGCCAAAAATTTCTAGCATCATGGCGTGAATGTCACAGCCCTTAGCAATACAATGTCCATGACCACGATGCGTTGATGTAATGAAATCCTTATCTGTTAAATTTTCACAAATCCCTACAGCGACAGCTTCCTCACCGCTATATAAATGGATGAAACCGGGGATATCACCTGTATTGTTTTCATCGTGAAGTCGATCCTCAAATTCACGAATGTCGCGCATTCTTTTGTATGCTGCTAGCAATTGATCTTCCGTTAATTGCATATCTTTATTCCTTATTAACTACGCTTAAAAGAAAATCCAAAAATGAGTGATTGGATTTTTAAACCATATATTTATATAAGAATATTTTTATTCAAATTCATATTAGACTAAAAAAAATATACTAATAAAAGCATAAGATAAATATTAAAAACAGAAAGTTATGAAGTTAAATATTTTTGTAAAAATTCACAATAGTTCAACTACATATAAAAACCAACCTTTAACCAACTTTTGTTTTATATGATAAGTTTTTTGCCCTGTTTTAAGATTATTAATGCATTTAAAGCAGCTTATTTAATATCAGGGTCTATATTATTAATTATTTTAAACGACGGAGTGTTTGAAATGGATTTAAATAACACAGTATTAACTGGAAAAAAGCTACGTGGCGCTGAAAAAATGGCACGTATTCCGATTAAAGTTATTCCGACAGAAACGGCACCGGAAAAACCAGAATGGATTCGGACTAAAATTAGTCAACCAGAAGAAGTACAAATCATCAAGGATTTACTACGACAACAAAAACTACATACGGTTTGCGAAGAAGCAGCCTGCCCTAATTTGCCCCAATGCTTTAGCGGAGGAACTGCAACGTTTATGATCATGGGAGATATTTGTACTCGACGTTGTCCTTTTTGTGATGTTGCTCATGGTCGACCCAATGTATTAGATGTTAATGAGCCCAAGTATTTGGCTGAAACAGTGAAAAATCTAAAATTAAAATATGTCGTGATTACTTCTGTTGACCGGGATGATTTGAAAGATGGAGGGGCACAGCATTTTGCCGATTGTATTCGAGAAATTCGTGAAACCAGCCCAGATACTTTGATTGAAATATTGGTTCCTGATTTCCGAGGTCGTGCTGATATTGCACTTAAGATTCTAAGCCAAAGCCCACCCGATGTTTTTAATCATAATATTGAAACTGTTCCACGTTTGTACAAAGCCATGCGACCAGGCTCTAACTATCAGCACTCGTTGGATTTACTCAAGAAATTTAAATACTACTATCCAAATATCCCAACAAAATGTGGTTTGATGGTTGGTTTGGGAGAGGTTGAAGCTGAGGTTATAGTGTTGTTAAATGATTTGAAAGATTATCAAGTTGACTATGTCACAATTGGTCAATACTTACAGCCATCCAAGTCTCATGCGCCAATTCATCGCTTTGTTACACTACAAGAATTTAAGCATTATCAAATTCATGGAGAGCGCTTGGCGTTTAAAAACATTTGGAGTGCACCATTAGTGCGATCAAGTTATTTTGCTGACCGTCAGTATTATTGCGAGTCTGTACCTGCCCCGTATATACGTGAATGACTTTTCATATTTACATGCTTCATTGATAAATATGACAGTTACGTTTATTAACATTTCAGGTGGAAATAATCATTTTCAGCCCATAAGAACACTTTTAAAGTAATCTAGAGGTACAGAAAGCTAAATTGAGATGGTTTAATAAACCAAAGAAAAACGATTTTAAGCCCGAGCAAAAAAATGGCATGAATGACTATAATCTGAAAACTGATCTATAACGTTTAAAAATATTACAGTCTAATCATAAAGGAATATGATATGAACCTGTTCAATACCGCACCTGCAAAGAAGTTACAAACTACCCATTTAATTAATCGATCTACTGTGCATGCTGCCCCTGTTTTGGCTTTACCACAAGAAGATCAAACCTCTTTATTTCGTCGTTCTATCCAACACAATTATGCCGATTTATTAAGAATAGCCAATGACTCGGACATGGCTATTGGTTTGACAGACCATCAGGGTACGCTTTTATGGACATGGAGCAGTTCCGCAATGCTCTCTTCTGCTGAGCAGGTTCATTTTATTGAGGGTGGACACTGGTCTACTCAGGCGGTTGGAACCAATGCCATTGGCATGACCTTGAACAGTCAAATGTCAAGTTGTGTATATTCTCATGAAAACCAAATGGATAGTGTTCGAGATTGGGTCTGTTACGCCGCCCCGATCTGGGATCCAACATCAGGTCAATTTCATGGCATTATTAATCTTTCCACAAAATATAAAAAACATACCCCTTTAGGGCTACTTGCCGTTGAACGCTGTTCAGATTTAATACAGCGTTCTATAAAATTTGAACAGAAAAATTTTTTATATATTAAAGCACTAGGTTCACCTTGTGTTCAATTTAATGGACATACACTGAACTTGAGTCACCGTCAAATTGAAATACTCTGCATTTTAGCCTTGCATCCCTATGGTATTGGTTTAGAAGAATTACACTGTGCCCTTTATGGTGAACGTAATGTGAGTATAAAAACACTCAAAGCTGAGCTTTCACAGCTTCGCAGTCTGCTTCCACATTGCATTGAGGCACGTATTTATAAACTCACCTGTGAAGTTCAATGTGACTTTTTACGTGCTGAACACTCGTTGAATACAAATCTTATTGCCAGTACGTTCTCACTATATAAAGGTAGTTTTCTCTCTAAATCAGAAAGCCCTTTACTCAGTACATGGAGACATTGTTTTGATGCCCGATTGAGTCAGCTGATCTATCAAATAAATGATATAGATCAACTGCTACGAATTATTGGGCAGACAAATGACCGCATTGATGCTGTACAACGTCTATTAGAATTGCTACCGCAGGACAGCACCCACCGGAATTATTTTACAAATCTGATTTAAAACGATTTTAACTTTTACTTTAATCAAGTTTTTATTAGTAAATAAGCACCTTAAAATTTTAAGGCGCTTAAATGAAAAGGGCTTTGTTGCACAAAGATTTTAAAAGTAGAACTCGCCTAAGCAACTCAAATTTAAGATAGAATATCCAAGACTGTGGCCTATGCAACACATCCGTTGCCACAGCTCGACATCGTGAATCTTGGAAATTATTATTCACGATGTCGACTCGCCACTATTCGGATTCACTCGCCTTTATCATGGCTAAAGCTAGATCCCGGGTCACTGCAAGCTCTGTGGTTATAAAGGCTTTATCGAATGCAATCAGCAGTACTGCTACGCCATCATTGATTCCTGAAGCATTGCCAGCAGTTACCAGACCATCAGTTTTCACCACAGCTTTTAATTTATTTAAGCCTTCTAGGGACGTTGATGTACATGGGTGTTCATCTGTATCCACAACAATTCGATTTCCCTTTCGCTGTGGAATAACAACATGGATAATTTCATTGACCATAAGCACTGTCTGTTTTACACATCTTGAATGGTGCACGTGACATGCTTTCTATACAACACATCCGATGATCAAATCTGCTTTAGCCGCTTTGATGGTACGGACAACCATCGCAATGGCATCGAGTGATGAACTACATAGGCGGTTAATTGTGGTTGCAGCAACTTGATATGGTATGCGCACTGACTTCGGAGCCCTTTTCCATGACAAAAATTGTCTCTCCTTGCCTCCTTTTTGCCAGTATTCTTATTTGAAATACTACTTTACATTTTTAATTTACTAAAAATAAGTGTCGTCATCGCAGTACTGATTCCCAACACTAAAAATGTAGAATGAAAAATTTTGAGCATTGGTTCTCCATTATAAAAAACTGTAAATTGATTCAACAATACCCCAGCCAAAGCAACTCCAACACTGGTTGAAAGCATCATGCTCATGGATAGAAAACTATTGCCGCTGCTAATAAACTTTGAGTCTAGACTTCTTAATGTTAATGTATTCATAGCAACGAATTGAAGTGAATTAAGTACTCCAAATACAAAGAAAAGTAATGCCCCCATCCAACCTGGTGTTGCAACCGTAATACATGTAAAGCTAGCAATACACAATGCGAGTAAATTTGTATTCAACAACAACAAACGTTTATACCCAAAAAACTGAATAAGCGGTCGTGTAATGGATTTTGAGAATAAGGAACCAAAAACCAATGGAGTCATCATCAGTCCAGCAAACATCGGTTCAATATTAAAAACGACTTGCAACACCAGTGGCAGTAAAAAAGGCATTGCATTACTGCCTAAACGAGCAAAAAACATGCCCAATACACCAACATTAAATTGTTTATTTTTAAA
Source organism: Acinetobacter pragensis (assembly GCF_001605895.1). Lineage (GTDB taxonomy): Bacteria > Pseudomonadota > Gammaproteobacteria > Pseudomonadales > Moraxellaceae > Acinetobacter > Acinetobacter pragensis. The sequence goes on from NZ_LUAW01000013.1 coordinate 14,739, forward strand.
AAGATCGAACTGAAAAATAGCATGTTGATGAGATTTTGAATGGTACATATACCCAACGGCTACCGCCGTAGCGATTAAGAATACCCCTAAAGACCACAATATAGAAAATTGTTTATTTTCAATTAACTCTATACTTAATACGAATCCAATCATGCTTGTAAGTAAAAAAAAATATCCTATAAAATCAAATTTTTTTACTTTATTTTCAACTAAATTAGGCATAACTTTTAAAGTAAAAATCATGCCTATAATACCAATTGGGATATTCACCCAAAAGATCCAATGCCATGATAAGGATTTTACTAAAATACCGCCTAATGCAGGACCAGCTAAAGGCCCAAGTAAGCCAGATATATTCATGGTGCTAATGGCAGAAACAAACTGTGGTCTGGGTATTATTTTCAATAATGCTAGTCTTGCAATAGGCATTAATATAGCGCCACCGATGCCTTGTAATACCCTAAAGAAAATGAGTTGATTTAGATTCTGTGCTAAACCACACGCTAAAGATGCAATCGTAAAAATAAAAATAGCCGTAAAATATGTGTTTCTCAGCCCAAATTTATCTGCGATCCAACCGCTGACAGGAATACCTGCAGCAACCGCTAAAATATAACCAATGATAATACCTTGAATTTTGAGAGGGTTTTCATGCAAACTTTCTGCAATATTTGGTAGTGCTGTAAAGATAATGGTGGTATCCAAACCTTGCATAAAAAAGCCAATCGAAGTTAACAAAACTAACAACCGAAATTGGGGTTGTAGTTTGTCATGCTGCTCCATGCTTTGCTCCATATTTGAATCATCGGTCAGCTTAATCAATCAAAAATTTAGACAATAAAAAAGAATTCTCAAATACGCATGTATCTGAGTTCCCATAAACTTGAATGTTTTGATTAAACATGAGGAATGAATATTTATCTTCACCTTTGAAAATAAATATTCTGTTCTTTTAAATAAGCGCTTAGGTAGATTGCAGTTCTTTCAACATATTCAAAGCTACATCCACAATCATATCTTCCTGACCGCCCACCATGCGGCGCTTGCCAAGCTCTACTAAAATATCAAAGGCAGATAGACCGTATTTCTGTGCAGCTGTTTCCGTATGGCGCAAGAAGCTTGAATACACGCCTGCATAACCTAAAGCCAAAGTTTCACGGTCTACACGTACCGGACGTTCTTGCATAGGACGTACAATATCTTCAGCTGCATCAATCAGCTTTTTCACATCACAACCATGCTTTAAGCCCATACGCTCAACGGCAGCAATAAAAACTTCCAGCGGCGCATTGCCTGCCCCTGCCCCCATTCCTGTTAAGCTGGCATCTATACGGTTACAGCCATGTTCTAAGGCCACAATACTGTTGGCTACACCTAAACTTAAATTATGGTGCGCATGCATACCTGTTTCAGTTTCAGGCTTCAGCACATCTTTCATGGCCTTAAAACGCTCAGCAATGTCATACATATTCATGGCGCCGCCTGAGTCCACCACATAGATACACTCTGCGCCATAGCTTTCCATCAATTTGCCTTGCTGCGCTAAAGCTTCAGGTGTCGTCATGTGGCTCATCATCAAGAAACCAACCGTATCCATGCCCAGTTCACGGGCATATTCAATATGCTGCTTAGACACATCTGCTTCAGTACAATGAGTTGCCACACGTACCACACGTGCACCGGCATCATAAGCAGCTTTTAAATCATGAACTGTTCCTATCCCCGGCAGCAATAAAGTCGCAACTTTGGCATTTTTTACTTCACTGGCTACGGCTTCAATCCACTCTAAGTCAGTATGTGCGCCAAAACCATAATTAAAGCTTGAGCCTTGCAAGCCATCACCATGCGCAACTTCAATGCTGTCTACACCTGCTGCATCTAAAGCGCGGGCAATTTCACGCACTTGATCCAATGAATATTGATGACGGATAGCATGCATGCCATCACGTAAAGTCACATCAGAGACATATATTTTTCGTTGTTGATCAAACATGAGCTGCTCCTGATGTCATCTTTTGAGTCAGTTGAGTTTCTGCAAAACGTTCTGCTGCAGCCAATGCCGCACTGGTCATAATGTCTAAGTTTCCTGCATACGCCGGTAGATAGTGCGCTGCACCTTCGACCTCTAGGAAGATAGACACTTTTAATCCCGGCAATTTGCCAATACCGGGAATATTTAAAGGACGATCTGCACCGAATTCTTCAAACTGCACTTCCTGCTTCAAGCGATAGCCCGGCACATAGGCATGTACAGCATCCGCCATATCTTTTACCGACTGACGAATGGCATCTTGATCTGCACCCAATTCAGCAAAGCAATACACCGTATCCCGCATGATCAAAGGCGGTTCTGCAGGGTTCATAATAATGATAGCTTTACCCTTTTGCGCACCGCCGACCTCTTCTATAGCTTTAGAGGTGGTTTCAGTAAATTCATCAATATTGGCGCGTGTACCCGGCCCTGCAGACTTACTCGCAATCGAAGCAATAATTTCTGCGTAATGCACTTTGGCTGCACGAGACACGGCTTTGACCATTGGAATGGTGGCTTGACCACCACAAGTCACCATATTGATATTTGGCGCATTCATATGATCATTTAAATTCACCACAGGGATCACGTATGGACCGATCGCTGCCGGTGTCAGGTCAATCACTTGTATGCCATGCTGCTGCAAAATGGCATTATGATGTGCATGCGCCCCTGCTGAAGTCGCATCAAAAACAATTTTAATGTCTTTGAATGAAGGGAGTTTGACTAGGCCTTCAATGCTTTCCGCTGTAATTTCAAATCCAAAACGTGCCGCACGTGCTAGACCATCTGAATTAGGATCTGCACCCACCATAGCGGCCATTTCTAGATATTGAGCATTACGCATGATCTTGATCATGAGGTCAGTGCCAATGTTGCCCGAGCCAATAATGGCGCATTTAATTTTTGACATCTTGTTATCCTTTTCTAACGTCTTTCATCCTTCTTAATAATCTCTTTATTTTTGTCCTGTAAGGAGAAATACAAAGGCAGATGAAAAAGTCGATTTATTTATGCAAATACTGCCGTCACACCGCCAAAGCCTTCAATTTCAACGCTGAACTCATCACCCGACTGTGCCACCACCATCGGGCCTAAGGCACCGGTTAAGACCAAATCGCCTTTTTTAAGCGGGCAGCCGCGGCGTACCATTTCATCCGCCAACCAAATAGCTGCATTCAATGGATTTGACAAGCAGGCTTTACCGATGCCTTGTGACACCACTTCCCCACGTCGGGTCATGGTCATTTGGCAGTTTGCAAGGTCAACATTTTCAAGTTTGACTGGCTTGGAACTCAGCACATAGGCCGCTGAAGATGCATTATCGGCAACAGTATCCAGCAAGGAGATTTTCCAATTTTCAATACGGCTATCCACCACTTCAATGGCAGCCAAAGCATAATCTGTTGCGCTGATAATATCGGCATAAGTATGCTGCTGCTGATTCAGGTCAGCTTTCAATACAAGTGCAATTTCAGCTTCCACTTTAGGTTGAATGAGTAAGCCTTGCGGAATCGCTTCGCCATCACCAAATGCCATATCGGCAAACAGCATGCCGAAATCAGGTGAATCCACACCGAGCTGTTTCTGTACAGCCACTGAAGTTAAACCAATTTTACGGCCCACTAAGCGTCTGCCATTTTGCAAAGCACGTTCAGTATTCAGCTCTTGAATGGCATAGGCATCATCGACTGTGGCTTGCTCGCCAAGTGCTGTACGGATCGGTGCTATAGCTTGGCGGTTTTGTTCGGCATCATATAAAGCAAAAGCTACAGCATTTACAACATCATTTGTCATCGGCCATCCTCATGGGAAAATTCGAATAATTCGGAATACACCGATGCTGAGCCAAAGAAACAACATCGGTTTTTTGCATAGATGAGCTTCAATATGCGATTAAAAAGACATGCCTAGTCTTAAAGCAATATTGGTACCTTCGGTTTTATTTTGTGCATCAAATTCTTTATAGGCGTGGAAATAAATCGTTGGTATCGGATTTCTAAAATTGACATAACCAATTGCTGGGCCTAATGCGATGGCTTGGCCACGGTTGCCATTGGTTAATGTCTCAGATTTATCATCAGTCAATTGCTTATAAACATAACCGCCAATACCAAAAATCCAGTTGCCAATATGTTGTCCCACACCAAAATCTTGTTGAAACTCAGTTCCAGAGCGATAATCCGTATCTTTATTCCGTGTATTGAAATTGACTTGTGAACTGGTAGAAATTTCGAATCCAGTTGGGCTCATATACGTCATACTTAAACTAGGTTGAAAAGTCCAATGATTCACACCTGTATTGATCACTCGATCTGGATCATATGAACCAGTTGGTAACTGAAACATCATTTCTGTTTTTAGCCACAAATTTTCTGTCGGGTTCCACTGTACAACCATAGGGATAATCTGGATATCACCTAAAGCTGTGCTGCGCCCCGACTGCTCAATGTTTCCAACTGGTGTAGGAATACTTAAATCCATACTGATATCAATCATAGGAACCACAGCAGCAAAACCGTATTTTCCGCCAAGAAAATCTAGATCTGTCATTTTCAAGCCTGCAAAAACTATTGCATTAAAATCAAAATCAGGCTTAACAGCGCTTTTATTGCCATCATTATCTTTTAATGTTGTCGCCTGAACATTGACAAAACGAATCCCTAAAGCACCGTATTCACTTGGCGGTGGTGTCATGCCTGAACCAAAATCATAAATGCCAGGAGGTGTAATCGCCCCGCCATTTTCAACTGCAAAAACATGCGGTGCGATTCCAAATATCAGACTCCCCATACACGCAAGCTTCAGCTGATTGCGTGTAAATATTGTCTTTTTATGACCGTTTTCTAAAAATTTTTTCATTTGCAACGTCCTATGTTTACTGACTTAAGTTTTTTACTCAAAATGTCCTTTATTTTTTTGAGCAAAATCCCCCTATGGTTTTAGCTAAAACCAAATTTAAAAATTAATTAATGATTTGAAGACACATCATGTGCCTTTAATTTCCAGTGTGAAAATTAAGCTAATTTTTGCAACTATGCTTTAACATTAGAATCTCCATTTCAGTGTTTTAGCCCACAAAACTTTGTGAGCACTTTAGCTTGTTGTTTTGCATATTTAGAAATACATCCAGTATTTCCAATACAATATGTTACGCTAGCATATTAATATAGTATTTATTTAGAAGTCTAATATTTTTTTAAAATTAAGATTATCACTTTGAAATTTATAATTATTTTAAATGATCTGATTGAATTAAACATAATTTCTTCACTTTGCATGTGATTAAGATTACGCCAGATGTTTAGAATTTTCATACAGTAAATTAATTACTTATGTTAACTTTAAAATGCTGTGAACTTGCAGATTTTGAAGTAAATTGTTATCGTTTCATTTTTAAAATATACAGTTGGGTCATCAAGTTTGATGATCGCTACCCTGCCCTATAGAAATTTACCCCATGAAATCTTTAAGCAATATAGATGACAATTCTGAAAATACAATTCCGCAGCTAGATGGAATTCCAACACTAATTCGCGAAAATCATCGCCTATTGGCAAAAGCATTTCAGGATTTTATGGGTGATTCGACAATGCAAGTTGCAGACTGGTATGTGATGAGAGCATTGCATGAACAAGATGGCTTAATGCAAAGAGATGTTGCACAACGTATTGGCATTATGGATGCACATACCGGTGTAGTGATTCGAAGACTTGAAGCATTAGGTTTAGTCAAACGCGAAAGTGATAAAAAAGATATGCGTAAACAGTGTGTATTTTTAACCGATGCTGGACGAAAATGTGAGCAATCTTTAAGATCTGTCGCTCATCGTGTCGATGGTATTGCCCTTATTGGATTAAGTTCGGAAGAGATTGAAGCATTACACATTTTATTATCCCGCATTCGCCATAACCTCTCGAATAATGAAAACTTTATCACTCTAAATAATTAATTATTTAGATACACTAGACATACTACCTACCCAAAAGTCTGGTCATTAAAGTATAAATAAACAATATAAAATATTGATTTATATTAAAAAGCATTGATTTTAATCAATGCTTTTTTTGTTTTATGTACCTTTTTGAAAAAAAAAGTCAAAAGTACTAGACAGCCATTTATCTTATATTTATTATGCTACCATAGCATATCAATTATTAAGTGCATTGGATGCATTTGTAATATCTCAGTAGAAAAACGGTAAGGAAAATCATATGACAATTTGGACAGATCTATTAGGCGCAGAAGTTCGCTTTCATAATGCTGGTGGCTGGCGTACGCGTGCAATTCAAGCTGGAAATGAAGGTCCTGCAATTATTTTAATGCATGGCGTCAGCGGACATGCTGACGGTTTTTGTAAAAATGTGATTCCGCTTGCCAATGCAGGATTCCGCGTTTATGCCATCGATGCGATTGGTCACGGTCTTTCGGACAAGCCTGAAGATGTGGTTTATGAATGCCCACTCTACGTTGAACATTTAAAACGTTTTATGGATGCCAATAATATCGATAAAGCTTTTTTTGTCGGCCAGTCTTTAGGTGGCTGGACTGCAATGAGCTTTGCGCATCAGTATCCTGATCGTGTTTTAGGTATTGTTTCTCTCACTGGTGCAGGTCTGCGWYTGTCTGAYCCTGAAAGTGAAGCGATTGTACAAAAAGTCGTGCAAGGTGTTGCCGATGTTACCAAGAAAGCGACGGATGCACCGACACGTGAATCTGTACGTAAACGCTTAGAATGGTTAATGGCAGATAATAATGATGTGACAGATGAATTGGTGGAAGTGCGTTACCGCTACTTCACGTCTGAACAAGGCCTACGCATCATGCCTAAAATTGCCCGTGAAACCATTGGCGAAGGCAATAACCGCTGGATGTTGACTGAAGATATTCTAAAATCTTTACAAACTAAAATCCTGTTCTTATGGACAGATCAAAACCCATCAATGCCTGCACATATTGCAGAAAAAGCATCCAAAATTGTGCCGCATGGTGAATATACCGTGGTTGAACCTGCGGGTCATTGGGCGCATTTTGAACAGCCTGAAAAAGTTAATAAAATCTTGATCGAGTGGTTTAAAAACGTTTAAAGAAAATCTCATTGAGCATATGGATTGATGCTGGTGATGATTTTCAAAATGCATGTTCTGGATGAACAAAATGCATAGGTGAAGATAAGTACTTATAGGTACCTCACCCGTTTTTCAATTCAGATGTTTCATTTGAATCGTCAAACAACTTAAGGAAATAATGATATGACAATTTGGACAGATCTATTAGGCGCAGAAGTTCGCTTTCACAATGCAGGTGGCTGGCGTACTCGTGCAATTCAAGCTGGAAATGAAGGTCCTGCAATTATTTTGATGCATGGTGTCAGCGGACATGCAGATGGTTTCTGTAAAAATGTAATGCCTCTTGCCAATGCTGGATTCCGTATTTATGCAATCGATGCAATTGGTCACGGTCTTTCGGAYAARCCTGAAGATGTGGTTTATGAATGCCCACTCTACGTTGAACATTTAAAACGTTTTATGGATGCCAATAATATCGATAAAGCTTTTTTTGTCGGCCAGTCTTTAGGTGGCTGGACTGCAATGAGCTTTGCGCATCAGTATCCTGATCGTGTTTTAGGTATTGTTTCTCTCACTGGTGCAGGTCTGCGTTTGTCTGACCCTGAAAGTGAAGCCATTGTACAAAAAGTCGTGCAAGGTGTTGCCGATGTTACCAAGAAAGCGACAGATGCACCGACACGTGAATCTGTACGTAAACGTCTTGAATGGTTAATGGCAGATAATAATGATGTGACGGATGAATTGGTGGAAGTACGTTATCGTTACTTCACTTCTGAAGAAGGCTTACGCATCATGCCTAAAATTGCCCGTGAAACCATTGGCGAAGGCAATAACCGCTGGATGTTGACTGAAGATATTCTAAAATCTTTACAAACTAAAATCCTGTTCTTATGGACAGATCAAAACCCGTCTATGCCTGCACATATTGCAGAAAAAGCATCAAAAATCGTACCGCATGGTGAATATACCGTAGTTGAACCTGCGGGTCATTGGGCGCATTTCGAACAGCCTGAAAAAGTAAACAAAATCTTGATTGAGTGGTTTAAAAATGTCTGAGAATATCCTGCGTCCATTCCGCATCTGCGTTGATACTGGCGGTACCTTTACTGATTGCGTGGTTTTAGAAGAAGGTAAAAGCATTAGTGAATTTAAATCTCCAAGTACCCCACCTGATTTTTCAATTGGTGTACTCAATGCACTCAGTGAAGCGGCTCAAGGTTATGGTCTGACACTGAATGAACTCCTTGAAAAAACATCATTACTTGTACATGGCACAACGGCAGCAACTAATGCATTGACCACACGTAATGTGGGTCGTACAGCCATGTTAACCACTGAAGGTTTCCGTGACATTATTGAAATGCGTCGTTCATTAAAGATTGAAACGCATTCAATGTACGATGCCTATTTACCACCATATGAGCCATTAGTTCCGCGTAAATTACGTTTTCCAATCAGTGAAACCGTAACTGCTCAAGGTGATGTTTTAAATGAAATTTCTGAAGCTGATTTAGCCAAATTTGTGGAAGTTGTCAAACAGCAAGATATTCAAGCTATTGCAATTTGCTTTGTGAACTCCTATGCCAACGGCCACAACGAAAAAACTGCTGCAACCTATTTACGTCAGCATTTAAATGACGATGTATTTATCTCTACTTCGAGTGAATTGTTACCAAAACTGGGCGAATACGAGCGCTTTAGCACAACAGTACTGAGTGCTGCTCTTGGGCCAGCTGTCCGTGAATACATGAGCAATCTAGAACGCAGCCTTGGAAATATTGGTTTTAATGGCCGCTTATTGATTATGCAAGCCAACCAATACGCCAATACGGTTGCGGCAGTGCGCACCCGGCCCGCTTACCTGCTCGGTTCTGGGCCTGCAGCAGCGCCTGGCGGTGCATCATTTCTTGGCGATGTAATTGGTGAAAAAAATCTAATTGCAGTCGATATGGGCGGTACAACCCTTGACGCCGCAGTGGTTACAGATGGCACAGTGCCATTGGCTTCTGGTCAATGGTTAGGCGATCACCGCAGTGGTTTAAAAGTGGTTGATGTAGTCAGTGTTGGCTCTGGTGGTGGCAGTATTGCCTGGATTGACAGTTTAGGCATGCTTAAAGTCGGCCCCCAAAGTGCCGGAGCATTACCTGGCCCTGCATGTTTTGGCAAAGGCGGGATTTTACCGACTGTAACTGATGCAGCCGTTGTCCTTGGCTATATCAACCCAGAGTATTTCTGGGGCGGAAAAATGCGCCTTGATACAGAAGCTGCGCGTCAGGCCATTTGTCCTCTTGCCGAACAGCTGAATATCAGCATTGAAGAAACAGCTCAGGGTATGCTTGCAGTAGTGAATGCTGATATGGCAGATGGCACAGCGGAAGTCACTACACGGGCAGGTCACGATGTGCGCAATTATGCATTGCTTGCTATTGGCGGCGGCGGGGCTCTATGTGGAGCATCTATTGCCGAAAACCTAGGCATGGACCGAGTCATCGTTCCTCGTTTTTCGGCATCTTTCTGCGCTTGGAGCATGCTGACACTAGATGTAGGCCGTGACTATCTAAGATCTTATCCAATTGATTTGTCAAAAGCTGATATTCAACATTTGACAGGTTTACTCGACTCAATGAAGGCCGAAGCGCGCATTGAGTTAAAAGACTTGACGCAAGATGGCGCAAAAATTGAATTTTCTGCAACGATGGATTTGCATTATCAAGGTCAGTATCACGAGCTTGAACTGCCATTCCCTTGCGAAAATATCACTCAAGCAGATATTGCGGCACTAAATGATGCTTTCCATATTGCTCATGAACGTGACTTCACATTTGGCCTGCCGAATGTGCCGATTATTTTGATGAATATTCGTTTAATTGCCAAACTTAGTAAACCAACACTGACCTTGCCTAAATTACAGCGTGATGTGCAAGCAATTCCACAGCCAAATATTAAGGATGCATATTTTGGCAGTGCATGGCACCCAACGCAATTTCACAATGGTGAACACCTACCGATCAATGCACGAATTGAAGGCCCTGCTGTAGTGCAAGAAGCGACCAGCACCCTCGTTGTTCCTCCAGGATTTACTTGCGTTTTAGACGAGTATGGAAATTATTTGCTCAACAAAGGGACTGAAATATGAGCGATATCAACAATACAATTGACCCAATTACCTTAACGACGACTTGGCATTACTTCAAGCGTGTATGTCAGGAAATGCGCTATACCGCTGAACGTACAGCCACCAACGTTTTAGTGACCACATTGCATGATTTGTCATATGGCATTTGGGACAAACATGGGCGTGTGATAGCTATTCCTGAAGGTTTTGCACCGCGTTTGCTGGCAGCATCAACCACCATTAGTCGTGTTCTTGAAAAGTTTGGCGACAATATAAAGGAAGGCGATCAATTCCTGACAAATTTACCTTCGGATGGTGCAGTTCATTTGCCCGACTGGACATTTGTTAAGCCTGTATTTTTTAATGGAAATTTAGAATTTTTTGTCTGCATGGGCACGCATGTCGCGGACAATGGTGGCGCGCAACCCGGCTCACACTTTTTAGCATTTGACCCGATTGCCGAAGGCTTAAATATTCCACTGACCAAAATTGCTGAAAATAACACATTGCGTGAAGACATATTGAATCTGCTGCTTGCCAACAACCGCGTGCCTGTATTAATGCAGCGTGAAATTGCATCACTGATGGGAAGCAATACCGTCGGTGAACGTTTACTGCATAAACTACTCGAACGTTATGGTGTTGAATCAACTTATGCCTGTATTGAAGAGATGTTTGCACGTACAGAAAAAGCCGTTCGCTCCCGTATTACTGAATGGCCCAATGGTATTTACGATGGTGTTTCTGTTACAGATGACGATGGCAAAACTATGGGTAAAACCGTTCAGGTTAAAGTTCAGCTGACAATTAAAGGCGATGAAGCGACATTTGACTTTTCAGGCTCAGATGACCAAGTCGATGGATATATCAATTCATTCTTACATCAAACCCATAGTTGTACGCTTTGTACATCATTCTTATTTTTAGGCACTGACTTAGCCAGCTATCACAATGAAGGCAGTTTGAAACCAATCAAAGTCGTCAGTCGTCCCCGTACCTTAGTCAGTTGTGACAAAAAGGCATTAACTGCAGCTGCACCTGCTGTCGGTGGAACAATGGCAGTTGAAGCAGTGATGGATGCAATGTCTAAAGCACTGCCTGATCGTGCGATTACTCCTTATGGCCGTGTCATTGCACCTATTTTGGTTGGTCTGCCTAAAGACGATCAGGAAATGTATGTGATGACTTCCTTCTGCCCTGCCGCTGGTGCTGGTGCAGTCAGCGGCAATGATGGTTATCAATGTGCTGCTGAAACCAGTGTACTCGGTGTAGTGGGTAAATCTGATGTCGAAGAAGAAATGGCTCGCTATCCTGTTCGGATCACCCGCTATGAATTTAGGCAAGATTCACATGGTGCAGGTCAATGGCGCGGTGCACCGGGCATTGTTTGGGAAGCTATTAATGAAGGCGGCATGGTGATTACCTATGGCGGCGCATTTAATGGCTTTGTCACTCAAGCCAATGGCGCACAAGGTGGTGGCTCTACCCCATTGAATACCGCACGTTACACCCATGCTGGCAGAACAATTGAAATTACTGAACCGCATCATCCTTGGCACTTATTCAACGGTGATCACTTGATTTGTGAATCAGGTGGCGGCGCAGGCGTCGGTCTTCCTTTTGAACGCGATCCGCAAGCTGTTTTCACTGACTTTGAAAATGGTCTGGTCTCTGCCGCAATGGCACGTGAGGCATATGGTGTCGTAATTGATGCTGCGCATGCTCAGGTTGATACTGATGCAACTCAAAAACTTCGAAGCAACTAAGCTTAAAATATAAAGGAAATAAGAATGGCTGAAATCTGTTTCGCAGCTGCCATGTCTCATACCGCGCAAATGCATCGCAGCCGCGATGCTTTGCCTGAGGCACAAGACAAGGATATTTACCCTGCAATTGACCAACTGGCGGATTCACTTAAAGCGTCTAAGCTTGATGTTTTAATTATTTTGTATGGTGATCATTACGCATATTTCACCCCAAAAAATATGCCTGCTTTATGCGTGGGCATTGCAGATCAATATCAAACTTTTGGTGACGGCGGTGTCCCAATCATGACCTTGCCTGGCAATAAAAAATTGTCATTGCAATTAACAAAAGATTTAATCGATCAAGGATTTGACATGGCTTGGTCAAACTCATTATCTCCTGACCACGGTACTGCGAGCCCAATTTATCTGATGGATGCCCAAGAGATTCCCATCATTCCGATTCGTTTGAATTCGATTGCACCACCTTTAATTTCGATGGAACGGTCACATCATTTAGGGCAGGCAATTGCTCATGTTGTCAAAAATTGGGATGAAAATTTACGTGTGGGCATCCTAGGGACAGGCGGATTATCACATTTCCTTCCAATTCCTGATCCGCTACAGCCCTCAACACCAGAAGAAGAAGAAATGGCTGAATTGATTTCTGAAGGTTCCAATGCAAAACGTTTAAGTGAACTGATCATCAAACGGGTCAACGAAGTCCGAAATTCAGATCAAGGTTCAACAGCAATCAATGCCGAGTTTGACGAAAATTTTCTCAAACATCTCGAAGACGGTAATGTTGAGCCCTTACTCAAAATGACTTCTGAATATATTGCCGAGCGCGCTGGAAATGGCGGTCAGGAAGTACGCAATTGGATTGCTGTTTCGGGTGCCGTCGGCGACAAAGGGATGAGCATCTTGAGTTACCAGCCGGCGGCTCCCTGGCTTACTGGCATTGCCCTTGGCGAATTTAAATTAGCGTAGCACAAAATTAATCTTGAGGAGAAAATCATGTCTAAGCGTAAATTATCTTTTGCTTGCTGGAATTATGACCGCACACGCGCCTTGCAATTAGGAGATGTGCAAGCTGATGGGATTGATCTGAATTATCTCGAAATGCCTGTAGAAGAAACTTTTTTCAGAATGTTGAGGAATAAGGAGTTTGATGCTTCTGAAATGTCTCTGTCTTCTTATACTGTTTCATTGCATCAAGAGAATCCCCCTTTTATTGCGATTCCTATTTTTCCATCACGCATGTTTAGACATTCATGCATTTATGTCAATGCCGATTCAGGAATTAAAGAACCCAAAGATTTAATTGGTAAAAAAATTGGTAATCCTGAATATCAAATGACGGCTCCTACATGGATTCGCGGAATTTTGTCTGACCATTATGGTGTACCAGTAGACAGCGTCACCTATTTTACAGGTGGAGAAGAAGAACCGGGCCGTCCTGAAAAACTGAAATTGGATTTACCTGAAAATATTAAAGTGCACAGCATCGGGCCAACTCAGACACTTTCTCAAATGTTATTGGATGGTGAGATTGATGCGCTTTATACAGCCAGAACACCATCAACCTTTATCAATGGTGGCGGTAAAGTAAAGCGCTTATTTGAAGATTACGAGACCGTTGAACGCAATTATTTTAAAGAAACCGCGATTTTTCCAATTATGCATACTGTTGCAATCCGGCGTGAAGTCTATCTTGAAAATCCTTGGATTGCGCAATCATTAACAAAAGCTTTAACCGCATCTCAACAGCAGACTTATGAAGATCTGAATGAGGCGACAGCGCTTAAAGCTATGCTGCCTTGGCTTACATCTCATGTAGAACAAGTTAAAGCGGAAATGGGTGCAGATTTTTGGCCATACGGTTTTGACAAAAACAAAGACTCGCTAACCACATTCCTGCGCTACCACTATGAGCAAGGTCTATCGAAACGGTTATTACAGCCGCATGAATTGTTTGCGCCAGAAACATTGGAATCTTTCAAAATTTAATTAATGTTTCACTTCAAGTATATCTGCATGGGTTGATTTTTAAAGGTTGAATTAACCCTGAATTGATTTAGATATGTCCATCAATTCATATCTAAGTCATTCAAAAATAAAATTATAAATTTAAGAAAATACGCTATTACGGAAAAATAGCGCAAAACATAAATCGCAAGATTTAAGTCATTCTTCAAAGGAGATAAGAATGAGTAGTATAGATAGTAAACGTGGTTTCATTACCCTTATGATCGCTCACTGCGCAGGTATGATTGATCTGGTTGCCCTTCCAATCTGGGTGACAACACTCATTACATCGTATCATTTCGATCCACAACAAGCAGGTGGTTTGGCCACTTTGTTTTTGATCGGTGCTGCAGGTGCAAGTATTTGTTTGGCACCTCGCTTTAATCGATTAAATGTCAAACTTGTAGCAGCAAGTGGATTTGCGATTGCATGTATCGCTTTGTTTTTATCGGGTATTAATACCAGTTTTCCACTTTTAGCAGGTTTGCACTTTCTAGGTGGTATTTCTGCAGGAACAGCACTCAGCGTTACACACGGTACAATGGGACGCACATCAAACCCTCATCGTACTTTTGGTATTGCTGGTTTAGCGATTGGGATTTTGGGTATCCTTTTACTTAGTAGCACACCGCAGTTGATCCAACAATTTGGAGGACAAACAATGTTTTTTGTCCTCGCCTCAGTCATGCTTTTAGCAACACTAGCATGTGGTCTTTTTTTTCCTAAAGTCGATACTTCAATTCATACAGACCAAAGCCAAAGTTCACTTCAATTGCCACCTTTGGGTAAAGCCGTTTGGATTTGTATGTTTGGCGTGGGGCTACTTGCGATGATTCAAGCGATGACAGTCAGTTTCTTTGCAAAAATTGGACTAGAACGTGGTTTTGGTCAAGAATCTGTCAATCATGCACTGATTTTTTATGGTGTTTTAACCTTATTTCCAACCACGATCGCGGCACTTTTAGAAAAACGCTTAAACGTCTTTGCCGTTATTATTATTGGTCCAATTTTTCAGGCAATCTTTTCCTTACTTGTCACACATTCACATGAATTTTTAATTTATGCTTTGGCTGGCCCAATGATGGCATTTACAATCCTCTTTATTCACACCTTTGCTTTTGGACTTTTAGCTCGCCTTGATCCAACGGGTCGTGCTGTTGCAGCAACACCAGCAATGTTAATGGTTGGTGCTGCAATTGGGCCAATCGTGGCAGGTACATTGGTGAAATTTATCGGATTTGAATCAATTGCCTATCTGAGCGTTATTTTAGATATTTTTGTTGTATTAATGGCAATTTTTACCAAAAAAATTGTGCTTCGCCATCATGCTGACAGAATCGAACAAGCCGAATTAACAGCAAAACTGCACTGATATTCTAAAAGAATCAGTACTATTACACTATTCGAACCTACAAAGCCATTTAACAAGCATGGCTTTGTAATATGAATAAGTCCTCTTCTTGTTACATTTCGGCCACTTCCATCTTGGCTTCAATTTGCAAGCTACTTCTATACACTTTATCGCCGATTTTCTTTAAATTTAACTGTTCCATGTTCTGATCTGGAATCACGATACTTAAACTTCCGATCGATTTATTTTTAAAAAAAATGGGGGAAGCAATACCATACACTTGTTCATCTAGCTCGCTATAAGTAATACAAACTTTATTCTTTCGAATTTCAAGCAAAGACTTTTCAAATGCCGAATAATTTTGGCTGTGTTTTAAATTTAAAATTTCTGATTTATTTTGCAAAAAAATTTCTTTTATTCTCTCTGGCTCAAGCCATGCCAATATGGATTTTGAGGTCGCACCTTTAAAAATTGCCATGGATTTACCACGCTCATAGCTAATATTAAGATCACATTTCACACCTTGAACCTGATGGACACATAGAACCTTATCGTCACCATATAATCTCGATAAGACAATTACGGCATTTTGATAAACATCCGCAAGGCCTTTCATCAAATTATGCGCAGACTGAATTAATGGATCATTTGCTCTGATATTGCGATCTAACTCAATAACCAATGGACCCAAGATGTAATTTGAAGGAGTCTTTTTTTCTAGCAATCCAATGGCTTCAAAGTCAGCTAAATAACGATATGCAGAGGCTGTAGATAACTGTAATTCAGTTTTTACCATTTCCACATCAATATAAGTGTGCTGTTTAAATAGCGAAAGTAGTGTCGCAAAATTATGTAATTTAGACATCCATATTCCAATTAAATAATATTTAAAATTCAATTAACTATAATTATATTTTTATTTTTTCTCAATATATAAGAATGAATAATTAAATTGTACCGCGATCTTTCACAATCAAGGCATCACCAATCATTGGTTGAAAAAGGAGATTCTCATGCAAGAAATTGGCGCACGACTAAAAAAATTGATATTGACCAGCAATATCCCTGCTGAGCTTGCAGAGCATTATGCTAAAGCATTTCAATTAGAAAATTTAACCACAAAAAATCAATTTGTTTGCCAAGCGGATCAAGTCCAGCTCGAATTTAAACATGGTGAATCTGGACAACTCTATCAAACCGATTATGTCTTCAATTCAAAAACTGCTTTTGATGATTATCGTCAATTGATTGAAGGAAAAATCGAGATTAATGACCTTTCTACAACAGAATTTACTGTCAAAAATCCTTTAGGACATATCATTCATTTTTCCATCAATGATGATTCAATCACAGATGACGCCGAATCTCTTCGTTTACAACATTTTGCTGTGCGTGCCATTGATATTGATGCTTTAAGTGATTTTTATGAAAACACACTTGGATTTACCATTTCCGACCGTGTCTATAATGAAAATAAACAGTTAACTGCCATTTTTATTCGTACCGATCACGAACACCATTCTTTTGCCATTTTTAAATCCCCAATCAATCGCTTTGATCATTTCTCATGTGAAATTCAAGATTGGTCTGGAATGAAAAAATGGGCAGATCATATGGCAAAAAGTGAAATTGAACTTGCGTGGGGCATTGGTCGTCACGGCCCTGGCAATGACACCTTTTTCATGATTAAAGATGCAGATGGCAACATGGGGGAAATTTCAGCAGAACTCGAACAATGCACGCCAAATCGTCCTGTCGGTATTTGGAAACACCATCCTCTTACACTCAATCAATGGGGTGTTGCGATTATGCGTTGTTAATCACAACGTCAATCAAAACATAGTGATTAGGGAATATAAAGAATGGAAACAATTCAAACCGAAGTGCTGATTATCGGTGCAGGTCCAGTCGGATTAATGCTTGCAAATATGTTGGCAAGCTATGGCGTTGAAACATTAGTCCTTGAAAAAAATGCGACCTATGAAATAGAGCCTCGCGCTGTTTCAATTGACGATGAAAGTTTAAGAAGCCTACAACACATTGGGCTAGCTAAAAAGTTTAGCGAACAGATTGTTTTGGGTTATGGCGTTAAATATTACGATAGAAATAATAAGCCTTTGGCAGAAATTATGCCTGCAGGTCAAGAATATGGTTATCCAAAGCGTAATGCTTTTCGTCAACCCGATTTAGTTAAATTGTTGGTTGAGCATTTAGCAACTCAAAAAAATGCGTCTATTTTATTTAACCATCAACTCAACACTATTGAAGATTTAGGTTCATCGGTGGTGTGTCATGTTGAAAATGCAACGCAAGATGCATTAAAAATTCAAGCAAAATGGGTTGTGGGCTGTGATGGTGGTCGAAGCCTCGTCCGCGATTTATTGAATGTTGTATTAGATGGACAAACTTACCCACAAAAATGGTTGATAGTTGACTTGGCTGGACGGAAAAGCAGTTTAAGACACACAAATACCTATTGCGATCCTGAACGCCCGGCAATCCGCCTGCCGGGTCCAGATAAAACACTAAGATATGAATTTATGTTGCATCCAGACGATAGCGATCAGGATGTGTTGCGTGAAGATGTTTTCCGTAACTGGATTCGTGCACGTGTTCCTGAAGACTCTCGTTTACCTTTAGTACGTAAAGCCATTTATGGATTTCATGCACGAATCGCATCTTCATGGAAGAAAAATCGTGTTTTACTTGCAGGTGATGCCGCGCATCTTACTCCGCCCTTTGCAGGTCAAGGGCTAAATAGCGGTATTCGTGATGCAAGCAATTTAGCATGGAAATTGGCTGCGGTTCTAAAATGGCAGCAGCCTGAAAGTTTAATCGACAGCTATGAGTCAGAACGAAAGCCACATGCAGCTGCACTGATTAAGATGGCTTTGCAAATTGGTGCATTCATGCAGCCGAAAAGCCGTTTAAGTGCTTTTTTTATGCAAAATGGATTGCGTGCCGCCTGCCAGATTCCTGCGTGCAAAGATTATATTTTACAGCTGAAATTTAAACCTAAGCCGCATTTTGAAAATGGTTGGTTTATTAATCAAGCCAAACATCAATTTGCACAGCTCATTCCTCAACCGCAAGTGATCGATAAACAAGGACAGACCCAGCTCTTGGACGAATATCTTGGAAATGGTTTTGCGATGATTGGATGGGCAACTGAAGAATTTTTCAATTCTATTGAGAAATTAGTCCCTAAAAATCTTCCATTTAAATTCGTTGCATTGCTGAGTAAAGATGAAGATTTCATGGATATTCAAGTACCAAAAAACTTTAGTTTAGTCCGAGATTTTACGGGTTCACTGGGCAATATTTTAAATCAACTCAATGCTGAAGCACTCATTATTCGACCAGATCGATACAGCTATCAAGCCATTTGCGCAACAGATTTTATATTCGATAGGCCACAAACAATTTCTCAGCCAGCCTTAGCGGTTTAATTTATTTGACATCAATATTATTTAGGAAAATTTTATGAAATTAGTCAGTTTTAATTATGCAGGTACAGATTCATTTGGTATTTATACAGATCATGGCATTATTGATTTATTAACAAAATTTGGGCAGAGATATCCAGATTTAAAAAGTGCTTTATCTGCTGAAGCGCTAGATGAAATTCGAAAGTATGCTCAATCAGCCCCTATTTCATATTCTCATGCTGAAGTGACATTACTGCCTGTTATCCCGAATCCAGGTAAAATTTTCTGTATTGGTCATAACTACGAAGCGCATCGTGTTGAAACCAATCGCGCGAAGACTGACCACCCTTCTGTCTTTATGCGCTACCCTGAATCTCAAACTGCACATTTACAACCCTTACTGAAACCTTTTGAATCCGATATGTTGGATTATGAGGGTGAAATTGCGATCGTGATTGGTAAATCTGGTCGCCGCATCAAGCAAAATGAAGCGTGGGATTATGTCGCAGGCTACAGTTGCTACAACGATGGTTCAGTACGTGACTGGCAATGGCATACACAACAGTTTGGCCCAGGGAAAAACTTTGCCAGTACAGGTAGTTTCGGCCCTTATTTGGTAACGCGTGATGAAATTGCAGATGGTGAAATCATTACTGTAACCACCCGCCTTAATGATCAAATCATGCAACAGGGCGATACATCACAAATGCTTTTCCCAATTCCAGAATTAATTGAATATTGTTCAACTTTTCTCACTTTGAATCCAGGAGATGTGATTGTTACGGGAACGCCTTCAGGTGTAGGTGCGAAGCGTAATCCACCCATATTTATGAAAGAAGGTGATCACATCGAAATCAACATCGATAAAATTGGTGTGCTGCGTAATACCGTTGCAATTGGTTAAAAAAATAAGAGGCCTCTTATGGCCTCTTTCTTTATAAAATCTACAATGGAGGAGATAGGATGTCTCTGAAAAATATGGAAGTTCAGGAATTTATAGATTCAATTCCTTTTGGATGGGTCCAGAAAGTTTTACTCATGTTGTGTTTTACCATTGTTGCTATTGATGGTTTTGATACCGCATCCATCGGTTTTATTGCTCCTATTTTGAAAATAGACTGGACAATAACACCGTCACAAATGGCAACACTTTTTGCATCAGGACTCATTGGCTTAACGCTCGGCGCTCTCTTTTTTGGCCCTTTGGCAGATCGTATTGGTCGCAAAAAAATCTTATTACTTTCTATTTTATTATTTGGACTAGGTAGTCTTATTTCTTCATTTTCCCCCAATTTTACTATTCTGCTGTTGCTCAGATTGATTACAGGCATTGGTTTAGGCGGTGCAATGCCATCGGCCATTACTTTGATGTCAGAATACTGTCCATCAACAAAAAAATCATTCTTTGTGACACTGATGTTTTGTGGCTTTACCATAGGCTCAGCACTGGGCGGTCTTGTTTCAGCTCAACTTATACCGATGATTGGATGGCGAGGTATTTTCTTTATCGGTGGTTTTTTACCTTTAATTTTGCTCCCAATTTTCTATTTTTATATTCCAGAATCGCTTCGTTTTAAAGTACTCAAACAACACCCTCAACTCGAAATTAATACACTTGTCCAAAAGTTAGCACCTGCATCAGAAAAACTGACGAAGCTTTATGCGAATCATGCTGAAAAAGCGACATCATCAATTAAAGATCTTTTTAGTGTGCAATTTTCAAGTAGCACCATTCTGATTTGGCTCACTTATTTTATGAGCCTTATGGTGATTTATTTGATCTCAAGTTGGTTGCCAACGCTACTGACCAATACTGGAATATCACTAAAAAGTGCATCTATTGTCACTTCAGTCTTTCAAATTGGCGGAACAATAGGATCAATTCTACTTGGATATTGGATGGATAAATTTGGTGGAAATAAAATTTTATCTATCGCATATACCCTTGGTGCTATCTCAGTAATTATCAGTGGGATTTTCAGCCACAGCATTCTATTGCTCATACTCGGAATTTTTGCCGTTGGCTTTTTTATCAGTGGTGCACAAACCGGTTTAAATGCCTATGCCGCAAATTTCTATCCGACCAATTGCAGAGCAACGGGTGTCAGTTGGGCAAATGCTATTGGACGCAGCGGCTCTGTTGCAGGTTCCTTTGTTGGCGGATGTTTAATGGGCCTCGATTTAGATATTGTGACAATCCTTTCTTTACTCGCAATTCCAACATTGATTGCATCAACAACGCTTTATATTTTAAAAAGGAAAAGTAAAACTGGCATTCCAGTATTGGTTTAATCACGCAAATTAATGAACTAAGCTGAATATTAGGCATGTTGTAGAAACCATTATTTATAGTATTTAAATTTTCTTTATGATTTAAATCTATTTTGGATTCCAATAAATAATGCTGTTGAAGCATAAATTTTGTCATATTACTTAAACTTGAATACGAGGAAAATATGAGATTAAAAAGGATTTTATCAATAATTTTTATTACATCTATTCCGTCATTAATATTTGCTGCTGATACTATAAATATCACTGGTGAATGGGATTCAATGGATGAAAAGACAGGCTACAAAATGGTTCATGTTAAAATTACAGAATCAGCGCCCAATCTTTACCAGGGTTATATTATTCAAGCATTTAATCCTCCAAATCATCCCAATCAGGATTTGAGTGCATTGAAAGGTTTTTATTTATTACATGACCTTAAACAAGATCCTAATGATCCTTATAAATTAATTTCGGGTTACATAATCAACCCATTTGTAAAAAAATCAAAAAAGGTATCCATACATGGAAAGCTCATTAAATATGGCAATACTATGATTTTACGTAATTCATCTGATCCCGATCAATCCAGCAGAAGTGTGACATGGGTACGAAAAAAGTAGAGCTTTCTGTTTCTTCGACACTCCACTGATGAATAAAGCATACTCTCAATTAAAGTATGCTTTATTCATATTTCAATATAATTTTTTAAACTACTGTTTCAATAAACTTATGATGCGACAGAATATTCAGTTTTTAATTAGGCTTGTTTCATCCTTTTTAGCTGATAAAGGGCTTTGTTGCACAAACCTATTATTAATAGTTTCTTCAGCAATATAATTTCAAAATTAAGAAGCCAACCCCAAAAATCTATCGTACAACCAATTAGCTCTCGTATAACTGGGCTGCTCTCAGTAGAACGTTCAAAAAATGGACTAAACTAACTCCATCACAGTTTAGAAATAAAGAATATATTTAAATTTCTCATTTAAAATATTTTAATCAGGTAATAAATCTTTAGCAGACACATCTAATGCTCTTGCTAATTCATAAATTTTTCTAAAGTTAAATTAACTTCACCTAGCTCATTCACCCTATGTAACTTCTATGAATGTTACAAAGTAAAGTATGATTGGACTACCAGAAATTTCTGAAAAAATAGAGGTTGTCTAATAAATTCAAAAGATTCATGAACTTTTGTTCTTTAAAAATATTTATGAATTAGACTTAAGGTGAACATAAGTTAAATAGAATATTATGCAAGTTGCCTACTCATATGTTGTTTACAATGACTACTTACTTATTAGAATTTGACTAATTTATATTTAGAAAAAAGTTAACTAGAAAATAAGCTGTAATTTTTTATGTTAATTACACTTAAATTCCAACCCTCTTATTTTTCAACTAGCTCAGGTTATAATGATGGCCTCCCAAAATATGGTTGATCTATTATGAACGCCTCCAATGACCCTCTACACGGCAAGAAACTTGCTGACATTTTGGATGAATTATTGGATTACTACGATGGCTTTGAAGGCTTAAGTCGTAAAATTGAAATTAGATGTTTTTGCATAGATCCAAGTGTTAAGTCATCATTGCGATTCTTGCGTACCACACCATGGGCACGTGAAAAAGTAGAAAGTTTATATTTGTATGTCTTGCGCCAAAAAGCCAAACAGAAATAGTAGCTATCAAAACTCAGCATAGGCAAATTTAGTCTATTCTTAAGACTTTTTAGTAGGAAACTATGTATTCGTAGCTAGGTTCATGAACCAAATATTTTATAAGTTATTTTTAGTTATGTAAGCTATTGAATTTATGAATATTAATTATGAAATAGAATTTAGGTAAACATAAGTTAAATAGGATATCCGAGATTGCGGCCTGCACAACACTGTCTGCCGCCGCAACTTCACTGGAGAGATTTAGCTCAATGTTAATCTCTCCAGTGAAGTATCTTAATGAACATAATATACGTTATGCAGAAATCCGTGAGTCAACATAAGCATTATAAATTAACTTCGGGTTGCATTATCAACCCATGATGAATAAAGCATACTCTCGATCAAAGTATGCTTTATTCATATTTCAATATATTTTTAACCCACTGTTTCAATAAGCTTATGATACGACAGAATATTCAGTTTTTAATGAGGCTTGTTTCATCCGTTTTAGCTGATAAAGCGAAAATGCAGCAAATACCGCTGGAACAGCCAAAAGAGTCAATATTTCAAGGACAGATAAATTTAATGACATCAGCCATCCGCCGCTCAATGAGCCGACAACGGAACCGCTGCGGCCGACTGCATTTGCCCAGCTCACTCCTGTTGCACGGCATTGGGTTGGATAAAAACTAGATGAAAATGCATTAACGCCAACTTGTGATCCGCTGATCCCTACCCCTACGCCAAACATGCCTAAAAGAAGCAAGGGCATCCACGCATTTTCTATGCCAAAGCCTAAACAGATGAGAAATACTGCACCTAAAAGATAGGCGCAGCTGAGCACTTTGGTCGAATCCAGCTTATCCATAAGATACCCAATAACTATAGCGCCTATGGTTCCGCCCACTTGAAAAACAGAAGTTACCCAAGATGCATTTTCTAAATTAAAGCCATGACTGGTGAGCATGGTCGGCATCCAACTAGAGATAAGATAAATAATAAGTAAACTCATAAAGAAAGTTAACCAAATCAATAATGTGCCTACAGCATATTTACGGCTGAATAAATCACGCATACTAGCTTGATTCTTTTCATTAGGTGCAGTGACTAAAATTGGCAAAGTTTGAAGATGCGGCGCTATTTGATGCGCAATTTTTTCAATTTTATCTCTGGCTTTATCTTTTAGCACTAAGAACCTTAAAGACTCAGGAAGATATAGAATTAACAAGGGAATTACAGCTAAGGGCGCTATTCCTCCAATCATTAAGATTCCGCTCCATCCTACTTTTGGCAATAATTGTGCTGAAAGTATTCCTCCTAATGCCGATCCAATGGTAAAGCCGCAAAACATGAGCGTGACTAAATTAGAACGCCGATGTGCAGGGCTATATTCAGAGGTTAGTGTTATCGCATTCGGCATGGCCCCACCTAGCCCTAGACCAGTAATAAATCTCCAGATAATAAGAGAATTAATATCTGCACTATAAGCTGCAGCAATACTGGCAATTCCAAAAACCAATACTGAGCCAATTAAAATGGGTTTACGACCCACTTTATCGGCTAAAGGCCCAAAAATCAGTGCCCCTGCCATTAATCCAAATAAGCCTGCGCCAAATAAAGGCGCCAGATCAGTGGCCTGTAATGCCCACTCAGTTTTCAATGCTGGTGCAATAAACCCCACTGCTGCCGTATCAAAACCATCAATAGCGACGATAATAAAACAGAGCCAAATAATTATTTTTTGTGCAGAAGATAATGGATTACCATCAATAAAACTCTGTACGTCGACTGCCTTTCCTGCTTGTGACATAAAAACTCCCTTTAAATGTATTGCAATGCTTTTTCATCTTCCTTGCAAAGAAAGAGATGATTTATCCAATTTAAATAAATCATCCCGACTTATGGGCTACACTACATTAACGGTAATGCCGGTCAGGCCCGCTATATCTGCCTTCATAACATCGCCTTTTACTACTGCACCGACCCCTTCAGGCGTACCGGTAAAAATCAAATCCCCTGCTTTCAGCTCAAACAATGAAGATAAATTTGCAATCGTTTCAGACACTGACCAAATTAAATGGCTGACATCACTCTGCTGCTTTTCTTTACCATTAACTTTTAGAGAAATATCAGCTTTATTAATTTCTCCAGTCGCTGAAATTGGATGAATTGGGCCAATAGGCGCTGAAAAATCAAATGCTTTTCCAACTTCCCATGGGCGGCCTTTTTCACGCATCGCCATTTGCAAATCACGGCGGGTCATGTCTAACCCTACGGCATAGCCAAAAATGTAATTAGCAGCATCTTCTACGGCAATGTCCTTACCGTCTTTGGCAATGGCAACTACCAGCTCAATTTCATAATGATAGTTTGCCGTTTGTACTGGATAAGGAATATTGACAGCGGTATTTGCAGGTACTGGAACAATGGATTCTTTATCATTTGGTTTGCAGAAAAAAAATGGCGGTTCACGGTCTGGATCAAAACCCATTTCACGGGCATGCGCGGCGTAATTGCGCCCAACACAATAAACCCGGCGTACTGGAAATTTTTGTTCAGTATCTACAACTGGCAATGCTGCCGTTTGGATTGGTTCTAAAACAAAAGACATATAAATAACCTTATTTAGAAAATGAATAGTTTTTAAATCGCATCAGCTTGCTGGGAAGGACTTGCTTTTTGAAAAGCTGGCAATTGCATGCAATGTTCGTAGATAGAAGCAATGATTGGATATGGTGCTAAATCGACATTGAAGCGTTTAGCCGATTCCACTTGCGGAATGAGATATACATCCGCTAAAGAAACTGTTTGACCAAAACAAAACTGAGTACGCCTAGTATCGGCTTGTAATTTGGTTTCTAAGGCAGCAAAGCCTTCAGAAATCCATTTTGTGCACCAAGCCATAATCTGGATTTCATCTTGCTGCAGTTCATGACGTAAATATTCCAAAATACGCTTGTTATTGATTGGGTGGATATCACAACCCACTATTGCAGCCAGCGACCTGACATACGCTTTATCAAAACTGTTTTGGGGCAATAAAGCTGGCTCAGGATATTCCTCTTCTAGCCATTCTAAAATGGCAGGGCTTTGGGTCAGAATTCCTTGTTCAGTTTCAATCACTGGAACCAGCCCTTGCGGGTTCAGCTGTTTAAATTCAGCTTGGTGATGCTGATTTTTCGCTAAAGAAATAAAAGCATGCTCATAGCTCTGCTGTTTCAAATTAAGCGCAATTCGTAACCGGTGCGATGTTCCGCTGCGGAAAAAACCATAAAGTTTCATGCAGCGCTTCCTTGAAAATTTTGTGCTGCATCTAAGCAGTTTCCAACATTCCAGCCATACAGCCATTCCATCGCATCATAAAACCGTGCTGCAGAACGGCCGCGCCATAAATCGTTGCGAACCAGACGCTGTACACCATGTGCATGGTAAAGTTTGCCCATTTCGCGTGAAGACAGCACAATACGTGCGGTACGTGAGACCCTTGCCTTTTGATATAAATCAAAAGCTTGCTGAATATTATTATTGCAAGCTCGTAGCGCTTCACCCAATGTCACTGCATCCTCAAGCGCCATGCATGCACCTTGAGCCATATATTGTGTGGTTGGATGCGCAGCATCGCCAAGTAAAGTCACCCGGCCAAAACTCCACTGAAAAATTGGATCCCGGTCTGCTGTAGCCCAGCGTTTCCAGCTTTTCGGCAATTCAATCAGCTGGCGAGCTTTTGGGCAAATTCCTTCAAAATATGACAGCACCTCTTCTTTAGATCCATCTGTAACACCCCATTGTTCTTGATGACGGCTGTGGAAGGTCACAACAACGTTATATTCCTCTCCGCCGCGCAATGGATAATGTACCAAGTGACAATTTGGCCCGACCCAGATGCTAGCGGCATTCCACTTTAAATCCTCTGGAAATTCTGATTTAGAAACTACTGCACGATAAACAACATGCCCCGTTACCAATGCTGGATCACCCACAAACGTCTCACGAACTACAGACTTAACACCATCTGAGCCAATTAAGGCCTGCCCTACATAGCGTTGACCATGCTGATCTATAATTGTGACCTGATTTTCATCCTGAATAACGGACTCAATTTTACAGTCTGTAATAATTTCTAAATCACCGATTTTATTGGCGCCTTTAACCAAAGATCCATGAATATCCGCTCTGTGAATTACCGCATACGGGTTTCCAAAACGTTTGCGGAATTCCGCATCTGTCGGTATTTTTCCAACTTGATATTCATCTAATGCATCATGCATCACCATATAATCGGTATAGACCGCTTTACTGCGGGCTATTTCACCCACACCCAGCGCATCAAAAGCGTGGAACGCGTTTGGTCCCAGCTGGATGCCTGCTCCAATTTCACCAATTTCCGGTGCCTGTTCAAAAACTTGAATTTTAAAACCCTGCTTTGCTAAAGCTAAAGCGGCTGCAAAACCGCCGATACCGCCGCCTGCGATTAAAATAGGCCGTTGGTCTAATGACATTTTTGATTCCTTCCAAAAAATTTAAATACGTGATCGAGTTGAATACAATCCAAGTTTTTTCTGTAATGGCGACTCATCTGCAACAAATATATAAGCTGGCTCTGGGCTATTATTGATTAAATCAATTTGCGCAAAACATGGCGCGCATGCCGTATCTGATTTCTGCAACTGATGGCTTTGTGCATTGATATCAATTTGGATTTCACCCTGAATGACATGAAACACTTGCGCTGCCGAACGGCGTTCTAATGGCAATACTTCTTTTGGAGCTAAACGCATAGCGGAATAGCCAATGATTTTCTGGCAATCATGACCAGTTTCTGGATTGATGTAACTGATCTGCGCTGCGCCGCCGTAACTTGGATCATTCGCTAATGCATCAAGAACTTGTTTAGTATCTGTCCATGCATAGCGCAATAACGGGAAATCAGATTTTTCTCGCATGAAATGCAGTGTTGGGACAATGCCTTTTGCATAACGATGGCCTGCATCCAAACCTATGACTTTTTGAACATCCCCACCTTCTACAAAAGAGGCTTCCATGTAATAAACCAAAGGTAAATCCAGAATATCCAGCCAAATTACTGGCTCATCACCGTGATGACCGTGCTCATGCCATAAGCCTGATGGAGTTAAAATTAAATCGCCATGCTCCATTGGGCATTTCTGGCCTTCAACGGTGGTGTAAGCCCCTGATCCTTCAACAATCAGGCGTATCGCATTGGGCGTATGACGGTGCGAAGGCGCCCATTCATTTGGCAGCAGCAGCTGCATACCCAAATAAATAGATGAAGTAGCTTTCATATTTTCCAAACCATGTCCTGGATTGGCTAAAACCAGCACCCGGCGTTCTGCTTTTTCAATCGGTGTTAATTCCCCGGCTTCGAGCAATAAAGGCTTAATTTCGTTAAAGTGCCAAACAGTTGTTTGCGTTAACGGGATTGGCTGATTTGGCGGCAACACATTTCTTAAGCTAGGCCAAAGCGGTACAAGATTTTTTTGTGTCAAACTTGCTACATAGTGTTTCGGTAAATCGTCTAATGTTGCTAATTGTTCCATCAGCGTGCCTCTTCCTAATTGATAAAGATATTCTTGTTAAACATCTTTTGATCTATCCCTGAAGCTAAATCTAACAACTGCGAACCCTTGCATCCATAAGCTAAAATGAATACGCTGTATTGATTAAATCAATACAGCGTTTGGTAAACATGGATATCGACTCTAGGCTAGTCCAAATTTTTTATGAAATTTATCGTCATAGAAGTGTATCTAAAGCGGCTGAATTCTTAGGAATAGGACAACCTACTTTAAGTGTTGGGCTGAACAAACTGCGTCTGCATTTTAATAATCCGTTGTTTGTTCGAGTCGGCAACTCAATGGAACCCACTGATCTGGCCAACGATATTTATCCTATTTCAGTCGAGTTTTTAAATAAGCTCAAATTGCTCAATCAGTATAATTTTGATTTTGATCCAGTCTCATCCAGCTATGAATTTAAAATAAGCATGACTGATATCAGTCACTTAGTCTTATTACCTAAACTGGTGAGCTATTTTAGGATTCATGCCCCGAATATACGATTGAATATTTCACCAATCGATACTCAAACCCCGCTTTTAATGTCCACTGGCGAGATTGACTTGGCTATTGGCTTTATTCCTCAGCTGGAAGCTGGCTTCTATCAGCAAACATTATTTCAGCAATACTACGTATGCATTGCAAATCGAGATCATCCTCGATTGACGGGCTTAGAAATATCAGAAGAGCAGTTTAAACAGGAATTGCATATCGATATCTTAGCTACTGGCGGACATTATATTCTTGAACATGAATTGCAAAAATATGGCGTAGACCGCAATATTTTAATTCGGTTGCCCAGCTATTTGGGTGTGGGTTCTGTGGTCAGAGGCACTGATGCTATTGCCACGATTCCAGATTATTTAAGTCAATTTTTATTGGATCAAGGCGGTATAAAAAAGCTTCCTTTTCCTTATCCGCTTCCTAATTATGCGGTAAAACAGCACTGGCATGCCCGTGCACATCAAATGCCAAACAACAAATGGTTAAGGCAAGTTTGCTTTCAACTTTTTTCAGAGTGATGTCTGCTGACATTTCCACGCTTAATTCGACCAAAATAACAGTGATCAATTACCGGTTTCGATGCTACATATTCTTAGCTAATAAACTTATTTTCTAATAATGAGTAATATCTCCCACTATAGAGAGAATCTAACCTTAACTTAGAGTTGTAAACAAATGTTAGCCATATAGATAACTTTTAAAATTTACCATAATATATTAGCCATATAGCTAATATATTATGGTTGAACTGCTATGGCGAGTAGATTAGAAATTGGGAAAAAAGTTCGCAGAGAGCGAAAAGCCCTTGGCTATACACAGCAAAAATTATCAGAATTGACTCGTATCAATAAAACCACTATCTCAGAGATTGAGAATGGTAGATTTACAGGTTCTTTTGACATATTTGAACGTGTGCTTGATGCCGTAGATTTGCAGTTTGATGTATCTCCAAAGCAGCACTCACTGCCTCATTGGGATGAGATTGAAAGTATGTTTGATGAGGATGACGAATGAATATACAAACCAATCTTCCTGTCAAAATCACCAATATCAAGGTGTGTGCGAATCAAGATGAATTAGGTGTATTGACGTACGGTTCAGTTCACCACTATCAGCCAACACAAGAAACACAGCATGTATCACTCACCATGACCCAAAAAGGTATGGATGGTTATTCTTCTGGGAATTGCACCCCATATTTGCTCAAAACCTCCCAGAAGGCTTTAATCGCCGATTTATTGCAGAAAAACTTGCCCGATATGCAAAAATCAATGACATGTATTTATTGGCACTGCAAGGTGATCAAGGAATTGGAATGCTCTCTTATAAAAGTGAGCTAAATTTACCCGAAGCTGAATCTTTAAGCTTAAGTGAAATTCTATCCTACCGTAGCAATGAACCTCTTTTCCCACAACTATTAGAAAAATACTACCTCAGGAACTCATTGGCCGGGATGCAGCCAAAAGTAAGCATCCCGAATGCAAATACTGTTCAAACGGATAGAACAGTTCAGCAAAGGGATTTAATTGTAAAGTCATTTGATTCTGAATTTCCATTACTCACAGTCAATGAATTCGTCTGTATGCAGGCTGCATGGCATTGTGGACTTGAGCCTCCGCAGACGTATCTTTCTGAAAATCTAGAAACATATGTCGTTGAACGGTTTGATAAAGCCTGCGACGGAACAAAACTAGGCTATGAAGACTTTACGACGCTTATGAAAAAGTCAAATGACCCTGATGCAAAATATACGGGCAGCTATGAAACACTATTAAAAGCGACATATCTATATACAGGCAGTGCGACTGAAGTTGAGAAAATGTATAAATACATCGTATTCAACTGCTTAATTGGCAATGGCGATGCACATCTTAAAAACTTTGCGCTGCAATATTCCCCAGATATGAAGAACATTTTTTTTTCACCGCCTTTTGATATTACGCATACACTTATTTATGAATCAATTGATAATAAAATGGCGCTCAAACTGTCTGGCAGCAAAGCATTTCCAGATATGTCACATCTCATCAAACTAGCTGAAAGTGATCAATTTAGGATTAGAAATCCCAAAGAAATCATAGAATCTTTTAGTGAAAATATATTGAACTATCTCAAAACTTCTAATGAAGTTCAGCTATTTGATGGATTGCGGTCATCTATAGAGCGTTCTATCTCAGACATTATGACACCAAGCACTGGCAGCAAAAATTATCGACATGATAAAAAGAAGAAATTTGAATAGTTAACAATATGTGATTCATATACAGGCAACCACATATTACATAAATATAATATGTGGTTTGAAAAATATTAAATTGTATAAACTTTTTCAGCGTTGGTTGATGCCTTGCTAAATGCCACATTCAATAATGAAACACTAATAATCAGCACTATTCCAATAATTTGTATACTCGATAATTGAGCATTGGCAAACAAAGTTGCCAATATAACGGCTGTCAGTGGTTCAAAAATGGTATAGATTGAGGCTTGTGATGCTTTGAGATATTTTAATCCATGTGTGTATAAAGCAAATGGCAATAATGTCCCCAAGATAATCAGCATGAGGCATGCACTGAATGTAGCTAGATTAAGCTGCTCTTTAAAAGCGACTATTTGTTGAAATTCAATAAATGGAACAATTGCTACTGCGCTAATCATCATTGAACTAAACAGTAAAAATGAGGGGCTATAACGCTCAATAATTCCTTTACCCATTACTCCATATATGGCATAGCAAATTCCTGAAGCAAATCCATAAAGCACTCCATTCAGATTTAGTCGGTGCTCCCCTACCATCATACAGCCAACTCCGCTAACAGCAACAATAGTCAGTAAAACAGACTTAAGCGTAAGCGGTTCTTTAAGAAAAATACCCGAAAGAATTACACTCCAAATAGGTGCGGTATAGAGTAAAGCCACAGCAATTGCTGGACCGACATACTGTACCGCATTAAAATAGCAAAAAGTCATACCCAGCATTCCGATCAATGATTGGAGTATCAGTCTGGGAATGTCTTGAAATTGCAGAGTCTTTAAAACCTTATAAATAAACGGCAGTAAAGCCAGTAAACAGATAAATGTCCCTACAACTCGAAGTCCAGTCACCGAAGTATTGCTTAACCCAGCAGCGGCTAACTGGGAACTGGCTATGCCTAATGTCCCCCAACCCACTGCACCTAAAATAACCAATAATGCACCTAACCATTGTGATCTTGATTGCAAATTCATTTTATTTTCCCTGCAAAATTGCCGAGATCTAAATCTTTAAGATTAGACCGCAACAAGCTTAATTTTTCTTATTTTTTTCAATGAGCTGATACTAAATACTGCAATAACAATAAGAATGAATGCCGGTGATAAGGTATTGCCTGTGATATGAATTAACCACGTAGCAACCAATGGAACCGTTCCACCCAAGAGAGCATTAGCTGTATTAAAGCTAAAGGCGAAGCCAGTATATCGAACATGTACTGGAAACAGTTCTGTCAAATAAGCCGGTAAACTTCCATCATTCATTGCAAGCAGAGTACAGAATATCAATTGAATAATTAAAATCCCAATAAACGAGCTGTTTGATAAAAGATAGAACAAGGGAAAAGTCAGTACAATAAAACCCAGACATGCCATTACCAGCATTTTATTACGCCCAATTTGGTCAGAATATTTGCCCATCATAAAGACAATAACAATATAGAATGCCAGTGAAATAGACGAGGAAATAAAGGATTGGGTTTTATTTACATCTAATTCGGTCGATAAATAGTTAGGCATATAACTAAAGATCAGATAAAAAGCAGTCGCATTTAATGATCCAACAGCAAAAGCTTTAAATAATGGCTGGCGATAGTCGGTAAATAATGCTTTAAGTGGGAAAGTTTCTTTAGAAGAAGCCTTTTGATGAGTAAGAAATTCAGGAGTATCTTCAAGTTTAAGTCGAATATAGCGCCCAATCAGACCTAATGGCGCGGCCAACAAAAATGGTATTCTCCAGCCATATTCATGTAAAAATGATTCAGACATTAGTGCAAACATAGCTCCTGCCATAAGTGAACCCAAGAGCAAGCCTGCTGCTGTGCTGGCAGGCACTAAGCTGGTAAATAACCCCTTTTTTCCTTTTGGGGCATATTCTGCTAAAAAACTCGATGCTCCAGCATATTCACCTGAGGCAGAAAAACCTTGGATCATCCGCAATGCAAGAAGTAAAGTGGGTGCAAAAATACCAATCGATGCGTAATTGGGTAACAATGCGATACACATGGTTGCTAGCGTCATAATCATAATTGACCAGGACAATGCTTGTTTACGTCCATATTTATCGCCAATGTAACCCCAAAATATTCCACCAAAAGGACGTACGATAAAAGACAAAGCAAAGATGGCGTAGACTGACATCAATGCTACAGCGGGATCATTGCTAGGAAAAAAAACAACAGCAATGACTGTAGCTAAAAAGCCGTATGTAGCGTAATCAAACCATTCAACAAAATTTCCAATAAAGCTCGCAGCAGCAACCCGTTTTAACGCATTTTCTTTAGATTCGATGACTGTACTCATAATTTTTCTCCATAAAAGAGGCATCACAAATCGTGATGCCTCATGGTTTTATGCTTGAATAATGTTATGTTCTGGACCATATGGGAATTTTGTAATATTTTCAGTGCCCGACTCTGTGACGACTAGAATATCGTGTTCACGATATCCACCTGCTCCAGCCATGCCTTGTGGCAGCATCAGCATTGGTTCCATCGAAATAACCATGCCCGGTTCAATTATTGTGTCAATATCTTCACGTAATTCTAAGCCTGCCTCACGCCCATAGTAATGTGAAAGCACACCAAAAGAGTGCCCATATCCAAATGTACGGTATTCCAGAAGGCCTTCTTCGCGATAAATTTCATTTAACTCATTCGCAATATCACTACAGCGAATACCAGGTTGAATCAGTTTTAAGCCAGCTTCATGCACTTTGACATTGGCTTGCCAAATTTTCAAAGAAGCATCATCACAGTGATCAAAGAACTGGGTACGTTCCAATGCAGTATAATAACCAGCTATCATAGAAAAACAGTTCAAGCTTAAAATGTCTCCTTTTTGCACTTGACGGGTTGTCACTGGATTATGCGCACCATCGGTATTGATACCTGATTGAAACCACGTCCAAGTATCCATCAACTCTGAATGCGGGTAGCGTTTTGCAATTTCACGCACCATAGCTTGGGTTGCAGCCAAAGCAACTTCATGTTCATGTACGTTTTCTTTCACAGCTGCAGTTAAAGCAAAACCACCGATATCACATACCGCAGCTCCCTGCTTGATGTGTGCAATTTCTTCAAAAGATTTCACCATGCGCAGTTTCATACATGCTGCGCTAATATCAACAAACTCAACATTAGGTAAAAAGGCTTTTAGTTTATTTAAGCGCTCAATAGGTAAATGATCATATTCAATACCTACACGGCCTGTATTAGGAATTTCCTGTGCAACTGCGCGGAAATAATTATCGCGTTGCCAGTCGGTATAGACTAAATTATAGTCACCAACAGTGCGGCGCCATGGCTGACCGCCATCAATATTGGCAGAAATACTTACGACTTTTTGATCAGTTACAACTACACCAAAAAAACGACCGAAAGAACAATATAAAAAATCTACATAATAATTTACGTTATGATTTGAACTGAATAAAACAGCGTCAACTTGTTGTTCTGCCATCATTTGGCGAAGTTTAGTATGACGTTCTTCATACTCCTGTTTGGAGAATGTCGATTGAACTTTCTCACCATTTTCTATGGTTAATAATGAAGGTAATGTATCTTTTAAAAATTGAATCTGTGTATTCATGACTTTGACCTTTTGGGATAACGTTATGAATACAGCTTATGCATTTTATAACTTATACTTTTTTCAAAATTCGATAAATAATTGTCAAAATCCGACAATTCAATATGCAAACTCCAAAATATTACGTTCGTTTTTAGGGGAATAATCAAACTGGTTTTTATACGCTTTATTAAAACTAGATGCACTTGCAAAACCACATGCTAAAGCAATGTTAGATAAATTCATGGATGACTGTTTTAATAAATTTTGTGCATGTATCAAGCGCAGTTTTAAATAATATTCTTTCGGTGAACAGCAAAAATGCGCTTGAAATAAGCGCTCTAAAGTACGCGATTGGCTCTGAATTAGCTGACATATTTCAACAATGCTTAATGGTTCATTAATATTATTTTCCATCAATCGAATAGCTTCTTTTACAGTTTTTTGGATGCCCGTTCTCTTCTGCGGAATCGGTTGATGCTGAATTTCTGTTTTTTCGCGTAAATGATGCACAATAAACTGTTCACATATTTTTTTTGATAATGCAGCACTATGATGCTGTTCAACCAATAGCGAACACATATCTATAGACGCGAGCCCTCCCGAACAGGTAAATCGGTCACGATCTAAAGTAAAAATATGTTGATTAAAATTAACTTTTGGAAATTCTTCTTGAGCGGTTAAAGTATTTTCCCAATGTAAACTGGCTTGATAACCGTTTAACAAACCTGAACTAGCTAATACATAAGCTCCTGTACAAATTCCGCCAAGAGCAATTTGAGCATGATTTAGCCGATTTAGAAATAATTTCAGTTTTTGACCATTCTGCTTAAATAATTGAAAACCGCCGCAGACAAATACAATATCCATTTCAAGCAAATGTTGTATTTGGCAAGTATGCTGTATTTGCAAACCATTACTGGCACAAGTGTGGTGACCGTCTACTCCCGTAATATTCCATTGGTAAAGATCATGTTTTTCCACATAATTAGCCATTCTGAACACTTCAACGGCATTTGAAAATGCAATCATTGAAAAGCCATCAATAAGCAGAAAACCTAAACGCTTAGCTTGAATCGGGGTATTTGTCATAAAATTTGTAAGTTAGTTTTTAAAAGTAAAAGCAAATTGCGAGCCAACTTAATGCAAATACAATTGAAAGACTTCGTGGTTTCTAGCTATGCTTTATCTTTTAGACCAACTCTCTTACTTTGTTCTATGCATATCTGCCATTTTGATAAATTTTATTAAAAAAATTAAAAGATGATTTGGCTTTTGTAGATAAATTATTGTTACTAATATTATATTCTACAGATTATGTTATGAATTAAATTTTAGATGAACATAAGACAATTCTGATATTAGAAATTGCAACCTGAATTGCATAGTTTGCCGGCACAACTTTAGCGGAATAATTCATCTCTCTAATGAAGCATCCTAATGAACATAATATACGTTATGCCGAAATCTGGCGCGCTATGTGATGATCAAGCCTGACGAACAATAATTTTAATTTTGTGATTTCTTCGTCGTTGTCTAAATCTGAATCCTGTAATTGTTGCAGTATATTCTCCAGAAAATCGCTTCATGGACAGATCATCTGCCTTGGTTAAAACGACCTTTTTATATAGAAAAATGCGAGATACTTGTCCACTCATGGGTATGTATCTCGCATCTTACGGTTATAACTTCTTAAGCATA
The DNA here is from genome assembly GCF_001605895.1 of Acinetobacter pragensis. GTDB lineage: Bacteria > Pseudomonadota > Gammaproteobacteria > Pseudomonadales > Moraxellaceae > Acinetobacter > Acinetobacter pragensis. The sequence continues at coordinate 51,043 of NZ_LUAW01000013.1, forward strand.
AAATATTCTTAAAGCTTAGAAATCAAAGCTTACTCCGAGTTTATAGGTACGGCCTGAACCTAAAGTTGTAAACCCGCTGTTAAATACGCCAGCCCAATATTTTTCATCTGTGACGTTGTCCACATTGGCACGGAATGTTGTATCCACACCGCCAATATTGGTCGTGTATTTTGCACCGACATCAAGCAAAGTATAGTCTGGGAGTTCTAGTGTATTGGTATTATTCAGATATTGGCTATCTACATAAGTACCGCGCGCATTGAAACTTAGGCCATCTACATATGGGAGTTTGTATTCAACCCCTAGGCCAGCCGTGAATTCTGGTTGGCCTTCAACAGTATTCCCTACAATATTTGCAGTCGTGTTTTTCTCATAGGTCACATCGATATACGCTAAGTTCCCCCAAACAATTACATCATCAATGACATTGCCTGAGAATCCATACTCAATACCTTTAGACTTTGTCTCCCCCCCATCAGTCGTGATTTGTTTTTTATTATTGATATCAGCCACAACAAATTGTTCAGTAATTGTACTTGGTTTCTCAATTTGATAAGCGGCTAAAGTATGCAACCATGAACCATGCTGATATTTGGCGCCAACTTCATATTGCTTGGTTTGGAAAGGTGCAAAGGTTTTACCATAATTCACATCCGTTTCAACATTTACAGTACTACCTTGCGATAAACCTTCGACATAACTTGCGTATAGAGATAAATCTTCTCCCCATGGCTTAACGACAATGCCTACACTTGGTGAGACTTTATTTTCGCTATATTCCACACCGGTCAATGGATTCTTGATCTCCATATCCTGGAATCTTGCGCCTAGAATGAATTGCAGCTTATTATCCAGCATAGAAATTTGGTCAGTTAATGAATAACTGATGAAGTCATTGTCTGCTTGTTTATACATCTCAGGTGCATTTAAAGGCATCGTAATTGATGGATCATGGCCTGGATTATACAAATTCGTTTGGAAGGTACTCGCAGGTGAGCCTTGCCCTTGATGCTTTTTAGTTTGAATATTTAGGTAATCTGCACGCAAGCCAACTTTATGCTCAATTGAACCTGTATTAAATGCACCTTCTAAGCCTAAATTAGCTGCAGTGTTATTTTGCTTCAGCTTAACGTGATAATACTGTGAATTTGCATCGCCTGCATCATTGGTCACAATCATTCGCGTACCAAAAAGATGACCTTGGTACTCTTGTTCAACAGCCCCGGCACCAGCAATCACTTTCAAGTTATCAAGCAGTTTATATTCACCCGACAGGCCAATATATTTCGCAGATTGCTCACCATGTAAATTCGGGAAGAAATTGCTCTTGCCATCTGGCGCATCAAGCACTTTACCCAATTGTGCAAATGAAACCATCGCTGGCGAGCCGCCATCACGCTTATCTTTGGTTGCATAGGCATCAAGATTAATTTTGGCTTTATCTGTCGTCCAATCTAAAGCCAAAACCGCTGAAGTATTTTCATCTTCTAAGCCATCAACAATATGTTCGCCCTGCCCATAATTAGCGCTTAGGCGCGCACCAAATTCTTGGTTTTCACCAAAACGGCGTGCAACGTCAAAACCAGATTTATAGTAGCCTTCATCTTCAAAATTAGCAGTAACTCGGGTCAGCTCTTTATCGGCTCGCTTCGTGTTGGCAATAATCACACCGCCCACACCGCCGCTAGGCGCCATGCCTGCAACCAAAGCATTTGGACCTTTTAAAACAGTGACAGAACTTAAAATATCGGTGGTCACACGTCCTGTAGGTGCCATGCCATAAGCACCATTTAAATTATAGTCTTCCCAAGTAACAGCAAATCCACGCAGATTAAAGTTTTCATTTAAATGGCCTGTATTTGTTGTCGTCCGAATACTCGGATCAATTTTGAGTACGTCCATTATTGATTGAGCATGCGCATCTTGAATCGCTTCATCACTATAATTTCGAATCGTAAAAGGTGTATCCAGCACATCTTTTTCCCCTAAAATATTCAGGGTTGCTTTCTTTTTTAATTTTCCTGTGACATCTGTTTCTTGCGAGTCAGCTTTGACCACAATCGTTGGCAATGATACGGCGTCTTCAGCCATTGCAAAGAATGGAGATGCCGCTAAAGATAAAAATAAAATCGTTCTTTTCAAAGTAATTTCCCTTCATTAAAAAATGCTTTTCTAATGGTCGGGTATCATACACAATAAATGATAATCATTACCATTATTAATTGAAAATAATTACTATTTGTTTTTATTTGTATGTTTTAAAATGTGTTAACAGGATAATTCTGGGAAAAATTAGGCTTCATCACCAAGTGCATAACGCTTAGCATGGGATAAAATTTTTCGAGCCTACAAAGCCCCGATCAGAAAACTTCAGATCAGGGCTTAAAAATCAGTCTAAATAAAAAGTTTTTAATGGCGGATAACCATTGAACTCAACCGATGCATATGAGGTCGTGTATGCCCCGGTACTCAGCCAATACAAACGGTCACCCATCTCAAGGTCTTGCGGCAAAGGATACGGTATTTTTTCATACATAATATCCGTCGAGTCACAGGTTGGCCCGGCCAAAACGACATTCGATTTCGGCGCATTATTTTGCATTTTGGGTGTATAAATCGGGTATTTAATCATTTCCCCCAAGGTTTCGATCAGGCCATTAAAAACGCCAACATCTGTATAAACCCAGCGTTTATCATCTTGTTCAGATTTATTGGCTATCAGCACAATTTCAGACACAATCACCCCTGCATCCCCCACCAAAGAGCGGCCAGGCTCTAAAAACAGCGTAATTTTTTGCTTAAAGTTTTCATTAATATAATATTGAATGCGCTGTGCATATTCTTGAATGCTGTCAATCTCTGCCAAGTACTGTGCAGGAAAACCACCGCCGGCATTGATCAGTTCTAACTGGATATTATGTTGCTGATCTAGGGTCTCAAAGACTTCTTTAGCAACATTTAATGCAGTTCGCCAAACGGTCACATCATTTTGCTGGCTTCCGACATGGAATGATACGCCATAAGGCTGAAGTCCCAGCTGCTTCGCTTTGACCATTAAATCAATCGCCATTTGAGTGTCACAGCCGAACTTACGCGATAACGGCCAGTCTGAAGTTGCGCCGGACTCCACTAACACGCGTACAAATACACGTGAGTTGGGTGCATATTGTGCAATTTGCTCTAAATCTGCCAGCGCATCGGTGACAAATAAGCGTACACCTTTGTCATAGGCATATTTCAAATCGGCTGCTTTTTTAATGGTATTGCCAAAAGAAATTCGTTCAGGCGCAATACCACATTCAAGGACACGATCAAGTTCATATACCGATGCAATATCAAAACTTGAACCCAATTTGTCTAAGCGATAAATAATTTCAGTGCTTGGATTTGCCTTCACTGCATAGAAAATATTGGCCATGGGGAAACTTTGCTGAAGTTCCTGATATTTAAATTCAACGCGGTCTAAATCTACCACTAAAAATGGGCTTGGTTTATGCGCAGCAAAGTCTTGAATTTTTTGCCATTGCTGAGATGAGTAATAATTGTCTAACTGCATGGAAGATCCACTCGCGTTATGAATTGCTGTTAACGAAAATGGCCTGTGGCTATTGAAATTGGCTAGGGCCTGAATAAGCAACTAATCCTAAGGTTAGTTGCTTTTGGTATGTCTAAGTTAGACTGGACTGAGCTTTAAACGTAGCTGCCAATCTTCCAAGGTTGGTTCTTCCACCAAGTCCTGAAATTCAACACTGATACCCTGCTCACGCCATTGACCGACTAAAGTCATTAGGCTGACAGAATCTAAACCAAGCATAAATAAATTGTCATCGTTTTGAATTTCACTGGCATCAATGCCAAGCTGATTTGCAATGGTTTGACGAAGCCCATCTAAAGTCAAAGCTGTATGACTCATCGTACAATCTCCGTTTGCAGTTCATTCAGAACAATTGCAGTATCAACAACTTTGGCACAGCGGCCAGTGGCATATTTCAATGCCATTTCATGTTCTTCTAAACTAAAATCGGCCAATGCATCACCCACCAAGAATGCCTGCATATCCAGCATGAAAGCTTCAGCAGCAGTGAGTAAACAGCCAATATGTGCATAGACACCGCAAATGATCAGCTGATCACGTCCAGCATCTTTAATACGCTGTTCAAAATCACTTTTCTTAAATGCGCTATAACGCCATTTGGTTAAAACCGTATCTTGTTCTTTAGGCTGAAGACTTGGAATGATTTGCACAATCTTTGGATCGGCAGCCAAACCTTCGCCCCAAAAATCAGTCAGCAATTGTCGATGTTCTGTACTTTGATCCCCCGGTTGTGCTGTGTAATACACTGGAATGCCCATCTTATGGCATTGATCCAGCAATTGACGGCAATGTTTAACCAATTCTGGAATTGGCGCTTGGGTTTGATCATAAAAATCTAAAAAGTATTGCTGTAAGTCATGCACTAAAAGTACGGCGCGGTTTGGGTCAAGTGTCCAATTCACTTTATTGTTTGGGAAAGTCTGCACTTGAGGCATTGGATAACTTGCGATACGTGGAATAGCCATGGTTTTACCTATCTCTATATTTTATAAAGTGTGTTATGCAACTAAACGTTGTCTTAATGCTTTTTTATCTATTTTGCCCAAAGCGGTATAAGGCATGTCTTCAACAAATTCGATTCGATCAGGAATTTTATAAGTCGCTAAACCGTACTGTTGGACATATTGGCGCAGCTGCATGGTCAAACGCGTTGGACTAGGGTCTTGCTCTGCCATTCGCCATTGAATATAAGCGCAGCTTTTTTCACCCAGCATGGAGTCAGGCATAGACACGAGTGCGGATTGAATCACTTGCGGATGCTGGTTCAGCACTTGCTCTACTTCTTCCGTGGCAATTTTTTCACCGCCGCGATTAATTTGATCCTTGCTGCGGCCTTCTACAATAATGTTGCCTTCGGCATTGATTCGGACTAAATCACCTGTACGGTAGAAGCCATCAAGGGTAAATGCGTTTCGGTTATGTTCAGGCACATTGTAATAACCGCGAATGGTATATGGTCCGCGTGTGAGTAAATGCCCGATTTCACCGATTGGCAATTCCCGATCTTCATCATCTACGACTTTAATTTCATCATCGGCACTGATACGGCTGCCTTGTGTCGAGATAATCTGCTCAATGTCATCTTCATAGCGGGTGTAATTGACTAAGCCTTCAGCCATGCCAAATACTTGCTGTAGACGGCAGTCATATTGTTCAATCAGTTGACGTGCTAAAGCATCCGCTAAGCGAGCGCCGCCCACTTGCAATACTTCTAAGCGAGCAAAAATGTTTTCCTGCCCTTTTTGTACTGCTTCAGCCCAAGATGCTGCTAGCGCTGGTACTAATGCGACATGCGAAATTCCATATTTTTTGATGAATGCAAAACATGCTGATGCAGAAGGATCTTGAGATAAAACCAATGTTCCACCTGTATAGAACAGTCCGAGTGAACCCGCCGAACTCATACTGAAGTTATGTGCAACTGGCAGAACCATGAGCATTTTAGTGTGTTCATTCAGTTCACAAATATCTGCACTGGCGCGAACACTATACAAATAATCATCATGTGTACGCGGGATCAGTTTAGGTGTCCCTGTACTGCCACCAGAAAGTTGGAAAAATGCCACATGACGCGCAGTTAATTGTGGAGGCACAACACATTGTTGCTGAAACTTGGTGGTATCAGGCCATACATCAAAACGTGTATCAGACTCGTCTGCATTTCCCACAACCAGGATCTGATGCAAACTTTCACAGCGTTTCAAACATTCATGGGCTAATGTTCGGTAGTCGAAACCCATAAACTTATCTGCGCAAATATAGAGTTTTGCCTGGGTCTGACCAATAAAATGACTGACTTCGCTATGACGATGCGCAGGCAAACTCATGATTGGACGCATACCGATACGAAGTGCGCCAAAGTAAGCAATAAAAAACTCAGCGATGTTCGGGAGCTGTATGACAACTGCATCCCCCACTTGATAGCCTTGTCTGCTTAAATAGACTGCAAATTCATCAATACGTTGCTGCAGCTGTGCATAGCTAAACTTCCGTTCACCGCAAATCAGTGCGGTGTTTTGGCTATATTTTTCAGCACACTCAATAAAAAACTCACTGATGGTTTGTCCTACCCAATATCCCTTTGCAATATATTTTTCTACAAACTCAGGTGGATATTGCACAATGCCATCCCATAGATGCTGTACATGTGATTCTTGTTTGATCATGACAATGCCTTATTGATATGTCAGTTGATCGGCATCTAAGCCCAATGCATTCAGCATGGTCTTAAACTTCGCAATGGTTTCATGCAATTCGTTGGTCGGCTGTGATGCTTCGACAATCCCTGCACCTGCATATAACCGTGCTGAATGTTCAAAAATACGTCCGCAGCGTACATTGACCGCCCATGCGCCGTTACCGCGGGCATCAGTCCAGCCCATGGTTCCAGCAAATAAATTGCGTTTAAATGGTTCTAATTCTGAAATCAATTGACGCGCCAAAGCCGCAGGTTGGCCGCATACCGCTGGGGTTGGATGCAAAATTGATGCTAAATCGAAGACATGCATGTCTGGGTCTTTTAGCGTGCCTTGAATAGGTGTTGCCAAATGCCATACCGTACTGGTCTTAATCAATGACGGTGATTTGGGGATGCTTAAAGTTTCGCAAAGTGGCGATAATTGATCTGCAATTGCCTCAATCACCACGGCATGTTCATGTTGATCTTTAGCAGATGCAAGCAGACGTTGCGCTTGTTCTTGATCCTCTGCGACATCTGCGCGGCGTGCCAATGTGCCTGCAACAGGATTGCTAAATACAAATTGATTTTGCTTAGCCACCAATAGCTCTGGACTTGCCCCCATGAACCAGCCGAGCTCTTTTGGATCTTGCGCGAAAGCAAAGGTATAGCCTTCTGGATTGGTTTTAAATAATTGATAAAACAATTCTTCAATCTGAAGTTTTTGTTCACTGTGTAAATCAATTGCACGTGCTAAAACAGCTTTTTCAAGCTCCGTGGTTTTCATTAACTCAACGAGTTTCGCTACGCCATCAACATAGCCCGCTTGAGGTGGGATAAGGGTTGCTTGAACTTGTGAGAGTCGTTCAAGAGGCTCTGTTAAATCTAATCCTTCAGTCACATAGGTGTTTTTTGCTTCGGCAATCGACATTTCTGGAAGATCACGATTATCGAAAGGTAAGCTGCCGACCAAAATCAGTTCAGCATTCCCCGTCACTTGAATTTTTTGTTGCAATTGCTGATTCGCATGTTTCAGCCAAGCTTGCTGCTGCTCAGCAAAATTTAATGCAGTGTCACGTTTAAATTGAATTGTTTCGATTAATTTTTTACTCGAGATTGTCCCCGTAGGTGTTGCAAATACAAAACCTGCAACATCCGCTTCAATTAAGTCTTCCTTGGTTATTCCAATCATATTTTTAAATACTGATGGTTCTGCTGGCAACATATTTGCTCTCACATCTTTCAATTATGTTTTTAAAGGTTCAGTTCTGCAGTCATCTGACTAAAGTGGTTGAACGCAACAACTATAATGATTATTATTCTCATATAGTAATGATAATTGTTACTTCTTGTTAATAGATTAAAGGATGCTTAAATGTCCACAGTATTTATTGTGACCGGTGCCGCACGCGGGATTGGCGCAGTGGTGGTAAAAAAACTACTTCAGTTAAATCATCAAATCATTGGTATAGATTTACAGCCTGACTCTCAAAAATGGGAAGTCATTCAACAGTTAAATACTTCAGAACAACAAAATTTTTATGCCATCTCCCATGACATTGCTCAAACAAATTCACTTATTACAAAGATCCAACAATCACCTTGGGCAGAACAGCCGATCATAGGTCTGGTCAATGCAGCTGGTATTTTAGAAATGGGAAGCCTGCTGGAGACCACTGAAGCGCAGTGGCAACATAATTTAGCAGTGAACTTTATGGGGCCTGCTCTGCTCTCCCAATGGGTTGCTCAGCAAATGATTCCGCATAAAGAAGGAGCCATTGTCAGTATCAGCTCTAATGCTGCGCTTATTCCACGTATGAACATGGGCCTATATGCGACAACGAAAGCCACCGTCAGCCACTATTTTAAAAACCTAGCACTAGAACTTGCACCGCATGGCATTCGCTGTAATTTAGTTCTACCTGGTTCAACGCTCACCCAAATGCAAAAACAACTTTGGACTGATGATCAGCCGCCAGCAGGTATCGTTGAAGGCAATCTTGAACAGTACCGTAATGGTATTCCACTTAGAAAAATCGCTGAGCCTGAAGATGTCGCAAATGCCATCTTATTCTTGCTTTCCGATCAAGCTAAACAAATTACCATGCATGAACTGGTGGTAGATGGAGGCGCAACACTCGGCGTTTAACCGAGTGTGCTAAAACTGCCAGATTGAATTTTCTAAATTTAGTCTGGCAGTTTCTTTTGTATTTCTAATTGATTTGCTTTTAACTCAGGATGTTGTATCCATAAGCACAGCATACGCATAAAGTCATGCCAATATTCACCTAAGGATTCAACATTGTAGAGTTCCTTATGGCCATCAACTGCAAGGTATAAGCGCTCTACACCATCAACAAATTTATTGGTGATGGCAATATCAAAATCTTCAATTGGCCCTGCGGAAATTGTAGTTTTGGTGAGTCGACAGCCTTCAAATTGTTCCGGCAATGGATATGGAATCCAATTCACAATTGGGCCAAATAGAATATTCTCTAAAGGGTCGAATCCTTCAAGCTCAAACCGCATTTGTTCAAAATAGCTGTTTTGATGCGGGCGAATTTGATTAAAGCGCTGTGCCAAAAGCTGTACAGTTTCTTTAAGATTTTCTTGTCCTGTTCCAGCCAGACGCAACGGTAGAATATTCATCACCAAACATGGCGTACGCATGGCTGCTGTGCCCAAGCGTGACATAAATGGAACGCCAAAGCATTGCTGATGATCACCTGACTGTTTCACCAAATAACTCATCATGACAGCCATCACTACCATTGCACTTGGTAATTTTAGCTCCGCAGCCAAAGCATTCATTTCTTGCTGGGTATCCCAATCAATGACATCTTCATAGCGCGGGCCTTGATAAAAAGGCTGTTTTAATTTGCGTTTTAACCGTTTTTTCGGCGCAAGTTCGTTTGAAAAGTTATCTCTCCAAAATTGCAGATCTTTTTCGGCTTTAGGAGAAGCTAAATAGCGCTGTTCATCCGCTAAAAATTTCTCAAAATGATCAAAAGACTTATTTTTTAATTCTGAGTCATTTTTTAAGGATTGGTAATAATCTAAAAAACGATTGATCATCAAACCATAAGCATAGCCATCTAGAGCAACATGATGTGCTCTAAAGAACAAACCGTATTTTTGTTCATCTAAATGCGCAAAAGTATAATCGTATAAATGACCTACACTTAAATCAAAGGGCGGTTCTACGGCTAGATCGGCCCAATCTAAAATAGCTTGTTCATCTAAATGTGACAAATCGGAAAATTGCGGCGGACGCAAAGCGACATCATCGACACGATACACCTTTCCATCTTTTTCAAGGGCGCGCCAATGCAATGCTTTCGCCTCTTTTAATGTCAGCTCTATGGCTTGATGAAATAATTCTCGGTTGAGCGGCCCTTCAATGACCAGCCATTCTGCGGTATGAAATGGGTAACTGCCATGATGATGATGCCCTTTCCACATACTGTGTTGAGCACGGGTTAAAGGAGCCAGAGTATCCGTTGTTTGCATGTGTACTACCGTTGATCCAACCATTTTTATAAAAAAAGTATAAAAATTTGAAATGTATTTATAGGCGTGTGTTGTCTGACTGACATGAAGTCAGCTTTCGAATATTAAATATAATGATTATCATTTGCAAACAATATTCATTTACATTACATTAGTGCCACATGATGTTGCGGTTCATTCATCGCAAACTCCCCGTCATTTGACACTTGAATGTAAAGAAGCAGGAAATATGACTTCCCCCTCTATAACTCCCCCACGTTACATTTGTGTACATGCATCAGAACAATTGTCTCCGCATCTGCAGCGGGTCTATTTCTCATGTGAGGATTTTTCAGATTTCCCGAAAGATCAAAACGGTGCGCACATTAAATTGTTTTTTGCAGACCAAGCTGACTTAAAGCCCTTACTGCCTTACCGCAATGAACAAGGCAAAGTGATTTGGCCAGATGGCAAAAAACCCATTACACGGACATACACCCTTCGTGATTTTTTAGAAAATGAGCAGTTACTGGTGGTCGACTTTGTACGCCATGCAGATTACGGCGCAGCAGCCAATTGGGCGATTAATGCTGAAAAAGGCCAAGTAATTGGGTTGGCTGGGCCAGGTGGACGTGCTCGATTCAATCCAGCTGCTGATTATTGGGTTTTTATTGGTGATCTTTCTGCCCTGCCGATGATTGCGGCATCTTTAGAACTTCTTCCAGCGACTGCACAAGGTGAAGTGTGGATTGAAGTTGAACATGACTCTGATTGTATTCAATTAGCACATCCTCTTGCTGTAACCATCCATTGGCTCATTCAAGCCCCGAAGCCTGAAGAAAAAATTCATGCATCTTTGACGCAACTCGATTGGAGTCAGCAGAATATTTCTGTCAGCCTTGCAGGTGAAAATTCACGTGTTGTCTCTTTATTAAAAGCATTCAAACATACTTATAAAGTCGCAAAGACACATTTGTACGCAGTACCTTACTGGAAAAAAGGACATACAGAAGAGTCTTATCATCAAGAACGCCACCTTGTCATAGACAGCGAAGCTTAATCAGGTTCCTTTATTAAAAAAGAGTTTTTAAGGATTTTTTAGTGAATTTAAAACAAGAAGTCATTTTTATTGTTGTTCTTAGCAGTGTAATTACAGTGCTGGTGACTGAATTTGTAATGAGGCAGAATTAATATTTTCTCCAATACATATGTTTATCTTAAACGATGAATCTAGATAGGCTTAAAACTTTAGACTTCATATTTAAGGCCGCATGATATTATGCATGGCATTTTCTATTATCTAATTTTGCTATGAGCCCCTGTTTTTCTGACAACAAGCAATTTGGTGTGGTTTCGAGTTTTTCCGAGCTGGTAAGTTCTAATTTTTATGGCGAAATGAATGCACTTTGCTGGCAGCGAAATTTAGTGGGCGATTTTCAGGAAATTGTGGCCCAACTGCAATTAGAAGACAATATTACCGAAATTACAGCAGATGAACTTTTGGCACTGCGGCTCTCAAAGCAAGGCCAGCTCGCAAGAGATATTATTTTGCAGGATATGCAATTGCTTGCAGATTTTGGCGCTTCTCCTTCGCTAAACTTGCTGAAATGCTATGAACGTGATGATGAGCTCGATTTTATTTCAACCGATGTCTATTCATTTCATGTCGACCGCTCCCCCATAGCAACCGATACTTTTTTATGCACCTATCACGGCGCTGCAAGCGACATCTTGCCTAATGATCAAGTTAAGCAAAAAATTTTAATTCCCCAAATTCGAGAAAAACTCCAAGAATTGCATGAAGGCCCAGAAGCTGAATTTGAAGCGTTCTTAGAAGAATATTTCTTTGATCTGCACTATCAGCCCATACCAAATGCCCAGCCGCTTAATTTAGGTATAGGCCACCTTTGGCGCTTGGCTGTAGATCATCCCACACAGCAAGTTGCTCCATGTGTGCATCGAGCACCTGTAGAAAATGATGGTGAGTATAGGCTGCTGTTGATTTGCTAAATAGTGATTAGATATATGCGCTGGATTAATCCTATGAAATTTTGCTGTTTTGAGAAATAAACACGTGCATATCTGGATGTATTTGCTCGGCTTCCCTCAGGCTGACACGTAGAGATTCACTTAAAATGTTGATTGTCCTGCAGTGATAAAGCTATGCTTAGAGCCTTATTACATTTACTCAGATTTACATGCCGAATTTGCAATCACAGCCAGAAGAATCACTTTCTCGCGGTCACAAAAAAAAAGCGCGCACGAAGCAGCTGCTCATAGATACGGCGCTTTCAATTTATGCCGAAATAGGTGTCAATGCATTGACATTGCAGGATTTAGCCGAAAAAGCGCATGTCTCGAATGGAACCATTTATAACTATTTTAAAACTAGAGAAGAAGTGCTGGAAGCTGTTGGCATTGCGTTGGCAAATGATTTTTCTCATGCAGTTACCCATGCGAGCATAAACATTCACTCAGGTATTCAGCGCGTCGCAATCGGTATTCGTATGTTCATGAACAAAGCGCTTCAAGATCAGGATTGGGCCAAAGCCCTGATCAATGTGATTCATTTGGACGACCGGATGCGTACGACGGTTGCCAATAATATTTTAAATGACCTTGAACTGGCAAAAAAAGAAGGATCAGTGCATTTTAAAAACAGTCATATCGCTGTCACCTTCATTATGTCCGCAACCATTGGAGCTCTCATTTCCATTACAGAGGGCAATTCCATTAAAGATCATGATATTGTTTTAACAGAAATGGTGCTGACCGGATTAGGCGCTGCGCCCGATCAAGCGGCAATTATTGCACAGCTTCCCTTACCTGCTTAATGAATGCAAAACACTTAGCGCCTGTATTTAAGCCAATTGATTGATGCATAAAGCTAAAGAACGCGTCATCTCAGATATCTCAAAAATATTATAAGCAATGCCGTCAGGACGCAAAATCACCAGATACGGGCTATTTTTTTTAGCGGCCCATTTTTGTTCAATATCCATAAAACCATTCAAATTCTGATGATTCAAGCGCGTACTCACTGTTAATATTTTTCCGCCCAGCACCTTCCACTGATGTTGAAGTCCTTCATTCAAAAGCGTTGCCGGATCAACATCAATGCCTAATAGAATAAATGAATCTCCCCAGCAGTCATCACTTTTAAAAATTTGATTTTTAGAATTTTTTAATAGAATTTGATCAGCTTGCTTACCTACTTCAAAATTGGTTTTAGTGCTATTCCAGTATCCTTTTTTAGGCTGAAAAAAACCGTTTTTGTAGCGGATTTGCGGTTTAACTTTTAGTTCGGTCAGATAGTGCTTCGTGAGTGGAAATTTACTCAGTGATTTGATTAAACCATGCACTGCAATGGCTTTAATTTTGTTTTTTGGCATGACCATCAGCCCCATGCCCTTCGCTAATTGAATCATTTTTGCAGCATGCGGGCGCCGTTCTGCATCATAGCTGTCTAATATTTCCTTGGCATTTTCAGCCTTGAGGGCAAATTTCAGCTTCCACCCTAAATTTGCAATATCCCTAAGCCCTGCAACTAAGCCTTGGCCAACAAAAGGCGGAGTAATATGCGCGGCATCCCCGACGAGAAAAACACGTCCTTTTTGAAAACGCTCACAGCACCGGGCATGAAAACGGTAAACCGCTTGACGTTCAATTTCGATATCCTGACCACTCATCCATGGCTGCAAAAGCGCCTGAATTTTTTCAGGATTTTCCATTTCTTCACGGGTTTCATTGGCATGCAGCATAAACTCCCAGCGTTCCCGTCCGCCCGGCGCAGGCATATGCGGTGTCGGTCGTTTCGGATCACAAATAAACTCAACGTGGTCAATCGATTTTCCTTGTCTGTTTTTAGCATCCACAATCAGCCAATCTTCACAGTAAGATGCTCCCCGAAAATCGAAACCGATAGATGACCGGATTTTTGAACTGGCACCATCTGCACCGACAAGGTATTGCGCATGAATCGTCTGGTTTACCCCTGCAGGGTTTCGAATGGCAACATGAATCGCATCCGGCTGTTCATCAAACGATATAAATTCAGTGTTCAATAAAACGTGTACATCTGAACTGGAACTGGCCTTGTTGCGCAATGCCTTCTCTAAGTCAGGCTGATAAAACGTAACTAATTTCGGCAACTCATCAATTTTTCCCGAAGTATTGAGCTCGCCAAATTTTCCCAAAAATGGACAATACATTCGAACATGATTAATCGTAATTTTCTCAAAACTATCGTCAGATAATCCAATGTTCTGCAGCACCCTTAGCGCTTCATTATCTAAGGCAATTGCTCGAGGCATGGGTAAAATGTCTGAATTTTTTTCGACGACTACAGTAGAAACACCTAATTTTCCCAAATAAACAGCAAGTGCTGCTCCAACTGGACCATAGCCGACAATAACTACATCTGCTTGGATTGCAGCACCATCCTGATGCTGATTTTTTTGTATTTTGTCCATTTTTATCCTACTTGGTTATCCAAACGGTTTTTATTGATCTTTGCGGAATCTAAATCATACTGAGGAATAAATCAATATTGACATTAATCTCAATATTGATTTATTTTATTTGGAATAACGGAAAATAAGATGAATTAAAAAATGAATTATGCGTATCTCAAAGAGAGAAATGAACAGCCGACAGCGCGGGCCATCCGGCTTGCCTATTTGAACTTTTCCAGCCCAGATCTTGAATTGGCAAAACAATTTCTATTGGACTTCGGACTTACTGTTTTAGAGCAGAATGAACGGGAAATTTTCTTTCGCGCGAAAGGCGCTTCTACCTATTGCTATCACTTAAGCCTAGCTCCTCAAGCAAAATTTCTTGGTTTCGCTTTAGAAGTTTCTTCTGAAAATGAACTCCAAAATTTATCCAATTTGCCCAATGCAACAGCTGTCCAGAATTCATCAAAGCCAAATGCTGGACAATATGTAGAACTGACTGATCCGGCTGGATTTACAGTAACGGCAATTTATGGCCAGCAATTTTTAGACGCCTTGCCTTACCGTCCTGCGCTTGCTATGAATCTGGATTTGCAAGCAGACAGGATTAACCAAACGCAGCGCCCTCCCATAGTGCCAGCTGAAATTCTGCGTCTTGGCCATGTTGTTTTGGAAGCTGCTAATTTTGAACAGACCTTCAAGTGGTATCAAAACAATTTTGGCTTGATTGCCAGTGATGTTCAGGTTTTTGCAGATGGCTCACCGGGTGTTGCATTTCTGCGTTTGAACTTAAAGGATGTGCCGGCCGATCATCATACTTTGGCGCTTGCGCAAGGCGTGTTTTCGACTTATAGCCACAGCGCCTATGAAGTTGTTGATACAGATGCCATCGGCATGGGGCAGCGGGTACTGCGGGATAAGGGCTGGAATCATGCTTGGGGTATGGGGAGGCATATTTTAGGCAGCCAGATCTTTGATTATTGGAATAATCCTTGGGGGCAAAAACACGAGCATTATTGTGATGGCGATCTGTTTGATGCATCAGTGGAAACAGGCATTCATCCCATCAGTAAAAAAGCAATGGCTCAATGGGGGCCTTTGATGCCGGCCAGTTTTACCAAACCGCATTTAACGTTTACCCATCTGAGCGAAACAGTTAAGCATCTGAAAAATACGCCTGATTTAACATTAAAAAAAGTCTACACCCTCGCAAAAATATTCATGTAAAAGGAAAACCGCATGGCTGTTTCTATTGTTCATTACAGAAAAAAAGATGCTTCAATGGCTTGGGGAATTTTGTCCCAAGACAATATTGCTGAATTACCAACTGCGTTTTCAACCACGGCAGAACTCATTGAGTATGGCTATGCCAAACTGGCGCAAGATGCAAAAAACAGTGCGGTGAATCATTCAGTAAAAGATGTTGAATTGCTCAGCCCGATCACCGCACCGTCTCAAGTAATGTGCCAAGGCGCGAATTACCGCCAGCATATGATTGATTCGGGCATGAATCCTGATGCTAAAAAATTCAATATGTTTTTTACCAAATCGGTCGCGTCTATTACCGATCCCACGGGCCAAATTATTAAACCTAAGCACGTGCAGCTTTTAGATTATGAAATTGAGTTGACGCTCGTGATTGGGAAAAAAACGACGTCGTCTGTACAGGTCAATCAGAATAATCTTCATGAATATATTGCAGGGGTTTGCATCGGCAATGACATTTCAGCGCGTGATGTACAAATCCCTGAAACCCAGTTTTATAAAGGAAAAAGTTACCGCACATTCTGCCCGCTTGGCCCAGTACTTTGCCTGTTTGCGCCCGAAGATATTCATTATTTAGACAGCTTAAACCTATGCCTGAAAGTGAACGGACAAATCCGGCAGCAAGACTCTACCGCCAATATGGTGTTTAAACCCGCTGAAACATTAACTGAATACTCCCAAGTGACCGATTTTAATGTTGGCGATGTCTTGCTGACCGGAACACCATCGGGATGCGCTTTAGGCTTGCCATCTCCATTGCTGGTCAAGGCGGCATATTTAATGCCTGAAGAAAAGCGCTGGGCGCTGTTTAAGAAAGGACAGGCAAAGCGCAGCCAATACTTAAAAGTCGGTGATGTTATTGAATCCAGCATTCAAAGTGCCGACGGCAAAATTAATTTAGGCATTCAGCGACATATGATCAGCGCAGAATAGTTGAAAGATGCAATAAAAACACTCAATTTAGAGAATAGAACATGAACGGAATCTCATCATTAGCAGATGTAGAGCGGATAGAGCTGCAAGGAATGCCAAAGGATTTTCCCTCCAATACTTATGCATTAATTCGGCACGGCGCCCAAATTAACCCGAAAAGCCCGGCACTTTCCTTTTTTTTAGAAAGCAGCCGGTTTAAAAATCCGAGCGTCTATTGTTACCGCGAGCTGCTTGAGCAAATTCATCAATGCGCTAATTTTTTTCATGCTTTGGGCGCAAGCAAAGATACTGTGATTGCCTATATTTTGCCGAACCTGCCCGAAACGCATTTTGTGATTTGGGGCGGTCAGGCCACAGGTATTATTGCTGCCATTAATCCCTTGCTTGAAGCGGATGCCATGGCAGACATCCTAAATGCTGTTCAGGCCGAAATATTAGTCACACTTGCTCCTTTTCCCGATACCGATTTATGGGAAAAAGTTCACACTATTCTGCCTCGCCTATCTTTTCTCAAGCATCTGGTTTTAGTCAATCCAGCCCGCCATATGCCGTATCCAAAAAAAATAGCCGCCAGCCTGCTGCAGAAGAAAAAAATCACTCAACTGCATGGCTTAAAAGGCATTGCAGGCGCCATTCCCTGCCATATTTCGCTGCATGACTATCATGCGTCTGTGCAAGGTTTTGCAAAAAATCAGCTCAACAGTCAGCGGATATTTTCATCAAATGATTATTCCTCATTTTTCTGTACAGGCGGCACAACGGGATTGCCAAAAGTTGCTAAGCGTACACATGCCAATGAAACATCCAGCGCTTGGAGCGTTGCACAATTTTATGGCGATGACTTTTCAGCCAATAAAACCATTTTCTGCGGTCTGCCGCTATTTCATGTGAATGCGGTGTTGGTGACCGGATTGATTCCTTTTTCCAAAGGGTCACATGTCGTCCTAGGCACAGCACAAGGTTACCGCGGTGAAGGCATTATCCAAATTTTTTGGAAAATTGTTGAACATTACAAAATTAATTATTTTAGCGGTGTGCCAACGCTTTATGCCTCCTTGCTTCAAGTTCCGGTCGCTGATGCAAAAATTAACTCACTGGAATATGGGCTATGCGGCGCCGCACCGTTACCGTCAGAAATTATGAAAAATTTTCAAAATTTGACAGGTTTAAGAATACTTGAAGGCTATGGCTTAACTGAAGGCACCTGTGTCAGCAGTGTCAATCCGCCTTTTGCTGAACCAATTCACGGGTCTATTGGAATCCGCATTCCTCTGCAGAAAATGAAAGCGGTTATCTTGGATGATCAGGGGCAATATTTAAGAGATGCTGAAAATAATGAAATTGGCGCAATTGCCATTTCCGGACCTAATGTGTTTGCAGGCTATTTAATTTCTGAGCAGAACCGGAAGATATGGCTGAATATTGATAACGACACGTCTTGGTTTAATACCGGTGATTTGGGTTATCAAAATGCGCAAGGCTATTTCTATCTTACTGGCCGGAAAAAAGAACTGATTATTCGCGGCGGCCATAATATTGACCCGTTAACCATAGAAGAACCTATGTTGAAGCACCCTGCCGTTGAGCTGGCTGCTGCGGTCGGCCGTCCAGATGCTTATGCAGGTGAATTGCCCGTGCTGTATGTCCAGCTCAAAGCAAACCAAACGCTTTCCAAAGATGAATTGATCTCTTTTGCAGAACAGCATATTCATGAGCGTGCTGCAGTTCCTAAGTTCATTGAAATTATTGATGAAATCCCGCTTACGCCAATTGGGAAAATTTTTAAAGTGCCGCTAAAGCATCAACAGATTCAAATTTCATTAAGCCAGTCTCTTGAACAGGCGAATATTGCTTTTCAAAACTTTTCAATCATCGAAGACAAAAGCAAAGGCATTGTCATTCACCTGCATGTCAAAGATATGGAGACTCAGCAGGCTGCCCTTCAAACCCTTGGCCAGTTCCCTTTCACTGCAGAAATTCAAATCGGAAATACATGATGGATTATTTTTTTACAATTAAATCAACGCTGAATCATATTGATAGCGACAAAGCGAAACAGCTGTTCCAAACCGTCGAATTTCATGAACAGATTTGCCAAAAAATACCTGGGACTGCGCTCGATATCCAACGTTCTGAGCTGGCAGGTGATCGCTACTATTTAGAGCGTGAATACAACCTAGACCTTGAAATGCCGGAGCTCATCCGAAAATTATTAAAAGATGCTTTTCGGCTGCGGCGTCACGATTATTGGGACTTCCAGACACTGAGTGCTTCTTCAACATTAAAGTCAAATCTGACGGGCATTCTAAGCTATCAAACTTTTCTCAGCGAAGCGCATAACGCCATTCAAGTCCGGCAAGATTGGAAACTGGATATTGGTATGCCGCTTATACATAAAGCGCTGGCAAGATTCGCTGAAACAGAAATTCGAAAGTTTCATGCCATTGAAATGGATATCATTCAACAAGAATTGATCGCACAAACTGCATAATAAAATACAAATATCAAATACTTAACAAAACAATAATCAAGTAAAAACCTGCTGCAAAAGAAGAAACACCCCCTCAAGGAAAAAGAGAGTAAAACATGAAAATACAGTCTGCATTAAGCTTGGCAATTCTAACGGCTGCCTGCTCACAGGTTCACGCTGCTGCTTTAGACCGTACCGGTCAATCAATAGCTGCATTTTTAGAAGATGGGAACTATTTTGAAGCCTCTATTGCTGCAGTAGAGGCCGATATTTCGGGTCAAGCACGCCCGCAATTTATGACACCCAGTACAGATTC
Source organism: Acinetobacter pragensis (assembly GCF_001605895.1). GTDB lineage: Bacteria > Pseudomonadota > Gammaproteobacteria > Pseudomonadales > Moraxellaceae > Acinetobacter > Acinetobacter pragensis. The sequence continues at coordinate 70,243 of NZ_LUAW01000013.1, forward strand.
TTCGACAGGCAATCTGACCAATAGCAGCACGTTTTATAATGCAGCTATCAAGCTGCAGATGACGCCTCAATTTTCTTTCGGCCTTATTTACGACCAGCCTTTTGGTGCAGATACAGCTTATAAAGCATTGCCGAATCACACCTTTTCAACTGATTCAGGGCTTGCATCTGCCAACGTGGATACACAAAATCTTTCATTTTTATTTGGCTATCAACCCAATGAAAATTGGAATTTTTATGCAGCGCCAGTTTATGAAACCATTAAAGGCAATGTAAAGCTGAATGGTTTAGCATTTGAAGCCATCAGCGGCTATCAATTAAATGTTAAAGAAAATAGCGAGATTGGATGGCTTGCGGGTATGGCCTACCAAATTCCAGAAATTGCGCTAAAAGCGGCAGTGACTTACCGCTCGGAAATCAAACACTCTTTGACAGCAGATGAAAGTTTTGCCATGCCATTGAGCGCGCTTGTTCCAATGATTGGTACAGGCCTGACCAATATCACTACACCGCAGTCGATAAATTTAGATTTGCAAAGCGGAATTACGCCAACAATGCTGGTTTTTTTAAATACGCGCTGGGTAAACTGGAAAAAATTTGAAATTAAGCCCTATGCCTTTAACAAGGTTACCGAAATTGCAACGGGCTATCCAAATGGCTTAATTTTGGCTGACTATAATAAAGATCAAATTTCTGCAGACTTAGGTTTAGCCAAAAAAATCAATGATCAATGGTCTGGCGTAATGAGTGCTGGCTGGGACAGCGGTGCAGGTGATCCAACTTCGGTGTTTGGCCCTATTGGCGGTTATTGGTCGGCGGGTGTCGGCTTAAGATTTAACCCAGCAGCTGACTATTTTATTCAGGCGGGGCTGCGATATTTTTGGCTTGAAGATGCCACAGGACATTCAGCCGCCTACGCGCTCCCCGGTAATGCTGAAAATGCAAAAGTTGCAGACTATAGCGATAATACAGCTTTGGGCTATCTGCTGAAAATCGGCTATAAATTCTAATTATAAAGCGGCATGAAGTTATTCATCGATGGATGAATAACTTCATTCTCCACAAATACTGGTTGAACTTCCACATGCCTGAAATTCACAAAGTGAATCAGAACAAAAGTAAGTTAAAGCAATAAATAGCCCGCATTAAATGTACTTTCATCATAGGGAATCAACTGCATTTATCTCAACGCATTCCCTTGAAAAGGAAAAAACATCCTACGCTAAACAGCAAGATCGAAAAACATTTTTTCAGCATTTGCGGTGATAAGGCATGCGCCGTTTTCGCGCCAATTTTTGCAGTCAAGAAGCTCATCGTGCTAATGCCGATAAATGCATATATATGCACATAGCCAATGCTGTTTGCAATTCGAATATGCTCTTGAGCACCGAACAGCATAAAGCCTAGCGCGCCCGCAATAGCAATGGGTAAACCGCATGCAGCAGATGTGCCGACCGCTTTTTGCATCACGACCCCATAATGATTGAGATAAGGCACAGTGATACTGCCGCCGCCAATGCCAAAAAGCGCAGAAGCTATGCCTATTCCCGCCCCAGCGCCTAATTGCTTAGATGTTGAAGGCAGAGCTTTATTGCTGTCCACCACCTTCTTTGCCCCCATGAACATGGTATAAGCCACCCACATCAAAAACACACCAATCATGATTTGAAGGTGCACTCCTGACAGCAGCCCAGCAATGCCGGCACCGGCAAAACAGCCCAATGCCATCCCCGGTGCAAGATTTTTAAAAACCGGCCATAACACTGCGCCATTTTTTTGGTGCGCCATAAAGGAACTGATGGATGTAACAACAATGGTCGCTAAAGAAGTACCCAGCGCCAAATGCATAATGACATCCGGACTGTAGCCCATTTGGGTGAACACAACATACAGCAGTGGCACAATGATCGTGCCGCCGCCTACGCCAAAAAGTCCGGCGGCAAAACCTGCGAATGCGCCGATGATTAAGAAAATGATTAATTCCACAATAGACTGACTTAAAAAATAGTATGAATTGAAAAACTGCTTTAGGCAATTTCGACTTGCCCGACCTGATGATAAGCGCGGTTAAAATAAACCAAGCTTTGATCCTGTTCACTTTGCTGAATTGCCGCCACACGGCACAGAAAAATGCTATGCGTGCCGACTTCTTGTATTTGTTCAATCTCACAGTCAAAACTGACCAAAGCATCCTCTAAAACAGGTGCGCCAGTTTCTAAAACTGTCCAGCGCCCATACTCAAAGCGCTCATCAGAACTCATTTTAGATGCAAAGACGTTAGAAATTTGCTGATGATCGGCACCTAAAACATTCACCGTGAGAATTTTATTTTCAATAAAATGTTCATGTGACCTAGAGGCTGTATTCATGCAGACCAATAATGTCGGCGGCGTGTCTGTAACACTGCAGACAGCAGATGCTGTGAACCCATAGCGGCCAGATACCCCTGCTGTGGTCACAACATTGACCGCGCTTGTTAACAAAGACATTGCATTTTTAAAGTCTGTTGCTTGAATCATCACCTTGTTCCTAAATTGCGCCGTATCTTTTTTCTGGATACTTCGCTATGCCGCGTAATTTGGCTACACAGGCATAGCATCTGAATGAGTTTTGAGTCGAACTATTGATCTTAAATGTGCTTAAGGTGCCGCGTGCGGTGAATGAATATCAAATCGAATTTAAGCCAACCGAAACAGCTCCACTTATGCACATCACATAATCAACAGTTAGCCATTTGATAGTTCTTTTCGAATGATCTCTGCACCGGCACTTAAGGCATTGAGCTTGCCGCGCGCCACTTGACGGGATAATGGCGCCATACCGCAGTTGGTGGATGGATACAGCTTGTCGGCATCAACAAACTGAAGCGCTTTACGCAAGGTATTCGCGACTTCTTCTGGTGTTTCAACGGTATTTGTCGCCACATCAATCGCACCGACCATGACTTTTTTACCGCGGATCAGTTCAATCAAATCCATCGGCACATGTGAGTTTTGGCATTCAAGCGAGACGATATCAATTTTTGATTTCTGAAGTTTCGGAAAGGCTTCTTCATATTGACGCCATTCAGAGCCTAAAGTCTTTTTCCAATCGGTATTGGCTTTAATGCCATAACCGTAGCAAATATGCACCGCAGTTTCGCATTTCAGACCTTCAAGCGCGCGCTCTAAAGTCGCTACACCCCAGTCGTTCACTTCATCAAAGAATACGTTAAATGCGGGTTCATCAAACTGGATGATATCGACACCCGCCGCTTCCAGCTCCCGCGCCTCTTGGTTCAAAATTTTAGCAAATTCCCAAGCCAGTTTTTCACGGCTTTTATAGTGACCGTCATACAGTGTGTCAATCATGGTCATTGGGCCAGGCAGCGCCCATTTGATCGGTTGATTGGTTTGGCTGCGTAGAAATTTAGCATCTTCTACAAACACTGGCTTTTGGCGAGAAACAGCGCCGACGACTGACGGCACGCTGGCATCATAACGATTACGGATCCGTACTGTTTCACGTTTCTCAAAATCAACGCCATCCAGATGTTCAATAAATGTTGTCACAAAATGCTGACGGGTTTGTTCACCATCACTGACAATATCAATGCCTGCATGCACTTGTTCTTGCAAAGATAGGCGCAGTGCGTCTTGCTTTGCTTCAATAAGCGCATCGCCTTCTAGTTTCCAAGGTGACCAAAGTTTTTCAGGTTCTGCCAGCCAAGACGGTTTCGGTAAGCTGCCTGCAGTTGAGGTTGGGAGTAAAATCGCCATATCTAATCTTCTATCTTTTAATTCATTAATCTGTGGTGTAAATCAAGCAGCGCTGTTTGACTGTGCTTTCTCGATGAAGAAATTTGCAGCCCATTGTTCAAGCACTTCTTTGTATGGCTTGATAAAATTGTCTTCCGTCCATTTACCTTGTTTCACTGCCAATTGCCCACGCTCCACACGGTCATACACAACTTGCGTGAGTGAGAAATCTTGATAGTTCAAACTTGGTTTATAGATCAAGCCTGCAACTGAATTGGTATTGTAAATTTCAGGTCGATATACCTTTTGGAAACTTTCCATGGTACTGATGGCGCTGATTAATTCGAAATCCGTATAGTCACTCAGTAAGTTATTTGCAGAATAAAATGCCAATGGTGCAGTCGCATTTTCTGGCTTGAAGTAACGAACGCTTAAGCCCATTTTTGCAAAATATTCATCGGTACGTGAATATTCATCATTTTTGTATTCCACACCGAGTACAGGATGCACATTCGCAGTACGGAAATACGTTTTTGACGTTGAAACGCTGAGGCAAATCACAGGCTGTTTATTAAATTCTGCCTTAAATACGTCTGAATTGACCAAATGCTGATATAGCTTGCCATGCAAGTCACCAAAGGCTTCTGGCTTTTCATTGGTTTTACAGCCCAATGTGGGCAATACAACGCTAAAGTCATAATCACGGACATAAGAAGAAAAACTGTTGCCGATCATCCCTTCAATTCGTTCATTGGTTAGGCGGTCAGTGATCGTGCTTTTCAGCATTTCAATGAATGGAAAAGTTTGACCATTGCCTTCAACATCAAGCTCCGCAGATATAATGTCAATTTCAATTGAATAGCGGTCGGCATTGGGATTATCGCAGCTCGCTAGCGTGTTAAAGCGGTTATTGATCATCGCTAAAGTTCTGCGTAAGTTCTCTTCACGATGTTCACCACGGGCTAAGTTGGCAAAGTTTGTGGTCAGGCGAGTGTTGTCTGCCGGCTGATAGTTTTCATCAAAACGAATACGTTTAATTGAACATGCAAATTCTTTACTCATGGCAATCCGCTATCCTAATTTCTAAAATAAAAGCAAAATTTCTGTATGCAGTAATTTATACTTGAAATGAAACATGAATAAAAATGATTTAATCTAACCCTAAGATGAACAAAATTCACTTTAAGGATTCTATTGTATTTATGGAAAACGAAAGGAAGACAACTGTCGGCACATTCTGTGATCAATGAGGTCTGTGGCCAAATTTGCTGAAACTATAAATTCACGAATATATTTATTTTAAATTTTTATGAGTAATTCTTTGTATTTAAAGCAGTTAAAATTTAAATTTTTACTTCTTATTTTAGATACGGCGAGCCTTTCTTTGTGAATAAGCACCTTAAGAGCTTTAAAGTGCTTATAGAAAAAATATCAGCTGCTCGCCAATATAGTGATTTTAGTAATCCCAAAAGATACGCTGGATTTCCTTAGCATCTTTTGTTTTTGTTAAAGCAAGTGCTGCCAGTAATTTAGCTTTTTGCGGATTAAGGTCATGTGCGACCACCCAGCCATATTTATCATCCGGCTGTTCTGCATTTCTAAGGATGAAGCCTTGAGGAACCCGAGATGAACGTATAATTTGTACGCCTTGTTTCTGTAAGTCAGTTAGAGTGGGAACAATATAATTGGCTACTGAGCCATTGCCTGTACCGGCATGAATAATTGCTTTAGCCCCTGCTTTGGCATAGGCTGTGTACGCATCAGGCAGCATATTTCCTGAACCATAAACAATTTGTACAAGCGGTAAACTATCGCCTTTAATATTTTCAATATTAAATTCTGAACTATTATTGTGGCGCTTAGCCGTATTTCTGAACCAGTACGGTTTTCCTTCAACTAATGTTCCCAGTGCACCCCATTGGCTCATAAATGCATTTGTATGGATATTAATTGTTTTTGCAACATCCCGCGCTGCGAAAATGTCGTCATTCATAAGGACAAAAGTTCCTTTGCCTTTCGCACTGTCGTCTGCAGCCAACGCAACTGCGCTATACAGGTTCAATGGGCCATCTGCTGAAAGTGCCGTACTCGGACGCATTGACCCGACCAGCACAATTGGCTTGTCTGAATGAATCACTAAATTTAAAAAGAAAGCTGTTTCTTCCAGCGTATCTGTACCGTGTGTAATCACTACACCATTTACGTCCGGTTTTTTAAGCAAATCATTAACTTGCCGTGCAAGGGATAATAAGTCTTTATCTGTAATGCTTTCTGATGCAACCTGCATTGCCTGCACGCCAGTCACATTGGCAAGGTTTTGAATCTGAGGAACCGCATTTAATAAGGCATCTACAGGAACCTTGGCCGCTGTATAGGTTGCACTGTTGGTCGAACTCGCACCTGCGCCGGCAATCGTTCCGCCAGTCGCCACAACAACCACATTATTTTTGGCAAAAGCGGAAAATGGGAGGAATAGGCTTAAGCTTAATGTCAGCGCTGAAATCGTTTTTTTCATAGGTCATCCTTTTGAGTCATCTTATTCTTAGCATTTTTCATACCATATCAAAATTACTGGAAAAAGATTGTATTGTATAGATGAAACGGTTTTGTTTTGTATTAGAGCTGCCATGGCCCAACTAAATAGAAATAATCAGCTGCTCATCCTTGATGTAAATTTCTACATTAGAAAAAATTAATGAATGCCGAACATGTTGGACGATAAGCAACTTATGGGTTTAAGCATGCCGCGAACACTTAGAAGCAAACTGAAAGTACAGTCATTTAGTGAGTTTTCTAAAGCCGCTTTTTAATTTTTTATATTTATTAGATTGATGCATATTGGCACTTATTCACCATAAAACTGTCACTTAAATACCAAATAGATACGTTTTCAAAAGCTAAATTGAATCTAACAAATACCCGCCTCAAAACAAGGATGTCAAAATGTTAGATCAAAAATTAAAGGACTTTCGTGAGAAATTGGTTCTAGACCATTTTGCCGATGAAGTAAAACAAGACTTCGATGCAGTCTTAAGTACTTTTCCCCATCCACATTATGAGCTGATTGCCACAGGCGCCGTGCATGATGGCCGTGATGATGTGCTTAATTATCACCGAACCTCACGTAAAGCTTTTCCAGATCAGCGGCATGAACTGATTGCTATGCGGCATGCTGATGATGCTGTAATTTGTGAATTTTGGCTGCTCGGCACCCATAAAGGCTATTTGGGTTCCGTTCCGCCAACGGGCAACGCCTTCCGTGTACGCATGTGCGCATTTTTCATTTTTGAAGGTGAAGAGCTGGTTTGTGAGCGTATTTATTTTGATACTTTAAGTCTAATTAAGCAGTTATTTAAAGGCTTTAACCTTAAATCCCCCAAAGGAATTCTTCAATTCTATAAAGCAGCGTCTGGTTTATTGCGGGATATGAAAGATCTCAGCAAGGTTACTCAATCGAAACTATAAGTGGAGGAACCCAGATGAATAAGTCATTCAAAGCGTTAGGTATGCAAGAAATTTCAGACTTTGACGGTACACGTGATGCGCCATCTCCCATAGAACGCCTTGAAAAAGTGCGTACAGCGGCATCACAATTTCGTACCCAGCTTATGCAGCAGGAAGATGTCATTTATTATCAATCAGTTAATCTTGTCCGCGCCCCATATCCGACATGGTATGGCTATACAGGCGTGTTTGCGCAAAAGTCACTGACCTTCCCTTTTTTACATCTGCTTAACCGCCTTTTTGTCATTCAATATAAAGACTTTAATAATCAGCTGAGAGTCTTGTTATTTTCACCTACCGATGTGGTGAATAACCGCAAAACACCTTTCTTTGAACGGTTAGCTGATTCATTTCCAGATATCGCCTTCAATATTTTTGCACCGCAATATACTTCTATAGAAGACACTCTGCAGCAGCTCAAAATAAAACCTGAGCAAGTGGATTATATTAGTTATGATCATCTGCACACACAGGAACTGCGGAAATGGTTAGGCACAGCAGATCAGCCTGCCTATTTTCCAAATGCGAAACTTTTAGTTCATGAAAAAGAATGGAACTGTGTTCAAGGGTTGCTGCCTGTTCAGTCCGATTGGTATTGTCCGAACGGTGCAAATGGGATTGATCCGAACAAAGTCATTACCTTTAAGAAAAGTCTTGCTTTAGGATCTGGTCTCGCATTGGTACATACCCCAGGACATACCGAAGGCAATCATTCATTGGTCGCTAAAGCGGATAATCAAATTTTTGTGACTTCAGAAAATGGGATCAGTTTAGATGCATATGAACCTAGAAGTTCCAAAATTAAGGCAATACGTGACTACGCTGAAAAGACAGGTGTTGAAGTTATTTTAAATGGCAACACACAAGAAGGCAGCAATGACCAATACATTTCAATGGTCATGGAAAAAACCATCGCAGGGCCACTAAAAAGCAATCCTAATTTCCCATCATGCGCTTGCAGCAGTGAAACAACCCCCTATTGGCTGTTCCCGGGATTGAAACAAACTGAACTATTAGGCGCATTGCAATTTGGCCAGTTGGCTGTTTAACTCCCTAACTTTTATATCGCTTGAAAATTCTTGGGTTTCAGGCGATTTTTTTATTTTCATAACAATCATCTACACCTCAAAACTGCGATATTCCTTTGGTGTTTTTCCTGTCCAGCGTTTAAACGCGCGCTGGAAAGCGCTTTGTTCGGAAAAACCCAATAAAAAAGCGATTTCCACTAAGCTTAGTTTTGGATTGCGGACATAGCTGATGGCTAAGCTTTGACGGATATCATCGACAAGCGTTCTAAAATTAAGTTGATGCCGGTTCATTTCTGTTTTTAATTCATCTGCAGTAAATCCCGTGATCTGAGCCAGCTCTTCGAAGCTGACGCCGCCCATTTGGAACGATTCCATAATTGTTTTACGGACTACGGCAAGCCAAGAAGGCTCCAAATGACTCCCAAGCTGCTTTAATAATTGGTGACGTAAATCACTCATCACTATATGCACCGACTCATTCGAACTTGGCAATGGATAATCTAAAAAACGCTCATGAAAACCTATAGCCGTGTGCTCAGCGCTAAAATATATTGGACAGCGGAACAGATTTTCATATTCAGAGATATCTTCAGGCTGGTCATGCTGGAAAGAAACCCACAGCGGACTTAAATCATGCTGATTAAATAAGTGTCTAGACAGACTCACATAAGAGGCCTGATGCAATTCATCCTGCAATTTACCTAAAGGATGGTTTTCCCCTAAATTGCTTTTCCAGTAACGGATAAACTCATGCCCTTTGCGTTCAAATACATTGCTTCCGGCATCAATGGTTAATGCCGAATAACGCATATTCTGCTGCATGAGTTCACGCGCATTGGAGCAGGTCATGAGAGCAAAACCATGTGGCCCTAAATGCCCAGTGGTCACCAGCTGCCCTAGGCAAATGCCTAAATTGGGATGCTGGAACTTGTCCTGCAATAAATGGCAAGCCTGATTAAAAATCTGGAAATCAATCCGTTCATTGGGGTGATCAAATAAAGATTTATTCACATGAATTTCTGCTAGAAACTGATCTGCCGAATAATTTCTTCTTTGCAAATAGTCAAAAATCACACGCATGTAATGCACTGCAACAGTATGTTTTTTCAATATATTACTGGAATCGTGCATAAACGTAATCTATCCCTAATTTGACCTATATTTGGCTTTTATCAACTGATGTCAATGAATCCCGGTTTGGGTCAATATCATTTTTTTCCTGTGTCTTATAGTCACATCAGCACTCAATATTGAATGCAAAATCTCATCTATCTGAAGACTATATTAATTAAAGGAATAAGCCATGAATATCAACGATTTTATTTTAAATAAATTGCCGGCTGCCCTAAATGAGGAAGCCACCGATGGCGTTGAGTGCGTATTGCAGCTCAATTTATCCGAGCCTTTTACCATTCAAATCAATGACAGCACCTGCGCGATCCAAAAAGGTAAAAATACCGAAGCTGACGTCATACTGACGGCCGATGACGAGGTGTTCTTTGACATTATTACTGGGCAGCTTGCCGGTGCAATGGCCTTCATGAGCGGCAAATTAAAAATTGACGGCGATATTATGCTGGCAAAAGAAATCAGTGAATATTTTGACGCGTCTAAACTTGTATAAAACTTTATTCAAACTGATCACCAAGGGGATGTGCAACTCCCCTTTTCCAAGCAATAAAAAAGGAAATTGCCATGAGTAAGGATTTAGGTCCAATTTGCCAGAACGGCTACATTGTCAAAGATATTGAAAAAGCCATGAATGAGTGGATTGCATTAGGCGTCGGCCCTTGGTTTTATGTCGAAAATGCAATTTTGGATAATTTCAAATATAAAGGCCAGCCGCATAATATTGAAATGAAAGTGGCTTTAGCCAATTCAGGTGATGTACAAATTGAATTGATTCAGCAGACGAATGATGCGCCATCTATGTATCAGGATTTTTTAAAATCGGGCCGTGAAGGATTCCAGCATGTTGCTTATTGGACAGAAGATTATGATGCGGCATATCAATATTTGCAGGACAAAGGCTATGACGTCGTGCATGAAGGTCAAATTGGCGGACCGCAAGGCCGTATGGCGTATTTTGATTCAGAGTATGCCATTGGTATTGCATTGGAAATTTCAGAGCTGGCAGGCAGTAAAAAACAGATTTTTGACTATATAAAAAAGGCCTCTGTCGGCTGGAATGGTTCAAAGCCAATCCGTAAACTTTAAGCGGAGTTCATTCTATGAGAAGTATTTTATCAGGTGAACACGGCGCGGTTTTAGGCGTTTTGGAAAAGCCGAAAGTTATGCCGAATCACGTGCTGGTCAAAATTAAAGCCTGCGCTTTAAATCGCGCTGACTTAAACATGCTGACAGGAGCAACACATGGGTTCATCGGCGGTTTAGGCTTTCCGATCGGTATGGAATGGGCTGGAGAAATTGTCGAAGTGGGTGAAGGCGTCAAGCAATGGCAAGTCGGCAATCGGGTGATGGGGGCTGGCCCCGGCGCGTTTTCTGAATATACCTTAGGCAATGCTGCTTGGATTTACCCCATTCCGGATAATTTAAGCGATGAACAGGCTGCGACCTTGCCTGTTGCATTGCAAACAGCGCACGATGCGATTTCATCAAATGGCCAATTGCAGGCCGATCAAACTGTGCTGGTTGTCGGTGCAAGCTCCGCTGTTGGACTAATGGCAATGCAAGTTGCTCAGTTATTAGGTGCAAAGCATGTTATTGGGACATCAACCCGTGCCGAAAAAATGGCTCAGTTACTTGAATATGGTGCAGATAGCGCTGTAAATACAAATGATGAAGACTGGAGCAAACAGATTTTAAAACTGACTAAACGTAAAGGCGCAGATCTTGTTATCGACTTTTTGGCAGGCCCTTTATTTAACCAGACAATGTCCGTAACTAAAATTGCTGGAACTATTGTGAATGTCGGGCGAATGGCTGGCGAAACGGGGATGATTGATTTCGATCAGCATTCCATGCGCCGTATCACTTATAAAGGTGTGAGTTTCCGCACCCGCAGCCCTGATGAAATTGCAGCAGTGATTCAAAAAGCCCAACAAGATTTAATTCCTGCACTGGCTGAAGGGAAAATACATTTACCAATAGACAAGGTCTACCCATTTGAACAATTCAATGCGGCTTTTGAAAAAATGAAAGCCAATCAACATTTTGGAAAAATTGTTTTATCCCTCTAACGCCCTAAACGACAAGTTTGATCAGCCGAATTGAACTTGTATTCTCTATTTCACGCAAAAGCCTTTTTGAATTAATTTGGGATAACCTTAATGAAGATTCATCATTTGAACTGCGGCACGCTCTGCCCTTTATGCGCCCGTTTAATCAATGGTACAGGGACATTGACTGAACCTGGAAAACTGGTTTGTCATTGCCTGCTGATTGAGCAAAAAGACAAGCTGATTCTAGTAGATACTGGATTAGGCTTGATGGATATTGAACATACAGATTACCGTTTAGGAAAAGCTTTTCAAAAAACATTTAAACCTAAATTAGATCCAGCAGAAACTGCACATTCTCAAATTCAAAGGCTGGGCTATTCACCTGCTGATGTCACGGATATTTTTCCCACGCATCTGGATCTAGATCATATAGGCGGCGCATCCGATTTTCCTCAAGCCACCGTGCATATCTATCAGCCTGAACTGGAACAAATCTTAAAGCCGAGCTGGAAAGAAAAATTACGTTTCCGTTTGAACCAGTTTAAACCTGAACCGTGCTGGCATATTTATCAACAGCCAGCAGAACAATGGTTTGGCCACCCTGCTTTCTCCATTCATTTAAAAAACAATTTAAATATATGGATAATTCCGCTGATTGGGCACACCAAAGGCCATGTCGGAATTGCCATTCAGCAAGACAATGGGAAATGGCTCCTGCATTGCGGTGATGCGTATTACCATCACAGTCAGCTGAATGCAGTATCTCACATGCCTTTAGGTCTTCAAGCCTTTGAAGCAAGCGTGCAGGCTATCCGGCAGGAACGTCTGAAAAGCCTGAATCACTTAAAATATTTAAAAGCGCATCATGCTGATGAAATCGATTTTTTCTGCGCGCACGATCCTGTTGAGCTTGAGCAATATCAGTCTGCATCCAGACTTGAATAATGATTGATCCGAGATTTTGAAAGCTAGACGATGCCAGTTTTACACAAAATATCGGCAGTACATGCCAAAACTGCCGATACTGAATTGAGTATCCCCAAAGCACTGCGCCAAAGCACTGCGCCAAAGCAGAAAAGCATGCGGTCAATCTGAGGCAAGCAATAAAGCAGAATTTAGGAAAAATAATAAAAGCAGATGAAATATTGACACCTTTTGACCATAACTGTGGCACTCAATAACCAATTTTAAATAGCGATACACGTTAAAAATATCTATTAGAAGTACACGATTACTCTAAAAAATGAACTATTCCAGGAAGGAATTCACTATGAACAAAAGCACTTTGATCATTGCGCTGGGCTGTATCTGTACAGGTCAAATACACGCTGCAGGGCTTGACCGCTCTGGTCAATCCATTTCAGCATTTCTACAGCCAGGCAATTATTTTGAAGCAGGTATTTCAGTCTTGGATGCTTCTTTAAGCGGGAAAATGAATGATAACTTCAGTAAAGGCGGATTAAGCGCTGCGGCAAACATGCAAACTGGGGATATTGCCAACAGCTATTACTCTCCATCTGCTACTTTAAAATTTCAATTAACAGACCAGTTCTCTATCGGCTTCTTATACGATCATCCTTTTGGGGCAGATGCGGGCTACCCGATCAAAGCATATCAAGCTTATACCGAAGGCAATGAAAGATCTGAATCTGAAGTTGTCTCTCAAAATTTAAGCACGATTATCGGTTTTCAGCCAAATCAGCATTGGAATATCTATGCCGGACCAGCTTTGCAAACGGTAAAAGGTAAAAGCCGCTTAAGAGGCGCAGGCTATTCATGGTCACGTTATGATTTAGATGCAAAGGAAACTACAGGGGTTGGCTGGCTCGCTGGCGCCGCATATGCAATTCCTGATATTGCATTAAAAGCCTCTGTCACCTACCGTTCTGAAATTGACCACGACATGAATATGACCGAATCCTTGAATATTCTGCATCCAGTGGCTGGCCGTGTTGACTTAGGAACATCAACTGAAAAATCAACGATCACCACACCGCAATCGGTCAATCTTGATTTTCAGACAGGCATTATGAAAGACACCGTGGCTTTTGCAAATGTACGATGGGTGGACTGGTCTAATTTTAGAATTTCACCCAAAAAACTGTATGAATTTACAAAGCTGACTACAGGCTCTGGAGTAGATTTAGCCGCTTATTATGATGATCAGATTTCTGCAAATTTGGGGCTTGGCAGAAAATTCAACGATAAAATTTCAGGCACTGTTTCTGTAGGCTGGGACAGCGGCGCCGGAGACTTAGTATCCACATTAGGGCCATCAAAAGGCTATTGGAATGTCGGATTAGGCGCGCAATTCAGTCCAGCTGCGAATTATTTTATTTCAGGCGGCGTGAAATATTTTTGGCTTGGAGATGCAAAAGCGCAATCGGGTTTCGACTTTGGCACGGATAAATACGATGCTGTATATGAAGACAACTACGCTTGGGGCTATGGCTTAAAAATTGGGTATCGATTCTAAGGCAATAAAATATGCAGTTTAAGGCGGTCATCAGACCGCCTTTTTATTTTTAATCAGATTGTTATTCTACCGAGCGCGAAAGCTGAGACTGCAGCCATTGCTTAGGCGGCAAACCGTACCAGCGCTTAAATGCTTTGGTAAAATTTGAGACATCGTTATAGCCTAAATGATCCGCCAATTCGATCAGTGAGGTTTTCTTATATAACAGATAGTCTTTTGCAACTTCAGCGCGCGAAGTTGATAACAGCGCATCATAAGTTGTATCGTATTCAGCCAATTTTCTAAAAAATGTCCGCCGGGACAAATGCAGCTGCTCCGCCATTTCTTCAGCAGTTAGCGGCTTTTGAAGGTTCTGTAAAATCATCAGTTTAAGTTTTATCAGCCAATTTTCACCCTGCTGCGTAAAGAGGCTGAGCTCGGCTTCACACATTCTAAGGGCTTTTTGAAATGCAGGAAGATCCGCGCCCGGCAGCTTTTTATCAAGGATGATGGTATTGAAATAAATAGCGCAATGCCTTTTATTCCAGCTGATCGGCGCATTTAAATAGTTAAATTTTTCAGCATAGCTTGGTTTAGCATAATCCAGTTCTATTCTGAGCTGCGGCAATTCATGTTCAACCAAATCACTGATGATGCGAATAATCGAAAGACATAATGCTTCTTGTGTATAGTAATAATTTAAGCCCAGCGGAATTTGCTTTCCAAATTTAATACATATCGTACTGTCTTTAATTTCACTTTCAAAACTGATGGTAGGATCTATCAGTGAACTATATTTCTTACAAATTACAAATACATCATTCAGTGTCGGCGCTGACATCAATGCAATGCCAAAAGACCCAAAATGGGACAGCCGAATATATTGACTGAATGCAATCGAAATAGAGGGGTCTTTCGTGAGTATGAGCGCATTCTGCACAAATTTTGAAATTTGATTTAAACTGAAATAAGTATCAATCGAATCTAAATCTTCAGCTTTAATTCCTGAATTTTCTAAAATAGCTGATATTGAATATCCGCGGGCAACACACATCCGGACAAATGCTGCCGGCAAGTGAACAGGTATTATCGGAGCGATCATGCTCTTATCATCAAAATCCATTTTTAACTCCTATAGACTTATTCTTTCAATATTTATCTCATCTATCTATTGAACAAATTATTAAACCATAGGTTGTTTTTTATTCTAACAAAAATGTCACGCTTGTACATTTTTTTGGCACCTTTTTACCAAAATATTTTTCCTCCCTGACTGATAGTGAATTTGTAACCCGATCATTAAGGATGATATTCATGTCTCAGCAAAAACAAGCCATATTTATTACGGGTGCAGGTTCTGGAATTGGACTCGCATGTACACAACTTTTTATAGATAAAGGTTTTTTTGTTTTCGGTTCTGTCATGAGTCAGCAAGAACAGCAGCAAGTAAACGCTCAATTCCATCATGATTTTATGCCTATTTTAATGGATATTACTCAAGAACAAGATATTCATAATGCTTTTGACTTGGTAAAAAAACATATAACCAGCATGAAATTCAGAGGATTGATTAATATTGCCGGCGTAATTTACAACGGCCCTCTTATGGATGTGACTAAACAGCAGTTTGAACACATCTTGGCTGTGAATACCGTCGCAGTTCATATGATGACTAAAATTTTTCTGCCGTTATTGGAAGCGCAAGACAAAGTCCGCAACAAAGTTATTAATATCAGCTCTCAGAGCGGGCTGCGCACCCTTCCTTTTACTGGCATTTATTCTGCAAGCAAATTCGCTTTAGAAGCGCTTTCTAATGCTATGCGCTGTGAATATTCAATCTTCGGCATTGATGTTTGCCTAATTGAACCAGGGCAGATTCAAACCCCAATGGCAAAAAAAATTCTTGAAAATGTTCAGATCAAGCCAAGCCATCCTATTTATGCAGAACCCATGCAGATTTTTTCTGAACGCACTCAAAATTCATTTTCCAAAGGGATTCCCATGGAAAAGATTGTTGACACCATCTATACCGCATTTATTTCATCCAATGCTAAAAGCAGATACGAAATACATAGCGACTTCATTCGGGATGCCATTATTTTTCGAAAAATGCCAATCAAACTGCAAAAAATATTACTTAAAAAATCTCTAAAGCTTTAACAGCGCCTGAAAATTAAATTAATAAAAGGAAATTTGCTATGGACTCAGCATTTATTACTATAGGTATGCCTATTGCTCTTGTCATTATTATGATGGGGCTGGGTTTTGAAGTTACGCTGAATGATTTTAAACGGGTAAAAGAACATCCGAAGAATGTCATAATTGCATTATTTTGCCAGCTTATCCTATTGATCAGTATTGCATTCTGTTTAGCGAAACTGTTTAAACTGGAGCCATTGCTCGCTGTAGGACTGATGGTTTTAGCGGCTTCCCCCGGCGGCAGCACAGCCAATTTATTCAGTTATTTATTTAAAGGGGATATTGCTTTAAATATTACACTGACAGCCTTCAACTCAGTTATTGCCGCTTTTACCTTACCGCTGGTTGCAACACTTTCGCTGACCTACTTTATGCGAGAAAATACAGTGATTGGCATTCAGTTCGATAAATTAATCCAAGTATTTTTACTTATTTTACTTCCACTGGTTTTTGGCATGCTGATACGTGCGAAAAAACCGAATTTTGCAAAGATGATGGAAAAATTTATCAAATATTTTTCAGTCATTTTTCTAATTTTGATCTGCGTAGGCGCTTTAATCAAAGAAGGAGACAAACTGGGAGTATATTTCTCATCTGTTGGGGTCGTTTGCGCGCTATTTTGCGGAATCAGCTTATCAATCGGTTATTTTATCCCCAAGCTCTTTAAAATGACTGAGGCCGAATCACGCGCTTGCGCCTTCGAAATTGGAATTCATAATAGCTCTGTGGCATTAACCATTGCGATTTCAGTTTTAGGCAGCGTCACCATTGCTATACCTGCTGCAGTATATTCAGTCATCATGATTTTCTTTGCTTTTGCAGTCGGTTTAATCTTTAAAGCAAAAGATCGGCGCCAGATGAACAGCCTTTATTCTAGATATTCAGAATCGCCTTAATTAGCTTATAGCTCTATAGACCTACAAAAAAAATCAAGGCTTTATAGGGCTATTTGGTCATTTTAATGATTTAAGGATAGCTTATTTTTAACAGAGCCCTGACGTCATTTTTCAATGTGTCCTGATGCTTCCAAGAAGTTTAATTTGATTTTATTTTAGTCTGTCTTTAGAATCTTGATTATGCAGCATATTCGAGAAAAGTCATGGATGAGTCTAAGCCAAGCAAGCATGGCGGAAAACGCAACGGCGCTGGGCGCAAGCAAGAATATGGTGAAAATACTAAAGTTTTGCGTGTTCCAGAGTCACGTATTTTAGAAATAAAACAATACCTTAAAAAACCAAAAAGGGAGAATGAAGTTTCAGATATTCGGCTCATCAACCCCACAACCCATATGCAGATTCCACTTGCCGTCGAGCGTGTGCAGGCGGGCTTCCCTTCGCCGGCTCAAGACTATGTCGATAAAAAGTTAGACCTCAATGAGCATCTAATCCGCAATGCTGCAGCCACATTTATAGTCCGCGTCAATTCCTTATCAATGATTGACATAGGCTTGGATATTAATGATGAACTGATTGTAGACCGCAGTTTACAGGCCAAGCACCGTGATATTGTCATTGCCCTTGTTGATAACGATTTCACCGTTAAGCGTTTAATGATCGAGGGTGATAAGCACTGGCTGAAAGCCGAAAATGCTGAGTTTTCAGATATTCACTTTAAAGATGGCCAAGAATTCATGATTTGGGGAGTTGTCACCCGCGTAATCAAAAGCCTGAGATAAAGTTTTTTAAATATCCGTTCTATTAAAATCAATAATTATATTGGCCCTTTTATTTTTATAGTTAAAACATCAAACGATAGATAGCTAGATAAAGTGCACTATTTCATTTCATCTAATAGGCTCGATTAGATATAAGCAGCACAAAACATCAAGCGAAACAGGTGGTGAATTATTGGACAGAAAGCAGTGTCTGAAGTAAGCATATAAAATGAAGTTTCCACCTGCATCACACATCACAATAGAAATACATGCATAAATGACAATGCATTTATAGTAAAGATAAAGCACAGCGCTTTTGACCGTACTGCGTCTGACTAAGTAAATATAGGAGCAGTATTAATGACTGCCCGATATAAGATAAACATGATTCATCTGCACCACTCTTTATGGTTTATCTACACCTAATTTCCTAGAGCCTTGATATTTATTGACTTGGAATAAAATTAAATACTTAAGGTTTTAATATTTAATTGGAGAGAACTAGAATGATGCCTCAAGATTTATTAACACTATCTGGTAAAACTGCACTTGTAACTGGCGGTGCTGCAGGTATTGGAAAAGCCTGTGCGCTGATTCTTGCGCAAGCTGGCGCTAAAGTCATGATTGCCGATTTAAATTTAGACGCAGCCCAGCAGGCAGCTCAGGAAATTAAAGAAACAACAGGAGCCCAAATACAGTGCGTTCCATGCGATATACTAAAAGATGATCAATTGGTTAATGCTGTAAACACTACTATAGATGCATTTGGAAGCATTCACATACTCGTGAATAATGCCGGCGGAGGTGGTGGCGGCCGAGAATCACCCGATCAAACCACTGTTGATAATATCGCTCGCGACTTTCAGCTTAACGTATTTGCAGCTTGGCGGTTATGTCAGCTTGTTGCTCCTCATATGAAGAATGCTGGCTATGGTTCAATTATAAACATCAGCTCAATGAGCTCAATCAATAAAAGCCCAGCAATGAGTGGCTATGCATCGTCAAAAGCGGCTCTTAACCATATGGTTGCTAATTTGGCACATGATTTTGGCCCCATCATACGTATTAATGCAGTCGGACCCGGTGCAATACGCACCGCTGCATTAGAAACTGTCATAACACCGGAAATTGAAAAAAGAATGCTCTCGCATACTCCTTTACAGCGCTTAGGTGAGCCGGAAGATATTGCCGGAGCTGTATTATTCTTTGCTTCACCAATTTCTGCTTGGATATCTGGACAGACTTTATTTGTGAATGGCGGAGGCGTACAAACGCTGGACTAGCTCTTTTAAAGCTGTATTTTGAACATATAATAAAAGCGAATCTGCTGTGCGTCCTCAAACGAGGAGGCACAGCAATATCAAATTAATATTTTGTCATCATCATTTAGAAGAAGATCTGCAGCTATTCATTCATGATTATGGCTCTCAGTCACCTTAAGCTTGACTCTAAAGCCTAGCGGACAAATCTCAAGATAAGCATTACTTTTCAGTTCCATCGCGTAATTTCTTTAATTCTTGATTCCGCTGAAAATTCAATTCGAGTTCCCAGCATTTCTCGATTGTTTCAGGCTCTGTTCAGCATCCATGACGATTTGCCTGATTTCTTCACTTCTTTCACGTTTACGCTCTGTATGAAACATGATTGATAGGATAACTATGGCTACCAACAAAAGACCCAGCAATAAAGTTAATCTGGTTGCCATGATGCCAAACCCCAATTGTTATAATTAACGACTAATTTAACGTGAGGCTCAATAAAACTGCAATGACAAAAAATACTAATAAATCACTGGTTTTTTTACAGAAAGAGCAGATGTATTCAGTTTTTCATCACCCATAAGAGGAATAAGATTTAACTCCCAATCCCCATCAAATTTTTTATCCAAAAATTTTTTGATCTGTAAGTGGCGCACCGCGTACGCATCTATGGTTAACAATAAAGCGTTGCGTCCACTGCTCACACCGTAACGTAATTTCCCGTTCTGCAACTGGTGGATAGACATGTTATGAGACAAAAAAAGTTTTGCTTTCCCATCTTGAATAATCCGCTTTTTATATCGGACTTTCGGACATCTTGTCTCTGGAATCTCTATCTGAATAGCAAAGTAACATGCCTTCATTGAAAGAGATCCTCAATACAGCAAACCATAGACTAACTCTTCTACTCTATTTATAAATATGATCTTAATAAAGTTCTGCTGGTTTGGTTTAGAGTCATGACGATCAACTCCTACCCACCCTATTATTAGTAAGCTATTAATTTATAGCCTAAAAGCATCTTACTTCGCTTGAACATTTTCTACCAGCTTTGTATGAAAAATGCTGCAAGTAATTCATACACTCTAGTTTAAGAATTTGAGAGAATTTATCAGATGTACAAAAGCCCGCAAAACTGCGGGCTTTCGGGATCAATATTCAGAAGAAAATCAATTATGCAGCGCAAACTCGATACAGTTGATTGAATCCTGTATAGAATGATTTGCCGTCAAAGTTAAACTGGCAATCCTTACCTGATTCAAGTTCTACTTGCTTACCGACTTCCACCCAACTCATTCCATCAACATTACGTTGCTTACGTTTAAGGGGTACAATTTTCACGCGGATTTCATCGCCATTTACAGCGGTAGCTATAGTCCAGCCATTTAATAAATTCATTTGATTACTCATTTAATGAGCTTTTGTAAAACAGAGTAGTAATTAACTATTTGGAACCAACAGAGAGATATTTAAAACTGATGATAGAAAAGGCTATTGAGCCTAAAATTAAACTTACGATTTTTACATTAGCATTATTACAAAAATGCAGAATTTAGAGTTGAAGAACACCTTCAATTCATATTGTATTTTATACTATTCTGCATAGGAATTTTGCCATACTACACTTAAAACCGCTATATAGCAAATCTATCCTGTGGCAGTATTGCTAATGCTGCTGCATAAAGCCCATTCTATGAATTGGTTTTGTCACAAAAATGCTCGGCTAAGCTTATACTGTTTCACTCAACAGAGAATTAAAAAGCCCGCTAAATTAGCGGGCCGCCATTATTGATCTTTATCCATCGAATGCGGTGTAGTCGCCTTATCCTGCTGTTCCGTATCCGTATCTCTTTTTTGACATGCCATCAAACCAAGCATTAAAACCAAACTGACTACTGCAAATATTTTCATCATTTCGCCTAAGGCTGATTAAAACATATAACTTATCAAAGTCTCGCGCGCGGTATGTTTAATTTCTGCAACGCCATGAATATCGTGCTTGTATACCAATAACAGGCATCAAGTTCCCCAGCCGACATCTTGTTTAAGCTTTTGTTGGTAATGTTGAAATTTCTGCCTATTCAAGAGTTTTCATTTGAATTTTACTGTAAAACATATAGCTCGATATCATTTATTAATCATGCATCTCATGCCACGCGCGAATCATGCAGCTTGCTAAGCAAATACTGCGGTTCATCTGCGTCGTAAATTCGCATTTATTGGCAATTTGAATCACCCCTTTTTAAGCCTGATGTTTTACTTTCTGTATAAACAGGATATTCTTTGCGCTTAATTCAGATTTCTGCGCTGTATCAAAAAACATCATTTGATAGAGTTCATGTTAAAGCAATTTCCATGAAAATTTGCATCTTAACTTTGCTTAGTTCAGGTGGAATTACAAAACAATCATGTGATAAAGGTTTTAGAAAAAAGGTATGTATTTATGCTGAAATGGTTTGAGAAACTTGTCGATCCATACCCAGAAAAAGGTTTGAATGAACCGCTTCCAACGACATTCTTCCCTTTTGTTTGGCAGGCTGCTAGCGGCGTTAAACGCTATTTGCTGCTTTTGGTGCTTTGCACAGCCGGTACAGCAAGTTTTGAAGCATTTCTCTATGCCAAAATTGGTGATCTCGTCAATTGGCTCAGTCAAAGCCAGCCTGAAACTTTCTTGCAGAATCATAGTCAAAATCTGACTATTTTGGCTGGCATCTTATTGGCGAATGTTTTTTTTGCAAGCCTGCAAACCATTGTCAAACACCAAATGCTGTACAGCAGTTTCCCAATGCGCTTACGCTGGCGCTTTCATAACTTGCTGCTGCTGCAAAGCCTAGATTTTTTTCATAATGATTTTGCAGGACGCCTATCGGCTAAAGTCATGCAAACAGCTTTGGCTGTGCGTGAATTTTGGATTATTTTGGGTGACATGCTGGCTTATGTATTCATTTACTTTATCACAGTCAACTTAGTATTAGCCTCTATTTCTCCTATGCTGATCATTCCCCTTATGCTGTGGCTGGTGCTTTTTATTGCCTCAGCATCGTATTTCATTCCAAAGCTCAGCCGCATTTCTAATGAACAGGCTGATGCGCGCGCTGTTATGACAGGCCGTGTAACAGATGCATACACCAATATTCAAACCGTCAAGTTATTTGCCCATGCTGGCCGTGAAAGCCAATATGCTAAAAGCTCAATGCAGCATTTTATGGTCACTGTATTTAAGCAAATGCGCTTAGGCGCCCGTTATTCCATCAGCATCAGCATGCTGAATGTGGTGCTGTACGGCGGCGTTATTGGTACAGCTATATACTTATGGATACAAGGTGAAGTGGCGTTAGGCGTCATAGCCGCTGCGACCGCCATGATTCTGAAGCTCAGCAGTATTGCCGAATTCATTATGTGGCAAACGTCTGCACTTTTTGAAAATATCGGTACAATTCAAGACGGCATGAAAACACTGGGACGGCCCATCAGCATCCAAGACAAACCTGATGCGAAAGAACTGCAGGTAACGCAAGGCGAAATTAAATTCGAAGATGTCAGCTTTGCTTACAGCACCAAGAATGTCTTTGAGCATTTGAATATCACAATTCAACCGGGTGAAAAAATTGGTATTGTTGGCCGCTCTGGCGCAGGCAAATCGACGCTCATTCAGCTATTGCTGCATTTCTACACCGTCAACCAAGGCCGTATTTCGATCGATGGCCAAAATATAGAAGATGTGACCCAAGACAGCCTGAGACGCAATATTGCCCTGGTCACGCAAGATACTTCTTTACTGCACAGAACAGTCGAAGAAAATATTAAGTACGGCCGCCCTGATGCTACGGACGAAGAGATGTATGAGGCTGTCCGCCGAGCCAAAGCCGATGAGTTTATTCCGCAGCTGGTCGACTTGCGAGGAAAAACCGGATATGAAGCCTATGTCGGTGAGCGGGGCGTAAAACTGTCCGGAGGACAGCGGCAGCGCATTGCGATAGCCCGTGTTTTCTTGAAAGATGCACCAATCCTAATTCTAGATGAAGCAACCAGCGCCTTGGATTCAGAAGTCGAAGCGGCCATCCAGTCCAGCTTAAATGACTTGATGGAAGGCAAAACAGTGATTGCCATTGCGCACCGCTTATCTACCATTGCGCAAATGGACCGCTTAATTGTACTCGACCAAGGGAAAATTGCTGAGCAAGGAACGCATGACGAATTAGTCGCCATGAATGGTATTTATGCGAATTTGTGGCAGCGTCAGACAGGCGGTTTTTTAATAGAACAACAGAGAAATAAGAACCAAGAAGGAGCTGAATAAATGCTGTATTTGGAAGATATCAAAGTGGGTGACCGCTTTATCAGCCGTGATTATGAAATGACTTTAGAAGAGATTAAGCAGTTTGCTCAGGCTTATGATCCTCAAGTTTTTCATTTAGATGAAGACAAGGCAAAAAACCACCCCATTTTCCAAGGCTTGGCGGCCAGCGGCTGGCATACTGCCGCCGTTACGATGCGCTTATGGACTGAGTGCTTTCCTGTTGCCAATGGCTTGGTGGGTTCTGAATCCAGCGTAAGATGGCCCCGCCCCACCCGTCCTGGCGATTTGCTTCATGTCGAAGTTGAAATTGCAGCAATTACGCCATCGAAAAGTAAAAATGACCGTGCCATTGTCACCTATATTACTCAGGCGCTAAATCAGTACAGCGACGTACTTTTTATTTCAACAACGAAGATTATTGTAATTAAAAAAGAATCGCTTGAGGTATAAAGCCATTTATTGGCTGCCTGCCGAATGATGAATCAAAATCATTATTGAAGACATTCAGATCACTTAATGCCGATTGGTTTACAGTGATCTGGATCAAATAAATTGTCCAACAATTTTAATAGTACGGATCATTTTTTCATGCCAATATAGCTTGGGAAAAATAGAAAAAGATAAAGACTGCAACGGATAGCAAATGAAAACACCTTCTTTACGTCAAGACCAAGGTATTCCTGGTGTTTATGGATTATTGCTTTTAGATGTCGTATCGCGCTGGGGTTACAATGACCAAACGCTGTTTGAGCCTTTTGGCTTAAACAGCGAACAGCTGGCCGATCCAAATTACCGCATTCCTACCCCTATAGCCAATCAATTGGTTCAGCTGGCGCTGCGCTTAACCGGTGAACCGACTCTAGGTTTTCATTTAGGTACGCAGATGCGTATTTCTATTCATGGCTTTATTGGCTATGCCATTATGACTGCGCATGATATTACCGATGCCCTGATTCTGGCAAACCGCTTTATTCAGCTGCGCATGCCGTTTTTACAGCTGTTTTTTTCTACATTTGGCAGCAAAGCGACTATTCAGCTTCAGACCGATGTAACTTTAGAGCCATTGCGTACGGAAATTTCAATCGCTTTAATTTTCGGCATCATCAGTATGGGCAAGGCCATCACAGGTACAAATTACGCTTCTGGAGATATAGATTTCGATTTTCCAAAGCCCGAAGGCTTTGAGCGCTTTATGGCAAAATTTCCTGACCATAACTTCCGTTTTGAACAGCCGCACTTAATTTTAAGCTTTGACAAACAATATCTTGGCAATAAGCTGGTTCATGCAGACCCGATCGCCAGTCAAATTGCCATCAATCAATGCGAAGCTGAACTTTCCGCTTTAGGTGAGCGCCACCGTCTGGCCATGCGGGTACGTGATCTGTTGACCAATTCAGAACAGCATTATTTAAGCATTGAAGCCGTTGCAGAACGCCTGCATATGTCTGACCGAACTTTAAAGCGTCAGCTGGCGGCCGAAGGCACATCTTTTTCTACACTGGTGGATGAAGTCCGCTACCGCCATGCAACTTCTTTATTATCGCGTACAGACTTTACTTTAGAACAAATAGCCGATGAATTGGGCTATAGCGATGTCGCGAATTTCAGCCGCGCATTTAAACGCTGGAGCGGGCGCAGCCCAAGCAACTGGCGCAAAGACCCCTATCTTTAATTGATTAGGATAATTCTTTTTTTTTCCATGAAAAACATGTATAAATCATGGCAAAAATGATTTCAACAGTTTTAAGGAGTTAGCCATGAATCATCCTTCAGATTTAAAATATGCACGCACACATGAATGGGTGCGCATTGAAGGTGATCTTGTCGTAACTGGCATTTCTGATCATGCACAAGATGCATTAGGCGACTTAGTCTATGTAGAAGCGCCGGAAGCAGGCACGCATATCACAGCGGGATCACAAGCCGGTGTTGTCGAATCTGTAAAAACCGCATCTGATATTCACGCGCCAATTTCAGGTACAGTCATAGAAGTAAATGCGGCATTAGAAGATGACCCAGACTTTGTGAATGATGAGCCGTATGGCAAAGGCTGGATTTATAAAATCAAGCCGGACAATATGGCTGATATTGAAAAATTGCTTTCCAGCAGCGAATATGAAGCTGGCTTGTAATTTCTTTATTATCCCGCTTGAAAAAATCAGCCTTTATGGCTGATTTTTTATTTATCACAGCATTTTACAGCCTGTAATCTAGACGAAAAGAAGTCATTGTCAGCGAACCGCCGACCGCAGCCTCATTAAATAATGTTAACTCATCCTGATCTTCTTGTATGCCCAGCGCATACAGCATGGGATAATAGTGATCTGGTGTCGGGATTGCCAGCTTGAACGCCTCACCTTGCCTGTCCCATTCAATTAATTGCTGATGACGTTTTTCCAAAAGCCAGTTTTTCATTTTGGCATCCGCTTCTAAAGCCCATTCGTAGCCAAATACAGGTTCATTCAGCCGGTCCCAAGCAACCTTCATTAAATTATGCACTAAGTTTCCGCTGGCAATAATCAGCACACCCAAGCGCCTTAACGCGCGCAGTTGCCTGCCAAGCTGGTAATGAAATTCTGCAGGCTGGCTATAATCTATGCTCAGCTGCACCACCGGCACATCCGCCTCAGGATAAAGATGCACCAGGACACTCCATGCGCCGTGATCAATACCGCGCTCCGCGTCTTCTGCAATAGACACCATATTCACACAATGCTTCACGGCATTCACCAAAGCTTTGGAACCTGATACAGAATACTGAACATCAAACAGTGCTTGCGGAAATCCGCCAAAATCATGAATGGTTTCAGGCCTTTCTGCTGAAGTAACTGCACTTAGCCCTTGAGTCAGCCAATGTGCTGAAATACATAAAATTGCAGATGGCTTGGGCTGAAGATTTTCGCCAATTTTATGCCAAGCTCGAGAAAATACCGTATCTCTAATTGCATTCATGGGTGAGCCATGCCCCAAAAACAGCACTGGCATCGGTGCAGTAACGGGTAAATCCGCTTCAGCGCTTAACGGTAATGGCTGTTGATCATCTAAGTTCATTATTATTGTTTTCCTCTAAACCATGCTCTATTTAGACTAATCCGAATTCAGCATTCCATGCGATATAAATTGTAATTATCCTTGTTTTATCTAATTAATCATAATCAGATAATATAGGCGTAATTATCATTGGTATATTTTAAATTAACTATTCAAAATATTACAAAACTATACTTTTCAACTTAATTATTTTATAATTTAAATTATTAAATGACAGTGCGCCTCTCCTCGTTCTAAGAGCAATTATAAATAAGAACCAAGCCGCCTGTTTAATCTCTCAATTTCAGGTAATTTATGAACACGGTAAATCCAGAAGCTTTATGGAATAAGCCCTTTATTCTATGTTTGCTGAATAATCTTTTTTTATTCATTTTCTATTTTGCTCAAACCACTATTTTACCTATTTATATTTTAAATGAACTAGGTGGCTCACTGGCTCAAGCGGGCTTAGCCATGACTTTATTTATGGTTTCCGCAATTGCGGTACGGCCATTCAGCGGCTTAATTATCGAAAAACTCGGTACAAAAAAAACCCTATATATTTCTGAAACTTTGTTTTGCTTATTCAGCCTAACCTATGTTTTGGCAGACAATCTTAGCGTTCTAATGATTATACGGTTTCTGCACGGCATCTGGTTCAGCGTGCTGACCACAGTTACAGTACCTATTGCCAACGAGTTTATTCCATCAAAACGCAAAGGCGAAGGCATGGGATATTTTCTGATGTCTGTCAACTTAGGTATTGTTCTTGGCCCGCTGATTGGCCTGACCTTCATACAGAGCATGTCCTATACGGCAGTCGCTGCAATTTTAGCGGCCTTTGTTGTTCTGGGTTTTATCTTTTGTTTTTTAATTCCGCTGCCAAGCTATCAAAAGCCGGAACCTGCGGTGCAAAAGCGTTCTTTGAATGTGCATGATTTTATTGAATTCAAAGCTTTGCCTGTGGCGCTAATGGCCATGCTGATTTCTTTCTGCTATGCCAGCATTATGTCATTTATCGCAACTTTTGCAGAATCTAAGCACATGCTTGCCTATGCCAGCATGTTCTTTGTGGTCTTTGCAATTTCAATGATGAGCCTGCGCCCGATTACTGGAAAAATTTATGACCGGAAAGGCCCAAATGCAGTGGTTTATCCCGCGCTATTTTTATTTGCAGTCGGCCTAGCCGTTTTAGCATTTATCGATAGTGTTGCTGGTTTCATGTTTGCTGCAGTATTGATTGGTATGGGTTTTGGCTCTGCCCAGCCTTGCTTGCAAACCATTTCTATTCAGCGCTCACCTAAAAACCGTATAGGCTATGCAACATCAACCTATTTTACATTTTATGACCTTGGCATTGCCATTGGCTCAATTGTTTTAGGCATGCTTATCACTCACACCAGCTATACCGCTGCGTATTTGCTCTGCGCCGTATTGGTTTTAATCAGCTTAATTTACTATAAATTTATGGTCAGCCAAAAACAGCATCATGCTGAATAAGCGTATGTTTTAGATTCAAAATCTATACGTTCAAGATTATCTGACAAAATATAGAATTCAGCTGTTTAAGCATTCTGTATCTATTAAAAAGAGCGGTATGCCATGGCATACCGCTCTTTCATTAAGTTTAAAACAATGATTAAAAGACTGCTCCTATTATGAAGCCTGCTCAGCATCCTCTTTATCATCATTCTGTTCAGGCTGCATACTGAACTCAGCGGCTGCAGTCTGTATAGCTGGGTTTGCCCTAGAGCTTTTCAATTTAATCTGCAAACGCAGCTCATTGGTAGAGTCGGCATTTCTAAGCGCCTCTTCATACGAAATAGATCCTTCGTTATACAAATCAAAGAGCGCCTGATCAAAAGTCTGCATCCCCAATTCACGCGATTTAGCCATAATGGCTTTTAGCTCATGGAATTCACCTTTCAGAATTAAATCTGAAACCAGCGGTGTATTCAGCATAATTTCAATAGCAGCGCGGCGCCCTTTGCCATCTTCTGTTCGGATTAAACGCTGTGAGATAATCGCTTTCATGTTCGATGACAAATCCATCAGCAGCTGATTGCGGCGTTCTTCCGGAAAAAAGTTAATAATACGGTCTAAAGTTTGATTGGCATTATTTGAATGCAGCGTGCCTAAGCATAAATGCCCTGTTTCTGCAAAAGCAATGGCATGCTCCATGGTTTCAGTATCACGGATCTCGCCAATCAGGATAACATCCGGTGCCTGACGCAGTGTATTTTTCAATGCATTGTGCCAAGAATGGCAATCAACACCGACTTCACGATGCGTAATCATTGATTTCTTATGCTTATGCACATATTCAACTGGATCTTCTACCGTAATAATATGCCCTGCGCTATGCTCATTACGGTAATCGATCATTGCCGCCAAAGAGGTTGATTTCCCCGACCCTGTGCCGCCAACCACCAAAACCAGACCGCGCTTTTCCATAATGACATTTTTTAATGATTCCGGCAGTTTCAGCTTCTGAAAATTAGGAATTTCATTGGTGATCGTACGGATAACCATGCCGACATTCAGCTGCTGCTGGAATACATTGACACGGAATCTGGATACATTTGGAACACTGATGGCAAAGTTGCATTCTAATTCTGTTTCAAATTCTTTGCGCTGTTTGTCATTCATTAAGCTGTGGGCAAACAATTTTGTTTTATCTGCAGTCAATTCCTGCTGGCCGAATGGTTTCATTAAACCCTGATGCTTAATGCTGGGTGGAAAATCTGCCGTAATAAATAAATCAGAGCCGCCGTATTCAACAACTTTACTCAGCATATGAAACATTAAACGGCGCGCTTCTTCCAGCAATTCGGCAGTGTACATAACAAATTTTCCCAAAATTATCTTCAGCTAAACAAAATCCCTGCTTGTTTTACAGTTCTTATTTTTGCATTGGCTCATTGTGCATAAAATTGAAAAGAGTCACAAATATAAATCATTCATTTAAATAATATTTTTTAAATTAATGTGCTGTATTTCAAATAAAATTAAAATAATATGATGCATTCTTTTTTATCATCATGCTGTCTAGCCATAAAGCCGCGGCATTCCCTATCTTCTATTCCATATCAGCAATACGCCCCTCAAATTAAGGGGCGTATTGCTTTGCACAATAATGATGTGAAAAAATCAACGGATGAATAAATCAGCCGACTCAATTAATTCAGGCGCTGCGTTTCAACAGCGCGGTTTCTAAAATTTCCGCCATGTCCAGCAACAGCTGTTCAGTCTTATCCCACCCTAAACAGCCATCTGTTACCGATTGGCCATACGTCATGTCACAGGAAATTTTTTGTGCGCCGTCTAGCAAATGGCTTTCCAGCATTACACCGCGAACATGGCTTAAATGCCGCTCTTCTACAATTGTACGCAAAACTTCAGGCTGCAAAAGCGGGTTCTTGCTGCTGTTGCCGTGACTGCAGTCAATGACCAGTGCAGGCAGCTCACCTTTGGCTTTGTCCTTAATTTTTTCAATTTCAGCCAATGCATAGTTTGGGCCAGTATTTGAACCGCGTAAAATCAAATGCGCCTTAGGATTGCCTTTTGAGGCTAAGATGCAAGGGAATCCAGCTTGGCTCATCCCCATGAACTGATGCGGATGTGACGCCGATTGAATGGCATCTAAAGCAATTTGAATTGATCCATCTGTACCATTTTTGAAGCCTACGCTGTACGGCATCTGGCTGGAAATTTCACGGTGAATTTGTGATTCGCTGGTACGCGCGCCAATTGCGCCCCACGCCAGAAGATCATCAAAATAAGCGGTCGCCATTGGGCTTAAAATTTCTGTAGCAATCGGCAAGCCCATTTCTATAATTTGCAGGTAAAGTTCACGGGATTTTTCTAGGCCCAATTGCATATTGGCTGATCCATCTAAATTTGGATCATAAAGGAAACCTTTCCAGCCTACGGTCGTACGCGGCTTTTCAATATATGCCCGCATAACCAGAAAAATTTGATCTGATACTTGCGCCTGCAGCTGTTTTAATTTTTTCGCATAATCTAAAGCTGATGATATGTCATGGATAGAACACGGGCCTGTGATTACCAACAGCCGGTTATCCTTGCCATCTAAAATATTTTGGATTGTTTCACGCTGTTCAGCAATTTGCTGAGCAAGCTTATGAGATAAAGGCAATTGCGCCTTCAATTGGTGCGGTAGGCTTAAAATTGTTTCTTGAGCTGATGGTTGTTGTAATGCAGTATTCAGAGCGTTCATTTGTCTTTCCTTTGGACTGTTATCATTTCACAGTCCGAACTTTTATTTGAGCGTTATGGGTCTAATGGATTTCTGATTAAGTGTCATAAACTGACCAAAATAAAACCAATATGAGCGGCTAAAATAAGAATAATTAAAAGTCATCATGAGTAAATCTCCAAAATATTTATAAAAATCAAGATATAAAAAAACCTGACCAGGGTTGCCGATCAGGTATAAACTTGGTGGGCAACCATTTCTTTGCCCGAATAAATTCAGGCAATTATCTAAATTGCCAAAAATAATACGATGCGTTAGAAAGAACTGGCTGCTTTAACATTTTGATTTCATCAAAAAAAGGTGCTTGTCTAAAAAATAAAATACGCTGTATTTATTGCTTTGACAATAGTTTTTTTGAAAATTTCCGTAGTGCAAGTTGTTTCTCCATCTGCTTTTTCTACGGCTTTTTTATTTATATATTGATTAAATATTCACCTTTGCTTAAAATTCTTTTGCAATCTATCTATTGTAATGCACTTTTCAATTTTCCGCTTTTTGAGTATCTGCCAATGAAGTAAGCGCTGTTTCATTATCAAAAACTGAATCTTCTTCTTTTTTGATGTGCAAAATAGTGCCCTTCATTCAGCTTTTTATACAAACTGAATAAAAAATACAAGCCTTTCAAATATTTAACTATTTTGCGCATTTTTGTCACTGCGAGGTGCATTAATGACCCTACTGGCATGTGCTGTTTCTCAGCTTAGCTTAGACTTTCTGAATAAAACATCCAATCAATCAACATTCCAAAAGCTGCAGTTCAATTTGACTCAACAGCAAATTTCAGCCTGCATAGGCAGAAACGGATTGGGGAAATCATTGCTGATGCAAGTTTTACATTTTCAGCGTACACCAATGCTGCCTTACAGCGGTGAAATTCTGTGGCAATTGCCGCATGCATATTTAGCGCAATTGAAGCGTGTAGATGAAAACACCATCACTGACGCGTTAGGCATTACCGAGATGCACCACGCTTTTATGCGAATTGAGGCTGGGACAGCCAGTTTTAAGGACTTCGATTTAACAGAAAACCAATGGCACTTGCCGGCGCAGTGGCGCGCGCAATTAACACAGGCGAAATTGCCGGATAACTTAAATTTTCCTGTTGAACTGTTAAGTGAAGGACAAAAAACAAAACTTGCGCTATGCGCTTTATTTTTAAAGCCTGATCATTATCTGCTTTTGGATGAACCCAGCAATCATTTAGATGCTGAATCGCGAACATGGTTAATGAACAGTTTAAAAACTCATCCTGCTGGCGCGCTCGTCATTAGCCACGACCGGACATTACTCAATCAAGCCCATCATATTTATGCACTGAATGAATATGGATTGCAGCATGTTTCAGGCAATTATAATGATTATGTTCAGCAGCATGAGCTGCAATATGAAGCGCTGGAGCGCCGCACTGTGCAACAAAAACGCGAACTTAAGCAGATGAAAGTCAAACAGCATGAAACCTTAATGAAAGCGCAAAAACGTGAACGCAGCGGAAAGCAGCTCAGGTCTTCCAACTCACAGGCGTCTATTTTATTGGACTTTAAAAAAGAACAAGCAGGACAAACCTTATCTGGCGTGCAGAAACAGCAGCAAAAACAGATGGAAGAAAAACAAACGTTATTAAACGCGGCTCAAAAACAGTTAGAGCATTTTAAACAGCAGCAGTTTAAATTTCAGCATCATGCGGTTAAAACCGGCGAAATATTAAGGATTGATCAGTTAACGCTGCCATTTGGGACTGAAAGGCCGCTGTATTTTTCCTTAAATGCGGGTGACAAAATTCATCTGCAAGGCTGCAATGGATCTGGTAAATCAACTCTGCTGAAATTATTGAAACAGCAGGCGCAGGCAGTCAATCCGCATATTTATTTGGCAGTAAAGCCTATTTATTTAGATCAAAATTTCAGTAATTTACAGACTGGGCATAGTGTTCTAGATAACTTATCGCTATTCAACCCAAAATTGCCGGCCTTAGAATGGCGCAATCAATTGGGTCAGCTGAGAATCCGAGGAGATCGGCCTGAACAGCCTCTATCACGGTTGAGCGGCGGCGAGAAGCTGAAAACTGCCCTGCTTGGTTTGAATTTTTGGCCTGAAAACATTGAACTGCTGCTGTTGGATGAACCTGAAAACCATTTGGATATTGAATCTCGGGAACTGCTGGCACAGGCCATTGCAGAATATACTGGCGCAGTAATTTTGGTGTCGCATGATGCTGATTTTGTAACGCAATGCGGTATAGAGATGCATTGGGATATAGAATCAAGAAAGCGCTGATTAAATTTCAAATACCTAATCCCCCATACCCGGCAAGTATGCTGCTGAGTATGAGGGGATGAGCAATGACATTGGGCTGCAGTGTTAATTTTTTAGACTTAGAATTTCAGTTTACGGGACAGCAAAGAGAACGCACGCTGCTTTGCTTGCTCAGTGTAATGTTTTGCTTCACTTTTCCAATCATTCGGCAATGAACACTTCGCAATACGCACCCAAACGCTGCCAAATTGCTTCATAAAACTGGCTTCGTTGTAGTTAATGCCGTATTCAGCGCATAAAGCCCGAATTTTTGGCGCAGCTTCTGCATAACGGTTGGCCGGCATATCCGGAAATAAATGGTGCTCAATTTGATGACTTAAATTGCCGCTCAATATGTGCAGCCATTGTGTTCCGCTGAAATTGCTTGAGCCGCGGATCTGGCGCAAATACCATTCAGCACGGGTTTCATTTTCAGTGTTGTCCATTTCAAAATTTTCAGCATCTTCAGTAAAATGACCATTAAAAATCACCGCCGACGCCCACAAACTGCGTATTACATTGGCTACTGCATTTCCGGCAAACACAGGAATGGCGTTGGGGCCCGCAATTAATGGAAAGAACACATAATCCTTAATAATTTGGCGCTTCATTTTCTTGCGCACTGGCTCGGCATCTTTCCATACTTGCGCCCAAGTTTTGGTCTTATACGCAATTGCTTCTTCCAAATGCAAATTTTGCAGTCCCACATACCATTCAAAAAACAGCATCAGCTGCGCCGCTAAGGGGATATTCAAAAGAAAGCGAGGTTCCCATTTTTGCGCATCGCTGACGCGAATCAAGCCATAGCCGACATCATGATCCATACCGACAATATTCGTGTACGTATGATGGATATAATTATGGGTATGTTTCCAGTCTGGACCTGTCGCCATGGTATCCCAATCATAATTGGCGCCATTTAAACTGGGGTCATTCAGCCAGTCGAACTGACCATGCATGACATTATGGCCCAATTCCATATTTTCTACGATTTTAGAAACACCCAATAGGCCTGTACCCAGCAGCCAGACCGGCGGAATCCAGCCAGCCAGCATCAGCATTCCGCGTGACGCTATTTCGCTATAGCGGACAAAATTGCGGATTTTATAAATATACTCCGCATCTTTTTCATTCAAGCTGTCCATGATTTCGCGGCGGATTGCTTCAACTTTTGCACCGAACTCTTCGACTTGGACTGTGCTCAAATACTGTGACTTACTTTTTTCATTAAAACTCATGGGCTTATTCATTTATTTTTCTCCCCTTTAACGCATATTGATAAATGTGGCTTATAGGTTAATTGTGACTGGACTGATGGCTTGGGAAATACACAATTTGATTTGTGAATTGTTCTGGCTATCAATTTCACCCGTCAAAATATTTTTTACTGAACCTTGCACCTTGGTGCATGAACAGGTATTGCAGATTCCCATACGGCAGCCATGTGATGGCCTTAAGCCCGCCTGTTCCGCGCTTTCCAGCAGATTGCTTCGGGCTTGA
This sequence comes from Acinetobacter pragensis, assembly GCF_001605895.1. Taxonomy (GTDB): domain Bacteria; phylum Pseudomonadota; class Gammaproteobacteria; order Pseudomonadales; family Moraxellaceae; genus Acinetobacter; species Acinetobacter pragensis. The sequence continues at coordinate 104,661 of NZ_LUAW01000013.1, forward strand.
AAATTTTGCTGAGACCGCAAAAATCTAACAGGCTGCTCCGCGAGCGTTTCATCAATAGGAATTTGAAAATATTCCATATGAAGCTGAGCATCTAAGGCGGATTGAGCGTAAATCTGCTGAATGCTCTGCATCATTGAAGCAGCGCCGCAGGCATAGCAGTCACGCTGCTGGAAACCTTCAACCAACCCACTAAGCAATTCTTGCGTTAAGTGCTGTTTCTGCTGTGCAGTGTTAATCAAATGCAATTTTAACTGCGGGTAATTTGCAGCCAATGCTTGCAGCTCTGCCGCATATGCGCTGTCACGGCTGAAATAGACAAGGTCAACAGGTTGCTGGCTGCTCATCAAATGCGCATTAATCAGTGCATAAATTGCAGTAATGCCGCTTCCTGATGCAATCATCAAAGGAGCACGCTCAGATGGCTTTAATATGAAGTCACCCTGAGGCTGAGAAATCTCGACAACTGCACCCAGCGGCTGTGCAGCCAATGCATTTGAAACCAAACCTTGTTTTTTAACAGCAATACTGATTAAGCCTTGCGGTGAAGCCTGCACGATGGAATAGCTGCGCTGCTGGCGTACACCGCCAATTACCACAGTGACAAGCACGCTCTGTCCGGCCTGATAGGCTTGAACATTAAAGTTTTTGTTCGGGCGCAGCTGCAGCTGAATAAAGTCGGTGCTTAATGGTTTTACACTGATGATTTCAGCTTTGATTTTTTTCCATGCCCAAATTGAGTCAATTTTTTCTGCAAGAAAATCAACAAAATCTTCGCGGATCCATTCCGGCTTGTATTCTGCACGTGTATGCATACTGCCCTCTTCTAATTGAATGATATGAAAAATAATATACAAGTGTTCGTTATTGTGATGCCAAGATATTACGCTGCTATTTTCTGTTCTATGTCAATTCGGGTCAAAATCCATCATTTACGATTTATTTGCATTTTCTGTCAGACAATATGTCATCTTTTGCCAACGCGGCAGATCATTCATATCCAGCTATGGCTTGCTGAATTTGATTTATGTATTGCTGAACTGCTGCAAAGAATAATCAATCACATAGAGATAAGCCACATTAAAATATATTTTTCAGAAATGTAAAAAACCAAGCCTAGGCTTGGTTTTAATTGTTAAATCAGAAACTTATCAATCATCAAAATGCACAACAGAGCGAATAGACTTTCCTTCATGCATTAAATCAAAAGCTTCATTAATTTTATCTAGCCCCATAGTATGGGTTACAAATGGCTCAAGCTTAATATCGCCTCTCATGGCTTCTTCTACCATGCCCGGCAGCTGCGAACGGCCTTTGACACCGCCAAATGCCGTGCCTTTCCAAGTGCGGCCAGTGACCAGCTGGAAAGGCCGTGTAGAAATTTCCTGACCCGCTCCAGCGACACCAATAATGACGGACTGACCCCAGCCACGGTGCGCGCATTCCAATGCAGAACGCATTACATTGGTATTGCCAATGCATTCAAATGAGTGGTCTACCCCCCAGCCGGTCATTTCAACAATAACTTCCTGTACAGGGCGGTCATAATCTTTAGGATTCACGAAATCTGTAGCGCCGAACTCTTCAGCCAGCTTGAATTTTTCTGGGTTCATATCTACAGCAATAATCCGGCCCGCTTTGGCTTTTTGCGCGCCTTGAACCACTGCCAAGCCAATTCCGCCTAGGCCAAATACAGCAACGGTATCGCCTTCTTGAACTTTGGCCGTATTTTTAACTGCGCCTAAACCGGTTGTTACACCGCAGCCCAGCAAGCAAACATGCTCATGATTGGCTTCGGGGTTGATTTTTGCTAAAGAAACTTCCGCCACCACAGTATATTCAGAGAATGTTGAGCAGCCCATGTAGTGGTAAATCGGCTGGCCCTTATAAGAAAAACGAGTGGTGCCGTCTGGCATCAAGCCTTTGCCTTGAGTCGCGCGTACGGACACACAAAGGTTGGTTTTACCCGATTTGCAGAATAAGCATTCACCGCATTCCGCCGTATATAAAGGAATCACGTGATCGCCAGGCTTTACACTGGTCACACCTTCACCGACTTCAACAACAACACCTGCACCTTCATGCCCTAAAACTGCTGGAAATACGCCTTCTGGGTCATCACCGGACAGCGTAAAGGCATCGGTATGGCAAACACCTGTATGGCTGATTTTAACCAAGACCTCACCCGCTTTTGGCGGCGCGACGTCAATTTCTACAATTTCCAAGGGCTGACCCGGTCCAAATGCGACGGCTGCACGTGATTTCATGGAATGAACATCCTTTGATGGCAAGATTAACAGATGACCTACAGTAACCGCTTTTTATTCTATGATTCAACCTTTAACATGATGATAATATGCGCTTATAACTTTTTAATTCCCTAAAAATAAATATGCAGATTCATTTGCCCAAACCAGCTGTTTCATTTTCTTTAATGTTTCTTCTGCTCACGGGGTGCAGTTTGCCTATGAATACTTCAAAACAGGAAACCCCAATTAAACCCCATGCAGAACATTGGCTGGATCAAAGCAATAAAGATGCAGAACTGGCGCAAGGCCTGACAGGATATTTAGCGCTGGATGACGCCTTTATCAGTATTGCTTCACGGGTGCATTTAATCCGCAAAGCGCAGCACAATATTGACCTGCAATACTATATTTGGAAAGACGATTATATTGGCCACATGATGCTGCATGAACTGTTGAAAGCAGCGCAGCGCGGCGTTAAAGTCAGACTGCTCATTGATGATCAAAACGGCACTCAGCTGGACCATGCTTTAAAAGCCTTAGCATCGCATCCAAATTTTGAAATTAAGCTGTTCAATCCCTATAAATTCAGAAAGCTCCGGGTGATTGATTATGCCTTTCATCTTAAGCGGATCAACCACCGCATGCATAACAAACTGATTATTGCAGACGGCGCCATTGCGGTCACAGGCGGGCGCAATATCAGCCGGGAATATTTCGACGCCAGTGAAAGTTTCCAATTTACCGATTTGGACATTCTTTTTTATGGAAATGCAGTTAATCATGCCAATCAGGTTTTTCAGGATTTTTGGAATGACACGCTCAGCTATGACGTGCGCCAGCTCATAGGAACAGGTTCAAAAGACAGTCTGGCACAGCTGAACCGGCAATATGAGCAGGATGCTGTTCAAAAAAATAATGTGGAAAACAAAATTGAATTTGAGCAGAAGCAATTAGACCAAAACTTAAGACAGCGGTCATTCAATTGGGCGCCCGCCCATTTTGTCGCAGACAGCCCAGAAAAAATCCGTGGAAAAGCCACAAAACAGCAGCTGATTTATAATCAAATGATTCACTATATGGGAGAGCCTAAAGAGCATATCGAATTGGTTTCTGCCTATTTTGTGCCAACTCGGCGCGGCACTGATTATTTAGCCGGTTTAGCAAAGAACAAGGTCAAAGTGCGTGTATTGACCAATTCATTAGCTGCCAATGATGTTGCTGTTGTGCATGCGTTCTATCAAAAATACCGTCATGATTTATTAGCAAGCGGTGTTCAGCTCTACGAATTTAAACCTTATATTGAAAGAAAAAAACGCACTTGGTATGAAGTAATGACAGGCAATGTCATTCCCGCCAAAGGTAAAAATGCATCCAGCCTGCATGCTAAATTTTTTGATATTGACGGCATGGTGTTTATTGGCTCTTTTAATTTTGATCCGCGTTCGGCCAATCTTAATACCGAAGTTGGCTTAGTGGTTGAGTCAGAAAAATTACAGAACCAAATATCTAAAAGCCTAGACCAATATCTGCCGCAAGTTGCATATGAACTCAAATTGAATGATAACAACCAAATTATTTGGCTGAACCGCCGCACTGATGGTTCTATTCAAGAGCTAAAAGCAGACCCGAATACGACTAGATTTCAAAGATTTACCATGCATGCCGTCTCATACTTGCCAATTGAATGGATGATGTAATTACAATGTGCTTGCATTTAACTTTCTACTTCATTTCACTCAAAGGCGTTTACTCTTTAACTTTAAATACAGCGAGACCTTTTAATTCACGGATAAATTGAATTTTCTTGAAATTGGCTTGATGCAAAGCGTCAAGATGTTCATCGATTGACATATATAAATCATTATTTTGCATTGCCCCGGCGGCAAATATATGGTCACAAACAAAATAAAGGCTGTTCTCATGCATCAATTTCTTCACAGCTTGGTGAAATAATGGTGCATGAACTTTATGTCTTAATTCATGCAGCGCTTGATGGATCATAATCACATCAAAACCGCGTTGAGCGCTTTGGCCGGCGATTAAGCGCTCCCATTCAGGCTGTTTAAAGTCACCTGTAATAAATTGGCTTCTTGCCAATTCCTCTGTATCCAGCTTATTTCTTGAAAGCGTATGCATGGCGTCTGAAAAATCAAATGCCGTGTATTGAATATGAGGACAGCGCTGCAGCAAATGCTTGGCTAAATAGCCTGGACCTGCGCCAATTTCAAGAATTTGGCCGTAAGCCGCCTGCTGCAGAATTTCATCTGCATAATAATCAAAAATGCTATACCGCCAAGGCCTTTTAATATTCGCTTCATTTGCCCATTGCAATGCATCATCAGGCCTTCTTAAATCTATAGGGCTTTTTACTTCTTCAAGCATAGTGAATTTCTTATTTAATTTTGCATATTATTTATACATAAAAAAGATCAATCAGTGCAAAGGTTTTACAGCTGTTTTTCATTACATTAAAATTGCAAGATTAACGCTTCTCCCTTTATTTTCTGCTTTGTGACCACTCCCCATGCAATTTTTTGATTTAAGCCGTCAGTTCAATTTAAGTGACATTTTAACGCCGTATAAGACTTTAGAAGACTTAGCAGCGCAAGAATGGGTGTTGTCAAAAGTCCGTGTCGAACATGACTGCTTAACGGACAGCGAATTCATTGCAGGACAAGCCGTTTTAAAATCAAACCAAAATATTCAAATTGAGCTGGAATGGCTGATTCAAGATACAGGCCATGAGCTGCAAGTGTTATTTAAGGGCATTGAAACCGCGGCTTCGGAAGAAACTTTGATTTTAGTTAAAGGCGCAAAACTGCTGGATACTGAGAATCAAGAGCTGACATCACAAGCGTTGAGCCTTTGGCTAGACGGTACATTATTGCCTTTGATGCCGAATATCCGTAAAGAAATTAAGGCCCGATTAAACTTATGGGATTATGTAGAATATGATGGCTAAGCCTTAGATCTCCATAAATTTTAAACAGCATCACGCATTTTCAGCTCTTCTAAAACTTCGGTTAAAACATCGAAAACCTTTTTATCGGTACATTGTGCGACATTAAAACGGATAAATTGGCCTGCATTTTCAGATTGGCTGAAAGAATTCCCGGGCGCTAGAATGATTCCTTTGGCCAAGCAGCGCTGTGACAATTGAATGGCATCTATCTGATTAGGCAATCGGCACCATAAAAAAATGCCCGCTTTAGGCAAAAGTACAGGATGAATATTCAGGATTGCCAGCTTTTTAACGGTCTCAATCATAGATTTATGCAGCTGTTTTTTCAGCCATTCAATATGGCGCAAATAACTGCTGTCCATCAATGCCTGATAAATAATTTCGGCATTTAAATGGCTGCTATTAAAATGTGTCGCAATATTCAGATCAATCAGTTGATCAATCATTTCTTCTTGCGCAATGATATATCCGCAGCGAATAGCCGCAGATAAGGTTTTGGTGAAGCTGCCGATTTGGATCACCTGCTTTAAACCCAGTAAAGTCAAATAGCGCGGCGCCGGTGCATATTCAAAATCGGTGAAGATCTCATCTTCAATAATATAAAGGCCATTTTTTTCTGCAAGTTTTGCTATTTCATAGGCTGTCTGCATAGAAAGCGCGGTGCCGGTAGGATTATGTATCCCCGAATTGGTTAAATACAGCTTAGGCTGGTATTGAAGCGCTTGCTTAAATAGTGCTGCATCTGGTCCATTTTTAGTGAAAGGCACTGCAATAAAGTTGAGGCCATGCGCCTTGATTAAGGCCCTAAAGTTAAAATAACAAGGATCATCAATAATGACCGTATCTTCGGCCTTCAATAAATGCCGGAAAATCAAATCAATTGATTGCGTTGAAGAATCACTGACCAAAATCTGATTTAAATTCAATTCAACATCATAAGCCTCACGTTTTCGCGCAACATAGCGCCTTAAATCCACATGCCCATGAGGAATTGAGTAATCCAGAAGCAGGCTGCTTTTTGATTTTGCTACGGCCTTCAGCGCTTTACGTATGGCTTGCTCCGGCATCCATTCTTTCGGCAGCCAGCCGCAGCCGGGCTTTAACATCTCCTCAGGAGCATCCAACGACTGGCGGGAGATCCAAAGCGGATCGACTTCACGGCTATATTCAATTCCGCGTTCTGCCAATAACCCAGATGCTGTCGATGGACGGCAAACAAAATATCCTGCGCCAATCCGAGATTCTAAAACACCAAGACTGACCAATCTTGCATAGGCTTCTACAACGGTCGATACAGAACAGTTCAGCTGCTGCGCGTATTGGCGTACAGAGGGAACGCGGGTGCCAACAGTAAGTAAATTTTGACTGACTTGTTTTTGAACCAGCTGCATCACATATTCAATTTTTGTCGCCGCCATTTTTTATATTGTCCTAATGCTCAAAATGTATTGCAGCAAATTACGAAATTGGCCTGAGTAACGCTTAATCTGCTGTATTTCAGCTTATAAAAATGCAGAATAAAAATCAAATTGTATGGGATATCTACCCATAACAGTTCTTTATAATTGTATTGCACTGTATCTGTCCAGTTCTTATCTCTTCGCTTAAATTCCTTATATCTGCCTGCATATCATCTCTGGGAATAAAAACATGAAGAGCATTCATCAAGGCTGGCTGAATGGATTTATTGGCGTCTTGATTTTTGCCGGTTCAATGCCGGCAACCCGTCTAGCTGTTCAAGGCTTCAGCCCTGAATTTTTGACTGGAATACGGGCTGTGATTGCCGCAAGTATTGCGATTATGCTGTTGCTCATCCTTAGACAGCAAAGACCATCTGCCGCGCAGCTAAAATCATTAGCCATCGTCTCAATTGGTGTCGTTGCCGGGTTTCCGTTTTTTACAGCTCTTGCCCTGCAAACCCTCAGTGCCGCGCATTCATTGATCTTTATTGCCCTGCTGCCTTTATCGACCGCTTTCTTTGCGGTGCTGCGCGCCAAAGAATTGCCGCAAACAGCCTTTTGGATTTATGCCGGCCTTGGCAGCAGCGCAGTAATGTTCTTCATGCTGTATCAATCTGGGCTGCATGGCATTTCAATTGGCGATGCCTATATGATTGCAGCTGTTCTGCTGTGCGGATTGGGTTATGCCGAAGGCGGCATGCTATCGCGCAGTCTAGGCGGCTGGCAGGTTATTTGCTGGGCGCTGGTCATGGCTTTGCCGCTTATGCTGCTCATCAGCTGGATATATATCCCTCAGGACTTTAGCCGCATTCCGCGAACAGCCTATTTAGGTTTAGCATATGTCTCGCTATTCAGCATGCTGATTGGTTTTTTCTTTTGGTACAAAGGCCTTGCATTGGGCGGTATTGCAAAAATTGGTCAGATTCAGCTGGTTCAGCCATTTATCGGACTCATGCTGTGCGCCATTATTTTAAATGAGCACATCACACTGCTGATGATTGCCGTGTCTGCCGCGGTTGTCGCCTGTGTGGTCATGGCAAAAAAATATGCTTAAGAACCTCTACGCCACGGTGTTTTGAAAAATTCTCAGTGTTATTTTTACAATGGCTTGAATGACCAGTTCATTTCAAGCTATCGGCAAATAATTCAGACCTGATCTTGCTATATTAAATATTCAATAAAACTAAAATAATATAGGTGAATGAATGAAACCTCAGGAATGGGTTCATATACGCAAGGTAATAGCGCAGGCTCAGAAAGCATCCATGCATTGCTCAATAGCCACTGTAGACAATGATTTACAGCCGACCATTACCCCAATTGGCACGCTGTTTCTGCATGATACGTCTGCCCGCGGTTTCTTTTTTGACAGCTTTTCAGAGGCGTTGCAAGCGAATTTAAGCCATCATCCTAAAGCGTGCATTCAAGCCATCAACAGCAGCTCGTTATTTTGGCTTCAGTCGCTATACAAAGGTCAATTTAAAGATTTCCCCGGTATTCGGCTTTATGCAGAAATTGGTGATTTACGGCCCGCCAACGAGGCTGAGCTGGCCATGGTAAACCGTCGAATACGCGCATTAAAGTGGACGAAAGGCAGCAAATTAATTTGGAATGATTTCAAAAATGTCCGTGATTTTCAGGTCTATGGTTATAAATGGGTAAAATATCCGTACATGATGCCGGCTGAATCCTTTTAGGCTGATCAGTGCATGACGGATTTATATTTTTTATTTCTTAAAACCACTTAAAGTAAGCCTATTTCTAAAAATAAGGAATAATAAGCTTCTGCCTTTTTCTCTAGCGCTAAAGGATACGCGCGCGAAGAAGATGGCATTCTGTACAGCGTCAAATTGCGCCCTGCAAAATGCGCATGGCTGGAAGCGCAGATTATCGGCTTCTGCGTATTGTCAGGCATCGACAACATAAGCGTATCTGTTGCCTTGTCTCCTGTCGTCATAATGCTATGGCAATCAGGCATTTGCTTTAACAGCATTTCGATATCTGTCACAGTATGAATCTGCAAAAATTTATCTGAAGCATTGCCTTTCAGGCGGATCACTTGAGACGCCGTATCAAAAATCCCAATGCCTTTTTCATTCAGAAAATCGCGAATCTGCTGCTCTTTAAACGTTTTGCTATCCACATTCAAAAAATGGTTTTTATTTTGAAAGAAGCATAAGCCAAAGATTTTCCACATGTCATTTTGAAAATTGGGGTAATAAAAATCCATTTTCCAGCGCGTTTTGGGCGGCGGAAAGCTGCCGAGCATTAAAAGCTTTCCATTCTTAGGCAAAAATGGATGCAAGGGATGCGTCTCAATGACAGCATCAGCAGCCTGAGTATTTAAAGCATTAAGGGGATTCAGCACATCATCTTTCATAATTTTCAATTCAAGCAGCTTCGAAAAGCCTCAGCAGGCCATAATCAACAGGTTTTAAAACTGCTGGCGGATGATACTCGCCACTTCTTTCCCCCACAGTTGATAAATTTCCTTGCTGGGATGAAAACCGTCATCGGCCATTTGCAAGTTCAGCGCGCGGTATTTCTGCAAGTCATATTCAATCCACTGCATATGCTGCTTTTCCTGCACAAATTTTTCCAGCTGCTGATTCATCTGCTGTGCATATTGCCCAAACAGCCAGCTTAAAGGATTTGGCAATGCCGGAAACATATGCATAGGCGGTACACCGGCAGCAATCACAAGCTTTGGACTGAATTTATTTTGAATTAAAGCATACAGTTCATGCTGTTTTTTAATCCATTGCTTTGCAGACAACAGCTGAGTGACATCATTCACACCGACGGAAGTCAGCACCACATCATAATGGCAAGAGTTTAAAGCGTCTATTTTTTGAATGATTTGCCTGCTGTTATCTCCAGACTGCGCATGCAATTTCCAATCCAGCGCAAAATCCAGTTTCAACTCATCAATAACAGCCCCAAGCAAAGCATCATCCTGAGTAGATACTCCCACGCCAGCCGCAGCCGAGTCTCCCACAATTAAAATGGACAAGGGCGTTCCTGTACCCGTTTGGCCTTCACGTGCACCATCCGGCTCTGGCAGCCGCGGCGTATTTTTTTTTACGCGGGTTCCCTGAATGATTAAAGCAGGAATTAATGCGATGGTGGCGGCTTTTAACAACATAGGCAAATCATCAGATCTCGGCTTTTTATATTTTAAATGATCTGTGGAGCTAATTCATTGACCAATATACCTGTTGTTTGAATTTCAAAAGAAATTTCTTTTTTTTGCTGGAAGCAATAATTAATAATGATTATCATTTATGTAGATTTCTTGCTGATTCTTTATCTTTATGCTGCAAAAAAAATTCTATTCAATACTGCTGGCATCAGGCTTTGCACTCACCTTCCCGCAGCTTTTTTGCAAAAGAAAACTCACAGTCCACATGGACAGAAATGCATAAAAACTTAAGCTATGCCGCTCCGTGTGAAGCAATTAAGCCACAAAGCCCGCGTTTGATGCAGCTGCAGTCAAAAATTAATGCTCATCCGCAACAGACAGCTAAAATAATTGAAGAGTTTTGGCATGCTGCTGCACAGCAAGGGACTCCATGGATTGAGCAGCTTGATGACAAGACCAGCCGCGTGATTTTTTTATGGCGCGGAGCGCAGCAGAATGTCCGGCTAATTGGCGGGCCAAGCAATGACCATGAATGGCTGACCCGTATTCCGAAGACAGATATTTGGTTTAAAGAAGCGATTGTGAGCAATCAGTTTATAGGCAGCTATAGTTTTGCTGTAGATCTTCCAAATGTGGAGGGTTATTTATCCCACTATTGTCCGCATTTAGATTCAAGCTTAAAAGAATCCCGCGCGCAGCGCCGTACAGTACTGCAAGTCCAAAAACTTGATCCTTATAATCCGCATCGGTATTTGCCTTTAAATGACACTTCTGGGCTGCGCAATGAAAACTATGCAACGTTGAAAGATGCGCCAAAATTTATCAACCCGCAGGATTATGCCGATACGCCAGATCCCGAAGTTAAAACATATACCTTAGACAGCAAAGGCTTAAAGAATCAGCGCAGTATCCAAATTTACCAATCCAAGTCTAAAAATTCACAGCAAGATTACATTACAGCTATCTTCTTTGATGGCAAACAATATGCGGACTTGCTGCAGGTGCCTAAAGCATTGGATATTTTAGTTGAACAAGGCAAGCTTCCGCCTATTCAAGCCGTCTTTGTTTCTGCGCCAAATGACGCTGAAAGACCTAAAGAGTTGACACCGAATCCTGAATTTAAAGCATTGGATATTTTAGTTGAACAAGGCAAGCTTCCGCCTATTCAAGCCGTCTTTGTTTCTGCGCCAAATGACGCTGAAAGACCTAAAGAGTTGACACCGAATCCTGAATTTAAAGCATTTTTTGGTCAAGAATTATTGCCGTGGATAGACCAGCATTTGCCGAATAAACGTAATAAGAAAAAAACCGTCCTGCTAGGTTCAAGCTTAGGCGGTCTGAGTTCTGCTTACTTGGCCCTGCAATATCCGAAGGAGATTAGTCATGCTGTACCGCTTTCTGGCTCTTTTTGGTGGCAGGCCGATCAAGTGGATAAACCCAACGGCATGAGCAAAATTATTCGTTCTCAAAAAACATCGCCTGAACAGCATTGGTTTATTTCTGCCAACAGCTATGAAAGCTCACGTAATAATAATGATCTAAGCATTTTAGAGACAGCTCCAATTGTCGCAGCGGACTTAAAAGCTCAAGGGCATGATGTGACTTACAAAAGTTATGCAGGCGGACATTCCTATGCTGTTTGGCAAGTCGCTTTACAGGATGCATTGAGGCATTTCTTTGCAGACTAATCTCTGCCTTAACAATTCTAGGAAATATTTTGATTAGAGGCCTGTGCTACCAAATAGATACGTGATTACGGCTAAGCTAAGTCATAAGACTGATATTGTATTTAAATAAAATGCCGTTTTCTTGCAGGCTTAGCCTCTTTTAAGGTTCTTAATCCTGCAGGCTGACTTTACTAATTGTGGTTTCTGAAAAAGCAGAAGGTAAATTCCCATGATCTATAAAGCTGCGCTTGCAGTCATAATCGCAATTGGCAGTACATCCGCATTTGCTCTGACAAATTCAGAACAGCAGCAAGTGAATCGGATTATCCAGAATTTTCAGCAGAACAATCAGCGGGCTATTATTCAAAATATCCGTTATCCATTGCAGCGGGAAGCGCCAATTCCAGCGATTCAAAGTGCTGCAGACATGGAAAAACGCTTTAATCAGGTCTTTGATACTCAGCTGAAACAGGACATTGCCCGCTCTAAGCTTAGCCAATGGAGCTCTATGGGCTGGCGAGGCCTGATGCTGGATGAGGGCAAGGTTTGGCTGGATGGCGGAAAAATAACTGCAGTCAATTACAGCAGCAAGGCTGAACAGCAATATAAACAAAATTTAATTGCACAGCAGAAACAGCAGCTGCATCCATCATTGCAGAAGTTCAAAGCGCCAGTTTTCAGTTTTAAAACCCTGAGCTTTATGGTACGTATTGATGAACTCAGCAATGGCCAATACCGCTACGCTTCTTGGAAGGCCAATCAAAAACAAGCTGCAAAGCCATCTTTAATTTTAAATCAAGGTTCCGTCACATTTGACGGCAGCGGCGGAAATCATCATTACACGTTTAAAAGCGGTTCATATCTCTATACCGTTGAACGCAATATCATGGGCGAGAAAACAACACATGAAGTGGCTTTACAGGTAAAACAGCATAATAAAACTATCCTGAATCAAGCTGGAAAGCTCATGCATTAAAGCTATTGAATCAAAAAATATTTAAATAATAATTAAGCAGAATGCTTTAAATACGGACTGTTTCAAAGTCTGAATGATCTTGCAATATCAGGTTATTCAGACATGCTCCTAAACGTCAGATTAATTCGCGGCGTATGAACTTTCCGGCTGACCGGCAAGTGATGCAGCCAATTGCTTTGTGTTGTGCCTTTCATTAACAGCAAGCTGCCATGCGCTAAAAGCGTCTCTACTTTTTCTCCCGTTTGCTTATGTTTAAATAAAAAGCGGCGGGCTGCGCCAAGACTAAGAGACGCAATAGTTCCGTTCTTTTTCAAGGCAGTTTCACCATCGCTATGCCACGCCATACCTTCACTGCCATCATGATATAAATTCAGCAGGCAGGAATTGAAATGTTCACCGCAATTCGCTTCTATTACAGCCTTTAATTCTAATAGCGCATCTGTCCATGGCAATGCTGTTTTCTCTACGCCTGAATACGTATATGAATAATCACCGTCACCGTACCATGCTGCTTTTCTCTTTGTGCAAATGCGTTTGCCAAAAATGACTGCCTCATCATGACGCCATTGAATACACTGCATAAAATGCTGAAAATAATCATTGGCTTTTGGCTCTGATAAAATCAGCCCGCGATATTCCACACAGCCATCATAAGGAAGTAAATTGTGCCAAGGAGCACTGAATGCTGATTCGGGTTTACGGTCATCAAGCAGGTTCATGCGTTTTCACTCCTTCCCAGCCAATCATAGCGGTTTTGCGCGGCGCTCCCCATTTATAGCCGCCAATAATGCCTGTGGAACGGATTACTCGATGGCATGGAATTAAAAATGCGACAGGATTGCTGCCTATAGCTGTGCCTACAGCCCGATGGGCTTGGGGATTTTCAATATTCTGCGCAATATCGCCATAAGTCTTGAGCTGGCCCATCGGTATTTTCATCAGGCTTTGCCAGACTTTTAGCTGGAATGGCGTCCCTTTTAAATGCAGTTTAATGCTTGGCAATGACTTTGCATTAGTAAATATACACAAAGCACTTTGTTGAAAAGCATCCGTCTGCTCTATAAATTGTGCAAGCGGAAAAGCATCAAATAATTGCCGGAATGCCAGCTCGCGGCTTTCTTCAAAAGCCATATGGCAAATCCCTTTGTGGGTAGATGCGATAATCACTTCTCCAAAAGGTGTATCTGCAAAACTGTATGAAATGACCAAGTTTTTGCCTTGATTTTTAAATTCAGCAGGTGTCATGCCTTCTATCTGAATAAAAAGATCATGCAAGCGGCTTGGGCTTGAAAATCCAGTTTCATAGACTGCATCTGACATTGAAAACTCAGCGCTTTGTTCCAAAATTTTTTTAGCATATTCAACACTGATATATTGCAGAAACTTTTTGGGGCTGACCCCGACCCAATCCTTAAACTGTTTTTGAAAATGAATTGGACTGAGATGAACAGATGAAGCAATTTCATCTAAGCTTGGCTGCTGCTTAAAATTCTGATGAATGTATGCGATTGCATCTGCAATTCGGTCATATTGATTCTGCTTGAGCATTTCAGCATGATTCATAGTGTCAGCCTCCTCTGTTCTTCTTAGTATAAAAATATACAACAGCAGAGAAAATCCGAAACTTGTGTTTTAAGCACTGCATGTTAAAAAATAAAAAAACTCCATACGGAGCTTTTTTATTTGGCGGTGAAACTAGCCTAATTTCATCACTAACTTTAAAGGCAATACTTTCATTATGGTGCCTAACGGCAGCCAAGGCCACTTTGGCACATATGCTTTGACCGGCTCTTTTTCAATTTCGGCAGCCAACAAGCGTGAACCAGTTTTTTCATCTACTTCAAAAGGCAATTTTTTCGCGCCTTCATTAATTTCTGTACGGATATAGCCTGGGAAGATGGTTGATACTTTGATTGGCGTATTGATCAGCTCCGCACGAATGCCTTCTGCCAAGTGTGCAACACCGGCTTTGCTTGCGCCGTAAGCAGTCAAGTGTTTTGGCATGCCGCGCATTGCGCTCATGGATGAAATCACCACCAAATGCCCTGCATTTTGTTCACGGAAAATTTCCACAGCGGCTTCACACTGCGCCAAAGCGGAAATAAAGTTAGTTTCTACAGTTGCACGGTTAATTTCAAAATTTCCTTTACCAATGCGGCGCCCTTCACCGACTCCCGCATTGACAATCACGCGGTCAATGGTGCCAAAATCAGCCTTAAATGCACGGAACACTTCAAAAACTTGATCGTAGTTGGTTACATCCAAGATTTTTGCAATCACTTTAATGCCATATTGGCTTTCCAACTCTTGCTTCAATGTTTCTAACCGCTCTAACCGCCGAGCGCAAATAGCAAGATTATAGCCTTTTTGCGCAAATTCACGCGCCATGCCTGCTCCAATCCCTGAGCTTGCACCTGTAATTAAAATTGTTTTCGCCATGACTTGTTCCTTTATTTTTTTAATTAAATCCATGTCAATAAACTTGGATTGGCAGCTTTAATAAAATGATGTTCGTTTAAACTTAGCAGCTGCGGCTCATTGCCGACTAAACGCAATGTCGTCAGGCTAGAATTGGCAATTGCCCAGTTCAGCGCAAAAGTTTTTTCAGGGCTTAAGCCTAAAATTTTACCCACAGCCACCGAAATTACGCCGCCGGATGTAAACACCACTGCATAGCGCGGCTTCGTTTCCGCTAATTCATCACATAAATTTTGCAATGCAGTTTCTACACGGCTTTTAAAATGCGGCCAAGATTCTTCATATTCGTGGTGATACTCACCGCCAGTCCAGCGGCCGATCGCACCTTCAAAGATTTTGGCCAGGTACGCGCGCGGATTGGACTCCTTCGCCACATCTTCCTTAAGTAAATGCGGTTCATTAAAACGCGGTTCATACTGGGCAAAAACCTGCTGATGGTTGAACTCATTCCACGCGCTGTCTGTCATAACTTCACTTTCTGGAAAGCATTTTTCCAGTGCCAAACTGGCCGTTTGCTGGTGACGCTGCATAGATCCGGCAACAGCATAAGGCGCTTCTTTTAAAATTTGATCAAAATACTGGCCTAGCACCTGCGCTTGCAGCTCACCATTCGGAGAAAGTTTGTCATAACTCTCTGCGCCAAATGAAGCTTGCCCATGGCGAACCAAATAAATCGTGGTCATTTTCCTAAGATATCCTTCATTTTTTCAATATATTTGTGCGCAATATCATTCGCCTCCATTTTTTGCAGGCCAATTAATTTTAATGCGCGAATATGCAAGGCATGAATGACAATCCAGAAATCTTTAAAGGCTGGATTATTGGTTTGCTTATGGTAATAGCGGTAATAGATCTGCTGCGCAATTACCGCTAAACGGAAAATGCCGAAGACTTCGTAAAAGGTCCAGTTGTCTGTGTGCAGGCCGGTTTTTTCCAAATAATAATCTACAACTTCTTTTCGGGTGAACATGCCTTTTAGATTAGTTGGTTGCCGGCGCGTCGCTTTGAAAATCGCATTGTCCTTTTCTTCAACCCAATAAGCTAAAGCAGAACCTAAATCCATGAGCGGATCACCCAATGTCGCCATTTCCCAATCCAGTACACCAATCACTTTTGTCGGATTTTCCGGATCTAAAATGACGTTATCAAAACGCCAGTCATTGTGAATAACGCAGGTATTTGTATCTTCAGGAATATGTGCTTTCAACCAGTTGCGCACATATTTAAAGGACGGTACATTCAAGGTCTTGGCTTTTTCATAGCGGGCGTCCCAGCCTTCAACCTGACGGCGGCAATAGCCTTCCCCTTTACCTATTTTTTCCAGTTCTGTACCCTGATACGGCACTTGATGCAGTTCAATTAATTTATCAATGACATTGATACAGAGTTCACGCACTTGCGCTTCATTAAAATTCAAATCTTTGGGTAAATTGGCGCGGGGAATAATGCCTTCAACCCGTTTCATCACATAAAAATCACAGCCAATGACAGATTGATCCTGACACAAAGCCACCATTTCCGGCAAAACCGGATAGAACTCAGCCAAGGCTTTTTGCACATTGTATTCACGCGCCATATCATGTGCTGACTTCGCCTTGGTACCTTTAGGCGGGCGGCGTAAAATCAGGTCTGCATTTTCATACTTAAGCCGGTATGTCCAGTTAGATGCGCCGCCAGAGTATTGTGTCACTTCAACTGGGCCAGTAATTTCTGAACCATTTTCAATGAGCCAGTTACTCACCGCGCTGACATCTAATTCTTCACCCTCACGGACTGTTCCGCCAACATCAATGACTGACATTCTTTATTTCCTAAACTCTGAATTTTTTTGACGTTGATTGTGCATTTTTTAAATATGCGCAATTCAATTATGCATTGTTAAAAAGTATACATTTCTTATAGCATGGCGCGCGCATTTCAGCCATGCGTATAAGTCTGCCTGCGCTGACTATTTTTTTCGGCGTGAACTGTAGCCGCGTTTTGTCAGTTCAAGCTTAGCAATCATGCCCTTATGTACTTCATCTGGGCCGTCTGCTAATCGCAAAGACCGTGCCTGCGCAAAAAATCCGGTCAATGGTGTATCACGGGAGACACCTGCACCGCCGTGAATTTGTATCGCCATATCAACCACTTTTTCCAAAACACTCGGCGCAACGACTTTAATTGCGGAAATTTCTGTCAGCGCCGCCATATTGCCTAAAGTATCCATTTTATAGGCTGCGTATAAGGTCAATAAGCGTGCCTGATCAATCGCAACACGGGCATCTGCAACACGTTCCATATTGCCGCCTAATTTCAAAATTTCTTTGCCGAATGCCGTTCGGCTCATACCGCGGTCAATCATCAATTCTAAAGATTTTTCAGCCGCGCCAATACAGCGCATACAGTGATGAATACGGCCTGGGCCTAAGCGGCCTTGCGCAATTTCAAAGCCTTGGCCTGCACCGCCAATAAAGCTTGAAACCGGTACACGGACATTGTTAAAGCTGATTTCGCCGTGCCCATGCGGAGCGTCATAGTCACCAAATACCGGCAGCATACGTTCAATTTTTACACCCGCGGTATCAACAGGCACTAACACCATTGAGTGCTGATGATGACGGTCTTTAGATTCATCAGGAGTATGCGCCATAAAAATAATGATTTTGGCATTTGGATCACCTAAACCGGATGACCACCATTTCCGACCATTCAGCACAATTTCATCACCAGCAACAACCGCCGTAGCTTCCATATTGGTTGCATCTGAAGAGGCAACAGCCGGTTCTGTCATGCAGAAAACCGAACGGATTTTCCCATCCAAAAGCGGTTTGAGCCACTGCTCTTTTTGCGCTTCTGTGCCATAGCGCCAGATAACTTCCATATTGCCGCTGTCCGGCGCATTGCAGTTAAAAACGGTTGGTGCCAGCAGGCTGCGGCCAGACAATTCAGCAATATGCGCATATTCTTGTACAGACAGGCCCTGACCCAGTTCAGGGCAAGGTAAAAACATATTCCAAAGCCCTGCTGCCTTGGCTTTGGCTTTTAATCCTTCCAACTGTTCTGGCCATTGCCATGTCGTCCAGTCACCGCCTTGATTCAGTTCATGAACTTCATGCCAAAATTCATTTTCAATAGGTTCGAGTTCATCTTTAATAAATTGCTTTGTTCTTTCAATATAATCCTGAGCGCGTGCTGATAGCTCAAACATGGCATGATCCTTTTAAATATAGTGTTATTTGGCCTTTACAACACATTAACCTGAAAACTATTATGAACAAAATGATTTAATTTTATAATTCAACATGAATAAAATTCATAGTAAACATCATATGGATATGGCGGCTTTTCACCGTATTGATATCAATCTATATCCGCTTTTTATTGCCGTTTATGAGCAAAAAAGCATATCAAAATCTGCACAACTGCTATGCATCACCCAATCTGCAGCTAGTCATGCGCTGCAGCGCCTGCGACAGCATTTACAGGATGATCTGTTTGTGCGCGCAGGCAGCAAAATGCTGCCGACACCTTTTTCTGAACAGATTTACCCTGCGGTTAAAGATGCTTTATATGCGATTCAAAATATCTCTATGCAAAATCAAAGTTTTGATCCAAGCATGGTGCACAGCTTAAAAATAGCTGTGCATGATGAAATTGAACCATTGATTTTTCCTAAGCTGGTTGCACACTTTCAGCAGAGCCAATTCGATATTCAATTTTCCAGCATTAAATTAGACCGTAAAAATATTGCTGCTGATCTTGCTTCACAACAAATCGATTTTGTGATTGATTTAGAACAGGATTTTGGTGAAAAAATTCAATTTAAACAATTGAAGCAAGACCGTTTTGTGGTCTGCTCCCAGCAAACAGAAATGAATGAACCTCTTTACCTTGCTTCTACACATATTGGGGTTTCTTCACGCCGTACAGGGGTTTTGGTAGAAGATATTTTTTTAAACCGCAAGCAGCTTTCCCGGCAAATAATTTTGCGCTGCCAGCATTATTCAACGGCTCTGCAAATTTTGGTACAGCAGCCAAATTCAGTACTGACAATTCCAGAGCATATTCTGTCCAATCTTCAAATTGCCAAGTGTCTGAATATTTTTGAAGTTCCTGTAGACTTGCCTAAAATTAATATGGGAATGTTTTGGCATAAAGATAGTCAGCAAAATGCACGGCATTTTTTTTTACGAAACGAAATGTTAAAAATTTTTGCTTAGGCTATTTTAATAATGTTATTAATATCTGTTTTGCTTAGGCTATTTGGGATATCTATGGATATTGATTACCATTCGATAAATTCATTCAGCATCTGAGAAACTTGCATATTTTTAGAGCAATCCATTGATTATTATTCGTTTTTTAATCGTTAGCCGATAATTTAAACAAAATATAAGTCATATTTCATCTACAATATAAGTCCTTAACAGCTCCAACTTTTGCTGAATTTATTTGATACGGATCGATAAATTCAGCAGTTTTTTCTTATGCTCTCAAACTTATCTTCTGGCTGGCTCATTGCTTTAGGCATGTTGCTCTGCATTGTTTTACTATTTATTTGCCATAAAATTTATATTTTTCTTACGGAACTGTTTAAACCGTTTAAAAAAGGCCGGTCGTACTGGTGCCGGGTGATTCAAATCAGCGATGGCGATACCCTCACCTGCACACGGCTGAATATCCGCCGCTCAAAGACCAAACTGCGTTTTGCTTATGTTGATGCGCCTGAGTCCAGTCAAACTTATGGCAAAGAGTCACAGCGCGTTGTTAAAGCCCTCGTCTATAAAAAGCTGGTCAGAGTCAAAATTACCGATGTAGACCGCTATGGGCGATGCGTGGGTGTCATTTACCGCTATCGGCGCAATGTAAATGAAGAAATGGTAAAGCGCGGCGCAGCATGGGTATATGAAGAATATATCCGTGATAAGAAACAGCTTCAGCATATGAAAGCTTTGCAGGAAAAGGCCAAGAAGCAGAAAAAAGGGCTTTGGAAAAATAGCCGCCCAATGCGCCCGAAAGAATACCGAAAGCTCAACAAATAACCTGTGAAACCACATTAAATTTTACGGCAGCAAATTCTTTTTTTAAGTTGGAAGATATAAGGGGTGCGCCTTGTTCCCCATTTTCTTTTTAGATTAGCTGTTTAAAACACTGCAGTTAAATCGAGTATTTTTCTTTTCTCCAATTCAGTGAATTTTTAAATAACAGCTCAATCAGATTATTTTTGAATGACTTAAATTGAATAGGAACCCGGCATCTCTTTCACAAGAAATTTTCTGTACAGCGCATTCTTGAAAATGCATTTTAATAGGCGTAAAGTTGCATTTAATTTAGTTACCCTAGTTAACCATTTTGAACTCCCCATTAAGTTTCCGCGCATCCCTCATGCGCTGCGCCCGCAAGTTCGGTGATGAAGTTAATACCCTGCTGCTGCCTTATCAGCTCAATTATTCTCTTTGGCAAGTCATGTTTGTTATTCATGATAAACAAGGCTGCACATCAATAGAAATTGCTGATTATTTGAATGTCTCTAAGCCTTCAATTGCCAAGCGCACGCAAATACTTGCACAAATGAACATTGTCACTCAGGTTCAAACTGATGATAAACGGCAGAAAAAACTTGTTTTAAGCGTTGCTGGACAAAATCTGTATCAGCAATGCGCTGCAGAAATAGACCTTTTTGAGCAGCAGCTGATTCAGCGGCTAGACTGTCAGGAAGTTGCCCGCAGCCTCAATTTGCTTCATCAATTAACCGCCGCGCTTGAAACTCAAACCGCGGAGCGAAGCCATGAATGATCAGACTCCTTTATGGACCAGAAACTTCGTTTTGGTCAGCGCTATTAATTTTCAGCTGGTATTGATTTTTTATCTCTTGGTTGTTGTGATTGTTGGCTACGCTGTGGCCGAATTAGGCGCTTCTACTGCTCAGGCTGGCCTTGTTTCGGGCTTGTTTATTGTCGGTACTTTAGTCGGCCGCCTGCTGGTCGGGCAGTTTCTCGAACGCTTTGGACGCAAAACAACACTGGTTGCCGGACTGATCGGTTTTCTGCTGTTCTCATTTCTATACTTCATCCATTTTGGCGTGGGCATGCTGCTGTTTGTACGCTTTATGCATGGCTTTATGATGGGGATAGCATCTTCTGTTTTAGGCACCGTTATTGCGCAAATTTTACCGCCAGCACGGCGCGGTGAAGGCATTGGCTATTACAGCATGAGCAGTACACTGGGTACAGCCATTGGGCCATTTCTGGCAATTTGGATGATGCTGCACATTGGCTACCACTCCATCTTTATTGTCGCCAGTGCAATAGCGGTCAGTTGCTTAATTGTAGCGCTTTTAATTCAAGTGCCGAATCTGCCGCAATCCGTAAAAATGCCTTCAGATAATACTGCGGGTCAGCCGGCTAAACCCAGCTTTTTATCGCGTTTTGTAGAGCCCAAAGCCTTGCCAATTTCATTGATTATGCTGTTGGCCTCCATCTGCTATTCAGGCGTACTCTCATTTATTAACTTTTATGCCAAAGAAATAGATCTGGTAGAAACCGCCTCGTTTTTCTTTCTAACCTATGCAATTGCTATTTTGATTTCCCGCCCAATTACAGGCCCGCTGATGGACCGCAAAGGTGCGAATATCATCATGTATCCGGCATTTGCGATTATGGGCGCTGCCTTGATTTTGCTCAGCATAACCAGCAGTTCTTGGATGCTGCTGCTTTGCGCAGCCTTGCTTGGCTTCGGTTACGGCAATATTCAATCTGTCTGCCAGACCATTGCTGTTAAAAGTTCAAGTATCGAACGCATGGGTTTCGCGACCTCTACTTTCTTCATTTTCCTCGATGCTGGACTGGGTTTTGGCCCATACTTTATTGGCAAGTCTTTAGACTACATCAGTTATTCACAGCTGTACTTGTACAGTGCATTTGCCGCCTTTGCATGTATTGCAGTGTACTTCGCGCTGCATGGGCGCTATGTAAAGAAGGCTGCCGCTTAAAGGCTTAACTGTAGCTGCTTAAAACCGCCGGCTAAATCTCCGTCGGTATTCTAACGGGGTCAGTCCCGTTTTTTTATGAAATAAGCGCCTAAAAGAACTCGGGTCGCTATAGCCGACATCCTGCATAATAAAATCCAAGGACTGTTCAGTCTCCTCTAGGCGCTTACGCGCAGCTTCTATGCGAATTACCTGAACATACTGGTTCGGCGGAACATCTAAAGCCGCTTTAAAACGGCGGATCATGGTCCTGACTGTAATATTAAACTGCGCTGCTAATTCATCTAAAGTAAAACTGTGCTGAAAATTTTGCTCAATCCACTCCTGCATCTTCTGAATCAGCATATCCTGATGCGGTTTACCGATTTTCATCAAAGAATAGGACAGCTGGCTGTCACGGCGGTAGTCGATGACAAACGATTTTGCAGATTGCATGGCCACATCAAAGCCATAAAAACGTTCAATCAGATGCAGCCCCAAATCAAACCAGGCTAAGCCGCCTCCTGCGCAATAGACATGCTGGTCGCGGCTGATTAATTGATCAGCATTTAAATTCACCAGCGGATAGCGCTCATGGAACAGCTGCTGAAAGCCCCAGTGGGTTGTGGCCTGCCTATAGTTTAAAATGCCGGCCTCTGCCAAAAAGAAATTTCCCGTGCAATTGCCTGCAATAAGCTGGTATTGACGGTCTGCTGTTTGCAGCAATTCGACTAAATCCGGATTCAGCGCCAAAGTCTCAAAAATAGCGGCGCCAATGGTCGGCACAATCAGCACATCCGCTGGGCCAATCTGATGATAAGCCGTATCTGCCTGCAGCTTGATGCCATTAATGCATTGAATGGGCAGCCCGTCCGGAGTAGCAATATCGACCTGAAACAGGCGTGTAATACTTTGATTCTGAATACGGTTCCAGCTCACGCCTGCCATGGCGAACAAATCTGTTACACCAGTAATGGCCGAAGCCAAGGCGCCATCAAATGCCAATATAACGATTCTTTTCATAGCGTCATTTCAATTATTTATGTAAAAACACCAATGAAGAATAAATAGCCCCAATTGGTTTTGTCATTTTTAACCTGTTAAGTGTCATTATTGACAATCCACTGGCAATAAATCAACTGCTAGTCTTTAAACATCAAATAATGAATGATAAAGAGATGCCTGATGGTTCAGCTGGTTAATGAAAAGGATTTAAACTTTCTGCTGTATGACGTGTTTAAGGCTGCAGAGCTGACACAGTTCCCCCGTTTTGCAGAACATGATACAGTCACTTTTAATAGTATTTTGGATACTGCCCGCGGCATTGCGGAAGATTTTTTTGCGCCGCACAATGCAAAAGCAGATCATCATGAACCTGCTTTTGATGGCAAAAAAGTAGAAACCATTCCTGAAGTCAAAACCGCTTGGAAACAGTTTGCCGATGCTGGCCTGCTTTGCGCGCAGCAGGATTATGCTGATGGCGGCATGCAATTGCCCACGCTCATTAACATGGCGGCAAATGCCTATTTTATGTCGGCCAACCCGTCAACCGTCGCCTATTCTTTTTTAACGGCTGCTGCGGCCAATCTGATTCAAGCTTTTGGTACAGCAGAACAAAAAAGCGCTTTTTTACCGCATATGTTCAACGGCCGTTTTTCCGGCACGATGGCGATGACTGAACCGAATGTCGGATCTTCATTGGGTGATTTAACGACTAAAGCAACTTTGCAAGACGATGGCACGTACCGGATTAAAGGCCAGAAAATGTTTATTTCCGGCGGCGATCAGGATATTACGGAAAATATTGTGCATTTGGTGCTGGCGCGCATTCATAGTGCACCGCAAGGCGTTAAAGGCATTTCACTGTTTATTGTGCCTAAGTTTAAGGTTCATCCCGATGGTTCGCTGGCAGAACACAATGATGTTCAGCTGGCTGGCCTGCTGCATAAAATGGGATACCGCGGCACAACATCGACCGTACTGAATTTTGGAGAACAGGACAACTGTACCGGCTATTTGATTGGCGAGGCGGGTTCAGGCCTGAAGTATATGTTCAAAATGATGAATGAAGCGCGCGTTGGTGTCGGCCTTGGCGCTGCCATGATTGGCTACCGCGGTTATTTGGAGTCTTTAGAATATGCCAAACACCGCCCGCAAGGCCGCGTCATCTCAAATAAAGACCCGCAAGCTCAGCCTGTCAGCATTATTCAGCATACCGATGTAAAACGCATGCTTTTGGCGCAGAAATCTTATGCAGAAGGATCTTTAGCGCTGTGCCTATTTACAGCGCGCCTGATTGATGAATATCAAGCCAGTGGCAATGAAGACAGCGCTCTTCTTTTAGATTTAATTACGCCTGTAGTGAAATCATTCCCGTCAGCCTACGGTCCAAAGGCCAATGATCTCGCCATACAGGTGCTTGGCGGCGCCGGCTATACGCGTGAGTATCCGCTGGAACAATGCTACCGTGACAACCGCTTAAATCCTATTCACGAAGGGACTTTTGGCATCCAATCTCTTGATCTGCTGGGCAGAAAATTATGGCAGCACAACAGTAAAGGTTTCATGCTGTTAATACAGCGCATGCAGCAAACACTCCGTGAAACACAGCGGGATGACCTGCAAGCATTGGCGATGGTATTAAAGCTGCATTTAGACACCGTACGAAAGACTACGCAGTTTTTAGGCCAAACGCTGACTCAAGGCCAAACCGATCTGGCTTTGGCCAACTCTGCTTTATATCTGGAAATGATGGGTAAAATAATTATTGCATGGCTATGGCTAGAAATGGCAAATCAGGCTGTTTTGAAATATTCAGACAGCAGCCATGCCGAAGATCAGCATTTTATGGCGGGCAAAGKACAGGCCGCGCCAATATTTCATTYGTTGGGAACTGCCAGAAATAGAACATTATGCCCAGTTGCTTAATCAACTTGATGACACCTGCTTAAACATGCAGGCTGATTGGTTCTAAGTTTTAGCCCACCCTTCAATTAGGCCAAAAAAGAAGGAGCTCTTCATTTCACTGAAAAGCTCTTTCTAAGCCAACTTGAAATCTCTTGGTTAGATAACCAAAGATTCAATATTATTGAAATACTTTGAAACGCGCAGCATCATCCATAAAGCCTTTCGCTTTCGCTTCACCTTCGATCGACCCAAAGGCTAACTGTGCGCGCAGGTTCCAGCTGGCAGGAATATCCCACTCAGCATGAACCTGTTCATCTACAATGGGGTTGTAATGCTGTAAAGACGCGCCTATACCGTCTGTATGCAATGCAGTCCATACGGCAAATTGCGCAATTGCTGTCGAATGCTCGGCCCAAATCGGGAAATTTTCCGCATAAGATGGAAACTGCTCTTGCAGGCCTTTTACCACGTCCATATCTTCAAAAAATAAAACTGTGCCTATACCTGCTGCAAAACTTGCCATTTTGGCAGCAGTTTTAGATGCGTTTTCTTCATCTTTTGCATAAGATTTTAATTTTTCAGCCACTAAATTCCAAAATTTTTCACTTTCGCCATTAAATAAAATTACAGCGCGAGAAGACTGAGAGTTGAATGAAGAAGGACTCTGCTTAATTGCAGTTTGAATCAAATCAGTTAAGTGTTCCGGTGTCTGATTGACATTTTTGCCGATTGCATAAATCGTACGGCGTTGGGTAATTTGGTCTAAAAACTGATTTGACATAAATTTTTCCTTTGCATTGTCATTCAATCGAATAAAGGCATCTTTTACACAGCAAAAATGCTTTAAAACGCTTAACATTATGCAAAATCAATTCCATATACCAGCTCAATAAGAATCTTTTTTAACCATTTGTTCAATTTTTTAAGTATATTTTCAGCTGAACTAATTCATTCAAAGAATAAACCCATAAAAAATCCCCCATTATCTGGAGGACTTAACATCTAAACTCAGACTCTGCAGTCAATTGCTCAGAGACAGATGCGGCAGAGCGAAGTTTAGAAAATCGCTTGCAACACTTTAGCAGAAACTTTACCTTTCCATAAATCACGCAGCGCCGGCAAGTAGAATTTTTCGCCAAGCTCGATTAATTCCGCATCAATCAAGCCATGCACTTCATGCATAAATAAATAATCTAAATCGACTGCAGTCAACATAGGCTGCGCTTTAGAAAATTCTTTACGCTTTTGCTGCGCCTGTTTGACTAAAGCATCGGCATATTTGCGGTCTTTGTACTGCGCAATTGCATTTAAACGCAATTCAATGATACCCCAGCCGCTAAGAAGCAATTTAAAAATCTCTAAATCTTCTGTGGTCGATTCCCAAGTCATCTCTTCCAGATTTTCATTTTCTGGCAGTACTGGGAGCATCAATTCCATCACGCTCGGAAAAATCTTCTTAAAATTTAAAACAAATTTAACTGGATGTTCACCCGGATAATCCTTGAATTGAATTTTCTTTTGGACATCCGTTAAATAAATATCAAACATTAAATTTTTTCCTACATAAAATATTGTTTTAAAACAGTTTATTTTTGGCTTAGCAAAATTTTAGCAAAATCCTTGCAAAACTGTAATAAAAACCGAAACGTATTTTAGCAATTATGACATTTTATTCAATGAGTTTTGCGAAAGGATCGCCTATTGATTCCCGCTTCAATGAAACCAGCAGCCCAATAAAAATGCCGCATCAGCAGCGGCATTTTTCATTATCTCTTATCGTCTACGCTCTGATAGAAATGGAAATAAATATTCAACTATTCTCTGGGTGCTCCATAACCCAATTTCCTGATGGTGACTATGTGGCGCTAAGTACGGCATCAGCTTGCTTACCTTATAAGCAGTACTGCCTGAGCCCTGTATCTGCTTTTTTAATTGGGCAAGTTCATGTGTTGCCAAATAGCTGAAATTGCTGAGTTCTAGAAAGTTGTCAATCAATTCAGCATTAACTGAGTTTTTATGCTGCGCGGCTTGACTTCCAGCAATCCAATCATAAATGAACGCCTTCTCAGCCACAGAGAACACCCCAAACATTTTCCCATCTTCCTCATTTATTAACTTCCAGAACCTGCTGTTGTCAGGATCTTGATCAAGCTTAATCCAGCCCTTTTTTATTAATTCAAAGATAAACTCTTCTACCTGATCATCTTCAGACAACCATTCATTTGTTGACTTGTTATTAAACAAACAATGGTTGCTATGCATATATTGGCCAACCAAAGCTTTTTTTCTAAATATTTCCATAACCACATGTTCAGTATTCAGGCGTTTGATAATTTGAACTGAACTCATGCCGCGATTATTTAATAGAAAACCTAATTTTACTTTCCGAATAAATTCAGCCTGATCTTTGTATTGAGCAGAAAGTTTTTTAAGGGCGTTTGCAGCCAGTTGCGCGTGGCCATTCTCAAAATTATCAATTGTGATATGCAAATTGAAATATTTTGAGTCAATACCTAGCTCTTTCAGCTCGTAATTGGTAATCAGCAAATGGAGCGGAAGTTGCTCATAACCCAAATTAAACCCTGCTATTTCAGGAATGAAATCTGATGGCGCATAAGCCAATGCCAGTTGAATCGCAGACTGATGATAATATTCATCTGGCAAGTTCATTGAAAAATGATGCAGCCCCAAAGAAAACAGCAAACTGTCGAATAATTTCACATGATTGCCCTTCTCTTGGCCTAGACCCAGTTCTTCTAGATAGATCTGGATAAAGTCCCTGAATGCCGGATCATTCCAATACTGCGTGAAGCTATAAAGCCAAGCCCCATCTACACGTTTTGTCGGCGCAATTTTATATAAGAATTCATAGGCTTTAGCGGTGGTGCTGAAAAACTCTCGAGTACCGCCATTTCCACGCCGCTCAATATATTCTTTATAGTGCATGCATTGGGCTTTATTTTGCTTGTTTATCCAATCAACCAGCTGCTCGAGCGCAGAAGGAAATTCAGAAGTTGTATCATCTAGATGCTCAATTTCATTTTCCAGAAAATGAAAAGATTTAAGTTCTTTTGCTGATCTTGAAATTGAAGGATCTAAGAAGAACTGCGTTATTTCAAAGTATTTTTGATGATCTTTGGTTATTAAATTCAGAATTCTTTCTTTTACTGCAGTTGGCATTTTAATTCTCACGCGGTAAATGTCTTAAATACCATAATTGATGTATTTATTAATTTTATTCACACATTTGAAACATAAAGTTAAAACATGTAATCAAAAAATATTTGCCTTTAAAATACAGTATCTTGCAATATAAACACTTCAAATCAAATAAGTAACAATTTATTATGTGTGATGTAAATCACATTTATATTTTAATAAAATCAATACGCTCTATGAAGTGACCCAAAAAATACAATTAAAATATAAGATACAACTTTAATATTATTTAAGCGATGATACTGCAACAACATCAGCCCAGACTCATCAAAAATCTAAAAATACTTAATTTTCAAATAACTATAAACAATAATTCAAATAAAAAGATCAAGAAAAATCCAAATAAGGCAAAATTCTAATCAGAATTGACATTCTAAAAGTCACTTAACTTAATAAAAATATTGTAACCCATAGAACTTATACATATTTAATTATCATTAAATGTTTTAAAAACTACAGAATAAAATTTAAGAATAATTTTTCAAAAAATTCTATTATTTTAMAACACAAGACGGCTTGTACCTTGTCCCGCGCGTAATTGAGTAATTACTGCTCAGTTCATCTATTTTCTTAAAATTAAACGTAAAGAATTATTTCTCATGACAGATTTACATCGCTTATCCGTTCGTGAAATGACAGAAGGTTTGGCTGCGGCTCAATTCTCTTCTCGCGAACTTACCGAACACTATTTAAAACGCATTGAAAAAATCGATGCGCAAGTGCAGTCTTATGTCACGGTCACGCCTGAACTGGCTTTAGCTGAGGCCGATGCTGCAGATGCTTTACGTAAAGCAGGCGGTGCAGCTGCGCTTACAGGCGTGCCGATTGCGCATAAAGACATTTTCTGCACGCACGGCATTAAAACCACTGCCGGCTCTAAAATGCTGGATAACTTTATCTCTCCTTATGACGCCACCGTTGTCGCGAAAGGTAAAGTTGCAGGCTTAGTGACTTTGGGTAAAGTGAACATGGACGAATTCGCCATGGGCTCTACCTCTGAGTCATCTTACTTTGGCGCAACCAAAAACCCTTGGGCGCTGGACCACGTTCCGGGCGGTTCATCAGGCGGTTCTGCAGCTGCGCTGGCCGCTGACCTTGCGCCATTTGCAACAGGCACAGATACAGGCGGTTCAATTCGCCAGCCTGCATCTTTCTGCGGCCTGACTGGCTTAAAGCCGACTTATGGCCGTGTGTCACGCTTCGGCATGATCGCCTATGCCTCATCTTTAGACCAAGGCGGCCCAATGGCGCGTTCGGCTGAAGACTGCGCTTACTTGATGAATGTCATGGCCGGCCATGATGCCAAAGATTCAACTTCTGTTGAAAAAGACGTAGACAACTATGTTGCCAACTTAAACGGTACAACTGTAAAAGGCTTACGCATTGGTATTCCAAAACAGTACTTTAACGTTGCCGGCTTAGATGCAGACGTCAAAGCCCGCGTTGAAGAATCACTGAAAAAATTGGAAGACATGGGCGCAATCCTTGTTGAGATTGATCTCAACATGACTGAAAGCTATGTTCCAACCTATTACCTGATTGCCCCTGCCGAAGCATCTTCAAACCTTTCCCGTTTTGATGGCGTGCGTTATGGCTATCGTGCCGAAAATCCTGTGGATTTGATGGATTTGTACAAGCGTTCACGCTCTGAAGGTTTTGGCCCAGAAGTGCAGCGCCGTATCCTTATTGGCACTTATGCGCTTTCTGCCGGCTATTACGATGCTTACTATGTAAAAGCGCAAAAAGTACGCCGTTTAATCCAGCAAGATTTCTTAAAAGCCTTTGAATCGGTTGATGTGATTGCTGCGCCGTCTGCGCCGACCACTGCCTATAGAATTGGTGCCAACCTGTCTCCTGTCGAAATGTACTTAGGCGACATTTACACCATCGCAGTGAACTTGGCAGGTCTGCCTGCCATTAACGCGCCTGTCGGTTTTGACAAAGACAGCCTGCCTGTTGGCTTACAGCTGATTGGCAACTACTGGTCAGAATCTCAATTATTGTCTGTGGTTCATCAGTACCAGCAAGCGACAGATTGGCATACGAAACGCGCGGCAATTGCTGAGGAGAATGCATAATGGCTCAAGCTCAAAAATTGGCTAAACCAAAATCTAACCTGATTGATGGCTGGGAAGTGGTTATCGGCATCGAGATTCATACTCAGCTTGCCACCAATACCAAGATTTTCTCTGGATCGTCGACCACTTTCGGTCAAGACCCGAATACCCAAGCCAGCCTTGTAGACCTTGCAATGCCGGGTGTATTGCCTGTATTGAATAAAGAAGTGGTTGATTTAGCAATCCGCTTTGGTTTAGGGATCGATGCGTACATCGACCAAGCGTCTGTGTTTGCGCGTAAAAACTATTTTTACCCAGACTCACCTAAAGGCTATCAAATCAGCCAGATGGACAACCCTATTGTGGGCTTGGGCCATATCGACATTCAGCTTGAAGACGGTACGGTTAAACGCATTGGCGTGACCCGTGCCCACCTTGAAGAAGATGCGGGCAAATCAATTCATGACCAGTTTGAAGGCATGTCAGGCATTGACTTGAACCGTGCAGGCACGCCTTTGCTGGAAATCGTCTCTGAACCGGATATGCGTTCAGTTGAAGAAGCTTTGGCCTATATCAAATCTATTCATACTTTAGTGCGCTGGTTAGGCATTTCTGACGGCAACATGGCGGAAGGCTCATTCCGCTGTGACTGTAACGTGTCTTTACGCCGTCCGGGCGATGAGTTCGGCACACGCTGCGAGTTGAAAAACATCAACTCTTTCCGTTTCATTGAGCAAGCGATCAATGTTGAAATTGAACGTCAAATGGACATTTTGGAAGATGGCGGCAAAATCGACCAAGAAACCCGTTTGTTCGATACAGTGAAAATGGAAACCCGTTCAATGCGTTCGAAAGAAGAAGCGAACGATTACCGTTATTTCCCTGACCCTGACCTGCTGCCTGTAATCATTTCTGATGCGCAGATTGAAAATGCCCGCGCTAAATTGCCAGAGTTGCCGAAAGCCCGCCGTGCGCGCTTTATTGCTGACTTTGCAGTGACTGAATACGATGCGCATGTATTGACGCTTTCACGTGAAATGGCAGACTTCTATGAGGCTGTTGTTAGCGCTGCTGGCGGCGCTGCGCAAGGTAAAGTGGCTGCAAACTGGGTGATGGGCGAATTCTCGGGCGCTTTAAACAAAGCAAGCTTAGAACTACAAGATTCTCCTGTTTCTGCGGAGAAATTGGGCGGCATGATCGCGCGTATTGTGGACAACACAATTAACGGTAAAATCGCGAAGCAAGTGTTCGGCTTTATGTGGGAAGAAGGCAAAACTGCAGACGTAATTATTGCTGAAAAAGGCTTGAAACAGGAAACTGATACAGGCGCAGTTGAAGCCATTATTAAGGAAGTGCTTGCTACCAACGAGAAGATGGTTGAAGAGTATAAATCTGGTAAAGAGAAAGCTTTCAATGGTCTTGTTGGCCAAGTGATGAAAGCAGCGAAAGGTAAAGCTAACCCTGCTCAAGTGAATGAATTAATGAAGAAATTGATTGGTTGATTTATTCGCTAATTCATTGATTTTGTGTTATAAAAACCTCGCTTAATGCGGGGTTTTTATTCCATAAATAGGCTAATTAAATCTCTATATTTATTCTGAAGTCATATTCGATGAGCAAACAATCTAATAATTTAGAAGTTGAAGAATTCAAAACCATAGAGTGGAAAATTAAAATTTCACTCTTTATAGGTTTCGCTCTTATTTGTATTGTATTAATAACATATTTTTCAAATTTTCATGGCTACTTGTCAAAAAATGATTCGACTTGGGGAACCTTTGGAGATTTCATTGGGGGTACATTAAACCCAATTCTTGCCGCATTAGGTTTTTACTGGCTTACTGCTTCAATAAGACTACAGTTGAAAGAGCTAAGAGATACTAGAGAAGTACTTAAAGAAACTGCTATTCATCAAGAAAAATTAGCAGAATTAGAAAATATTAATGTAGAAACTCAAAAAAAATTATTTGAAATACAGCAATTAACATTAGAAAAACAAATCATAGCCTCTAAATCACAACAAGAACAAATTTCTTTGCAAAACTTTGAAAACATTTTTTTCAGTTGCTGAAAACTAAAAAAGAAAGTATCGATAGCATATATTATGAATATCAGAGCTTTAGAGAAGAAAAGATTTTTACAGGCCAAAATGCAATCAAACAATTAACACAAAAGTTACAGTCTCAACCAGACTCAATATCCAACTACTATAACCATGAACTTACTGAATATTTTTCCTCATATTTTAGAATTCTTTATGAAACAATAAAAACATGTGATGATTTCATTAATCGAACTGAAAATATAAACAACTTTAAATACATTAATATTTTAGGTGCCACTTTAACTATAAATGAGCTTAAAATTTTATTTTTTTATTCTTTGATAGACAAAGAAATTAAAAAAATTGCTGAAAAATATAGTTTATTCAAAAGTCTTTCTATCGATAACTTAAACATGAATGAAAATTGGGAATTAAATCATATGTTGACTTCTCATGCATATGAGTTTTCGCCACAAACTTTTGCTAATAATAAACAATGGATTAAATATTTCACAGATCTAGAAAAGATTTCTTTAAATTTAGATCCTGAAAATCTTACTAAGCGCTTACAGCTAATATATAAATTTAATTTTCATAAGCACAGAGAACTTGAACACTCAGCTTTATACAAATTCCAGACCTTAGATGAAATGAATAGCAAAATTCAAGAAAATATTGAAGCCATTGAAGCTAAAAATGCAGATTTTTCCCATAGCATCCGAAATAAAAACATTAATGAAGATAATGCTGAAGAAATGGCAGAGTATTTAGAAGACATGCAATTGTTGCAACAATTAAACAGTATAGAAATTAATGAATCCCTATATTACATATTAATATATCACATTGATTATAAAGAATTTAAAAACCATCAACATGAAAAAATAAAATGACTACCAAAAAAGTATCCTCTATCGCTAAATTCAAAGACTTAGGACGTATCCAACTTTCAAAGTTTTTCTTTATGCCCTCTCCCATGGTGAGAGGGAGTGTCATGTGATTCCTTAGATACGCGAAATTCCCTCTCCTTCTAGGAGAGGGTTAGGGAGAGGTAAAACCCCATCTAGCTAATTTCCCAAAAACTACTACACTCAACTTATTCTAATACTTTAAAGCCTTAATCACTTTCAAAAAAAGGACAATATGAAAACAGCTATCCTCACACTTGCTACCCTTGCCCTCCTTAGCGCCACTGCCTTTGCAGAAACAAAACCGAAAGTTCCCGCCTCAGAAGAAAGTCAGATCTTTAAAGCCGCTGGTTTTACAAAAGCCAAAAAAGCATGGAAAGCAGATTGCGGGACCGGTGAAATCACCGCATACAAAGACCTCAATGGTGACGGTCTAAAAGACGCAATCATCTCAGATTACAGCACCATGTGTTATGGCAACACAGGTGCCGGCTACTATATTGTTGCACAACAAAGAAATGGACAGTGGCAGACTATTTTGAAGGAAGCAGGCATGCCTGACTTCTTAAAAACTAAAGGCAAAGACGGCTGGCCAGATATAGAAAATGGCGGCCCCGGTTTCTGCTTCGAAGTTTTACGTTGGAATGGTCAGGAATATAAGGTTCATCGCTATGAATATCAGGGTAAAGCCTGCACATTAAACTAAAACAGCCTGTCTATCTCACCTGTAAAAAAATCCCTCATAGAAGAGGGATTTTTTTTGAGTTTACTTACCGTATTGCGCCCAGCTTATTCCATAAATCGGGTGTTAAAAAAGTCATCACCAATTTATTTAAATCAATATAGCGCACCACACCTTTCAGCTGATCTTTGACTTCTGGTGTTTTCAGAATTTCCTCACCGGTTATGCTGCCCAGTTCCTGAAAACTGTCGCCTACCGCCTGCATGCCTTCTGCCTGAATCACCGCTTTAGTCTGTGCAGAACATTGTTCGACTAAAATCCGCTGTAAAACTTGCGCTAAATTTTTATCCAGCTGGGTGCGCTGCTCTTCAGTAACATTGCTGAATTTTTTCAATTCCGGATGCGCTGACAGCGCCACAAACGTCCACTGCAATACAGCAGATTTATCCGCAGCAGTGGTCGATTTCACTAAACAGTCACTGAGCTGATCGACTGTTGGCCCTGCTGCAGCCATTTGGCTGACTCCCCATAAAGACATGGCCATTAGGCTTAGGCAACTCACATGGGAAAATCTGTGGCGTACGGCAGTTAAAATATTCAGCGGCATCAGGCAAACTCCTATTTACAGTCAGCTACTTTGTATCACAAAGCGCCTCTTCAAGCCTGTTATGACTCTGTAAAACTGCCTGTTAAATTGACAAAGCTTCAGGCTGAAGCATTCAGCATATCTTGTCTTATTTTG
The DNA here is from genome assembly GCF_001605895.1 of Acinetobacter pragensis. GTDB lineage: Bacteria > Pseudomonadota > Gammaproteobacteria > Pseudomonadales > Moraxellaceae > Acinetobacter > Acinetobacter pragensis. The sequence continues at coordinate 139,100 of NZ_LUAW01000013.1, forward strand.
GCAGAACAGGATTTCCCAATGACTGAATATCCGCAGCGCCAAACTCAAGGCTCAATGGGCAATTGCGAATGCACCGTGCGCTTTTTATTCCAATACCAATAAAAATAACTGTCTTTAGACTGCATTAAAGTTTCAGTCGCAATCGATTTTTTTCTTGACTGCGCATTGCTCTGCAGCTGGTCTGTACTGCCGCCCCAGCAAGCCAAAGCCGCGTTGCGGTTATTGTGCAGATCAATAAACTTGCCCACGCCTGCAGGTTTAGGCGGGATATACAAGGCATCACCGCGTTTCACCCATAAATCCGCCAAATAAATTTGGCCCTGTTCCGGCCAGTAACGGGCGACTGAAATCACCAGCGGCAGCTGCTGATCTGTCGATGCAAATATATGCGGAAAATCATGATGCTCTAAGTCTGTACTGACAAAAGGAAATAAGGTTTTTCCATCATTCAATCCAGATTCTAAATAAGGGCACCAATGCCCGGCATATTTTCCATATTCATACTCTACATGAGACAGCATGCTGCTTTTATTCTGTATCTGAATCGCCTGCCCCGGCTGTATTAGCGTTATGCCAAAAGCGGCTGCCGCCTGTGAGGTTGCCCACATCGCTTCATATTCAAAAAACGCTCCATCAAAGTCCAGCTGCGTCTGAAGGCCGTATTGCGGGTCATTGCTGCTGCCCAGCGTATTCTTAACCTGATATTTACGCCCCTTCAGCGCTAAAGCGTCAATGGTCGGAGTTAAGATCAAATCAGCCTTTTCAGGCAAACTATTCAAATAGCTCGGCTTCCCCTGATCATTATAAAAATATGGATTTTGACTGATATCAATGTCCTGCTGCCTCTTTTCCCAATCCAGCAGCAGCGGCTCAAACTCCACTTTATTGCATGCATTTTGATTCATTATTTTTCCCCAATCATTTATCTGCAATTGTTATCTCAAACTCTGCGCTAAGGCGCATGTCCTGCATTCAATTTGACTGATACAGGTCTGCCTAGCGCTGAACTTCCGGTGTATCTTTTACTTAAGCTAAACTTTAGTCATGCATAAAATTATTTTTATTATCCGGATCTTATGGACACATTTTATCTTCTACAACTTCATTTTTATTTTTTAGACAACTGGTATTGCTCAATTGAAGCCAAGCCGATGCGGCAGGTTTTTTGATACTGCCATGCATGCAAAATATATGCACAGTTTCTGCACACTGTGCGATGAAAACCTGCTGCGCTTTATCAAATTTGCAATAAATCCAATATATGATTTAGGCGCGCGTTTGACGCGTTATCCTTATACACCGCATAGATGGGCGCAATACATGGGATATCCGCCTTTAAGGCTTTATACACAATTTGCTTATTCCAAAAATCTTTAATAGATTCGGGCACAATCGACAAGCCGATACCGGCCGCAATTAAATTCAAGCTGGATGTTAAACGCGGCGCCTCCTGAATGATTTTTGGACTGAATCCGGCCTGATAGCAGCTGGCCAAAATATTGTCGAATAAATCTTGCCCTGCTAAGCGGCGGTACAGCACAAAATCAAAAGGCTCTAAATCTAAAAGATGAATTTGATGATGCCCTGAAGCTAAAGGATGATTATTCGGCAACGCGACAATCAGCGGTTCATCCAGTACATGCAGGCTGGTCAGACCCAAGCCTATTGGCGCGGGCTTGCGCAAAAAGGCGATGTCATTTTTATCGTTAATGACAGCATCAATCAAAGAGCTGCTGCCATCTTCTTCCAATTGTATGGAAACAGCTGAAAAGGCTTCGCGGAAATTGCGCAGCAGCGCAGGCAGAAAAGAATGCAGGCCAACCGAATTGGTAAAACCGATATTGATTTGCCCTTCGATGCCCTGAGAAATATTTTGTACGCGCTTGGGAATGGCCTGCGCATGCGCCAGAATGGTCAAAGCCTCCTGATACAGCGCCTTGCCCGCCTCAGTCGCTTCTACGCCGCGGGGCAACCGGTTCAGCAGTTTGGCTTCCAGTTCATCTTCCAAGCTTTTAACAATACGGGTAAGCGGCGGCTGCTGCATATTCAGCCTGACCGCTGCACGGGAAATATTGCTTTCTTCCACCACCGCCACAAAGGCTTTCAGTTTATGAATATCAATCATGCTCGGCTCCTTGTATACACCATTAAGCATACTATTTAAGTATAGATAACATCAAAAATAGCATTTTTCATCATAGCTCAACAAGCTCATAATGAGCCCAATCACCACATAGAGGCCAGCAAATGACAACTGAAGTTCTTCCTTTCGAACGCGTAATTCACCCGACCAGCAAGGAATTATTTACAGGGTTTATGAAGCTGGGTTTGATGGGATTTGGCGGTGTATTGCCTCTTGCCCACCGCATGATTGCAGAAGAGCAAAAATGGCTGAGCACTGAAGAGTTCACCCACTTGCTGGGTGTCTGCCAAATTTTGCCGGGCGGCAACATCATTAATATGGCAGTGGCAATCGGCTATGAATTTCAGGGAGTTAAAGGCGCATTCAGCGCAGTGATCGGACTGATTTCAGCTCCTACCGCAATTGTCATTTTACTATACGAACTGTATGCGCAGTTTCAGTCAATCCCGGCCATTAAACACATGATTGAAGGCTTGGCCGCCGCCGCTGCAGGCCTGCTGTTTGCCATGGGCTTGAAAATGCTGCGGCCGATTTTAAAAAGCTATTTAACCTATTTCACCATCATGATGACGGTTATTTTCATGCTGATTGTGAAAATACCGCTGGTGCTGACCCTGCTAATTTTAGTGACAATCAATATGACTGTACTTAGCCTGAACAAAGGAGGCAAAAACGCATGATCCTGCTGACTTTAGCGATTATATTTACCCAATTGTCCTTACTGGCATTTGGCGGAGGCAATGCCATTTTGCCTGAAATGCAGCATCAGGTGGTTGAAGTGCATCACTGGCTGAGCGACAGTGAATTCAGCGCGATGTTTGCCATGGCGCAAGCGGCGCCCGGCCCGAATATGATGATTGTCCCATTGGTCGGCTGGCATGTAGCAGGTCCGGCAGGGTTATTCATCACCTCTCTTGCCAAGTTTGGGCCATCTTCTGTACTTACCATTTATGCGCTGAAATTTTGGAATCATTTTAAAGATAATCCGCTGCGGGAGCGTTTCGAAAAAGCACTGAAACCCATTACTGTCGGGCTGGTGCTGACCAGTGCATGGATTATTGCAGAGGCATCCGCGCAAAATCTGCTTCTGGCCGCCATTGTAGCTGTTGCGGCAATGCTGAGTTTATGCAAAAAGATTCATCCATTATGGGTCATGGTATTTGGCGCCGCGGCCGGCGCATGCTTCTTATAACAGCTGGCTGCTGAACTCTACGGCAATTTCAGCTATTGAGGCTATGCAAAAAATATTGGACAGTGCGGTATAGCATCCCATTAAAAAATGCCTAAATGATGCTTCAGCGATAACCGATATTCGACTAAAGAAAAGCCCAGCCGGTCAGAAGACCCATCTGCTTAAATCCATGATCCTGCTATGCTAAGCTAAAAGCAAAACTCAGATAATTCAATTCAAACAGAGGGAAAAATTATGTCTAAAAAAATTCTCATGCTGGTTGGCGACTATGCCGAAGATTATGAAACGATGGTGCCTTTTCAGTTTTTAACAGGTCTAGGCTATACCGTACATGCTGTATGCCCAGATAAAAATACCGGAGACAGCATTGCTACCGCAATTCATGACTTTGAAGGCGAGCAGACCTACAGTGAAAAGCGCGGTCACAACTTTGCTATTAACTACGACTTTAGCGCCGTTCATACGCAAGATTACGTTGGATTGGTCATCCCAGGCGGGCGGGCGCCTGAATATTTGCGGATGAATGAACGTGTCCTTGAAATTGTCCGCGAATTTGACGCTGTGCAAAAACCGATCGCTTCGGTCTGTCATGGCGCACAGATTTTGGCCGCAGCAGATGTGCTGAAAGGCCGACGATGCTCTGCCTATCCTGCCTGCGCAGCAGAAGTGAAGCTGGCGGGCGGCCAATATGCCGATATTGCTGTGACAGACGCGGTCACAGACGGCCACTTGGTCACGGCTCCGGCTTGGCCTGCGCATCCAGCATGGATGGCGCAATTTGTAAAAGCATTGGGCGCCAGCATCAGCATTTGAATAATCTGATTAATTCAAAACTACAAAAGCTAAGCGTTTCTGCGCTTAGCTTTTTTTGCGGATCAAAGATTCAGATGGCTTTATCTGCACCATCTGCATCTGTATCACTTCATTTGGTTCAGCATATGCTTAGCGCCTGCATGATTGTAATTTTTAGACAGATTTTGCAAAATTCCCACCGCTTTTGCCCGAGCATTCGGCACTTGACGGTTATACGCAGGCACCGAGGTTAAACAGCGCGCCAGCAGCACGCCAGAATCTGCATACACATTCGATGCATTTGCGCCATGCAATTTTCCATAATTATAAGCCTTCTGCGCATTCTGACAGCCTGAAACCTGAGTCTGCCCTTTGGCTAAATCACGGCGCGCCGCCACATAATATTTCATTTGCTGCTGCTGCGGTGTCACAGCAGCAGACGATGGCTTAGCAGTTTCCGCTGTCTCTTTTTTGTCTTCGGCATCTTTGACATCAAGATTTTTTACTGCCGGCTTGGGCGCAGCTGTATTTTTTGCTGCGGGTGCAGCTGCTGCTTTCTTCGAGGCATTTCCGCTTGCACTGCTGTTTTTGTAGAATCTCCTCGCTTCATCTGCACTTATTATCTCTGTTTTCAGCCGTACAGCCCGTGCATCTGTAAATTGAGAAGACCGAGACTCGGATACAGGTTCAATCGATACAATCCAGCGCTGGCCATTTTTCTGCGCACATTGATATGCGCCGACACCCTGCTTAATACTCGAATGCGCTGCCAAGGTATTTCTTGATTTAGCATCTTTGACCAAGCTTAGCGTACTTTTATGCAGCAATGAAAAACTGCCATTTTGACTATGGCAGTAATTGCTTAAATACTTCCGCGGATATAAAGACTGCGGTTCAGCATCAGCATGCTTTGCACCCCACACATACACATATTCTTTGGCGCCGCCGCTGCTTTCATTCAGATTTTTTTGATCGATCAGCTCCTGTGCTGAAGCATATCTATTCATAGATTCCGAACTAGATTTTCCAATACTGGCGCAGCCAGGCAACAGCAGCGTTAAACTGCCCATCAACAATAATGTTTTGAAATTCACGCATATATTCTCAATCATGCTGAGAAAATAAACATATACGAAACACCTTTAAAGCTCAAATTCAACACTTTGTTTTTCATGTATTTTTTTAATGAACCAATCTATATTTTCAGACAGAAACTGCCAAATCCATAAGCCATTTATACAATTATTTGAACTAGGCTGCTTTTTTAATTGCCTAAAAAGCAGCAGTTTAAATCTTTTAAAGCCGCTGCCTTTAGTGTGGCTATAAAAAAGCCCGCAGGCTGCGGGCAGATGAATTATTTATCCAAGGTTGATTCAAAGGCCTTTAAACGCTTATAGATGGACAGCAATTCAATAATGGTCGGCCAAGACGCAATTAAATATTGGAAAGATTCACGCACTTTGCCAAATACATTAGAAATCTGCATCATTAAGCCTAAGGTAATGGCGCCTGCCGCAATACTGGGAAACAGCACAAACAGGCCATACAAATTATCCAGCTGCATATACCAAATACGCACCATATTGAAATATGCATAGTGGAAATACAGACGGAAATAGTTAAAACGCACCTTGCTGAACAATTCTTTCAAGGTTAATGGATCAGCGCGGTCCGGATTGTCCTCACCATAGACCAATTCCTTCCGGTAAGCCGCTTCCACTTTTTGGTTATTAAACTCCAAACCGGGCAATTTATAGCCGACGACCATTAATATCACGGTTCCAGCCACAGACCACGTAACGGCAGCCCACATTAATGCATGCGGTATTTCACCGACAATTGGCAAGTCTTTAACATGGGATGACAGTGAAAATAATACCGGTAAAAATGCCAGCAAAGTCATCAAGGCTTCGACCAAACTGACCCCTAGCCCTTCCATAGTTTTGGCAAAGCGCATGGTATCTTCCTGTATACGCTGCGAAGCGCCTTCAATATGGCGCAGCTTGTCCCAATTGGCCGTATAGTAATCATTCATTGCTGTGCGCCAGCGGAACACATAATGACTGACAAAGAACAGGTTAAAAACCGCCGTAGTGACATACACCATCGCCACATATAAGAAGGTCATTACGCCGCTGTACAGCTGAGTAACATCGCCGCCGCCGCTGCTAAGCATCTTTTGAATGAGGTCATAGAACGGGTTATACCATGCATTGACCACTACGCTGACCTGCACGCCAAACCATATATTGAACAGAATAAATGCAGAGCCCCATACAGACCAGCCTTGCCACGGATTGTTGGATTTAAATTTCCAAAAAAGCGCAAAAATGGCCGTTGAAATAAAGAACCACAAGTAAAACCAAAGAAAGGATGGCGCCCAAAAACGGCTGACACCGATCGGCATCTCTGCCGAAGCATAACCTTGCGGCATGCCTAGGAATGTTCCCCAACCGCTGCCCCCGCTATACCAAAGCGCGATATTAATTGCGAACCACAGGATTAATGATCCAAAAAACCATTTTGGATTTGGGAAAAAGGATTTAAACATTCTGCTGCAGGTGTCCTTTATTATTGCTGTAAAATTGCGATGAAAAATATGAGCCGATCTTAGAACTTAAATCTTAATTTTTCTTTTAAATTTTGCAATTTTTCCAGATGTTTTGTTGAATTTTATTCCGCTTCTTGTTTGGGATGTTACTCGCTTCAAAAAGTTTACTCAGCTCATGCATAAAAAATTAGATGACTCTTCAGCCCATTTTAAGCGATTCAATTTAATGATTTGGCCCCGATAAAGAGAAAACGCCAGATGATCCAGCATACGGTTATATACTGTTCTTTGGAATCGGTACCTGCTGATATTAGATACCAAATAGCAGCGCCGCTTCAGCAATAACGCATTTCTAAAACAGCATATTGTGATGAAATATACACTTTAAAAATGAAGCGATGCTTAAAGTTCTAATGATTTTTTATATTAACTATCCTCCATTTATGGTTTTTTATCGGACTTATCCCACAGTATTTACAACAATAGTTAAAAAAACATAGAATGTGTTAAGATTTTATAAACAGACAATATAACGTTAAAAAGGGGATGGACGTGAATAATTTAATTGTAGAGCTGCTTAAACCAGTGACACTTGAAAAAGAAAACTGTGAACCGCTGACTTTTGAACAAGGCACTGTCTTGAAAGTGATCATGCAAACACCTAAAGGCCTTTTGGTCAGCAATGACAATAACTTCAACTTCATGATTTCACTGAAAGATCAGGATACAATCTGGCGCGAAATCTGAGCGTATTGCCCTGCTGAAAAACATACTGCATCTTTCAATTTACGCTCCCCAGATCGATGCAGTATTTACAGCGCAAGTTCTTCTAATTCGTCTATAGCAGCGCAAGTCCTCGATATGATAGGCGCTAAATTCATTCAATGTTGATGAAGAACAGCTGAACAAATCGCTTCGAATTATTCTAAGAACGGCAAAAAAATAATGCTGCTGAACTCATCAACTATCATTATATGCCGATCTCATTTTAGATCTGCTAAATACACCCCATAATAGGCATTGCCCTATATTTTTTGCCTCATTGATTTTCAACTCTCTTACTGAGCCATATTAGTTCAGCTGTATTCAATGTCTAACATTTAACTTCAGAATTTGCATACCGCCATTTAAAACATTCGATTTATTTTATCTGCAATCATGTTCCTTTTACCCATGCAAATCTCATCACATTCAGCTTGGCCATTACACTCCCATGCCCTGTATGCCTTGCGCCTCTCCACTGTCAGTGCCTAAAATTATATTTAGAGCCCCCTGATAAAGACAGTGGCAGTACTGCAATTTTTCATGACCGCTTATTCTCTATATAGCTATACTGAAGATAGGCTGAGACCTGAAACTGCATAAGTGTGCTGCTTGCGGAAAGATCTACAAGGAACTTAAAAATGTCAGGCAAAGAAAAAAAAGCTGCTCACAGGCCATTGACCCGTTCTGAAAACATGGCAGCCATCCCTTCCAAAAATACCAAACCAGAAATTAAAATTCGAAAAGCGCTGCATCATTTAGGATACCGTTACCGCCTGCACCATAAGGATTTGGCCGGTAAACCTGATATTGTGCTGAAAAAATACCATACCGTCATTTTTGTGCACGGCTGTTTTTGGCACTGCCATGACTGCAAATATTTTCATTGGCCCAAAAGCAATTTGGAATATTGGCAGCCTAAAATTTTGAAGAATGTTGAACGTGATACCCGCCATACTTTAGAACTGCTGGATTTGGGCTGGAAAGTCTGCATTTGGTGGGAATGCTCCACCCGCAATGCACAAGATTTTGCATGGTCTTTGACTAAATTCCAAGCATGGCTGTCAAATGCCAACGACACATACTTAGAGCTTTAAAAGCCTCATTTGCGTAGCTGTTCAGCAGTACAAAATTGATCTCTAACTTTGCTGCGCACAAAATAATTACAAAAATTTACAATTTAAAAAATTCTCTTTCGCCTCATCAAACAAAACTTTTAATTATTAATTTCATTACTTTATGTTATAAAAATATACATTAAAATTCATTTATTACGTAATTAGTAATTTATTTATGTATTGAATAATTCAATCTCCGCTTTATGATGAAAGCATGCATTGATTTTATCGAATTTATGCTTTGGCATAACGCCAAGAATGTTCGATAAATTTGATTTAAGGCAAATGGAATTGTCATAAAAATTAAATGGATATCTGCGTTCAGATATCATGGATATGAAAAATCCATTTGCGCACGACAACAATTTAAAGCAATTGGATTGCTTGAAAGAATGAGGACGTTTTATGAATGAGCTGGCAAACCCTTTAGAGCTCTGCGGATTTGAATTCATTGAGTTTGTATCTCAAGACGGTGAATTGGATGCAATTTTTCAAACAATCGGCTTCAGCAAAGTGGCAAAGCATAAATCTAAGAATGTATATTTATGGCGTCAGGGCAATATCAATATCATCCTGAATTATCAGCCAGAATCTTATGCGGCATTTTTTTACAAAGAACATGGCCCTTCAGCCTGCGCAATGGGCTTTAGAACCAAAGATGCGGCCAAAGCCTTCAATAAAGCCATTGAACTTGGCGCTGAGCCGATTTATAGCAAAATTGGCCCAATGGAGTTAAACATTCCAGCCATTAAAGGGATTGGCGGTTCTCCTATTTTCTTGGTTGACCGAGATATTTATGCCAGCGATTTTATTTTCATCGAGGGTCAAGACCCGCACCCTGCAGGCACAGGCTTAAAAGAAATCGACCATTTAACCCATAACGTCTATAAAGGCCGCATGGATTATTGGTCAAATTTTTATGAAAAAATCTTCAACTTCCAAGAAATCCGCTACTTTGACATTAAAGGTGAATACACTGGTTTAACCTCTAAAGCCCTCACCGCACCGGATGGTAAAATCCGCATTCCGCTGAATGAAGACTCAGACAAAGGTAATGGTCAAATTGCCGAATTCCTCAGCGAGTTCAATGGTGAAGGTATTCAGCATATTGCTTTTATTACCGATGATCTGATTGGCACTTGGGACAAGCTGAAAGCATTAGGCGCTAAATTTATGACGCCGCCGCCAAGCACTTATTACGATATGCTGCCGGAACGCCTGCCAAATCACGGCGAACCGACCGAAGAACTGCAAAAGCGCGGCATCTTGCTGGACGGCAATACACAAAATCAAGATAAGCGTTTGCTGCTGCAGATATTCTCTCAGAATATGCTTGGCCCTGTGTTCTTCGAATTCATTCAGCGTAAAGACGACGATGGTTTTGGCGAAGGCAATTTCAAAGCGCTATTTGAATCGATTGAACGCGATCAAATTAAGCGCGGCGTACTGGATATTTCCAATGCTTGATTTTAGGCATGCGGCCTAAAGCACTGCCGCTGCTTGCCTGAGCTGCATTTAATTGCATCACGCTCAGGCAATGCGCTTTTTATGGACATGATCTTCAAAAATTACGATACGGCTCTGATGGCCCAAGCAAAACAATAATAATGCGGACATTCAATGATAGAGTACGGTCACGACACGGATGATGGAAGCAAATGCCTCAAACACTTCAACCTCAACATGAACATCCGCAAGGAAACCTGAAAAAAGGTTTAAGTAACCGCCACATTCAGCTGATTGCGCTGGGCGGTTCAATCGGAACAGGATTATTCCTTGGCATCGCGCAAACCATTAAGCTAGCAGGCCCTTCAGTCATTCTAGGCTATGCCATTGCAGGCCTGATCGCATTTTTAATGATGCGCCAATTAGGCGAAATGATTGTTGAAGAACCTGTCAGCGGCTCATTCAGCCACTTTGCCTATAAATATTGGGGCAAATTTGCTGGCTTTATGTCCGGCTGGAATTATTGGGTGCTGAATATTTTGGTCTGCATGGCCGAGCTCAGCGCGATTGGCCTGTATATTCACTATTGGTGGCCTGAAATTCCGACTTGGGTATCTGCCCTAGGCTTTTTTATTTTTATTAATGTGATTAACCTGCTGAACGTCAAACTGTTTGGTGAAATGGAATTTTGGCTGGCTATTATCAAAGTGATTGCCATCATTGCCATGATTGCTTTCGGCAGTTATCTGCTGGCCAGCGGCAGCGGTTCTGCCAGCTCAAATATCAGTAATTTGTGGGCGCTGGGCGGCTTTTTCCCGAATGGCGTCATGGGCTTAGTCATGGCCATGGCGATGATTATGTTTGCCTTTGGCGGTATTGAACTGGTGGGCATTGCCGCAGCGGAAACGGATAATCCGAAAACAACGCTCCCCAAGGCCATTAACCAGATTGTTTACCGCGTGCTGCTGTTTTACATCCTCAGCTTAGTGATTATTCTGTCGCTGTATCCGTGGAATCAAATGGCGCAAGGCGGCAGCCCTTTCGTAATGATTTTTGATTCCTTGGGCAGCCAAACCGCGGCAACAGTGCTGAACTTTGTTGTGCTGACCGCTGCGGTTTCTGTATATAACAGCACCAATTACTGTACCAGCCGCATGCTGCTGGGTTTAGCAGAACAAGGCAATGCGCCTGAATTTTTCAGTAAAATCAACAGCTGCGGCATTCCTGTCAATGCGGTGATGGCTTCTGCATTTTTCACCTTGCTGTGCGTGCTGGTCAATTACCTATTTCCTGAAAAAGCCTTCAGCTTGCTGATGATGCTGGTGGTTGCCGCCATTGTGATTAACTGGGTGGTGATTTCATACACGCATCTAAAATTTAAAAGACGCATGATCGCGCTGCAGACTGCCACTTTGTTTCCAAGCATTGCCTACCCGTTCACCAACTATTTATGCATTGCTTTTATGTGCGGCATCTTATTCATCATGAGTCAAACACCCGATATGCTTATTGCGGTTTGGATGATTCCAGTATGGATATCAATTTTGCTGATCGCCTATTTCTTTCAAAAGAAAAAAGCGGCTGATCATGCAATACTGTCAAAGGATAAAGTCCGTCTTTCTTAAAGACGGCGCTCAACGTTAACAATGAAGGTTAGACCATGTTTCAACATGTAGATGCTTATGCAGGTGATCCGATTCTGTCTTTAATGGAAGACTTTGTAAAAGATGAACGGACTCAAAAAGTTAATTTAAGTATTGGACTGTATTATAACGAAAGCAATATTGTGCCGCAGTTAAAGTCTGTTCAAGCCGCTTATAAAAATATTGAAGCAGGCAATGACAAAGTTAAACTGTACTTGCCAATGGATGGATTGAAGCCTTATAACCAAGCGACGCAAGCCTTGGTATTAGGCGAAGACAGCCCAGCCCGCCGTAATGGCCGCGCAGTCACTATTCAAACTTTAGGCGGTTCAGGCGCATTGAAAGTCGGCGCAGATTTTCTGAAAAAATACTTTCCTGAGTCTGATGTCTGGGTCAGCCAGCCAACGTGGGAAAACCATATTGCTATTTTTAATGGCGCAGGCATTGCATCTCACTTTTACCCATATTTTGATGAAAAGACCAATGGCGTAAATGTACCGGCCATGCTGGACACCTTGAGCACGCTTCCTGCAAAAAGCATTGTGCTGCTGCACCCATGCTGCCACAACCCGACAGGTGCAGATTTAAACCCTGCCGAATGGGACCAAGTGATTGCGGTATTAAAGCAGCAGGATTTAATTCCATTTCTGGATATTGCCTACCAAGGCTTTGGGCAAGGTCTTGAAGCGGATGCTTATGCGATCCGCGCGCTGGACCGGTCCGGCATGAATTTCATTGTCAGCAATTCATTTTCTAAAATCTTTTCATTGTACGGCGAACGTGTTGGCGGCTTGAGCTTTATCTGTGATGACGCGGCAACAGCGCAAAAAGTGCTGGGCCAGCTGAAAGCGACTGTCCGCCGCATTTACTCCAGCCCAGCAACCACGGGTGCACTCTTGGTTGAAAATGTGCTGAATACGCCAGAACTGAATGCGCAATGGCAAACCGAACTGAACGAAATGCGTGAGCGGATTATTCAAATGCGCGGATTGCTCAGCAGCAAATTAAGCCAAGCGCTGCCTGAACGCGATTTTGATTATTTACTGAAACAGCAAGGCATGTTCAGCTACACCGGCCTCAGCGCTGAACAGGTAGACCTGCTGAAAGAACAGTATGGCATTTACTTGGTGCGCAGCGGCCGCATGTGTGTAGCCGGCCTGAATTTAAACAATATTGATTACGTGGCGGATGCTATCTCCGAAGTTATTCGGGCAACTGCTTAATACCGCTGCCTGTTTAACTAAAAAGGCCCTCGATATATGAGGGCTTTTTTATGCTTAAAAAAACAAAAATTTAATCTATTTATTCAATTGGCTTTGCATACGTCTCCTTAGAAGCATACGGCCGTTCTATTGCAACCAGCTGAAACTAGGCTCTGCCCTTTTTTCAGAATGATCAGCTAAATTGTATTCACTCTAAGTCCATAAAATAAATCCGTAAAATCGAATGCCATCCCTGCACCCTGCAAGTTTTGCATCACAGCGAAACTGTGCTGTCTCTAAGACCTTAATAACTGAGGGATTCCTAATACAGGCCAGCTGATGAGCAATGTTTTTAATCCAGAATGCCTGTTCTATTCATAGGCTAAAAATGGGCAATCAATTCTAAAAAACAGATAGTTAAATCAAAAAGTAACATCTATCAAATTATTACGCCATCCACTTTACAGCATGCGCTGCAGCAGCCTGCAATCAACTATTGCTTTAAGCGCCCACCTGCATTGCATGGCAGGAACAACAAGAAGAGCCGAAAATTGTCAGCTGCTCAATCACAAAAACAAAAAATTCTATCAATTATTCATTTTCTATTTATATTTTCGGTCAACCCATAATTGCTATTTAAATACTCCAACAATAAACTAACTGATAATTATTTTCATTATCATTAATAATCACATGCCTCCATCTTTAAAGCCCGCCTTCAAGCTGTCTCTGATCAGCTTCGCCATTTTAACCGCACAGCAAACTTTCGCAGACGATCTGCAGCAGCTGCCGACCATTGCTATTTCTGTCGAGGCGCAGCAAACAGAGCAAACCTCTGAACAAAGCAAAGCTTATATCATCCAAAAATCTGCCACCGCATCCAAACTCAACATTCCGCTGAAAGAAACGCCGCAAACGGTCAACGTTGTGACGCGTCAGCAGCTGGATGACTTTGCACTGAATAATACCCGCGATGTGCTTCGCAATACACCTGGGGTGATTGTCAGCAATCAGGAAACTGACCGGACTTCCTATCTTGCGCGCGGCTTTGAAATTTCAAATATTATGGTTGATGGGGTCGGTTTTCCTTTAGAAAGCTATAATTACAATAATGACAATCCTGACAGTTTCTTATTTGACCGTGTAGAAGTGGTGAAAGGCGCTGATGCTTTAAATAATGGCATTGGCGACCCAGGCGCCAGCATCAACATGATTCGGAAGCGTCCTACTCAGGATCTGCAGGCGTCCTTCAACGCCAGCTACGGCTCATGGAATACACAGCGCTACGAAGCGGATGCATCTTCTGCCCTCACTCAGGATGGCAAGATCCGCGGACGGGTGTTTGGCTATCAGCAAACTGGCGACAGTTATTTAGACCGCTATGCACTGGAAAAGAACGGGTTCGGCGCCGTCATTGAAGCAGATTTAACAGATACGACACTCCTGACTGCCGGCTATACAGAAACCAACAACAAGGCAAATGGCAATAACTGGGGAGCCAACCCATTAATCAGCACCGAAGGCGAACAGTTAAGCTACTCCCGAAATTACAGCTTCAGCCCAAACTGGACCTATTGGGATACCAATATTAAAAACTATTTTGCTGAAGTTGAACAAAAGCTTGGCGGCGACTGGAAAGCCAAAATCGCATATGATGAAAAGCAGACCACCCGCGATTCGAAACTTTTATTTTTATCCGGCAACCCCGGCGCAGATGGAACTTCAGGCATTTATCTATATCCCGGCATATATAAAGATGACAATAAAGCGCGTCAGGCCAGCCTGAATTTCAGTGGTACATACCCACTCTGGGGACAGCGCCATGAAGCGTCATTCGGCTATTCGTGGGCAGAAAACAATACCAATGAATTAGGCTACGGCGGCAGCTTTTCCAATCATATGACGTCTGATTTAGCGAGCCTGACACCGGAAGAACCGACATGGGATATGTCAAAAACCAGCGGTGAAATGCATATCAAGCAGAAAAATCAAAGTGTCTATGCCGCAACCCGCCTGCATTTAAATGATGATTTAAAGCTGCTTTTGGGCGCAAATTATGTACAGTCTGAAAGCAAAGGCAGCAGTTATGGCGTAGATGCCATTTATGATGAAAATAAAGTTTTGCCTTATGCGGGCCTAACCTATAGCTTCAGTCCCGAATATACAGGCTATATGAGCTATACCTCTATTTTCCGCCCGCAAACCACCAAAGCGCTGGATGGCAGCATCAACAAACCCATTGAGGGCGAAAGCTATGAAATTGGAATTAAAAGCGCTTGGCTGGATGATAAATTAACCGCGACTATGGCAGTGTTCCGTACTGAAGAAAGCAACTATCCGCTGCGAAATTCTGACGGCATTCCGACTTTGCGCAAAACACAAGTCAGCGATCTGCGTTCACAAGGCTATGAATTTGGACTTGCTGGGCAGCTGACCGATCATTTAAACCTGAGTTTTGGCTTTACCTCGCTCAGTTTGAAAGATCTTATTAATGGCGGAGATGCCCGCACTTTCAACCCGACGCAGTCTTTTAATATTTTGACGACCTATCAAGTGCCGCAAATTCCAAAATTGAAACTAGGCCTAGGCGTGCAATGGCAGGACAAAACCTATTTAGATGTTCCAGAATCCAGCAGCAATGGCGTTGTGACGCAGCAAGCCGGAGTCATTGAACAGGATGCCTACGCTCTGCTGAACTTGATGGCCAGTTATGAACTGAACAGCCACATTACCCTGCAGGCGAATGGCAACAACTTAACCAATGAAAAATACTTGTTTAATTTCCCGGATCAGCAAGGCTTTTATGGTGCGCCGGCCAACTACAGCGTGGCTGTAAAATTCAAATATTGATTCAACTCTGGCCCTGTTCTTTACTCACGGGGCCTATTTATACAGTACAGGTAAGCCATGCATTCCCTCCGATATCCTTTAGCCGTTTTATACCGCTTTATTGCTGCGTTTGGCATAGGCTATCTGTGCTGCTATTTTTTAGCGCTCAATCTGACGCTTTTTTTTCATTTGTATTGGCCTAAAGCGGAATCCATTTATCTGGCGGCCTTTATTGCCTTAATTTTTTATGCCGGTTTTGTCATTTTCGCTTTTTGCACACCGCATCTGAAACGGCTCAGTCTATTCAGCTTTGCCTTGCTGCTTGGCCTATTTGCCCTATATCACACCCTAGGTTAATTCATGCATAAATCTGTCCGTCAATCTATGGCATGGCTCCACTCTTGGATAGGCCTGACTTTTGGCTGGCTGCTGTTCGCAATATTTCTGACCGGTTCCGCCACCTATTACCGCCATGAAATCAGCTTATGGATGCAGCCGCAATTTGCCAGCATGCAGGTTAACCAAGACACAGCCATTCACTCGGCATTTGATTATCTGCAGCGCCATGCGGCAGATGCCAAAAGCTGGTACATCGGAGTCGCAAATTCAGATTCGCCAGTGAATAAAATCTATTGGCAAAAAGCAGATGGCGCCTACGAAAGTAAAACGCTGGACGCTGTGACTGGTCAAGAGTTCAATTTATCAGCCACTCAAGGCGGCGCCTTTTTTTACAGCTTTCACTTTCAGCTGTATGGCCTGCCTTATTTTATTGGCCGGCTCATTACGACTATTGCGGCCTTTGTCATGCTGATCACTTTAATTTCAGGCATTATTACCCACAAAAAAATTCTGACTGATTTCTTCACACTGCGGGCTTTTAAAGGACAGCGCTCTTATCTGGACTTTCATAATGTATCGTCGGTGATTGCCCTGCCGTTCTTTCTTACCGTGACATTTACCGGCTTAGCGATCTTCTTCTATATTGTGCTGCCGCCCGGCATGAAAAAAATGTACCCAGATAATCCTTTTCAGTATTTTGAAGAAATCCGCTCCACTGCCAGCCCCTCGGCAAACAGCAGTACATTAATTAAAGCCGAGATGCTGCCGGTTCAATATTTCACTCATACGGCTCAGCAGCAATGGGGAAATGTCCCCATTGATAATATCAGTGTCAGCCTGCCGAATACCAAGCAAGCAAAGCTTAGCATAACTGAACTGGATGACCGCTCCATTACCCGCAATCAAGCGCAAATCAGCTTTGCCGCCGCCGATGGAAAAATACTTGGCGCTACGCGCAACACCAGTGCGATTGCGACCTTAAATGCCGGGGTATATGGCCTGCACATGGCGAAATTCGCACAGCCGCTGCTGCGGTTAGGCTTTTTCTTTTCAGGTATTTTAGGCTGCGCCATGATTGCATCAGGGCTGCTGCTTTGGAGCCTAAAGCGGCAGATGCAGAAGAAAAATGATCGCTTTCATTTAGGCCATTATGCCGTCAACCGTTTCAATATTGCAGCTGTCATTGGCCTGCCTTGCGCCATGCTGGCGTATTTATACGCTAACCGGCTCATTCAGGTTCAGGCGGGCGGGCCCAATTATGAAATATATGCATTTTCTGCTGTCTGGCTCGCCAGCTTAATCATCGCGCTGCTCACAGCACAGCGCGCGCTATGGAAAACACAGCTCAAATGCTTTATTGCGGCGGCGATGCTGTTGCCTATATTCGATGCTGCCTACCTAATGTCAAAGGGTTATATACAGTCGTTTTCGCAATATTGGCTTTTTTTACGTGTAGACCTGATGATTTTAACTTTTGCGATTCTTGCCCTTTTTCTGCACCAAAAAATCACCCCTATTCAGCAAAAGGCGGTGCATAAAATACGCCTCAAACAAAACTCAATGCTGAAGGCTTCAAAATGAAACTAGTCCTAGCCTGCTGCTTGATTTGGATTGCCTTCTATGGCTTTTATACGGTCAGCAGCAAAAAGATTGCTCAAACCCGTCAGTCTGCGCAAGCTTGGCTTGCCCATAGGCCAAAATGGACTAGAACAGCATCATGCATCAGCCTGATTCTTGCGCTATATCTGCTGTGCTTAACATTTGGCAGCAGCATCAGTATTGTTGCGCTGTGTATTTTTTCCGCACCGCTGTTATTTCTATTTATTCTCAAGGCCAATCGCTGAGCGATTTACCTGCTGCAATCTTGCTCCTAAAACCTTAAGGCTTTAGCGCCAAAGAGAAATCAATGCTTAAGGAACTGTACAGAAAATCAATACAGCTGCCTATTGGATGTACCTGAATTTCAGACGCGAAAAATACTGTATTCTCCCGATCATATGAGCCACAAAATTTTGTAATGAATATCCGCTAACTTTTAAATACTGCAGGCGCTTAAAGCAGGCCGGGATTTTTGCAAAATGAATCATGAAAAGCAGTATCTGCAATAGCTCTGCTACAGATACTGATCTCATGATGCTGAAATAAATATTACGCCTAAATCTAATCTCCAGAATGCCAATCTGCGTAATTGCATCGCATTCTGCCCATTAAGGCTGCGGCCAAATTCGTTCAGGAATCATGACAAAACCGTCAAAAATTGCCCGCGCCGTGCGGATAAAGCCGCAGCCCGTCATATTCAGCTGATCATCCCGCTCTAAAAGCACCGTCAAGCGCCCTTGCGGATGTTCAATATCCAAACGCTGCTGCAAATCATTGCAAGTACGCGCAATATCCGCCGCCACAGTGCCTTGAATCAAACAAGCAGCAGCCACACTGGTTGCCCCAAATACGCCGATGGCCGCATGGCATTTATGCGGAATAAACGTGCGGGTATTAATTGCGCCGCCAGCCAAAGGTGCAGAAATAATGGACATTTTAGGGACGCTTTTTTGGCTGACATCACCTAAGTTCATTTTTGCGCCTGCAATGAGGCGTATCGCCTCAATACGCGCTTTCAATGCTTGATTGGCATCCAGTTCCTGTTTCGATTCACTGCCCTGAATCCCAAAATCTGCTGCCCGAATCAGTACCACAGGCATGCCGTTATCAATACAAGTCACAGGTGTTTCATGAATAACGTCCTGCGCTTGCCCTGTCGGCAGCAGGCTGCCGCAGGTTGAACCTTCAATATTTTGAAAGTTCAAAATGATTTCTGAAGCAGGCAGCGGCACGCCATCAATAAAAGTTTCCCCAGCATATTCCAGTTCAGCATTTGGCGTTTGCACTACAACTTCCGCCAGCTGCCCAGTGTTTTGCATAAACACCCGCACCGAAGTCACAGCATCTTCTGGCTGAACCAAACCGCGCTCTATCGCAAACGGTGCAACACCAGATAAAATATTGCCGCAATTCTGCCCATAATCCACAATCGCCTGATCCACATTAACCTGAGCAAACAGGTAATTTACATCGGCATCATCACGTTCAGATGGGCTGATAATGGCCACTTTACTGGTTAAGGAATCTCCTCCGCCTAAGCCGTCAATTTGGCGCGCATCAGGTGAACCCATCACAGCCAGCAAGACCTGATCACGCAGCGCAGAATCTTGCGGCAAATCTGATTCCAGAAAATATGCTCCTTTTGAGGTTCCTCCCCGCATGAGCATGCACCGTATTTTTGTTTGCATGGTTAAGTTTCCATATCTTCCAAGCGGTCTACATAAATCAGCCCTTTGTCTGCCAATCTAGGGCGCATTTCATAAATGTCCAAACCGAGTTCGCCCTGTTCCATGCGCACACGTTTCGCTTCTTCTAAGTCCATGCGCTTTTGGCTCAGGATTTGAACATTGGCGGCATCATTGCGCGGCACGACAACCACGCCGTCATCATCGGCAACAATGGCATCCCCCGGATTTACCAGCTGATCAGCACAGACAATTGGAATATTCACAGAGCCTAAAGTTTCTTTGACCGTACCTTGCGAATATACCGCCCGTGACCAGACATAGAAGCCCATATCACGCAGCACTTGGCTGTCGCGGATGCCGATATCGCCGACTAAGCCAATCACACCGCGCGCTTTCATGGAGGTTGCCAGCAAGTCGCCAAAAAAACCGTCCACACAGGGTGATGTAGGCGCAACCACAATAATATCGCCAGCTTGGCACTGCTCTACAGCGACATGGAACATCCAGTTGTCGCCCGGCGCAACCGATAACGTTACCGCAGAGCCTGAAATTGACACGCCTTGCTGAATCGGGCGGATGCGCGGCGCAAGCAGGCCTTTGCGGCCCTGCGCCTCATGCACAGTCGCCACGCCATAAGCTGCCAGTTTTTTTACAGTTTCTGCATCAGCACGGTCTATATTGCGGACCACGACGCCTTTGCGGCCAAGCTGACTCATGCAAGATCCTCCGTTACACGCGGGAAGATGCTTTGATAGCCTTCTGCATAGACAATATTTTTTGCACTGGTGATGCCGATATTGCGTTTAGCCTGCACACCGCGCTGCAGCGCTACACGGGTATAGTATTCCCAAAGATGTTCCTGCCCCTGCATGCACTGAATCGCCGCGTATTTTTTATCCCAAACCTCGGTAATGTCTAAAAATACGTCCGGTTTCCAATTGCATTGTTCAGGCTGGTGCGGTTCAAAGCAGTAAAATGGAGGCGCGCCAATAATTTGCTGACCTGGATTATGGCCTTCAGCCTGAGCAATGATGCGCGCTTCCTGCGCAAGATGCGCCGCGCGCGGATGATCATAATTATAAGGGTCATGTAAAGAATGACTTAGCACAAAACTAGGTTGTAATTCGCGGTAGATATCAGCTAGTCTAAAAATAATGTCGCTGTTGCTCGGCAAAGGGTAATCCCCAAGATTCAGGAATTCAATGCTGGCGCCCAGCGCCTCTGCCGCAGCACGCGCTTCTTGCTCGCGCACTGCTTTGACCTTTTCTTCGGTCATCCCTGCCTGACGCCATAACTTCGCAGACTCGCCGCGCTCGCCATAAGACAGGCAGACGACATGCATTTTATAGCCGCGCGCTACATGCAGTGCAATTGCACCGCCTGAGCGCCATACAAAATCTGCCGAGTGAGCGCTGATTACAAGACCTGTTTTGTTAGAAGTATTGCCGTTCATAAATCATCTCCTTTGTACTGAAATGTTCACACGTACAAAATGGAAAAGATAATGACTTTATCCCGCAGGGATATGAGTTTTATTTATATTTTGAAAAAGGATTTTTATGTGCCCGAACACACATAGCCAGATTAACTTGATGCAGCTGAAGTTCTTTTTAACAGTTGCAGAATTTCAAAATATCTCTAAAGCGGCTGAACATTTATACCGTACCCAATCCGCCATTACCCGCGCCATTGCGGATTTGGAAAAACAGCTGAATGCCGAATTGTTTGAACGCCATCATAACGGCGTCATTTTAACTGAAATTGGCCATCATATTCATGCGCAAGTCAAAAGCGCAATTGAGGAGCTGCGTCAAATTCCGTTACTGGTGCATCAATACAAGCATCAAGGCGCAGCGCCTTCTCAAAATATCAATGAGCCCTTCTTTTTATACAACACCCGCCGTTTGGACATTTTTTCGACGCTGTATTTAACCAAAGGCATGAAGAATACCGCGTCTTTGCTGGGCATTACTCAGCCAGCAGTCAGCGCCTCCGTCAAACTGCTGGAAGAAGCGTTAAATATAGAATTATTTATCCGCACGCCAAATGGCATTAAAGCCACAGAAATCTGCGATTTACTGCAGCAAAACATTAAGCGCTGCCTCAATATTATTCATGATGTTCCCAACCAAACCGCAGACTTTATCGGCAAACTGCAGGGAACCGTCCGGATTGGCGCACTGCCGCTGATTCGAACCTTTCTGCTGCCCAAAGCGATTGCTTCACTTGCGGCTCACTCTCCTGCAATCCGTTTTTTGACCTTTGAAAATGCCTACGAATCTCTGGTTGCCCAATTGCGTTCAGGCGATATTGATTTTATTGTCGGCGCGCTGCGCCCTCAGCAGCAGTCTTCAGATCTGGACATTCAGGTGCTGTTTGATGAAAACATGTTTATGGTGGTCCGTAACAAGCATCCGCTGCTGAGAAAAAAAGTGCAGTTCCACGATCTGCTGGAACAGCAATGGATTTTGCCCCGCGCTAATTCTCCTGCCCGTCTTTTAATGGAAAATAACTTCCGCAGCTTGAATCTGACACCGCCAGAACCGACCGTGGAAACGGGGGATCTGGCGCTCAGCCGCGGCCTGCTTTTACAGTCCAATATGGTTGCTGTGGTATCTGAACAGCAGATGAAGCATGAACTTGATCAAGGCCTGATTAAAAAGCTGCCGTTTGACCTGCAATACACCACTCGGCAAATCGGCATTATTTTCCGCAAAAACAGTATTCAATCCGCCGCCAGCAAAGCGCTCATTGACAGCTTAATAGCGGTATGCGCCGCAACAGAACCAAGCGGTTAAATGCAGGCGCTTATAAATAAAATGCATAGCCGTGACCATCAAAGGCATTATCTTTTCCTGCTGAAGCAGCATAAAACAAAGACGGTATTTACTCATTTGTATTTCTGCGGCAGGACAATGCATGCCTACTCCAATTATTTTTCTTTCCGGCCTGCTTTGCGACCACAGCATTTGGCGCGCGCAGCAGGATTTTTTTTCTGAACAGTATGACGTTTCTGTATTTTGCTTCCCAGATATCAATTGCATGGAACAAATGGCAAAAAGAGTTATTCATCAGCTGCATGCGCCCAGCGTTATTATTGGACACAGCATGGGCGCATGCGTGGCCTTGGAAATCATCCGGCAAGCGCCTGAATTGGTCAGTAAAATTGCACTGCTGGATTTCGGTATTCATCCTCAAAAAGCATTAGAGGCAGAAAAACGCTATGCCTTGCTCCGCGCTGCAGAGCAGCATGGAATGGTTTATTTAGTAGAGCATTGGTTGAAACCGATGATTTATGAAGGAAACCGCTCTAATCCACAGATGTTCGAGCCCATGAAGCAAATGCTTTTACAGCAGACTGCCGGCAGTTTTGAACAGCAGATTCAAGCGCTACTTAACCGGCCCAATGCAGAACAGGTATTCCGCAGGATTGATGTTCCCCTGTATCTTGGTGTCGGACGCAACGATCAATGGAGCACCTTGGAACAGCATGAAAGCATGTGTGTACTGAATCCCGCGGCAGAGTTGCATATCTACGAACATTGCGGCCATATGTCGCCTATTGAAGCGGCAGATCAGGTAAATATCACATTACAGCATTGGCTAGAGCGCAATCCGCTACAGCGCTAACCATACGGCCTTATTTTAGGTGCAGCGCCCTCTTCTTTTCATTCCAGCAGATGCAAGCATGTATTTGCTGGATTTTGAAAAACTCAATACAACAATCCTGTGAACTTCTTCATTGCGTTGACCATCATCACTTTTAATCATGCTTTATTTCTTTTTATTCGGTATTTAAATCCAGTATTCAAGCACCTTGCAATTTAAGCCGAGTGAATCAATTAAAATTAATTTATTTATTATTTTCAAATATTTATAATTAAGAAATCATCTTAATGCGAGCCATTCATTCATATAAATAAAAATCATACCTTTACGAGTGAAACGAATTATCTTTTCAGTATAAAGAAGCATAAAAATGTCATCATGTAATGATCTAGGCAAATGGCTGCTTATACCAAGTGACAGCTCGGGCGCATGAGATCAAGATTTAAAGTTAAGGAACAAACTTCATGGCGAAAATTATTGGTGGAATTGGAACTTCTCATGTCCCGACGATTGGGGTTGCCTACGACAAAGGCAAACAGGAAGATCCGGCTTGGAAACCAATGTTTGATGGATATAAGCCGATTGCGGATTGGCTTGCCAAAGAAAAGCCTGATGCCATGGTCATGTTTTATAATGACCACTGTTCTTCTTTTTTCTTTGATTTTTATCCAACTTTTGCCTTAGGCATCAGCGATGCATTTCCCATTGCGGATGAAGGCGCCGGCTTGCGGAATTTGCCGCCAGTTAAAGGCAATATTGAATTGCAGGCGCATATTGCTGAAAGTCTGGTGAATGATGAATTTGATTTGACTGTTTTTCATGATAAGCCGCTCGATCATGGCTGCCTGTCTCCGCTGCCTCTGCTTTGGCCGCATCAGCCAGACTGGCCTGGCGCCATTGTTCCTATTGAAGTCAATGTTTTGCAGTTCCCGCTGCCAACCGCACGCCGCTGCTACCGTCTGGGACAAGCTTTAAGGCGCGCTATTGAAAGCTATCCTGAAGATTTAAAAGTTGTTGTGGTCGGAACCGGTGGATTATCCCATCAGGTTCACGGTGAACGTGTCGGCTTTAACAATACCGATTGGGATCATGAATTTCTGGAGTTATTGGAAAAAAACCCAGAAAAATTGACCGAATTAAAGCATATCGATTTTGTAGAACGCGGAGGCGCAGAAAGTGTTGAACAAATTATGTGGCTCGCGATGCGCGGCGCTTTAGGTGATTCTATAAAACAGACCCATTTGAATTACTATCTCGCCACAACCACAGCGATGACAGCAGTGCTGTACGAAAACGCATAAGCATTTTAAAAAGGAAATTTAGAATGAATCCACAGTTAGAGGGTATTGAGAAGCTTGCCGGCACATATATTTTTGATGTGCGCGTGTGCAATAAACGACTCAATATCAACCGATTCTTCTGGAAAATGATCAGTGCCGAATGGCGCCAGCGTTTCTATGATGATCCTTCAGCGCTCATGCAGGAAGCCAAGCTCACAGAATATGAACAAGAATTGGTGCTCGATCAAAACTGGATCGGACTGATCCAGCACGGTGTGAATTTCTTTGTCTTGGAAAAATTTGCCCGGGTCGTTAAAAAAACCAATTTAGAAATCTATGCACACATGCGCGGTGTGAGCTATGACGAGTTTATGCAAACCCGCAATGTCCCCAATGCAACTTAAATACGGGGCTATGCTGCGCACTATAAGATAAAAGCTGATTGCAGTTTTATCCTATGCCGTCCATACATTCCATGGTCTGAAAAATGGTATTTCATAGCGCCATGGATTTGTTTACCCAAAAAAAATCTGAAAAATTAATGGAATTAATCATATGGATATATTTAACGAATTAAAAACAAGGCCAATGAACAGCTACCGCTGGCTGCTGGTCGGGTTATGCATTTTACTGAATATTGTCGATGGCTATGATGTGCAGGTCATGTCTTTTACCGCTGCTTCTGTGTCCAAAGAATGGGCGCTTGCAGGGTCCAGCTTGGGAATTTTAATCAGCCTTGGCTTAATCGGCATGGCTGTCGGTTCACTCTTTATTGCGCCTATTGCAGATAAAGTCGGACGGCGCAGCATTATTCTGTCCTGCCTGCTGCTTTCAGGCATTACCATGCTGTTCAGCAGCCAAGTCAGCAGCTATGCACAATTGGGGTCTTTACGCTTCATCACCGGTTTAGGCATCGGCGGACTGCTGACAAATGGCGCAGTCATGGCAAATGAGTTCTCGACGACCAAATGGAAAAACCTGTCTGTGGCGCTGCTGTCTACAGGATATGCCTTAGGTGCGGTATTGGGAGGCATGATTGCATTCCGCTTGATTGGCACAACAGGCTGGCGCAGCGTGTTTATGTATGGCGGATTCTTTACGCTGGCTGTATTGGCGCTGGTGTATTTCATCCTGCCGGAGTCTGTGGAATATCAGCTCATCAAGCGCAAACCCAATACACTGGAAAAAATCAACCGGACCTTGGCGAAATTCAACATCGGCACTATTCAAGAATTCCCTGCTTACCAAGGAATTATCACGGGTAAAGTGTCAATCAAGAGCTTGTTCAAAGGTGATTTAAAAGCCCGTACCATCTTTGTCTGGATTGCATTCTTCTCGGTTATGGCCGGTCAGTACTTTATCTTAACCTGGACCCCTAAATTGCTGTCTATGGCAGGCATGTCTGCAGAACAAGGGGTAAGCCTTGGCATTATCCTAAACTTTGGCGGTATTTTTGGCGCAATTCTGATGGCCTTCCTGACAGTCCGCTACAGAATCCACTTTGTACTTTCAACCTTCTTTACCATTACAGCAGTCTGCATCGCCATCTTTGTTTTAAACTCGGGCAATTACCTGCATGCCATGTGGATTGCGGTACTTGTCGGCATCTTCAATAACGGCTGTGTTGCAGGCATGTATGCCCTCACCAACAGCACCTATGAAACAGAAATCCGCGCAACCGGCGTTGGTTCAGCCATTACCATGGGCCGTTTAGGCGGTATTTTGTCACCGCTGGGTGCCGGCTACCTTCTGGACGCAGGCATACAGCCATTGCATCTTTACAATATTGACGCCGTACTCTTTGCAGTTGGCGGTGTGGCGGTTGTACTGATGTACTTCGCCATAAAAAAACAAAAGTCTGAAAAAGTTTTAAGCGAACTAAACAGCCTGCCTTAAACAAAAAAATATGACAGATGCTTCGGCATCTTCTTCTAAGCCATCACATTTACATAAATAACGTCAACGGCAGCCCAGCGGGAAAGCTCAACTTTCCCCTGCGCTTTCGCATCATCGAAAATCAGCAAAGGATCCGCTTTATATGAAAAATTTAATGGCCGCTCATCAGGGAAAAACATTATTAATTGCGTCTTTAATAGCAATGGTTAACGTACAGGCCGCTGCCAATGAAGCGTGGTCACCAGACCGCCAATGGCTTTTCGGCGACTGGAATGGCGGCCGTCAGCAGCTTGAAGAACAGGGCTATAAATTCAATGTGACTGTCATGAATCAAACAGCCTCGCTATTAGATGGCGGCAAGTCGGATAGCCATCAAACACGCAACGCCAACCAAGTTGCGCTGGGTGCGAATTTTGATTTGAATAAAATTGCAGGCTGGCAAGACACAACCGCAGCAATCACTGTTACCAAGCGCGACGGCAAAAACTTAGCGCAGGACATTGGCATGAAAGGCAGTCCAACAGAAATTTATGGGCGCGGAAATATCTGGCGCTTGACCCAAGCATGGATCAAAACTGGCTTTATCGACAATACCCTGCAGGTGAAGCTCGGCCGAATGGGCATGGCAGAAGATTTCAACAGCTCTCACTGTTAATTCCAAAGTATTATTCTGTGCGGTGGCCAAATGGGCAAAGCGCAAGGCGATGTCTGGTACAACGGTCCCGTCAGCGGCTGGGCGGCCAATGTTAAATACAGGCTTGCTCCTGAATGGACAATCGGTGCAGGCGTATATGAAAATAATCCTGAAAATACTGAAGAAAAAGACAATGCAAACTTCAACTTAAGCACCGATCGTGCAAATGGTGTAATGGTTCCCGTAGAGTTGGCGTGGAAAACAAAAAAAATAAATGACTTGGCGGGCGAATACAAAATTGGAGGATTCTGGAGCAGCAAAGATTATGAAAAAATTGATGGATCAGCAGGCCAAGATGCAAAATCCGGCGTGTGGCTGAATGCACAACAGCAATTGACCGCACAAAGCGCCAATGGCAGCCGCGGTTTATACAGTTCTGTCAATTTAACCTTTAACAATGAATCCACTGCTTCAGTTGCAAATACACAGCAAGCGGCTTTTTGGTATAAAGGCCCGCTGGATACCCGCCCGATGGACCAGATCGGCTTTGGCTTGGGCCGCTATCAATTCAATGATAAAGTTGCCTCTAATAGCAATAAAAATGACGAAATAGATGTGGAGCTGAATTATGTCTATAACTATTCGCCAGCTGTGATGATCCGCCCGAACTTGCAATATGTTTACCAGCCGAATGGCCTTAAAGAAACGGATGACGCATGGGTGGCGGGTGTAAGTGTTAAATTGAATTTCTAATCAGTTGATTCATTCAATCTCTTTTTAAGTATTTTTTATAGATTAAGCCCAGACCTGCTTCTGGGCTTAAGCATTCTGAACAGTATGTTTCAGCGCGTTACATGGAGTTTGAGCAATTTCATTATGCATTGCCCCTCCCCTCAAACAAACCGCCGTTTTCAAATATCCATAAACCAAATGATATGAATAAAAACCTGAATAGATCATGAATAACGCTGATTCTTGATCTTATTGTTATTGACCTAAAATATGGAGTGAATGGGTAAAAAGGCAAAACTACGTAGACAGCCCATTTATATCAATAGCTCCGGCTGAAAAGACATTGGCTGAACTCAAGTTCCAGCCAATTCATTGAAAGCGGCTTCAACAGATCTGCAGGCTTTTATCAAAAACCATACGGGAGATTAAACCTCTTAAAAATACTGTTTAAAACCCTGCTTTTTATATTCAGCGATTACAGCGTTATATTCCATTTTTTATGCCGATTTACTGCAAATATGATTACAGCAAATATCAGCCTTTCGGTTTCAGCGTATGATTGACATAAAAAGACTCATGCGTTAAACGATTTGATGTATTCACTGTCAGCGGCTGAACCTCATGCATCGTCTTGATACAGCGCTCCGTCAATTCAATATATTGCTGTGTGCCTTGCGATTTCCACGCCATCTCCTTTTCATCCAGCGCTCGAATGACCTGTGCAGGACTGCCTAAAGCCAAAGAATTAGCTGGAATGTGCGCTTTGGCCTTAACCGTGCTGTTAGCACCGATAATGGTGTTTTCGCCAATATCAGACTCATCCAAAATCACACTGTTCATGCCGATCAAGGCATTTTTACGGATACGGCAGCCATGCAAAATTGCGCCATGTCCAATGTGGCCAAATTCTTCAACTACAGTGACATAGTTTGGAAAACCATGAATAATGCAGGAGTCCTGCACATTGGCATTTTGATGGATATGAATGCCGCCAAAATCTGCGCGCAGCGCGGCGAAAGGGCCAATATATGCCCCCTCCTCAACAATTACATCGCCAATTAAAACAGCAGTAGGATGAACATAAGCTTTGGGGCTCACGACTGGGATCACACCATCAATGGCATAGCACGGCATTGTTTATTCCTTTAAAACATTTAAACCTTTGCCTTCAAGGCAATTAATAACTGGCTTCTTCCTGCTTTAACCCGCCAAAGCGCTTATAGAATTGCGGATGCGCAGGCGGCATAGAACCTTCCGATGTTCTTGCCGTTTCCATGAAAAATTCATCACCGGCCATCACCACGGTTTGATAAAGATTGCTGCTTAAATTCCTGGCATTTAATGACAGCCAGTGACCAGGCAGCAGTTCAAATGGCAAATTAGGATCTTTCAGCAAAATACGGCGGTATTGATGAATCAGCAGAATTCGGATTTGGAAAGCCTGTACCGGATCCAGCTCGTCCTCATTTTCCACCAAATTGAAAAACTCTCTGAAATCTCCGATAAATTTTTCATAGCGCTGATGCAATTCCTGTACCGGCCAATTGGTCTCGACCATCCGCTTAACCGTTGGATAAGACTCTTGCCAAAGCTGCAGCGCTTCGGCCTTAAAAATAACCACTTGATCTGTCATTTTTAAGTTCAGCAATAAATTTTGCAGCTTTAAATGATCACAGCCCGGATAAGCCATGACATTGGTTGCAATATTGGCAAAGCCAAGCCATTCCAGTTCTTTTTTCAGCACCAGTTTGTTTTCCAGCTCGACTGAGCTGAGCAGAACCAAATCCCATTTTTGATCCCATTCCTGATGGCTGAAACTGTAAATTTTTTGATCGGCCACAATAAAACGCTGGCGGCTGCTTTCCGTCACACGATAATAGCTGGTGCGGCCAATTTTTTCAGAAATCAGCCAGCCATTTTGTACCAGACGGAACACCGCCGTACGAACTGAACGTTCATTAAAGCCAAACACATCCATTAACTGAATCAGGCTTGCTAAACTGATAATGCCGCCCCGGTGAAAAATGCAGTCACCAAAGACTGTCATAATCAATGAAGTGCCGCTGAGCGCCTCAGTATTAATGAAATCATCGATTGCTTGTTTTAATTTTGGATTCATTTCGTTTAACTATTACCTTCTGATTTTAAGGGAACAAACCAGATGATTTATTCCCTTCCTAAACTTATGCTGATTTACGGATATCAAATACCCGCTGCGCCTTGCCTTCTGAACGAGGCAAGCTGCCTTCTGGCAGCACTTCCACACAAACAGAAATGCCCACCATGGTTTTGATCTGACTTTTCAGCTGAGCCTCCAGCTGCGGCGTCAATGTCTGGCTAACATCTTTACGCATTTCGGTCCGAATATGCAATGTGTCTAAATGGCCTTCTTTGCAAATTTGAATCTGATAATTCGGGATCAGCTGCGGAATATGCAAAATCTGTTCTTCAATCTGCGAAGGAAATACATTTACCCCGCGGATAATCATCATATCATCACTGCGTCCGACAATTTTATCCATACGGCGCATCGTGCGCGCTGTGCCGGGCAGCAAACGAGTTAAATCTCGGGTGCGGTAACGGATCACCGGCATGCCTTCTTTGGTAATCGTGGTGAATACCAGTTCTCCCAGCTCGCCATCCGGCAGCACTTCCCCTGTTTCAGGATGAATGATTTCAGGATAGAAATGATCTTCCCAAATTGTTGGGCCGTCTTTTGTTTCAAGGCATTCCATGGCAACACCCGGCCCCATCACTTCAGATAGGCCATAAATATCCAGCGCGTCAATGCCTAGGCGCTCTTCAATTTCTTTACGCATTTCATTGGTCCAAGGCTCTGCACCGAAAACACCGGTTTTAATCGAGCAATTTTTCGCTGTTCCGAACTTCTTCTCTAATGCTTCAATAATGTTCAAACAATACGATGGCGTCACCATAATCGCCGTTGGCTTAAAATCATGAATCAGCTGCGCTTGGCGCTCTGTTTGGCCGCCTGACATTGGAATGACTGTTGCGCCCAAGCGCTCTACGCCATAATGCGCGCCTAAACCGCCAGTAAATAAGCCATAGCCATAAGACACCTGAATGGTATCTTTATTGCTCAATCCTGCTGCGCGCAGTGAACGCGCCACCACATCTGACCAAAGGTTAATGTCATTTTGCGTATATCCCACAACCGTCGGCTGACCGGTTGTGCCAGAAGATGCATGCACCCGCACAATTTGTTCTTGCGGAACAGCAAACATGCCAAAGGGATAGTTATCACGCAGGTCTTTTTTGGTGGTGAATGGAAACTTCGCCAAATCTTCTAAAGATTTGAAATCGTCAGGATGTACGCCTGCTTCATCAAACTTCTTTTTATACACCGGGCTGTTTTGATAAGCGTGCTGCAGCGTTTTTTTCATGCGCTCCAGCTGCACGCTGCGCAGCTCATCAATTGAAACCGTTTCAATTTTTTCCATTGCATTGTTATTCATATTCTTTCTCCTGAAGCAGCCGTCCTGACTGCCCGTTTATTCATTCCGCAGATTATTTCCTTAATCCACATTTTCTATAATCAGTGCAACACCCTGTCCGACACCTACACACATGGTGCATAGCGCATACTTTCCTTTGCGGCGCTTTAATTCTTTCATGGCGGTAATGACCAAGCGTGTCCCGCTCATGCCCAGCGGATGGCCTAAAGCAATCGCGCCGCCGTTTGGATTGACCCGTGCATCATCGTCGCTTAAGCCCAGCTCACGCATGACGGCCAATGACTGCGCTGCAAATGCTTCATTCAGCTCAATCACATCCATCTGGTCTAGGCTTAAACCGGTCAGCTTCAAAACTTTATGCACTGCCGGCACAGGGCCTATGCCCATATATTTCGCTTCTACACCCGCACTGGCAATTGCCGCCACTTTGGCTAAAGGCGCCAATCCCTGCTCATCTGCAAATTGCTGATTACCCAATAAAATGCAGGCAGCGCCATCGTTCACGCCAGACGCATTGCCTGCTGTTACTGAACCGCCCTCTTTACGGAATGGCGCTTTCAAGCTGGATAAGGCTTCTAGCGTTGTTTCAGCCCGAGGATGCTCATCCACGGCAATAGTGACGGTATTTTTTTTACGGTCTTGAATGTCAACAGCTAAGATTTCTTCTGCAAAAATACCATTTTGCTGCGCAGTCGCAGTTTTTTGCTGACTGCGGTAAGCAAATAAATCCTGATCTTCCCGGCTGATGCTATATTTTTCAGCAACGTTTTCTGCTGTTTCCGGCATGCTGTCAACACCAAAAGCGGTTTTAAACTTTGGATTAATAAAGCGCCAGCCAATGGTCGTATCAAATATTTCCGGAGTACGGCTGAATGCTGCAGCCGGTTTAGATTGAACAAATGGCGCGCGGCTCATCGACTCCACACCGCCAGCCAAAATAAACCGCGCCTCACCGGCTTTAATTGCGCGGGCGGCCAGTCCGACTGCATCCAGCCCGGAAGCGCATAAACGGTTAACGGTAATAGCAGGCACTGAATCCGGCAATCCTGCCAGCAATGATGCCATCCGCGCGACATTTCGGTTGTCTTCGCCAGCCTGATTGGCGCAGCCTAAAATAACCTCATCCAGTTCAGCCCAAGGCAAATTCGGATGCTGTTTTTTCAGATACTGAATCGGTTTGGCAGCCAGATCATCTGCCCGAATGCTGCTTAAACCGCCAGCATAACGCCCAATCGGGGTACGGATTGCATCAAAAATATAAACTTGTTCCATGTTCACTTTCCTTTAGCCTGCAGCACGAAACTGCTGCGGCTGAATCTTCTGCGCCTTTGCTAAGGCAGCCTGCTTTCTTAAATATATACTAGGTCTATAACGATCTTCACCATAAATACGATACATATTTTCTAAAGTTTGTAAAATAATGTTATATCCGATTTTTTCTGCCCATTCAAATGGGCCTTGCGGATAATTAACGCCATATTTCATTGCTGAATCAATATCTTGTTCAGATGCAATATTATGCAGAACAGCTTCGCAACCTTCATTGACCAGCATTGAAATAGTGCGCAGCACATAAAGCCCAGCATGGTCTTTGCTCCAAATCGGTATCACATTCATGCCGGCAAAAAGCAAATCGACAGCATGCATGTCTTCTTGTGTACAGCAGGCAGACGCCGTCAGCGGTATTGCTTTGGCATGGGCCCAGTCAGCATGCCAATCCATCAGCACCACCTTGTCATTGATATGGTCAATATCAACTGACGCTCCCAAGCTGAAACGCAAAGAAACATCACCGATTAAGATTTCATCATAGCCTCCGGCTTCTACATCCAGCTGGATGTGAGAAGACTGCATTAGACGCTGAATCAAAGCGGAGGAATGCGGCCATGCACCTTTCACGACAAGCTTTAATTTATGCAAGGACTTGGCATAACAGACCGGCAATTCATATTTTGGCCGAACTTCTGCTTGGCTGTAGTCATAGAAACCTTGTTTTGACTTACGGCCATAGCAGCCTGCATCAACCAATTCTTTTTGAATCAAGGACGGACGGTAGCGCGGCTCATAAAAAAACTCTTGATAGACACTTTTCGTGACTGAAAAATTTACATCCTGTCCAATTAAATCTGTCAGCTCACATGGACCCATTGCAAAACGGCCGCATTCACGCATGATGAAATCTAATTGTTCCGGTGCTGTGACATTTTCCTGCAATGCACGAAATGCTTCGGCGTAGTAAGGGCGCGCAACGCGGTTTACAATAAAACCGGGAGTCGATTTAGCAGTCACAGGCACTTTTTTCCACGCAGCCATTAAAGCAGACAGCGCATCAGCCAGAGCCGAATCCGTTTTTAAGCCGCTGATAATTTCTACCAGCTTCATGACAGGCGCGGGGTTAAAAAAATGCAGTCCCACGACCCGTTCAGGATGAGAAATAGCCGAAGCAATAGCCGTAATAGAAATAGAAGATGTATTCGAAGCAAAAATTGCTTGCTCAGAACAAATTTCAGCCAGCTGCTGAAATAGATGCTGCTTCACCTCTTTCTTTTCAATAATCGCTTCGATAATTAAATCTGCATCAGCCAGCTGCGCCAGCGCATCGGCTGCCGTTAAATTTGCCAGAGTGCTGTCAAACAGCTGCTGGGGCATTTTTCCAGCTTGCACACGCTTATTCAGCTGTACCGACAGCTGCTCTAAGGCCTGCTTGGTTTTGGCTGCGTCAGTATCAAAAACATAGGTCTGATGTCCGTTCATGGCGGCCAGCTGGGCGATACCTATTCCCATGGTACCTGCACCAATCACCGCAACTTTAGCCTGCTGTAAATTAATCTGCGGCATAACTCAGCATCCTTTATATTCAGGAGTTCGTTTTTGCATAAAGGCCTGCACACCTTCTTTATAATCACTGGAGCGGCCCGCCAAACGCTGTAAATCGCGCTCTAAAATCAGCTGATCGTCCAAGTTATTGTGCGCAGCGGCATTAATGGCTTTCTTAATCAAAGACAGACCGTAGGTTGGCTGCTTCGCCAAATGCTCTGCCATTTTTTCAGCTTCTGATTTTAATGCATCATCCTCAACTGCCTGCCAAATCATTCCCAGCTGCACAGCGCGTTCCGCCGGAATTTTATCGCCTAACATTGCCAAGCCCATTGCCTGCGCGCGCCCCACTAGACGCGGCAAAAACCAGGTGCCGCCAGAATCCGGCACAAGGCCCAAACGGCAAAAGGCCTGTATAAAAGAGGCAGATCGCGCAGCAATCACAATATCGCACGCCAAGGCAATGTTCGCGCCGGCCCCTGCTGCGACGCCATTCACGGCGCAAATCACCGGCTTCGGCATTTCAGTGATGAGCTTAATCAACGGGTTGTAATATTTTTCAATAGACAGGCCTAAATCCGGAGCATCGGCATTAGGGTCTACCACGCGGTCATTCAAGTCCTGACCTGCGCAGAAACCGCGCCCTTCAGCTGAAATCACTACCGTACGGACTGCACTGTCTTTCGCCCACGCTTTCATTACGCTGGACACTTCCTGATGCATGGTTTCATTAAAGCTGTTTAATTGCTTTGGACGGTTAAAGGTTAAGTAGCCTACTGCATTTTTTTCTTCAACAATGATGGTTTGATAATCCATTACACACCTCTAAATTCCGGTTTTCTTTTTTCTAAAAATGCACTGATGCCTTCTTGGCGGTCTTGGGTAGCGGCCAGCCAGACAAAATGCTGACGTTCCAACTTCAAGCCCTGACTTAATGTCACTTCATGAATTGATTTCAATGACTGCTTAATCACGCGGATCGCCAGCGGCGCTTGCCGGGCTATTTTTTCCGCCAGTTCCAAGCCGTATTGAACAGTCAGTTGCGCTGGGCAAATTTGACTGCTGATGCCATGCTGCACGGCTGTTTGCGCCGGGATCATTTCGCCGGTCATTGCCCAGCGCATTGTCAGCTGCTGACCAACTAAACGCGCCAAGCGCTGTGTTCCGCCTGCGCCCGGCAGCATGCCTAAGCCGATTTCGGGCAAAGCGAACTGCGCATTGTCACCGGTCAGCACCATGTCTCCATGCAGCGCCAATTCAAAACCCGCCCCTAAAGCATAGCCATTGACTGCCATAATCAACGGTTTAGAAAATTCATCAATACATTTCCAAAGCTGAGGACGCCGATCCTGCTGAATGCTGACCACATCCAGCTGCGCCAATTCATTCAGGTCAGCACCCGCTGCAAAGCATGTCGGATTTCCTGTAACAATGACCGCTTTTACAGCGGCGTCAGCATCCAGACTTTGCAGGCAATTCACAATTTCCTGCAGCGTGGCATTGTTCAGCGCATTGCGTTTTTCCGGACGGTTCAGCTCAATCAGCGCCACACCGGCTTTGGGGAAACTGATTTTAATGTTTTGCATCCTTGAACTCCTTTTTCTGCCCCATCCATGAAGGCGTTATTCGTCAAAACTCAAACGGACATTCGGTGTAGTTGGACGCGCCTGACAGCTCAGCACATAACCTTTTTCAATTTCTTCAAGTTCAAGGCTGTAGTTGACCGCCATCTCAACCTGACCTTCCAGCACCTTGCATTTGCATGTCGCGCACACCCCGCCCTTGCAGGCATACGGCAAGTCCGCACCGGCGCGCAGCGCGGCATCCAAAATGCTGTCATCCTGTTTAGAAACTTCGACAATCAGTTCACGGCCATCCAGCACAATATTCACTTTTTCTTCACTGCGCCGTTCAATCTGCTGCGCCGATGCTTTTTGCACAGCGCCTGTATTGAAACGCTCTGTATGAATCTTGCTGCGCTCAATACCCAATTCAGGCAATACGGTTTCCACCGCTTCCATCATTTCTTCTGGGCCGCAGGCAAAGCAATGATCTGTATTGACATCAATCAAGTCTGCTGTGAACAGCTGCTTTAATTTTTCAGCATCAATACGGCCATTAAAGATTTCGCTGTCATTGAATTCACGTGAAAAAATATTGATCAGCTGCAAGCGTTCTTTAAAACGGTCTTTGAGATCCATAATTTGCTCGGCAAACATGGTCTGTTTCCACGAACGGTTGCCATAAACCAAGGTAAAGCGGGATTCAGGCAGGCGATTCAGTACTGATTTCACAATCGAAAGAATGGGTGTTATGCCGCTGCCTGCGGCAAAACCTAAATAGTTTTGTCCGGCTGCCTTGGCCGCTTTTTGAAAAAATACCCCTTGCGGCGGCATTACATCCAGCACGTCACCCGCTTTTAAGTGCGCATTTGCCCATGTAGAAAATTGACCTTGATCAATCTGTTTAATCGCAATGCTCATGTCTTCCTGCACATCACTGCATATTGAATAGCAGCGGCGCAGTTCAACGCCATCACTTAAATGGCGGATCGTTAAATGCTGACCTGGCTGGTACTGGAATGCATCCAGCTGCTCTGGCGCAAGGTCAAAAGAAATACAAATGGCCTGTTCAGTTTGAGGCTGAACAGCTTTAATCGTTAATGGTACAAATTGACTCATGTGAAAATCCCTCTTTCTTTTCAGCTATTGCTAAATGCGTTCAATCTTGCCGCTGCGGGTGTTAAATACATTTAAAATAGTCAAAAGGTTCTAAGCAGTCCTGGCACTTGTATAAAGCCTTGCATGCGGTAGAACTGAATTCGCTTAATAGTTTGGTGTGCTGGCTGCGGCAGTGCGGGCATTCGATTCCGTCGCTTAAAGCCACATGTGTACCGCAGCTGGCCGCTTCACCTTTCGGAGGCGCAATGCCGTACTGACGCAGCTTTTGCTTTCCTGCTTCGCTCATCCAGTCGGTGGTCCATGCTTCAGATAAATCCACCACAACATTTACCGGTGTTAAGCCTTTGGCTACAAAAGCTTGCGTAATTTCCGCTTTTAATAGATCTGTTGCAGGGCATCCACTGTAGGTAGGTGTAAGCCGGACTACAATTTCATTTTGCAGATTCAATTCCACCCCGCGGATCATGCCTAAATCAAGCACAGACAATACTGGAATTTCAGGATCTGACACCTGCGCCAGCACATCCCACCATTCATTTGCTGCATGCCGAATTAAATTCATGCGACTCACTCCCTGTGATGCGGCCCAATTACCAAGTCATATTGGGGTAAGAGCGCTGCAGATACTGCAGCTCAGCTAAAACATAGCCCAAATGTTCGGTATGCAGGCCTTGTTTCGCTCCGCTACGGTAAGCGCCTTCTGGCGGCAATGCCAAATTAAACTGTGCAAGCTCAGCCTGAATGTTCTCCATCCACTGTGTTTTTAAAATTTCAATATTCGGGATGATGCCGCTATCTACCAGCTGCTGCTCTTCGGCACTGAGGCCATACAGTTCCTCTGTAAAGCGCCACAATTGATTTAAGCCATTTTGAATTTTTTCATGCGCTTCCGCTGTGCCTAAGCTCAAACGTTCCATCCATGCTTTTGAAAACCGCAAATGGTATTTTACTTCTTTCAGTGTTTTTACCGCAAATGCAGACAGCTGTGCATTGCGGCTGTTGCTCAGCGCAGCGAACAGCAGCGCATGGTAATGATCCATCAGCCATTGACGTACAATGGTCTGTCCGAAATCACCGTTCGGCTGTTCACAGAGCAGTAAATTGCGGTATTCGCGCTCTGTACGGAAATACGCCAATTTGTCTTCATCATGGCCCAATCCTTCTACTTCGCCTGCAAGGCTTAATGCGGTACGCGCTTGCCCCAGCAGGTCTAAACCGATATTGGCTAAGGCAATATCCAGTTCCAGCTCTGGCGCATGGCCGCACCATTCAGCTAGACGATGTGACAAAATCAGCTGGCTGTCGCCCACATGTAATAGAAATTGCGCTAATGCTTGATTGCTCATGGTGTTCACCCTCTGCCTTACATGTGCTCGATGCCGTTTGGAATGTGATAAAAAGTCGGATGACGATAGACTTTGTCTAAAGACGGATCGAAAAATTCCGGTTTTTCATCAGGCTGAGAGGAAGTGATCAGCTCAGATTTCACCACCCAAATGCTGATGCCCTCATTGCGGCGGGTATAAACATCACGCGCATTCTGCAATGCAATTTCATCATCCGGCGCGCGCAGGCTGCCGACATGGCGGTGGCTCAGGCCTTGCTTGCTGCGGACAAAAACTTCATATAAAGACCAATTTTTTTTGTTATCCATGACTGTGCTTTCCTTTATTTCCTAAAATATTTAAGCAACTTTTTGCGCTGACGGGTTTGACTGCTTTTGTGCAAATACTGCAGCTGATTCACGCACCCACTGGCCGCCTTCCCATGCCTTGCGGCGCGCTTCAATACGTTCGTGATTGCATGGGCCTTTGCCGGCAATGACTGCAAAGAACTCATCCCAGTTCACTTCACCAAATTCGTAATGGCCGGTTTCTTCATTAAATTTTAAGTCAGCATCTGGAACGCTCAGTCCCAGCTGGTGCACTTGAGCCACCGTGTTGTCGACAAATTTTTGACGCAGCGCATCATTGCTGAACAGTTTTATTTTCCACGCCAGACTTTGCGCGCTGTTCGGTGAATTATCATCGCTAGGGCCAAACATCATCAGCGCAGGCCACCAGAAACGGTTCACGGCGTCTTGTGCCATCTGTTTCTGTTCCGGCGTGCCGTTGGCCAACACCATCATGGCTTCAAAGCCTTGCCGCTGGTGAAAGCTTTCTTCCTTACAGATCCGCACCATGGCACGGGCATACGGGCCATAAGATGTGCGGCATAGCGCCACCTGATTCACAATAGCGGCGCCATCCACCAGCCAGCCAATGGCAGCGACGTCCGCCCAGCTCAGTGTTGGATAATTGAAAATAGAAGAGTATTTCATGCGGCCAGCAATCAGCTTGTCCATCATGTCATCACGGTCTGCCCCTAATGTTTCGGCAGCGCTGTACAAATAAAGTGCATGGCCTGCTTCATCCTGAACTTTAGCCAAAAGCACCGCTTTACGCTTCAAAGATGGCGCACGGGTAATCCAGTTGCCTTCCGGCAGCATGCCTACCACTTCTGAATGCGCATGCTGGCCAATTTGGCGAATTAATGTTTTGCGGTAAGCATCCGGCATCCAGTCCTTCGGCTCGATTGAAACGTCCTTTTCAATATTTTGCTCAAATCTTTGTTGTTGCATGTCCATCATTGCCTCACTTATCCCAAGTGTTGATACATTTAAATTAAAACGATACACATATAAAATCAATATATATTTTTTAGTATCACTTAAATTATTTCATTAAAATACCACAAGACATTGTTTTTAAATATCTTTATATATTTAATACTTTGGTCTTGTTTTTAATTCATACAATTATGATTGACTTTTTTACTTTTTAAACACAAATTATGAAACATCAAAACTAAAATTTATTTGTAAACGTATCATAAATGGAGTTTTAAGATGTTAGAGTTAGACGATAGTAGCTCAACAGCAAACGATCAGGCCGATCAGTACGCCGCAGCGGCTTCAGTAAAGACGCTCAGTTCTTTGGTCTATGGCCAAGCCTACACAGCACAACAGGACTTGCGCATGGTTTATCATGCCATTAGCGGCGCAGCCGTTTATCAAGTCGGCAGCCAAGGCATCAATACCCAAGCGATTGTCGATTATGCCAAGCAAAAAGGTTCAGTCATTGCATCCTGGACATTCCACCAGCGCGCCAATGCGCTGAAACAGGCCGCGCAATATTTACTGGAACGCAAAGAAGAATATTATGAGCTGGCAAAAGCCACGGGCTGTACCCGTAAAGATGCCTGGATTGATATTGAAGGCGGAATCGGCACCTTATTTGCCTATTCAAGCTTGGTCCGCCGTGAACTGAGCGATGAAACCGCTTTAGTTGAAGATGCCTGGATTCCATTATCTCAACACGGCACATTTGGCGCCAAGCATATTCTGAGTCCGAAAGCTGGCGTTGCCGTACATATCAATGCATTTAACTTTCCAATCTGGGGAATGCTGGAAAAAATTGCGCCGTCATTGCTGGCTGGCGTTCCGTGCATCGTAAAACCGGCAACAGAGGGCGCTGAATTGACCCATGCGGTCGTCAAAGCCATTCATGAAAGCGGCTTCCTGCCCGAAGGCGCATTGCAGCTGATTTGCGGCCAAACCTATGATTTATTCAATCACCTCAACCCGCAAGATACTGTGACATTTACCGGTTCTGCATCCACCGGGCAAAAACTGCGCGCGCATCCGCATCTTAATGCTTACTCCATCCCTTTCACTATGGAAGCGGATTCTGTCAACAGCGCAATTTTAACTGAACAGGCCAATGATGAAACCATCAACCTGTTTGTGCGTGAAGTCTTTCGGGAAATGACCACAAAATCTGGGCAAAAATGTACGGCCATCCGCCGTGCATTTGTACCGGCAGCATTGCTGGACTGCGTGCAAACCCGCTTAATCCAGAAGCTGGAAAAAGTGACTGTCGGCGATCCATCTGATGACGGCGTCACCATGGGCGCCTTGGCCAGTGTCAAACAAAAGCATGATGTAGCTGCTAAGGTTGAACAGCTAAGTCAAGATGCCGAAATTGTGTATGGCAGCCATTTGCGTCAGGATATAAAAATTCAATCACCGCATCCGGAAAAAGCCGCATTCTACCCGCCCACGGTTTTGGTCTGCAGACAGCCAAGCCAAGCCGAAAACATCCACCGCATTGAGGCTTTTGGTCCAGTCGTGACCTTAATGCCGTATGAAAACTTAACAGAACTGGCAGACCTCGTTGCGCGCGGCGAAGGCAGTTTGGTGGCGTCTATTGTCCGCGATAGCGATGAAAACATTGAATCGGTAGTGGCTAAAATTGCTCCGTGGCACGGACGGGTGCATATTTTAGATGCGGAAAGCGCAAAAGAAAGTACAGGTCACGGCTCTCCTCTGCCATATCTGGTGCATGGCGGCCCGGGCCGGGCCGGCGGCGGTGAAGAGCTTGGCGGCTTGCGTGCAGTAAAACACTATATGCAGCGCACCGCCATTCAAGGTTCACCCAATGCAATGACCCAAGTGGGCCACAGCTGGACTGCAGGCGCTCAAGTATTTGAAGACCGCGTGCACCCGTTCAAGAAATCCTTTGATGAGCTGCGTGTCGGAGAGCGTCTGCTGACCGCGCGCCGGACAGTTACAGAAGCCGATATTGTAAATTTCGGCTGCCTCAGCGGTGACCATTTTTATGCGCATATGGATAAAATTGCTGCAGCTGAATCTTTATTTGGTGAACGGGTTGCCCATGGCTACTTTATTGTGTCAGCCGCGGCAGGCTTATTTGTAGATGCTGCAGCAGGCCCTGTCATCGCCAATTACGGCATGGACAACTTACGCTTTGTAGAGCCGGTCAAAATTGGCGATACCATTCAAGTTGAATTGACCTGCAAGCAGAAAACCCCCAAACAGCAGCGTGATCCCGAACAAAAACCGCATGGTGTTGTAGTTTGGGATATCAAGGTAAAAAACCAGCGCGGCGACCTTGTCGCAACCTATGACATTCTCACCTTGGTAGAACGCGGTGCTTAAGTAAGCAAAAAATCCAAAAAGGAATCCTAGTGATTCCTTTTTTTATAAAAAATAAATTAATTGAATCCTTTAATCAGAATTGTATTGACGAAAAGAGGATTAATCCATAAATTAACAAAATATGATACAAAATAAAAATAATATTTAAATCAAAAGTATCATTTATTTTATACAATCAGCACAGGAAGTCGCATGATGAATGATAAGTCTCTAGACATTGATACAGCTGAAAGGAACATTCAGCCTCAGTCCCTCAATTTTGAATCAGCCCCAGCTGCCGAACAGCCGCGAGTGAAACTGGAACAGTCCGCCTCTGAACGGAGCAATGCCTATCAGTGGTATGTCGTGATTATTTGCATGGTGGCCTATATTTTGTCTTTTGTAGACCGGCAGATTCTATCTTTAATGATTGAACCCATTAAGCAGGATTTAATGCTGAGCGATACTCAATTCAGCCTATTGCAAGGTTTGGCCTTTTCACTGTTCTACGCTTT
Organism: Acinetobacter pragensis; assembly: GCF_001605895.1. Lineage (GTDB taxonomy): Bacteria > Pseudomonadota > Gammaproteobacteria > Pseudomonadales > Moraxellaceae > Acinetobacter > Acinetobacter pragensis. The sequence goes on from NZ_LUAW01000013.1 coordinate 181,022, forward strand.
TATGGGCGTGCCTATTGCCGCGCTGGCGGATAAAAAATCTCGGATTAAAATTATTTCGATAGGCATTGCCTTCTGGAGTTTTACAACAGCTGCCTGCGGCCTGAGCAAAAATTTCATTCAAATGTTTTTGGCTCGTTTAGGTGTCGGCGCGGGTGAAGCAGCGCTCTCTCCTGCATTCTATTCAATCGTTGCCGACTTATTCCCTAAAGATAAATTAGGCCGCGCATTAGGGGTTTACGCTATTGGCGCATTTATTGGCTCAGGTCTCGCTTTTCTGATTGGCGGCTATGTCATCGGCTTGCTAAAAGATGTCAATTTTGTAATTTTGCCAGTCATTGGTGAAATTAGAACATGGCAGCTAACCTTTATGATTGTAGGTCTGCCTGGCGTACTTTTAGCACTATTGATGATTTTTACCGTGCGCGAACCTGAGCGCAAAGGCTTAAAGATTGGTCAAGATGGCCAAGTCATTAAAGCGTCATTTAAAAATTCAGTAGCATTTATCAAGACACACAAGAAGACCTTCTTCTGCCACTTTATCGGTTTCTCTTTTTATACCATGATGCTGTACTCGCTCTTAGGCTGGGCACCTGCATTCTATATGCGGAATCATGGCTTGGATGCTAGTCAAACCGGTTACATTTTGGGCTGCATCATTTTAATTGCCAATACCTCGGGCGCATTATTTTGCGGCTGGCTGATCGACTTTTTTTCAAAACGCGGCTATAGCGACGCGGCAATCCGTACCGGAATGATCGGCTGTGCGGCTTTAATTGTACCAAGTGTATTGTTCACGCAAGTCGACAATATGCATGTCTCATTTGCGCTGATTTTTGTCGCCATGTTTTTTTCTACGTTTCCCATTCCGGCTTCAGCAGCTGCGACGCAAATGCTTACCCCGAACCAGCTCCGCGCGCAAGTTTCCGCAAAGTTTCTGCTGATTTCCAATCTGATTGCGCTGGGTGTCGGGACAACTGCAGTAGCGCTGATTACAGATAAATACTTTCAAAATACTGTTATGGTTGGCAATTCTATTTCTATTGTCAACGCCGCAGCGGGCATCATTGGTGTTTTCTTGCTGTATAAAGGATGCAAATATTATAGAGAGAGCATGAAAGCGGAAAATTTATCCGAATAAAATATTCGAACCGCTTAAGCGGTTCAGCCTAATTTCAAAAAGACAGCGCTCAAAAACAGCGCTGTTGCACCCACTCCACTGTACATATTTATTCATTCAGTCAGCTGATTTATAGATGATAAGTCTGCATCTAAAAACTATCGCAGATGACATTCAATTACTGTCTGAATGATGCCAAAAAAGGCATAGAATTTATCCAGCCGCATTCATTCCTAACTGATTTAAAACGTTCAATAACTTGATTCAAGTAAGTCATTAATCAATGAAATCAGCGATGGCGCAAATAGAACCATAATAATTCCCGAAATAATCATAGAAAGGCTGGCAATGACTCCTTCCAGCTCATGACGCTGCCTAGCCCGGGCAATTCCCATTGCATGCGCGGCATTTCCCAATGCTGCGCCTTGAGCAATCCGACTCTTAAAGCGCATCCACAACAGCAGAACATCGCCCAACAGCATCCCGACCAAACCGGTAATTACGGTAAACAGCGGAATAAGGCTGATAGAGCCCCCCACTTTTTCAGTTAAAACCAAAGCAAATGGAATGGAAATAGAGCGCGCCAAAAGGCTGTTTTTAACAATGTCATCAAAATTCAGCAGGCTTGCCAAGAACCAGCTGCTCAAGATACCAGCCAGCATGGATAGGCTTGAACTGCAGATCAGCACTTTAAAATGCTGCTGAATTAAAGTGCGGTAACGAAATACGGGAATCGCAAAAGCCGCTGTAATTGGGCCTAACATAGCCACTAAATACTGCGTATAGACATAATAGTCTTGAAAATGGTGCTGTAAAATCAAGATCAAGGCGATACTCAGTATCGGTACAACAATAATTGGCGATAAATAAATTTTTTGTGTGTGAATAAAGAGCTTCTTGGCCAAAAAGTAACTGAACAGCGTCCAAACGAAATAAAAAACACCCCATAGCTCAATCATTCCATATCATCCTGCACTAAGAACATGCGAACTGCAGATACAGACACCATCATCACCAGAGCCGTGCTGATCATGATGACCAGCAGTATTTTCCAGCCGCTGACGATCAATAACTCTTGATATTGAATAATGCCCACCACAGGCGGAATAAAAAAAAGCAGAAGCTCGCCCAGCAGCAGATCTGCACCGCGTTCTACATGCGCCAATTTCAGCCACTTCATTTCGAGTAAAAACAACAGCAGGAAAAAACTCAGCACTCCCGATGCCACAGGCAAATTGAGAAGCTTTTGCAGCCAATAAGCACAGCTCCAAACCGCCATGATGACGAGAATTTGAATAAAGGCTATTTTGAATTTTTTCATACATGTACCAAAGCTAAGCGCTGTAATTTAAGTCGGTATTCATACATTTTTGCAACAGCAGCAGCCGATCAATTTTCATCTAAATAACGCTGAGCCTGAACCCCAAATTGCGCGGCAAATTTATCTCATAAATTTTGATCAAAATATGCCGATAAAACATAGTAAATAAGGCAGGAATACAGATTAGGCTAAAAAATTCACCTGATTTCGAGACATCCCATGCTGCAAACAGGTCTGCATATATTCGCCATACACTGATAATTTTTCATAAATATGCTCGGCATAAAACATATCTTCAACTAATTGAATCGCCTGCTGCCGGTTATAGCTTCCATAACTCAGTACAAGCTGTGCATTCAGCGCAGCGAACTTCTCACACAAGGCGATATACTCCGCATCTTTATGTTTAAAAAATAATTTCCGCATATCCCACTTTGTACAATCGATAATTAAGTCTGCTGAATTCGTGCGGATATAGCGAATTGTGACGTTAAAATACTGTTCCAGTTCCGCTATTTTTTTGGTGTTTAGATTTAAGTCCGTCAGCAAAAAAATCTGAGAAACATCAGTTCGGCACAATGCTTTAATCAAGGAAAAATAGAAAAAATCGACATCATTGAATGCGTCATCACTCAAATCTAAATAGATATTCAGCGCCTCAAGCACGTCATCTATTTTTAAGTTCTGTTTTTGTTCTGCCTGATAATAGCGATTTAGAATATTGAGCACAGATGGTGTTGCAGGGCTGCTATAAATAACAGGATGATCTAAGTGAGCCAAAATAAAAGGTGAAAATAAAAATGCAATACAGGCCTGTTCCGCATGAATTGCAGACTGCACAATGTATTGCACATGAGACTTTGAAAGATCACGCAAAACTTTGGCGCGCAGCAGCGTTGCCTCTAAGTTCAGATATTGCTGTGCAAGAAAATGCCGCAGTTTTTCTGAAATTGCATGGCCCTCAATAATTTCAGAAATTATATTTAACCGCTCTGTTACAAACATTTCATCACTCTTAGAATTCATTCATCAGTTGAATTCTTATCTTTTTTTTAGAAGATGAATAGCTGCAAAAACAAGCCTAATAATTATAACAGAGCTTTTAAATCTGCCTTTCTGTTATATTTTTATAATGCGCTTCCTGTATCTACATACTGAATTCGTTGTCCCGCAAAATCTGGATAATTATTCAAAGTAGGCAGTTTTTATGAAACGATCTATAATTTCTGATAATACTGCGATGCACAGTGTTTCTTTAGCAAAAGCAAATATTAGATATCTCTGCATGCAGTGGAGGTTCCGATGAGCCTTGGTCTAACTGCACTGGAATTAGCGAGAATTCAATTTGCTTTTACTGTCTCATTTCACATTATATTTCCAGCGACATCCATTGGCTTAGCCTGTTTTCTTGCCCTGCTGGAATGGAAATGGCTGCGTACCCATAACCCCGTCTACAAAGATCTTTTTAAATATTGGATTAAAATTTTTGCCGTCGCTTTTGCGATGGGCGTTGTCTCAGGCGTGGTTATGGCCTACCAATTTGGTACGAACTGGAGTGAGTTTTCCCGCATATCGGGCTCAGTCACAGGCCCCTTATTAACTTATGAGGTCTTAAGCGCTTTTTTCCTAGAAGCGGGATTCCTCGGCATCATGCTCTTCGGCTGGGGGCGCGTCAGTCCCAAAGCGCATTTTTTTGCCACCTTCATGGTTGCAATCGGAACATGCATTTCCATGTTTTGGATTCTGTCTTCAAATAGCTGGATGCAGACACCCCAAGGGTTTGCAATAGAAAACGGCATCATTGTTCCAACAGACTGGTGGGCCATTGTCTTTAATCCCTCTTTTCCTTACCGCTTTGCACATATGGCGGCTGCAGCTTTTCTTGTGTCTTCATTGTTAGTGACCGGTACGGCTGCGTGGCATTTATTAAAAGGGCGCCGGGATGACTTGGTAAAAAAATCGTTCTCTTTGGGGCTTTGGATGGTCCTTGTAACCTCTTCTTTGCAAGTGGTTATTGGTGATCATCATGGTTTAAATACTCTTAAGCATCAACCGGCTAAATTAGCTGCAATTGAAGGGCATTGGGAAACCAATCACGATCATGGCATGCCTTTATTGTTATTCGCTCTGCCTGACATGAACAATGAGCGCAATGCTATGGAGATTGGCGTACCGAATTTAGGCAGCATGATCCTGACTCATTCGATGGAAGGCCAAGTAACCGGCTTAAAAGATTTCGCACCTGAAGACCGCCCTAATGTTCCGATTGTATTCTGGAGCTTTCGAGTCATGGTCGGCCTTGGCATGCTTATGCTTTTAATGTCACTGACTGCTTTATGGCTGCGGAAAAAAGGCCGCTTATATCAATCTGATTGGTTCCATAGATTTGCAGTGATTATGGGGCCAACTGGCTATATTGCCCTGCTTGCAGGCTGGGTCACCACTGAGGTGGGCAGGCAGCCGTGGGTCGTGTACGGTGTCATACGCACGCAGGATGGCTTGTCCCACACAGTTACTGCTGGCCAAGTGGGTCTAAGCCTCATTATTTTTGTTTTAGTTTATACCGCTGTATTTGGTACAGGTATTTATTACATGCTGAAATTGATTAAATCCGGTCCAGTCCATATTGACAGCATTGATCCCCAGCCTGCTGGTCTAGGCCGCTTCAAAACACCTATGAGGCCATTAAGCGCTGTTGATGATGCTCTAGATACTCCAGAAAACCCAAAAAACAATCACCGGGAGAACCCTCATGATTGATCTCGCATTAGTCTGGGTCGGCATTATCGGCCTAGGCGTATTAATTTATGTGGTCCTGGATGGATTTGATCTTGGAATTGGCATTCTGTTTCCATTTATAAAAGGCCAGCAAGAACGCGATGCCATGATGAATACGGTTGCACCGGTCTGGGATGGCAACGAAACGTGGATGGTCCTAGGCGGCGCAGGCTTATTTGCGGCCTTCCCTTTGGTTTATTCCACCGTATTATCTGCTTTGTACCTGCCCATTATTTTTATGGTGGTCGCCTTAATTTTTCGTGGTGTGGCCTTTGAATTCCGTTTTAAAGCGCATCGCAGCAAGCCCTTATGGGATCAAGCTTTTATTTGGGGTTCCTTTTTATCCAGCTTCTTTCAAGGCGTGATTCTCGGCGCGTATATTCAAGGGATTGAAACGCGGAATGGAATCTATAGCGGCGGTGTACTCGACTGGCTGACTCCTTTTTCATTGTTCGTAGGCTTTGGTGTCGTCCTCATGTATAGCGCATTAGGCTGTGCATGGCTCATTATGAAAACCGAAGCGGATTTACAAGACAAAATGTATAAGCTGATGCCGCAGCTGATCCTTATTTTAGTGATTATCTTCGGCGCAGTAAGTGTCTATACGCCACTCAGCCATCCTGAAATTCTGCGGCGATGGTTTTCTTTGCCGAATCTGCTTTATTTTAGTCCTGTGCCGATTCTTGTCCTTCTATTTTCGGCCCTCATCATCCATGCATGTAAACGTAAAAGCGAAATTAAACCTTTTGTGTTCACTCTTGGACTGGTATTTCTCGCATTTACAGGCTTTGTAATTAGTTTATGGCCCAATATTATTCCGCCTTCAGTTTCAATTTGGCAAGCGGCTGCGCCAGAATCGAGTATGAAGTTTACTCTAGCAGGCGCTATGATTCTGATTCCAATCATTCTGGCTTATACTTTTTTATCCTATTGGGTATTTCGCGACAAAGTACGTATTGGCGATGAAGGCTATCATTAACTGAGGCAGCAACAATGAAAAAAATGATAACGCATCTAAGCCCTTCTGCATGGTTTATCTTGCTCTGGTGTGCAGGTTTCCTAGCGCTGGGGTTAATTGCTGGATTTTTTAGGCTGTTGCTAAGCCTTGCATATTAGTATGCAAGGCTTAATCGCGTCTTCATCCAGTTAAACAACCGTTTCTAAGCAATCCTTTTTCACATATGAGTATTAAGCCTTATGTATAAATCAGAACAACTTGCAGTAAGCCTAAAGCATCTGATTGAAACGGGCACTTGGAAACCGCATGAAAAACTTCCGTCTTTAAGGCAGCAGGTAGAAATCTCTGGGTTCAGCTTGATTACCGTGATGAATGCCTATCAGGAACTTGAAGCTCAAGGGCTTATCTATTCAAAAGAAAAACTAGGCTACTTTATTGCAGAAAACCCGATACAGGCCGCGCTTGCAAAAAAAGTAATCTTGAATGAAAAAATTGAAATCAATTCACTGGTTTTCCGGTATTTAAAATCAATTCAATCTGAAAGCACCATCCCTCTTGGCAGCGCTTTTCCCAATAGCCAGCTGCTTTATTCCCCCAAACTCATGCAAACGCTAGGATTGCAGGCAAAGCACCGCATCAGTTATGAACAAATGCCGAGCTTACCGCCCGGCAATTATGAATTAAGAAAATTGATTGCTCAGCGCTACTGCATGCAAGGCATTCCAACAGATCCCTCAGATATTGTCATTACCTCCGGCGGGCTTGATGCTTTAAATTTATCTCTAAAAGCCATGACTCAGGCAGGCGACTATATTCTTCTGCAAGAAACTATTTTCTATGGGGCATGGCAAGCTGCAGAAAATCTGGGCCTCAAAGTTATCACCATCCCAGAACACCCTGAATATGGATTGGATTTGGAGGCCTTTAAAAAAGCGGTCACAACCTATCCGATTAAAGTCTGTTTGCTGATGCTGAATAGCCATAATCCAATCGGGTTTACGGTAAAAGAAGAAATTAAATTTGAATTGGCGAAACTGCTGCATCAGCATGAAATTTATTTAATTGAAGATGATGTCTATGAAGAGCTCTACTTCGATCAAAAGAAACCGCTGTCAATGAAATATTATGATCAGAAAAATTTAATTTTACACTGCTCTTCTTTTTCCAAAACGCTGGGCGCAGGTTTCCGTGTCGGCTGGGTGTATGCCGGTAAATTTTCTGAACATATACAGCATTTGCAATTAATGAGTACGTTATCGGTCAATTCTTTTATTCAAAATGCCTTAGTAGATTATTTGTCCCACCGGCATTATGAAAAGCATTTGAAAACTTTGCGCAAAACATTAAAGCGCTTAAAAAATCTGTATTATCAATATTTATTAAAAGAACTGCCAGATACATGCACAATTCATTATTACCCATCCGGCTATTTTCTATGGATTACTTTGCCCGAGCATATAGACAGTAGCTTAATTTATCAGCATATGCTTGAACAGAACGTCAGTATTGCACCCGGAGCATTATTCTACCGGACCAATAAAACGCCTCATCATATTCGAATAAATTGCTCATTTGAATTGAATAACGATACCCAAAATGCGTTAAATCAGCTGATTCAATACATTAAAAAATTGTAGCTGCAGCTTTTAAAGTGTGTGTTTGATTAGAGCGCCTATTCAATACATATTTAAATATTCTATACGTATCCATAACGGATCAAGTCAATACCGGCGCTTTTAATGCTTATTGGCTTTAGATTCTATCCCTCTGATGGATTTACGCAACTGACCGGCCTATAGCAGTCACGTACTGCTTCATGCACTGGGCTAGACCATCTAAATGCAAGCATATAGTGCATTTTTCACTTAAATTACTAAATAATATTTAATTTTACTGTGGCATAAAATTTGCTGTAGACGTATTTGAAATATTTTTAATTATTTAAGGTATGTTCTATGTTTAAGCGCACGCTCCTTTCATTATTTGTTCTTGGCGCTTTTGGCACTTCAGCAGTTTATGCAGAAAGCTTTAATGTTCTTAAACAAATATCAAATAAGCCTGTCCAGCTAAATGCGGGTGAATACAAAGGTAATTATTATGTACCCTCAACATTAAATACAATCACTTGGGGATATTTACCGAATAAAGATGCTAAACCTGTTCTTTCTGTTCCGTCTGGCAGTACTGTGACTTTTGATACAGTTTCACATGAAGGCCTATTAGAAGATCAAGGTCGTGATGCAGAAAAATTCTTTAAGTCAAAAGGTGTTCAGGACGCCTATATTTTAGATGAAGCAAAAACTATTACAAAATCCAATTTAAAACATGATTTTCATAAGGATGGTCCGCATATTGTGACTGGACCTATTGAAATTCAAGGCGCACAGTCTGGAGATGTTTTAAAGGTAGAAGTGATTAAGGTCGAGCCGCGTGTTCCTTATGGGGTAATTTCTAACCGCCACGGTAAAGGAGCGCTGGTTGGAGAATTTCCTAAAAAGCCAAAACAAGAAAACGCTTCTGCAGCCCATCCAGAGCGCTATGGAAATGTTTCAGTGTTTACTCCTATCGAGAAAAATGCCAAAGGTGAATATGAAGGTGTTCTGAAAACAGAATCAGGTAAATCAATCCGTTTCCCGCTTTACCCATTTATGGGCATTATGGGAGTAGCGGCCAACACATCAGAACCGGTACATTCAGTGCCTCCTGCAATGTATGGCGGCAACATCGACATTAATGAATTGGGTGCTGGATCAACAGCCTATTATCCCGTACAGGTCGCCGGCGCGCTTTTTTATACAGGGGACAGCCATTTTGCCCAAGGCGATGGAGAGGTAGCGCTGACAGCGCTTGAGGCATCTGCTCGCGCCACACTGAAGTTCACTCTATTAAAAACAGGCAAAGATAAGATCCCCGGCAAAGAAATTGTTCAGCCTTTGGCTGAGAACTCCGAATTTTGGATCACGCCGGGATTAGACGAAGATCTGGATGAGGCAATGAAAAAATCCACCCGTGAGGCAATACGTTTTTTAAATAAAGAATATGGCATTGATGAAGCCCTTGCCTATGCTTATCTCAGTGCCGCGACAGACTTTGAAGTTTCGCAGGTCGTGGATAAAACCAAAGGGATTCACGCCAAAATACGTAAAGCGGACTTTAAAGAGTTCAATGAAGAGCAAAAATAACCCTAAAATTATAATAATACATACTTTTCCACTCTCAGCCTTTCCGCATGGTCTGGCTTACAGTCGCGTATAAGGCAGGTAATCAATGGATGAATCATGCCGCGCCTAAAACCTGATAAAATTTATTTTGAAATCAGTCTGATAAAAATTTAATCGCTTTAAAATAATCTGCAGGGAATAGCTGATCTTTAAAGCGGTCAATCCAAGCAATTTATCTTTGCTGAAATAGAATCTATTCTTTCCTAACAAGAATCGCCTGCTTTTTTAAGCGATAATCTAAAGCTGCTCGGCTAATGCCTAAAATACGGGCGGCTTCTGACACATTATGATTGGCTTTTTGCATTGCGATAAAAATCAGCTGCCGTTCATGGTCTTCCAGACAAAAGCCATCCTTCATCACCGCTTCTAAATTCACTTGTTCAGGCTTTGTTTCAATATCTTGTTGAATTTGCGGAAACAAATGATTCAGTTTTATTTCCTGCTGATGATCCGTCAGCAAAGTCGCCCGCTCTAATAAATTTTCAAGCTCCCGAATATTGCCTGGCCATTCATAAGACATCACAAAATTTTTGGCTTTGTCGCTTAACCCTTTTAAAGTCTTCCCGTACATATTTTCAAAACGCGATAAAAAGTGCGTGATCAATAACGGAATATCATCACGGCGTTCGCGCAGCGGCGGAATGATGACGGGGAAGATATTTAAGCGGTAATATAAGTCAGCACGGAATTTCCCCGCTTTCACAGCCTGCTCCAAATCTTCATTGGTCGCAGCCACCAAACGGACATCAACCGTTCGGGTTTGATGATCCCCGACCCGCTCATACTCTCCTTCTTGCAGCATCCGCAGCAAGGCGGCTTGTGCTCGCGGCGAAAGCTCAATCACTTCATCTAAAAAAATCGTTCCTTGATGTGCGCGTTCAAACTTTCCGCTTCGGGTTTGTGTCGCCCCTGTAAATGCGCCTTTTTCCACCCCAAAGAGTTCTGCTTCAATTAAATCTGGCGGAATACAGGCGCAGTTCACAGCAACAAATGGCTGGCCTTTGCGGGAACTGCCTTCATGAATCCCCCGCGCAAAAGCTTCTTTCCCCACCCCAGTTTCGCCTTGCAGCAAGACAGCAACCTTGCTGCCCGCCGCTTTTTTCAAAAGATCACAGACCTTGCGGTAGGCTGCCGATTCACCAATTGAATTAAACATGGTGTAGTCTGCTTCTATATCTGTATAGATATTTTTCTTTAATTCATTCAGTTCCGCCTGCAAAGCGATCAGCTCATCAGAAACCGGATCTGGCGACATAAACTGAATCAATTCATCAGAATTTTCCCATTCTTTTAGGGGCTTGCCAATAATACGGCAGCAGGCATCACCCTTTGCCACACAATGGGTTTCTTGATAAATAATGGTTTGTCCCATGACCAAACTGGTATAACCGCAAGCATAGCCCAGCAGCATCCAGCATGCAGGCTCGCCAGAAGCCCCGAATTCACTTAAATGAACTTCCGCTTCAAATGAATTGCGCCAATTAAAATCTGCATAAAACTGATGCTCATCATGGCTTAATTGGAGTTCATTCACTTCAACTTGAACCATTCCGCGAATACCGTGCATTTGCGGTCCGGCCATAAATGCTTCAGCTTCATTTAAATTTGGACGTAATTTAGAAGTTACTTCTGCATCGCGCATACCGGCTTGATAGCCTAGCCGAATAAAAAAACGCTTGGTCCGTTCCCAGCCCAGCATGTTGTACAAATCTTTTCTTAAAAAACCCATAATGCTGGTATGCATCAGCAGCATGCGGTTTTCTTCAAACCAAATTTTCCCGTGCTGGCTGTCAAACTGAATTTTATCCAGTAAATCTTGAATGTCTTTGTTCTTTTCCAAAATTTGAGTATAAAACTTCGCATCTTTGGCTTGAGGCATGACTGAATATCCATCCTTGGCTATAGGTCGACCCCCCTATCTTACTCAATTCCAATTCAAAAGATTTACTACCTTATTGTCATAACTTCATACCTCTAGGGTATTTTAAAGTTAAAGCTAGAAAACAATATAGATATTAGTCGCTTGCCACTAAAAAAATATTTTCAAGCTCTCTTCCGGACTATTCATGATTTGATGAAATGACGGGGTTTCATGTTCATCATTCCATGAATTTTTAGCAAAAAAATCATCTTAAAAATAAATAAAAAACTATAAGGCATTAATTAATAATAATTAATTAAAGTTGGCACGGGTTTTGAAATATACCTGCTTAGAAATACAAAAATGGCATTACTGAAATGATTTCAGTGCAGCGAGAAAGGATGATTCCCATGACTCAAACAGTACAACAGGACCAGCTCACCAAATACATTCGGGTAACAGGTGACCGTCATGCCAAATTTGTTGAATTTGATTTCGCCATTCAGGACCCGACACTTTTTGTCGAACTTATTCTGCCTCAGCAGGCATTTCAGCATTTCTGTGAAATTAATCATGTCATCGAAATGACCGAAGCGCAGCAAGTCTGGAATGATGCGCAGGAAGATAAATGGCGCTATGGCGTTGAACCTACGGTTCTAAGCCAAGTCCGTGAACATTTAGATCAAGAAGATCAATCTTAAGCCCATAAGGAAATCGTGATGACTTTAGAAATTAAAACATCCAGCCTCGAACCTATACGTCAGACCTATGCCTACATTGAACGCCGTTTTGGTCAAAAACCGGCGACTCGATATCAAGAAGTGAGTTTTGATATACAAGGCGCCGCCAATTTTCATTACCGTCCATTGTGGAAACCGGATAAAACCTTAAATGACCACACCCATACGGCATTGCAGATGCAAGACTGGTACGTGTTTAAAGATCCGCGTCAATTTTATTACGGCGCTTATGTGCAGCATCGGGCGCGTTTGCAGGATACCGCTGAAAGCAATTACTCCTTCTTTGAAAAACGCCATCTGGTTGAAAATTTAAATGATGAGGTGAAGCAAAAAATCATTCACTGCTTATTGCCTTTCCGCTATGTCGAGCAAACCGCCAATCTGCACATGATGTCGGGCAGCGCTTACGGCTATGGCACGGTCATTACTCAAGCCTGCATTTTTGCGGCTATGGACCGTTTGGGCATGGCGCAATATATCTCCCGTATTGGCTTGCTGATTGACGGCAATACAGGCGACTCATTACAGCAAGCCAAAGCCGCTTGGATGAATGATGCAATGTGGCAGCCGCTGCGCAAGCTCTGTGAGCAAAGCTTAACGGAACAAGATTGGTTCAAGCTGTATGTCCTGCAAAATCTGCTCATCGACAGCTTAATGCAAGAGCTGGTTTACGGCGCACTTGATCAATGGCTGGTTGAGCACGGCGCGCGCGATGTAGCGATGCTGACTGAATTTATGAAGGACTGTTTAACCGATTTGCGCAAATGGTCAGATCCGGTTTTAAAAACTGCCGTTGCTGAATCAGAAGAAAATAAAGCCTTAATTCAAGGGTGGATCGATGCGCTTTTACCCGAAGTGACAGCAGCATTTAGCGTTTGGTCAAATACCGCTCTTGGGACGGCATCTATCGACAATGGCATAAACGTCATTGCAGAGCGCAGTAAAAAAGCAGGATTAACTGCTGAATTGAAATCGGTTGCATAAGGATACGCAGACATGAGCTCTAAAGTTTATTTGGCACTACAAGATAACGACACTTCGCGCTACATCATTGAAGCAATTGAACAGGATAACCCGGAAGCCACCATTCAATATCTTCCTGCCATGATTCGGGTGGAAAGCATTGGAAAGCTTGTGGTCCGTGCAGAAACGGTTTCTGAAAAACTGGGACAGGATTGGGACATTCAAGAACTGCAGCTCAACATGATCACCTTAGGCGGTAATGTTGATGAAGATGACGACAGCTTCACATTGCAGTGGAATTAATCCCGCACAGCATAAATACCAGAAGCTGACCGCTTCAACAGATTGAAAAGGATGATCAAGATGAATAGCCAAACAAAAAGTGCAGCCCAAACAGCAACAAAGAAACTCAATGCGAAAGACCGTTACCGTATGCTGACCCGTGATCTGGATTGGGATTTTTCCTATGCAGACCGTAAAGACGCTTTTCCTTACGAAGAATTTGAAGGCATTAAAATTACAGACTGGTCTAAATGGGAAGACCCGTTCCGCTTAACCATGGACTCCTACTGGAAATATCAAGCGGAAAAGGAAAAAAAGCTGTATGCCATTTTTGATGCATTTTCTCAAAATAACGGTCAGATGAATGTCAGCAATGAACGCTATTTAAATGCCATTAAACTGTTTTTAACCGCGGTGACGCCGCTGGAATATCAAGCCTACCAAGGTTATGCGCACGTCGGCCGCCAATTTGGAGGAATCGGCGCACGTATTGCTTCGCAAATGCAATCGATTGATGAACTGCGTCATGTGCAAACGCAAATTCATGCCATGAGCCATTACAACAAGTTCTTTGACGGCTTCCAAGACTGGGCGCATATGCATGACCGTGTTTGGTATCTCTCTGTACCAAAATCCTTCTTTGAAGATGCGCGCTCTGCTGGCCCATTTGAGTTCTTACTGGCCATCAGTTTCTCTTTTGAATATGTTCTGACCAATTTATTATTCGTGCCATTCATGTCGGGTGCGGCCTATAACGGTGATATGGCCACCGTGACCTTTGGTTTCAGTGCGCAGTCAGATGAAGCGCGCCACATGACCTTAGGTTTGGAAATCGTCAAATTCCTACTGGAACAGCATGAAGATAACGTTCCGATTGTGCAGGAATGGATTGATAAGTGGTTCTGGCGCGGTACTCGCCTGCTGTCTATTGTCGGCATGATGATGGATTACATGCTGCCAAATAAAGTCATGTCATGGAAAGAAGCTTGGGAAACCTATTTCGAAGAAGCTGGCGGTGCATTATTTAAAGACCTCAGCCGTTACGGTATTCGTATGCCGAAATATTCTGACGTGATTGTGAAAGAAAAAGAGCATATCTCTCATCAGGCATGGTGGATTTTCTATAATTTTGGCCATGCTGCCGGTTTCCATACATGGATTCCAACCGATGAGGAAATGGATTGGTTATCTGAGAAATATCCAGACACCTTCGACAAATACTACCGTCCGAAATGGGAACTGGCACGCAAGCTGGAAGCTGAAGGCAAACGCTTCTACAGCAACGGCCTGCCGCAACTGTGCCAAGTCTGTCAGATTCCAATGACCTTTACTGAAATGGATGGCGACCCGACGATGTTCAGCTACCGCGACAGCATTTATAAAGGTGAGCGCTATCATACCTGCTCAGACGGCTGTCATGACATATTTGAAAATGAACCTGAAAAATATATTCAAGCTTGGCTGCCTGTAAACCAAATTTTACAAGGCAACTGCGGCGGCCCCGATCTCGAAAGTATCTTACGCGACTATTACAACTTTAACGTCGGTGCAGACAATCTTGATATTGAAGGCTCTCCAGACCAAGAGCGCTGGAGAAAATGGAAAGGTCACGTTGCATAAGTCAAAAAGGATCAGAAGCCATTTCAGCAATAAACATTTTGAGATGGCTTCACACCCAAGGAATTTAGGAGTTTTCTCATGCCAGTACAAGCTATTCAAAAAAACTATGAATTTGATGCACGTGATGCACAAAAAAATTACGGCGGCAACATGCTGCTCTATGTGGGATGGGATCATCACACTTTATTCTGCGCCGCGCATGCTTTTGTGGTCTCGCCGCAGCAAAGCCTGCAAGACTTAATTGATCAGCAAATTCAGACGGGTTTCAATCAGCATCCAGATTTTGAACATATCGACTGGTCAACAGTGCAATTCACCTTGAACCGCCAATTATTAACAGATGTGGATTTTACCAAGACATTGGCCGATTTAAATTTTGATCATAAATCTCTGCTGCGCTTTGTCACGCCCGGTTTAAATGGCTACAACGGCACGCACGTCTAAGGGAGAAGCATCATGAGCTATCAAGTAACGATTGAACCTGTCGGCATGACCATTGAAGTTGAAGAAGATCAAACTATTTTAGATGCGGCTTTACGTCAAGGTGTTTGGCTGCCATTCGCTTGCGGTCATGGCACATGCGGAACCTGTAAAGTGCAAGTGACTGACGGTTTTTATGATGTCGGCGACGCCTCGCCATTTGCACTGATGGATATTGAACGCGAAGAAAATAAAGTTCTTGCCTGCTGCTGCAAACCTGAATCTGACATGGTGATTGAAGCCGATATTGACGAAGATGAAGATTTCTTAGGCTACTTGGTTCAAGACTATCAAGCCAAAGTTTTGGACATTAAGCCATTGTCACCAACCATTAAAGGCGTACGTTTACAGATTGACCGGCCAATGGAATTTCAGGCCGGGCAATACATCAATATTCAATTGCCCAATATTGAAGGAACACGGGCCTTTTCAATTGCCAATGCACCGAGTGAAGCAGGCATTATTGAATTGCATATCCGTCAGGTACAAGGCGGAGCGGCCACCACTTATGTGCACGAAACCTTGCAAGCGGGCGATGAGCTTGAAGTTTCAGGGCCTTATGGACAATTCTTTGTCCGTAAATCAGATGACAAAGATGCCATCTTTATTGCGGGCGGTTCAGGCCTATCCAGTCCGCAGTCCATGATTCTAGACCTTTTAGAACAAGGCGATACACGCACCATCTATCTGTTCCAAGGCGCGCGGGATGTGTCTGAACTGTATAACCATGAGCTATTTGAAAATTTAGTCAAAGACTATCCGAATTTCCGCTATATCCCTGCGCTCAATGCCCCCAAAGCTGAAGATGGCTGGACTGGTTTTACCGGCTTTGTGCACGAAGCTGTGGCCGATTATTTTGAAAATAAATGCAGCGGGCACAAAGCCTACCTTTGCGGCCCGCCGCCCATGATAGACGCAGCTATTTCAACGCTGATGCAAAGCCGACTCTTTGAAAAAGATATTCATACCGAACGTTTCTTAAGTGCCGCTGATGGCGCGTCTGGAAGTGCTCGCTCTGCATTATTCAAGCATATTTAGAAGCTGCTTTTAAATACAAAATTGGAACCATCGCAGCGCAGGGCGATTGTTCTAAACCTTTTCGAATGATCTGTTTCATGTCCGTTCCAGATCATTCGATTCTATTTCTATCCAAGGATGATGATAATGAACCGTCAGCAAATTGATACACTGGTCAAAAAAATGAATGTCGACACTGCTACAGGCACTGTCGATGCACGCGTACAGCAAATCGCAGTCCGTTTACTGGGTGATCTTTTCCAGGCTATTGAAGATCTTGATATATCACAATCAGAATTATGGAAAGGCCTTGAATATTTCACTGATGCGGGACAAGCCAATGAGCTGGGATTGCTCGCTGCTGGTTTAGGCCTAGAGCACTATCTGGACTTAAGAGCGGATGAGGCCGATGCTGAAGCAGGTATTACAGGCGGCACACCTCGGACAATTGAAGGTCCGCTGTATGTTTCAGGCGCTCCCGAATCTGTCGGTTTTGCCCGTATGGATGACGGCTCAGAATCTGACCACATTGACACTCTAATTATTGAAGGAAAGGTAACCGATGCCAAGGGTGAGATTATTCCAAATGCAAAAGTAGAAATTTGGCATGCCAATGGGCTTGGAAATTACTCTTTTTTTGATAAGACTCAATCTGATTTTAATTTGCGCCGGACCATTTTTACCGATGCAGATGGCAAATACACGGCCTTGACCACCATGCCTGTAGGCTACGGCTGCCCGCCCCAAGGTACAACCCAATTGGTTTTAAACAAGCTGGGACGGCATGGAAACCGCCCCTCTCATGTGCATTACTTTGTGTCTGCACCTGGCTACCGGAAGTTAACCACACAATTCAATATTGAAGGCGATCAATATCTGTGGGATGACTTCGCATTTGCCACACGTGAGGGTCTAGTCGCCACGGCTGAAGAGATAACCGATAAAGCCGAAATTTCACGCCGCGGTTTAGACAAAGCCTTCAAACACATCTTATTCAATATTGAACTGGTACAGGATGCAGACACTGCGCCTTCCACAGAGGTGGAGCGCCGCCGCGCTAGCGCTTAAGTCTGAACTGGCGCTATCAATATCTCTTTCATAGCGCCTCACTCTCAAATAAGCCTTGCCTTCAAACCTGTTTCTCATATGAATCATTCGCCTAATAATCATTGAAAAGGATTTTCTATGAAAAAAATTATCCCAAAAGCTTCATTTTTACTTTTGCTCGCTCTTGCTGCAAATTCTGCCTTTGCCACAGAAAATGGTGCAGATTCATTTGCATTAGGTGCAGAGGGCATGATGGCCGGCGCGTTGCCGCCGCCTGGATTATATTTGCTCAACTATTACCAAAATTATCATGCCGGCAGTTTTGACCAAGGGCCGGACAGCTTTCATCTGGATGTGAATGCCTTCATTCCCCGCTTGGTGTGGATGACAGAACACAACTATTTTGGCGGTCAACTGGGCTTTTATGCAGCCCAGCCTTTAGTCGATTTACGCTTAAGCATTAACGGCATGTCTGATCATAATGCGGCATTCGGCGATTTAATTCTGGGTTCAATGCTAGGATGGCATAGCGGCCATCATCATTGGATTGGAGCAATTGAAACCGTGCTGGCGACAGGAAAATATGACACACCGACCGCATTTCAGCCTGTCATTGCGAATCTTGGGAAAAATTACAATACCATTCGCCCCATTATTGCCTATACCTACGCCCCAGAGAATGGATTCGATCTTTCGACAAAACTCTCTTACAGCTTTAATGATGAAAATGACGATACGCATTATAAATCTGGGGAATATTTTGCTGGCGATTACAGTTTGGGCTACAAATTGAATAACCATGTCAAATTGGCAATAGAGGGTTATGCTTTTAAACAAATGACATCAGACCGAGTCAATGGTGATGATATTGGCCAAAAAGGGCAAGTTCTTGCTGTTGGCCCCGCAATTCAATATCAGGATCAAAATTGGTCTATAGAAGCAAAATATTTAAAAGAAACCAATGTTGAAAACCGTCCGGAAGGACATACCGGCCTTTTAAAATTTGTCTGGGCATTTTAATACAGCAGACTGAATCATTAAGTTTTTACCAATTCAAATTAATTTTTTAGCACTGAATTTTAAAGGGTTTAATTATAAAACCCTTTATTCGTATATAAAAATTTATATTGTCAAAGAGCAAACCTTTCGGGAGGGTTCCTCTTTGAACAGAACGGATGAATCTGATGGATAACTCATCTGAATCAATTAGCCATAATGCGGAAAAAACAAGCTTTTAGCAGACTGGTATAGGCCAGATAATATTCAGCTTAATAAAAACTTAAGACTCTTCACGCTGTAACTCATTCACAGTTTTCCCCTGTTTTGCAAACCATCGATCACGGCGCTCAAATAAGCGTGGTGCCGCTTGATTGGCTTGACCAATTAAAGCCTGTATATCTGCATTTACCAAGCGACCATTTTCAACCACAATCTGCCCCGCTACCATCGTCATGACCACATCTTGGCCTTGAACCGCATGTACTAAATTCGTATGTAAATTAAATAATTTTCCATGATCAATCAACGGTGTCATACGGGGAGTCGCAATATTCACTGCAATCAGATCTGCAAATTTTCCAGCCTCTAAACTGCCAATTGTATTTTGCATTCCTAACGCCTTAGCCCCCTGACGGGTTGCCATTTGACATACCGACCATGAATCTAAGGCTGCCGCATCTAAATTAGAAAATTTAGCCAATAAAGAGGCCGTTTTCATTTCTTCAAACATATCCAGATTATTGTTTTCTTTTTCCCCATCAGTACCCAAACCCACTGCAACACCTTGACGCAGCATTTCAACGACAGGCGCCGCACCAGAGGCCAGTTTCATATTTGAAATTGGGTTATGGGCTACGCCCACTGCATGCCGCTTTAAAATTTGAATTTCATTTGCATCCGCCCAGACGCAATGCGCCAATAAAGTTTTGGGTACATCAAGCAAGCCCAACTTTTGCAGACTTTCAATCGGGCGAACACCTGAACGACGCAGGTTTTCTTGTACATCAAATTGACTTTCATTGCTGTGGGTATGGAAACCGGTTTGATAGTCATGACAAAGTTTTTTAATCCGTTTTAATGCAGCTGCTTCCGCATAAAATAAATGTTCCAATCCGACCCAGACTTGAATGCGCCAATTAGCTTGTTGATGCCAACGATTAATTAAAGCTTCATTGCTTGTTAAGGTCTCAAAATAATGATGATCCGGATGTTCTGCAACATACGGGACTAGAATGGCGCGAATCCCCAACGCTTTCGCAGCTTCAGCACTTCCGTCCATATAACGCCACATATCAACAATCGTGGTCGTTCCTGACAAAAGCGCCTCGGCATAACACAAATAAGAGGCAATTTTCGCATCATCAGGCGTCAACACACGGTGCATCGGGTCAATAAACTGTTGTAACCAATCCCAAACCGGTAATCCTTCAGCCGTGCCGCGTAATAAACCTGAATGGCAATGGGTATTGATCAAACCCGGCATCAGCAAGGCCTGCGGATAATGTTCAATGAGCACCTCTGGATAGCGTTGAGTTAACTGCACCAATGGACCGACCTCTTTAATTCTGTCGCCATCAATTAGTACAGCGCCATTTTGAATACATTCGTTCTGCGCATTCATGGTCAGGACATAGGCAGCTGTTAAAATTTTCATTATTTTCACTCAAATCCATTATTTTTTTATCAATAAAATCATGAATTTATGGCACAAAAATTTTACCTAAAGAGGCAGGTAAATTCATTTTCAGTAATGTTTTATCGCGTGAAATTATCACCAATACCACAATAGTGGCGACATATGGCAATGCGGCAAGCAACTCATTCGGCACATTGATTCCCAAAGCTTGCGCATGAAATTGCAAAATAGTTACGCCACCAAACAGATACGCGCCGAGCATTAAACGCGCCGGTTTCCACACGGCAAATACCACCAGAGCAATGGCAATCCAGCCACGACCGGCAACCATATTTTCAATCCACATCGGGGTATACACGGTCGATAAAAATGCCCCGCCAATACCCGCCATCATTCCGCCAAAAAGCACTGCACCATAACGAATGGCCAATACGTGATAGCCCATGGCATGCGCGCTTTCCGGCGATTCACCCACAGCTTTTAGCAGTAATCCCAAGCGGGTTTTGGCCAATACAAACCAAACTGCAAAAAACGCTACGATTGACAGATATACCACATAGTTTTGCTGGAATAGCACTGGTCCAATTACTGGAAGATCAGACAGCAGCGGAATATTAAAATTGGCGAGACCCGGTAAAGCCATACTGACGTAATTTTGTCCCAAAAAGGCAGAAATGCCGAGTCCAAAAATAGTTAAAGCCAAACCACATGCCGATTGATTGGTACTTAAAGACAGGGTGAAAAAGGCAAAAATCAATGCCATCAGCATGCCCGCCAAACCGCCAATCAACAATGCGCTCAACACACTGGCATCATATTGTGCAGCAAAGGCAAAGCCGGCAATGGCCCCCACCAGCATCATGCCTTCCACTCCAAGATTAATCACACCTGTACGCTGTGTCACCAGTTCACCAAGACCTGCGAAAATGAGCGGCGTTGCGGCTGCCACAGTACCTGCAAGAATTGCTGTTAATTCTAAAGCCATAACGTGCTTCCTTTTACTGTAAACAACGAGGGATTAAGTATTGCTAACTGCAGACTGAGAGACAGGCGGCACAGTTTTTTTGGCAAAACGGTAACGGTTTTCAATCAATGCATCGGAAGCCAGCAGGAAAAATAGCAATAAACCTTGGAAAATACCGGTAATGGCGACCGGAAGCTGCAATTGCATTTGTGCCATTTCACCCCCCAAATATATGAGCGCCATAAAGCAGCCTGACAACACAATACCAATCGGATTGAGGCGACCTAAATACGCCACGATAATCGCGGCATAGCCATAACCTGGCGACAAATTAGGATTCAGCTGACCAATTGGGCCAGCCACTTCACAAATTCCGGCAATACCTGCCATCATTCCAGAAATCACCAGACTCATCCAAATAGCTTTCGATGAGGAAAAACCTGCATATTTTGCGGCTAATGGCGCTTGTCCACTGACTTCTAATTTATAGGCAGTCAGACTTTTACGCATAAAGACCCAAAACAGTACGGCGGCAAGTAACGTGATAAAAAGTGAAGCATTAATGCGAGTTCCTTCCATAATCAAAGGCAACGTGGCACTCTCATTAAACATCACTGATTGGGGGAAATTCATGCCGTCCGGATCGCGCCAAGGCCCATTTACCAAGTACAGCAGTACAAACAAAGCAACATAGTTCATCATTAAGGTGGTCAGGGTTTCTTCGGCATTAAAATGGGTTTTCAGTAAAGCCGGAATCGCTCCCCAAAGCGCACCGCCTATCGCGCCCATCAATATCATCAAAGGTAAAATCCACCCGCCGATTTGATCGTGAAATAAAATGGCAATACCGCCGCCAAAAATCGCACCTATAGTGAGTTGACCTTCAGCACCAATATTGAATAATTTGGCCCGAAACCCAACCGCCAGCCCTAAGGCAATTAAAATCAATGGCCCCGCTTTGACTGCCAGTTCACTCCAACCATAAGAAGACATCAGTGGTTCAATAAAGAAGATATACATTGCCTGCGCGGGGTTAATACCCAGCATTAAAAATAAAATGCTGCCGACAATCAGCATCGCCACAAGTGCAATCACAGGAGAAAGCCACTTCATCGTTTTAGATGGATGTTCACGCGGTTCTAATAAATGCATTGCATCCTCCTGTAGACATGAATAGAGATTAAAAACGTGTTAAGCATGAATTTGCTCCTCTACGTTTTTTGCAGCTGTCAGCGGACGATAAATTCCTGACATCAGCACCCCGATATTTTCCGCATTGGTCTCATCAGTATTGACTGGTTCAGATAATTCTCCATTGGCTAAGACGCATAGCCGGTCACTCATTTCAAACAGTTCTTCGAGTTCTTCTGAAATCACCAAAATGGCTATACCTTGCCGGGATAAATTAATTAGGGTTTGCCGGATAAACATGGCAGCCCCTACATCAACACCCCATGTCGGCTGTGCCACGATTAAAAATTTTGGATTTTGCAGAATTTCGCGGCCGACTATAAATTTCTGCAAATTTCCGCCAGATAGAGAACGTGCTTCTGCATCACTGCCAGTGGCTTTAACCCCAAATTTTTCGATACATTGTTCAGCAAAAGTTTTACATTGCGTAAATTTAATCAATCCCCAACGGGTCAAGCCATGGCGAAAAGCCGTCAACAGAGCATTTTGCGCTAAGGTCATATTCGGTACTGCACCGCGTCCAAGGCGCTCTTCAGGCACAAAACCCACACCTAAATCGCGGCGCTGACCGGCGCTTAAGCTTGAAATATCCTGCTGTGCTAAATAAATTTTTCCGCTTTTCAAGCGCTGTTCACCGGACAGCAAAGACAGCAGTTCAGCTTGACCATTCCCCGAAATACCAGCAATACCGACAATTTCCCCAGCTTGAATATTTAAATTGATATTTTTCAGCGACACGCCAAAAGGGTCATCGGACTGATAGTCCAAATTTTCGACTTGAAATAAGATCTGCGGCGTCCCTTGATATTCTTGACGTACATAACTGGGTAAATCGCGGCCAATCATTAAGCGCGCTAAATCACTGGTGCTGTTTTTTTTAGGATCAACATTTCCGGTAACACGGCCATTACGCAAGATGGTCGCTTCATCACAGAGTTCTTTAATTTCATGTAATTTATGACTGATATATAAAATGGAAACGCCTTGCGATGCCAATAACCGCAAAGTTTTAAACAGTTGACGTACCGCCTGCGGCGTCAACACTGAAGTGGGCTCATCTAAAATAATTAAAGCCGGATTTTGCAAAAGGCATCGAATAATCTCTACACGCTGACGCTCCCCCACAGACAAGGAATACACCTCACGCCGTGGATCAACCGGTAAACCGTATTGTTCAGACACTTCAATAATTTTTTGACTGAGCAGGGTTAAATCAATTTTTTCATCCAAACCCAGTGAAATATTTTCTACTACGGTAAGGGTTTCAAATAAAGAAAAATGCTGATAAACCATACCAATACCGAGTTTTCTCGCTATTGATGGACTATCAATTCTGACTTCTTTACCATTCCAGAGCATTTGCCCCTGATTAGCCTTGGTTGCACCATAAATGATTTTCATCAAGGTACTTTTTCCGGCACCGTTTTCACCCAAAATGGCGTGGATTTGCCCTGGTTGAACGTTTAAATGTATCTGGTCATTCGCTTTCAATGAATTGTAGCTTTTACAGATATTGATGAGCTGTAAACGCGGTACACTCGAAACAGATCCTGTCTTCATCTCTCGCATATGAGCAGATAGATCGTGTGAAGGAGTCATCATAGGCACTCTATTTAATGCTGCGATAGTGCGGCATCCATCTGAATTGCGTCATGCATCCAGATGGATGAAAAGTAAAATCAATCGTGTTAACTCAAAGTCATTTAATTGCTGAATCTCGCCCTCCGTTATTTAGGCAAGGAACCTTCTACGCCTTTGACGTAGTAATTCATTTTGCTTAAAGCGGCATCATCTAAAGACTTTCCTTTAACCAAGACCACACTGCCATCCTGTTTATAAAGTGGTCCGGAAAATGGATGCAAGGTACCTTTGAGAATCGCATCACGCACACTGAGTGCCTTAGCTTTAGACGCTGCCGATACAGAAGGGCCAAAGCTTTCAATATCTACTGCTTTTTGTTTAACGCCATACCAGATCGCACTGGGTTTCCACGTCTTATTACTAACCTGAGTCATTACAGGAACATAAACTTTTTCCCAATGTAAAACCGATGCCGCAAGATGCGCTTTAGGGCCAAATTTGCTCATATCAGAATCCCAGCCAAAAGCAAATACGCCTTTTTGTTCAGCAGCTTGGACAACAGCGGGAGAATCCGTATTTTGCATCAGCACATCTGCACCCTGAGCAATTAATGCCAGTGTTGCATCACGTTCTTTACCTGGGTTAAACCATGAACTGACCCAAATAACTTTAGTTTTAATTTTTGGATTTACACTTTGTGCGCCTAATGTATAGGCATTGATGTTACGGACCACTTCAGGGATTGGGAAAGAAGCCACCACACCTAATATATTACTTTTGGTTTTTTGACCGGCAACTACGCCCAGCATATAAGCGCCCTCATAAGTGCGTACGTCATATACCCCTAAATTTTTTCCCTGCTTATAGCCCGTTGCATGCATGAATACAGTATTCGGAAATTGCTTGGATACTTTTTCCATCGCATTCATATAACCGAACGAGGTTGCAAAAATGACTTTATTGCCCTGTTGTGCCAAGTTACGGATCACACGTTCAGCATCTGCCGTTTCAGGGACATTTTCGATATAGGAGGTTTTATATTTTCCAGCAAGCGCTTTTTCAGTCTTAATACGGCCCTGATCGTGAGAATAAGTCCAGCCATGGTCACTGGTTGGACCAATATAAACAAACGCAGCTTTATCTTGCGCTTGAACATTGGCTACAGCTGCAATGCTTATCGCACCGCTTGCCATGAATACCCCAAATATTTTTTTGAATCCTGTTTTCAATGCATTTTTTTCTTTCATTATCTTCTGCTCTAGGTTGCTCTATGTCATATGACATACATTTTTAAAATGGCTTTACTCGAATGAGCTCAGTCTGTTCACTATATAAATAGCAATAACTATTCCAACTTTTAAAAAATAATAAATAGATGCGTTTTAAATTATTTTTTTGGTCTTAAACATTAAAATCATAGATTTTTATTTTATATTTATGCATTTCACAAAAATTATAAATAAAATTAAAATAAGTTTATTTATAATTATGCTTATATTTGGTGCGGAAAAATAAAATGAATTAAAACTGAGCACTTAATAGATTAGTTACATATACTAAAAAACCCAGATATTAAAAATCCCTCTACGTGAATAGAAGGATAAGATAATACTAAGAGATTAAAACAATTTAGCGTTCTGTCCAAAATGCCTGTTGCAAGGCTGCAATTTCATCTTCAATTTCTGCAATTGGACCAATCAAATCAATGTTTTTCTGACCATGTTCAAACACATAGGCCGATGACACACGCATAGTCGGATTTTCCACGTGGTTTCCTGTACATTCTAATAGCCGTTGTTCAGTCATGCCATACACCACTCTCCCAATATTGGCCCAATAAATAGTACCGGCGCACATACAGCAAGGCTCTACCGCAGTATACAAGGTGCATTGCCATAAATATTCAGCTGAATAATTACTGGCTGCAACACGTGCCAAAGTAGACTCGGCATGATTTACCGTATCAATATTACACTGGGTGGATAGCACTGTTTCATGATCGGGCCCCACCAATACAGCACCGAAAGGATGATTTCCCAAAGACATCGCTCTGCTTCCGACCTTATTGGATAAGGTCAAAAACTGGATAATTTGAGCTTGATTGGGGCGATTCATTTTATTCATCATCCTATACTCTATTATTTAGGAGTTTCGATTAAAAATAATATTCCATCTAAAAAATAAACACAAAAACCAATATTATTAAATCAATTATTTAAACTTTAAACTTAAGCTATATTAATAGAATTAAAGCGCCTTAAATAATATAACGTTTACTTAACCCCCACCCAGCTAATATTCTGCGGTAGGCTGTTGAAGAACGGTCTGCTTCAAAATGCGCTTCCATGGAAATATCAAGGGGCAGCTCTTCGGGTTTTTGACTCTCCACCATATCCTGATCTTCAGCAAAAATTTGAGCATTAAAATCATACACAGCTTGTAAATCACCTGTGGTGTCGAAGTTGCGTGTCAGAGGCACAAATAAACGGGTTTGGTTATGAGACACAGGACAACAGGCATTGAGAATTTTCAACACCCCTTGTTCAGGAAAATGCACCGTTAATACCGCAGAAAATGGAGGATAGACATCGAATACCCTTTTCCACAAGAAACCTTCCGGCGCCAAATGCTGCATACCATGCGGATAGTTGCTGACATCACTGACATATTCGGTATGTAAGCCATAGTCGGTTTGTTCTGTTGAATATTTGGGCACTATCTGATTTTCATTATCTGCAAATGAACCTTGATGCACCCAAGCGAAATGGGCCACATCAATGAAGCCTTCCAGTTGACGGCCACTTGAACCAGCAATATCAACGAAAGGCGGTAAGATCGATTGGTGCTCTGGCATTTCCCAAGTATCTAAAACAGGAAAATTGGCTTTCGATGGGTCACGGCTAAAAATACTGGTCCAAATTAACCCGTATTTTTCGACTACTGGAAATTTAGTCAAGCTAAAGCGTTCAGAAATTTTAGTCAGTTCTGGTTGGGCTGGAATTTTGATGCACTGCCCATCAGCGTTGTAATGCAAACCATGATAGGGACAGACAATATTTTCACCCGATACCCAGCCTTTGGTTAAGGGTACACCTCGGTGCGGGCAGATATCACGAACCAAGCAAATTGTGCCACTGTCTGTTTTGTACAGTGCAAGCTTAATATCAAGAAGCGTCACTTGTTGGGGTTCGGTTGAAACGTCCTGAATACGCGCAACTGGATACCAGTGATGTGCCAGAATATCCCAGTCCTGATCCTCAAATTGGCTATAACAAGGCTTGTTGAATAAATTGGTGACTAGAATTGCGTTCATATATAGCCCATATCATTTCTTAATGTCTTATCTTTTACAGGCCTTAAAATTTGCATTGCCATACAAATTTGGCTTTCCTTATCCTTGAAATTACTTAATTTTTTATCATTCTGTCTATTAGAATGTTTCGTATAAATCATTCTAAAAATAAGAACACTTCAGTTTATGCCGCCGTACTTTTTTATAGAGCCTCCTCATTTGGCATAAAACTCGCATAAGCACGGCTATCTCAAATGTTGATATACATAAAAGGTGGTCCTTACCTTGACTAAATTGATGAATACGCCTTTTTCCAGATTTTCTGAATATTTTATAGCTGTGGCGAAGTCGGGCAGTTTACGTAAAGCCGCTGATCAATTATTTATTTCCGTATCCGCAGTACACCGGCAAATCGCTTTGGCTGAAGATGAGCTTGGCATTATTCTGTTTGAGCGCTTGCCGAGTGGCTTAAAACTCACGCTCGCTGGTGAATTACTTTATGCCGATGTATTAAAATGGCAAAAAGAATTTCAGCAAACTCGAATACGTTTTGATGAAATTCAAGGGCTCACGCGTGGAACCATCGAATTTGGTTTAATCTCTGCTTTAAGCGATGGGTTTGTCATGCACTCCGTGCAATATATGTATGAAAACTATCCGTGGATTAATTTTAATATTCGGGTTGCAGACAGTGAGATTATAGCCGAGAAGATTATGGCTGCAGAATTAGATTTTGGTTTAATCCTCAACCCAAAAGCGCATCTACATCTTGAAGTAGTTCATTTTTTAGAATTACCTTTAGGTTTTGTGTTGGGAAATGCACATCCTCTTGCTCAAGCAGAAAAGATTTATTTTTCAGATACTGTAAATGACAATCATTTTATTCCAGCAGAACCTTTAATTATTCATGACTATGTGCAAGCCATGTATAAACATCATAAATTTATACCTGCGCATAAAACTGAATCGAATGATATTCGCTTAATGAATAACTTAATCAAAGCCAATACCGGCATCGGAATTTTAAGTTATTTGGACGTTTTTCCTGAACTTGAACGTAAGGAATTAATCTTTAAACCCATTTTGGACAAAGGTCTGCATCCGCTGACCATTGCATTATGTGTTGCGCCGAAACGGCAAATTTCACGCGTTTCACAATTGATGATTAAAAATATTATTGGGCAGATGGACGACGTGAAAAATAAAGTTAAAGATATTTTCTGCTCTTGAAGCGTTTGTTGGTTCAAGCCTTACTCTTTTCATTGAAACTTCAATGGTTATGGCAAAGAGATGTCAACAATTTAGATTAAACATCCACTGGCTATTTTACCGAAAATACAAATCCTACCCGTAGAGTACTGTCATTTTAGTGAAGAAAATTGTTGAACAGGCACCTTCAGCGCAAATGCCAATCAAAACTTTCGATGAAAGTTTTGATGTTTAAAATCCAGTGATTTTAGCTGGGCTCATATTATTAAATGCCCTATGTTTTAGAGAATTCATGATCATCAAGCCCAGTAAATCGTCAATATAGCAGCCACAGCCACCTGTAATATTCCCCCAATGTTCCACTTTGACCAGCGTTAAAACAATTAGCTGAAATTCATAGTCTAAATAAGATTTCAATTTGCCAGAGTGTATTTACAATGGCCATAGGCGGCATGCTCATGACAGTGGATCATCCTAAGAACGCAATAAAACTGTATAGGATGGCGTTGACGGCTAATCCTAATCTTGCTCGCTAGGCCTCTTTAAGGTCTTGTGACTGAATAAGCCTAGATAAATCAGCATACTGATACATTGCCATTCCGACACCATAAGCATGATTTTTTGTTTATATAACTGTACCATTAATGCGGTTGCCGCAATCTGGCTGATCCCAGCAATGACAATATGCATTGCATAACGTGATGTAAAGCTAACCAGAAATGATATAGGCTGACTCTGATATAAAAGGTCAAATAAAGAATCTCAAAAGGAAAACCCAGAATAAATCGCGCCAGTGTTACTCCATAGACATCGACAGTGATACCGCGTTGCTGTTGAAATACATTCCTCAGGCCTGCAAATGCAGCCATGAGCCTAAACAGACCCCATATAGATTCATTACTTGGCCTTATTAAAGCTATAAAAAGCAAGTAATTTACAACTTCATCACGGAGTTTTCTGAATCATTTCATCCAAATGGTTTTAGTGATTTGAATTTTTTGTGACCTATGCTTATCAAAAAGCCCTTTATCAAATCAGGGCTCTTGAGCTACCTGAATATCAATCCAATGGATTACCAATAATATTGCTAATAATTCCGTTCATAATATGCGGTCCCTGTTCTTTGCGTAGTTCTTCATACCATTCCTTTGTCACGCCTTCATCTTTCATATGCGTTACATCACAGCGTTTGCGTGCACGCAGCACCAATTCATTAGCGCGTTCATTGCGTTTGTTTTGATAACGCTTCAAAGAATCCTCCAAGCCCAAGGTATTAATTTGCAAAGCGCGAGATAAATAAATCGCATCTTCCATCGCTTGGCAGCCACCTTGTCCGATATCAGGCGTTGTACTGTGTGCAGCATCACCAACAATCACCACACGCCCTTTATAGTATTGTGCAAACGGTTCAATATCATGAATTTCTACACGATTGGTTTTCTGCTCATTGATATGGTCAATTAATTTCTGAACTTGCGGGCACCATCCTGCAAAGTATTCTTTTAATAAAGTTTTATAGCAACTGCGATTATTTTCTAAACCCGCTGTAAGAGGCACATCAAAGAAAAAATAAAAACGATGATCTGCCACTGGCATTAATGATACTCGCTTGCCCTCACCAACATAGGTCGTCCATTGATCAGCGGGCGCATACTCTTCTGAAATTTCAACCAAACCATTCCAGTTTACATAGCCTGCATAACGACGCTCAACCTGTTCACCCAATACATAAGCACGGGTACTTGAATGTGTGCCATCTGCACCGACTAATAGTTGTGTTTGCACTTGTGTTCCATCTGCAAATTGCACTGTAACCACATTATCGGCTTCTGTAAAAGCCAACATTTTTTTGCCTAAATGAATATTGTCACGCCCAAACTCATCCATGAGCATATTTTGTAAATCGGAACGCGATACTGGATACGGACGCTGTCCAACTTCTTCTATCAGAGGATGCAAGCTGAACTGTGTCATCACCTCACCTGTTAGGCCATCCATATAGGCCAAGTTATTCATTTGTCCGCCAAGTTTTGCAACCTGATCTGTTAATCCTAAATAATTTAAACATTTAACCCCATTAGACCACAAAGAAATGGCTGCCCCTATCGGGAGAATTTTTTCTGCTTGTTCATAGATGGTGACTTGATGTCCAAACTTTTTTAGTGCAATTCCTGTGGTTAAACCGCCTATGCCTGCACCAATAACTGTAATTTCCATCTATAACTCCTTTATATATTTAAGTATCTGCACCACAAAATGCTAAAAGCGTGCCATTTTTTACCTAACACACTTAAAATTTCAAAAGTTGGCACAAGCTGTGCTTCTAAACATATGTAAAAGCTTGTTTTATCGATTTTTCATGGTGAATCACTAAAAAAAACAAGTCTATTCATTTGATTAATAAAGTTAATGGAAGATATTTATGGCAACGTTGCTTGCACCAATCTTTGATGTTCCTACCCACATACAGCCACTGACTAATCTGGCAGATGACCGAATTGGTGCAGAAATCATAGGTTGTTCGGATGATTTTTTTGCTGAAGCAAAACGCATGCTGCAATTCCATCCACCGATATTTGTAGAAGATAAATTTGATGAACATGGAAAATGGATGGACGGTTGGGAAACCCGCCGCAAACGCTATGCAGGCTATGACTGGGCCATTATTAAATTAGGGGTGGCCGGCAAAATTAAAGCACTCGATATCGATACCACTTTCTTTACAGGGAACTATCCTGCTTCTGCCGCTGTAGAGGTGGCTTATGCACCAGATGGGGACTTGAACAGCGTAAAATGGATAAAAATTTTAAAAAATAATATTTTAAATCCAAGTGATCATCATATTTTTAATATTGATACCGATCAGGTTTTTACTCATGTGCGTTTAAACATTTATCCTGATGGTGGCGTGGCACGGTTTAAAGTTTATGGTGAAGTCCAAATTCAAAGGCAACGCAACAACGAAACTTTAGACTTGCTAGCTTTAAAAAATGGTGGTCGTGTAGTTGCTTATAGTGATGCGCATTTTGGTCATCCACGCAATCTGATTAATCCGGGTCGCGGCATCAATATGGGCGATGGCTGGGAAACCAAACGCCGCCGTACCCCCGGTTTTGACTGGTGTCTTCTAGCTTTGGGTCAAAGCGGAAAGATTGAAAAGGTTGAAATTGATACCGCCCATTTTAAAGGCAACTTCCCTGCCCAAGTGTCCATACAAGCCATCTATATCGAAGATGCTACCGATCAGCAACTCATTCCACAAAGCATGTTCTGGCCATTTTTACTAGAGGCACAAGATATGCAGATGGATCATATTCATACGTTTATAGAAGAAGTTTTGAAACAGGAAAAGATTTCCCATATACGGGTCAACATGATTCCAGATGGAGGGATTAGCCGGATTCGGCTCTGGGGAAAGGTAGATTAACTGATGAATAGTATGAGCATGACAAGCATAAAAATACAGCAGTTAACCACTGAAAACTTTCTGCCTTATGGTGATGTCATTACATGCCAAGGTAATCATTTTTTTCACATCAATAATCAGCGGACCGAGCGTTACCATGCTTTGGCAGAAGTAGAAAGTGATGCCAAGGTTGGACTCAGTATCTTTAAAAATATTCAGGCCATCACCATCCCTTTTGAAATTGCAATGCTAGAAAGACATTCTCTAGGTTCACAGGCTTTTGTTCCTATGCAGGCCCAACGGTTTTTAATTGTCGTTGCACCGAGTCTTGATTCTGAAAAACCAGATCTGAATCAGATCCAGGCATTTATCAGTGATGGGTCACAAGGTGTTAATTATCGTTCAGGTACATGGCATCATCCTTTACTGACTCTTGAAGCCCCCAGTGATTTTGTGGTGATTGACCGTATTGGCACTGGCCCAAACTGTGATGTTTATTCTTTTCCGGAAAACATTCTTATAGAATCTTAAGCAAATAAAAAGCCCTTGTTCACAAGGGCTTTTAAGTATCCTAGCCATAACTCTGCTTAGAAATGATATTTCACTAAAGCACTGACATTGTTTTCATCAGCATTCTTAATGCCATATTTGTTGGTCCAAACCGAATGTTCAATACCTACATATAAGCGTGTGTCTGGAGAAATATGTTTACCGGCATTCCATTTCCACTGTGTGGTCCAGTTCCGTTCGCTTTCATGGTCATCTTCAGAGGTTGACCAGTCGAGGAAACCATCTATTAAGAAATCTTCAGAACCTAATTTCAATGGAATACCATAAACGAAGGTTAACTGGTAATCGTCATCAATTGAGTCATTGTTCGCACGGTATAAATTCACTTGTGCATATTGGAAATAAGGAATCGCTAAGTCTACACCGACACCATACAAGTAGTTATTAAACCCCTCACCGCCTTCCCAAGTGGTTGCAACCAAAACATCTTTAATCGGCCCAAGTTCGAGTTTTTGACCTGTGACTGCACCTAGGCTTAAACGCGGTGAAGCTTCAAAATACGTTTCTTTACCGCTTACATCGTTGTCAGTACGGTCAGCAAAAGCGAAGAAATCGCCATATTTTAATTTTGCAGTGTATTCAAAAGTTGCCGTTGACTGTTTATCTTCACGCGCAATCAGTTCATAGTTACTGCCATACAGGCCAGTAATACTGAAATCTTGCCAGATCGGTGCTGCATGCGTGCCGATTGCTGTTGTTGCCAGTACTGCTGCAGTCAAGAATTGTGTTAATTTCATAAAAACTCTGCCCCAAAAGAAAGAAAATAATTACACAATTACTTAAGCAAAAATGAAGCCAAATTTTTAATTTTTGGTATAAAAAAGCCCATAGATATGGGCTTAAATGCAGAGTCAACATTTGCGGAATTAATGTTGTGTATCTGCCGCTGGTTTAGAGTTAATAGGTGTATGAGCCTTTAAAAAATTCAAATGATTAAATAAGAGATTAAGAATAACAGCCATCAAACAAGTTGAGCTAATTCCTGAATGGAATAGTGTCTGCACCCATTTGGGGAAGTTTGCATAAAATGAATGGTCAATTATCGGGATCATGCCTGCAGCAATCGCGGTTGCCACAATAATCAGATTTTTTTGTTCATTATAATCAATTTTAGCCAAGGTCCGAATGCCACTGGCTGCCACCGTACCAAAAAGTACCAGGCCTGCACCGCCTAATACTGGAACAGGAATGGCAGCAATTAAACGGCCCATAATAGGCAGTAAACCTAAAACCACTAAAATCATGCCCCCTGCGGCCACCACAAAACGACTTTTCACCCCAGTAATAGCGACTAAGCCAACATTTTGTGCAAATGCGCTTTGCATGAATGAGCCAAAAATAGGCGCAACAGCACTAGAAAGCATATCCGCTCGCAGGCCATTCGAAATACGTGCCGCATCAACATCGGTACCTATAATTTCCCCCACAGCGATAATATCCGCAGTGGTTTCGGTCATGATGACTAAAGTAACAATCAGCATGGCTAAGATTGCAGTAAACTCAAAGGTCGGCAGTCCAAAAGCAAAGAAACTCGGCACTTGTACCCAAACCCCATTAGCGACTTTAGAAAAATCACCAAAGCCAAAAGCATAGGCAAAAACACTGCCCAATATAATGGCAAGTAAAATTGATAAACGACGGATTGTCAGATTGCGGGTTAAATTCAAGCAGATCACAATAGCCAAAGTCATCAGTGCAATGCCAATATTTTCTACGCTGCCCCATTCTGGCGCTTTGCTGTTACCGCCCATCATCCAACGTACCGCCACTGGCAGCAACGATAGGCCAATCACAGTAATCACGCAGCCTGTCACCACAGGTGGAAAAAATCTTATAATCTTGGAAAAATATGGTGCAAGAAAAAATCCAATTAAAGAGGCGATAATGACCGCGCCATAAACAGCTTGCAAACCGCCTCCGGTGGTGACGATCGCCACCATTGTCGCAACACCGGCAAATGACACCCCTTGAACTAAAGGTAACTTTGCCCCGATATATTTCACCCCTAGGGTTTGCAACATGGTTGCCAAACCACCGACAAATAATGCTGCCGCTATCAGCAAACCAATTTCAGTCGGTGACAGTCCAGCCGCTGTGCCAATAATCAGCGGCGGCGCAATAATGCCGCCATACATGGTCAAAACATGCTGTAAACCATAAGCAATGCTTTTTACAGCGCCTAAATATTCGTGTTCTGGCGATACTGTTTTACTTTGCTCTGTCATTCTTTCTTCTCCCTAAACGTCAAAAAATAAAATTAGCTTCCACGATATGTGGAGTACGCGAATGGGCTAATCAGTAAAGGAATATGAAAATGCTGCGCTGCATCTTTCACATAGAAATGAATGACAGCTTTGGGAAAGAAAGTTTCCAAGCCCAAGGTTTGAAAATAAGATGCTGTTGCAAATTCAAGGCTATAAGCTCCGGCTTTAAATTCGGTTAAACCAAAATCAGTCACCCGGCCATCAGTATCGGTAAATTCTTCACCAACCAAAGTGCCATTTTCAGAAAAAAGTTTGATCGCCACTTGTGCCGCGGGTTTGCCAAGATGAGTATCTAATATATGGGTGCTAATCATGCGTGCAGCTCCTGAGACAATCTTAACAAGGCGATTTCTGCCAGTTGATTATGGACAATGCGTTTCTCCATGTCTGGATCATTTGCCAAACGGTATTCCAGAGCTTGAAGCACTTCTTCGCTGTTTAATCCAAAGGCTTTAATGAGGAAGATGTAGCCATATTTTTTTTCATAGGCGATATTGCCTTTAAGTAAAGCTAGCTGGGTTTCTTCATTCGGTTTAATGGATGTTTGCTCACGGTTAGAAAAGTTCTTTTCGATTTCACTCAATTCAGCCTGTGCTTTTTTCTCGCCAATACGCGGGTGGTTATCCAAAGCTGCTTTAATTTCTTCCCATGCCCATGTTTCCGCCTGCTGTTTGGCCGACTGCATAACTGCTTCAATTGATGCATAAGGGCGCTTCGCTGCTATTGCGGTCGACCAGCTGGGTATTTGCACGCAGTGCTTTAAAAAACTAATGGCATCTTTTGGTGATGCTTGATTAAATTCAACGAGTTGCACTATTAAATCGCCTGATTATATTGAATATTTGTTCAAAACTAGTTTTGCAATAACAATGCCAGATTTGTTTTCTGTATTATTTTATAAAGTGCAAAAATCAAAAAAAGAGAACCCAAGGTTCTCTTTCTAAATATATTTTTTAATTATACCGCATGGTGTTTATACCAATGTTCAGCAATATCGCCACGTCGACAAACCCAGACCCGATCATGAGTCTTAATATAGTCCAAGAACTTTTGTAGTGCCTTAAACCGTCCTGGTCGCCCTAAAATACGACAGTGCATCCCGATCGACATCATTTTTGGCGCAGTTTCTCCTTCAGCATAGAGCACATCAAAGGTATCTTTAAGATATTGATAGAACTGTTCACCGCTATTAAAACCGCCCGGCGAAGCAAATTTCATGTCATTGCTATCTAAGGTATACGGGATAATCAAATGAGGATGTTTTTCACCACTCGCCGCAGTCACGGCGCTCCAAAATGGTAAGTCATCACCATAATAGTCACTGTCATATTTTATCTGGGGAAATTCAGCCAGTAACTGCCGTGTATTTGGACTGTCGCGACCGGTATACCAGCCCATTGGCGCTTCGCCAAAAAGCGCCTGTAATACACTGATGGCTTGATCCATGTGCTGGCGTTCAGTATCAATGTCTATGTCCTGATAATGCAGCCAACGCTGACCATGGGATACTACGTCATAATTAGCTTCTTTGATTGCTTCGACAATATAGGGATTACGCACCAATGCCATGCCCACGCCAAAAATGGTCATGGGTAAATTACGTTTTTGAAATTCTTGATGAATCCGCCAAAAACCCGCACGTGAGCCATATTCATACATAGAATCCATGGACATATGTTTATCTGGAAAACTTGCTGCGCCAATAATGTCAGATAAAAACTGCTCTGAACCTGCATCGCCATGTTCTATATGATTTTCGCCGCCTTCTTCATAATTCAGTACAAACTGTACCGCAATACGGGCTTGGTTTGGCCATTCTACTTTTGGAACATCCCCATGATAGCCAATCAGATCACGTGAATAGGGCTCGCTGCGAATATCTTCAATCAGTTCTTGGCCGCGTAAATAGGCTGTAGTCACGTCAATTCCCTAATGTGTTATATCAATTTTCTATAATGGTGATAAGCAATTTATGCGCCAAAAAGATTCATTTAATTCTTTCTAAATTCACCTATTAGTTTAGCCGACTGCTCCATACTATCGAATGCAATTGGAATCTTATCGTCTGATGAAACGAATGGTGAAAAATGATATTTTTAAACTTTTCAAACCTTGCTTTATTTTTCTTATGTAGTTTTTCTGAGTCTTCTGCATAGTTGTGAATAAATTGACAAATATGATTTTTATGCCGAATGCTTTAAATCTGAATCCGGTTTTTCCATTGCTTGACTTGAAACAGATCTTATTCTATTCATTACATTCTGGAATTCATTTGCCTTTAATGAGAAACTCATTGATAACCTAAATTATTTTACAACATTAATATTCTTTTAAATCAAAAACTAAAGAAATTTGAATATAACCTTCACTCAAAGAGAGAATGATCTTTTTCAAAATTTATTTAAATAATAAGAATTCCCCAACCTGAACAAGGTTTAAAGTACAGCTTTAAAACTTAGCGCAAGTAAGGGTTAGGAAAAGATCAAATCAAAATAAGAAATACCTTTGTGCCATCGGCAATACTTCCGCCGGTTCACAGGTCAAATGCATGCCATCCGCACGTACTTCGTAAATCTCCGGATCGACTTCCATGACCGGTGTATAGGTGTTGTGCTTCATGTCTGCTTTAGAAATATTGCGGGTGTTTTTCACGGGTGAAATTATTTTTTTCAGCCCTAATTTTTCCGCTACACCATTTTCAATACCCGCTTTCGACAAAAAGGTAATACAGGTGTTATGTACCCCTCGCACGTTTGCTCCAAACATCGGACGGTAATGCACTGGCTGTGGCGTTGGAATGGAGGCATTAATATCACCCATCGGCGCAGCAGCAATCATCCCACCCTTAATAATCATGGCCGGTTTCACCCCGAAAAACGCCGGTTTCCACAAGACTAAGTCAGCCAGCTTCCCTTCTTCCACCGAACCGATTTCATGGCTTAAACCGTGGGTAATTGCAGGGTTAATGGTATATTTGGCAATATAACGCTTTACCCGATTATTATCGTGCGCGGCATTATCACCTTCTAGTACACCTCGCTGCACTTTCATTTTATGTGCAGTTTGCCATGTGCGAATAATCACTTCACCAACACGGCCCATGGCTTGTGAGTCAGACGACATCATCGCAATTGCACCCAAGTCCTGCAAAATGTCTTCAGCTGCAATGGTTTCGCGGCGAATCCGACTTTCTGCAAAGGCAACATCTTCCGAAATAGCCGGATCAAGGTGATGACAAACCATCAACATATCTAAATGTTCATCAATAGTGTTGATGGTATATGGACGCGTCGGATTGGTGGAAGACGGCAAAACATTGGGCTGACCGATGGCCTTTAAAATATCTGGGGCATGTCCGCCACCCGCACCTTCGGTATGATAGGTGTGAATGGTTCGGTTTTTAAATGCAGCCAGAGTTTCTTCTAAAAAACCACTTTCATTAAGTGTGTCGGTATGAATCGCGACCTGTACATCATATTCATCCGCCACTGTTAAACAATTGTCTATGGCTGCTGGGGTTGATCCC
Source organism: Acinetobacter pragensis (assembly GCF_001605895.1). Classification (GTDB taxonomy): domain Bacteria; phylum Pseudomonadota; class Gammaproteobacteria; order Pseudomonadales; family Moraxellaceae; genus Acinetobacter; species Acinetobacter pragensis. Next base: position 219,065 of record NZ_LUAW01000013.1, read on the forward strand.
CAATCTTCATGCAATTTTAAGCCCACCACACCTGCTTCAATCTGTTCACGAACCGGATCCGGCAAACTCAAATTGCCTTTGCCTAGTAAACCTATGTTCATGGGTAAATCATCTATGGCTTGCAACATGGTGGCAATGTGCCAAGGCCCTGGAGTAACTGTAGTTGCAGAAGTCCCAGCTGCCGGCCCGGTACCGCCTCCAATCATGGTAGTCGTACCGGACATAAGTGCTGTTTCAACTTGTTGTGGACAAATCCAGTGAATATGGCTATCAATTCCACCTGCAGTGAGAATCTGCCCTTCGCCAGCAATGACTTCAGTCGCGGCACCTAAAGGAATAGTGATATTGGGCTGAATATCTGGATTTCCTGCTTTACCAATTTTCCATATTCGGCCATTTTTCAAGCCGACATCGGCTTTAACAATGCCCCACCAATCGATAATTAAGGCATTGGTAATAACGGTATCAGCAACATCTTGCGCCAAGAGCTGGGACTGCCCCATCCCATCCCGAATCACTTTACCGCCGCCAAACTTGACCTCTTCACCATAGGTGGTCAGGTCCTTTTCAACCTGAATAAACAGTTCAGTATCGGCCAAACGAATGCGATCCCCTAACGTGGGGCCAAACATTTCCGCATAAGCGCGGCGTGACATTTTCATGATTTATAAACCCTTATAATTTTGATGCAATTTTATGAGTCGAGCTTACCCATCACTCGTCCTGCAAAGCCATATACCTCTCGCTTTCCAGCCAATGCGATAAGTTCAATATTTCGGCTTTGCCCGGGTTCAAAACGCACAGCGGTACCGGCAGCAATATTTAAGCGGTAACCGCGCGAAGCCTCACGGTCAAATTGCAGCGCATCATTGGCTTCAAAGAAATGAAAATGTGAGCCAATTTGAATCGGTCGATCACCCGCATTGGCTACAGATATTTTTAAAGTTTCACGACCGACATTCAGCTCAATATCTCTATCTGGAGTAATGACTTCGCCAGGAATCATAATCTTGTCCTTATAATTAAAGAATCGGCTGATGTACCGTGACCAGTTTCGAACCGTCCGGAAAAGTCGCTTCAACTTGCACTTCAGCAATCATTTCAGCAATCCCCTCCATGACATCATTGCGGCTAAGTAAAGTCGTGCCGTAATGCATCAATTCACTGACGCTCATACCGTCACGCGCACCTTCAAGTAATGCTGCAGAAATAAAAGCAATAGCTTCTGGATAGTTCAATTTTAAGCCGCGAGCTTTACGGCGTTCAGCCACCAAACCAGCAGTAAAAATCAACATTTTGTCTTTTTCGGTTGGATTGAGTTCCATAAACGATTCCTAATTCATATATTTATGTCTAAGCAAAATGTGTGCAAGATATGCCTTGAATCCCTTCTCTTTTAGGAAAGGTTTAAAATGAAAGCTAAGAAAAATAAACTACGTCCGCCAAATTCTTGGAAACTCTTCGTCTAAATCAAACCAATAACGTCTTAATTTGGCGCGAATAGCGGCAAAAGCATCGTGACATTGCCGTACATCGTCACCTAAAAAACGTGCACAGATGACATCATCTAACAAAGTTAAACGGACATTTACTTTCATGCGCATCATCAGCTCACGAATCACAGCAACATGTTCATCTAAATACATACTCGAACGATATTTTTCCGGCGCAACCGCCCAAAAACTTCCCATCACTGCATGACCATTCATCCCTAAACGAGAAGTTAGCCAGCGATCATTTCCGCTAAAATTCAAGCGATCTGCGACCAACAACCTGTTATCACGCAACAGCTGAAACTGGTTGCGATATTGACCTTCAGTAAAGCATTCTTTACGGGCTTGGCGGCCAAGCACCAATATGTCCCAGCCAATAAAACTCGCTGCAATATCTAAATGAATAAGGGTTTCAGATTCGGCATGGGCCCCATTAAACAGCATGGTTTCTTGCGGTAGCCATTCAAAAACTGCGTTGTCTTTTAAACGAATATGAATATGCTGAAAGGCTTGCTTGGCATTTGTTTTGTACCATTTTCCTGCACCGGGTGTGGTTACCAAAGCATGTGCATCCTTATCAACTTGAATATCAAAAGTCAGATGATCTCCGCCTGCAATACCCGCCGGCGGATGGACAATAATGGCATGACAAACTCCGCTCTTTTCCGGCCACAACATTTTTTGTACCCGTACAGGTCCGCTATGTTTTCGATATGCTAAGGTCGTGCGCTGATTCGCAGCTTGATAAGAAAAACCCAGCTCAAGGCAGGCGTACCAAAACTGCGATGGGTTCTCAGCAGTTTGCTGGATGCGGAAATTCAACATATTCATAAGCAATACTGCTTAAAATACATTAAGCGAGACCGATAACAGCAAGGATGGCAGCCAGTGCGGCGATAATTTTTCGGCCATGCGGCAAATATTTTTCAGTCAATGCACCTAAGCCTAAACCCATCAGATAAATGATCGACATCGCAGAAACCATACCTAACATAAGTTGCAGCATGTGTCCTGATTGTCCCAGTTCATTGCCATGTGCCACGCCATGAAAACTTCCTAGCACCATGATTGCAACAGCAAAAATACGGTTAGATTTCATCAATAACGCTGTCGCCAAAACCGCCAAAGATAAAACAATGCCGTACTCGGCAAAAACATTAGGTAATATTTGCTGCTGCCCTAAAATAAAGCCTGTAATCATCGCTACTGCCAAACCGAAAAAACCTGCGACTTTCCAGCGTTGTGTGGCCTTCCAGAGCAGGACACCGAAAGCAATCGCCATGGTTAAATGATCTAGGCCGGTAAATGGATGGCTAAATCCATTCCAAAAACTGCTTTCATGGACATGACCAGGATGTGCCATAGCAATCATCGGCAAGCTCCCTACAGCAACAACAAAAAATCTTTTTAACTTTAACATTGACAGCACACTCCTGCTTAAGCCTTAAATAAGCCTTGTTTTTCAATAAAGGATATTATGGATTCCAGTCCATCCTTGGTTTTCATATTGGAAAATAAGAATGGTTTCTCGCCGCGCATGCGTTTGGCATCTTGATCCATCACATCTAAATTGGCACCCACCATTGGCGCCAAGTCAGTTTTATTGATGATCAGCAAATCGGATTTGGTGATCCCTGGGCCGCCTTTACGTGGAATTTTTTCTCCGCCCGCCACATCAATAACATATAACGTTAAATCAGATAGTTCGGGACTAAAAGTGGCCGCCAAATTGTCGCCTCCACTTTCAATAATAATCAGCTCTAAGCCTTCAATTTTTTCACATAAATCATCAATGGCCGCTAGGTTAATCGAGGCATCTTCACGAATTGCGGTATGAGGACAGCCACCAGTTTCTACCCCCACAATGCGATCGGGCGACATCGCTTCATTACGGGTCAAAAAATTGGAGTCTTCTTTGGTATAAATATCATTCGTCACAACTGCCATATTGTATTTTTCACGCAAGGCCTGACATAAATTTAAGGTTAATGCGGTTTTACCCGAACCGACCGGACCACCAATTCCAATACGTAATGGGCTACGTTCTGACATTTTCAAATTTCCTCATTATCTTTCTAAATTTTCTAGTGTTACGACCTAAACAAGCGTGAGTATTGGTTTTCATGATGCATGCTCAGCATGGCATAGCGCGGTAAAGCACTGCTAATCTGGTCGTCTTCTAAAGCCAAAGCACGTGTGATGACATCTGGAACTAAACCATGTAAATGCCATAAAATACGTTGTCCGCTCATCTGGCCTAAGGGAATGGTCTTAACTGCAGCCAAAACCTGATTTTCAAGTACAGTAAAGGTATAAGCTGTCAGTACATCCGCACTATTCAACGATAACCGCCCGCATAAGTCGGCATATACTGGAATAAAACCAAACTGTTTTTTTACGGTCACAGGCTGTTTTAAAACATCGCGAATCCACGCATTCAGAGAAAAAGCCAATTGCTTGGATTCTGCCAATAATTCTTTGCTTTCACGGCTAGCTCGATATAAATTTGCCCAATAATCAAACGTTTCTGCTTGGTTGTAATTTTGCATAAGACGCTTTAACAAGGGGAGTTCAAAGCGGCCTAACAGCATTTCAAGTACATCTTCGAAATACGCTATACTGGTTATTTCATCATGAATTACATCCAGTTCAATCGCGCTTTCCACACCTTGCGAGTAACAATAAGCACCTATGGGCAGTGCCGTTGAAGATAGGGTTAATAGACTCAGCAATTGGGCGGCATTAGTGACTGACATGATGCAAGGCTTTAATCGGGCTTAAACGATGATCATGGTGGTGCTGGGCATAGGCGCCACTTTCAGGTTCAAAAGGATGTAAGACCTCTTCAACATACAGGCCTAACCCGATCACCATTTCTTCGAGCACATGATCAGGTTCAAAATAAAGTGCGCTAGGGCTAAGCATTAAGGGTACATGACGATTGCCCAAATGATAGGCTGCTTTAAGCAAATCGAAAGCATGTTCAGCGGTTACTTGCATTAACTTTTCAGCTTTTGCTTCAACTCGTAAAATATCGCCGGTTTCGGTTGAAATATAAGAACCGCTACGCAAAATGCCTGTTCGCGGTAAATCTGCACCAATATCGACCCCATTTTTTAATGTTGCGCGAAAACGACTCTTTTGACGCACATCAAATGATAATTCGATATTTTCACACCTCTGATTCGAGTTAAACCGCTCTAACCGTTGAGTATAAATCTTCATTTTTCGCTCCATCACTGTCTTTCTTGAATCATGAGCAGACTCAAAATGATGCAACTTTCGCAAAATTGCATCATTTTGATAGTGGAGCAATTTTCATACCAATTTATAAATCATAAAGAGAGTTTAAAATAATATGCTTGTTAAAATGTTATACGTAGCAACGCTTTTGTTGTACAAATCTATTTCTAAAGACTGACTCAGTAATATAATTTTCAGATGAATAAAACTGCATCTAAAATCAACAGTACAAGCAATTGCTCTTCTTATAGCTGAGCTTTTAGTAAATCAAAGAAAGCTCTCAATATGGTTTGATTCCAATACTCAAAGGCATGCACAAACAAGAACGAAATCAAATCTATTCAGATACAGCTATTCAGTGCTGTTTAATTATGAAATTCTCATTCCATTTAGCACTGCAAATAATCATCGAATCTATTCAAAGTCTCATTCGTTTTACAGACAAGATTGGACAGTTCCAGATTACTCCACTCTCTTTAGAAGACGACTAAAACATCTTATGGACTGCTCCCAGTATCCTAGACATTGAAGTAGCCTCATTTTGAAGCTGCTTCAAAGGCTTCTGGGCTCATTCCATCAAGATGCGAATGGCGCCTGATTCGATTGTAAAACATCTCGATGTAATCAAACACATCCGCACGCGCCATTTCGCGTGTTTTATAGATTCTCTTTTTAATTCTTTCCTTCTTCAAACTACTAAAAAAGGATTCAGCAACAGCATTGTCCCAACAGTTCCCCCTGCGGCTCATGCTGGGAWTSMCARAKMKSARGMSSAMAMGYYKGAACWSY
>NZ_LUAW01000014.1 GCF_001605895.1 Acinetobacter pragensis
TGGCTTGGGCGGCACAAATACTGTTACTGCTGATTCAAGCTTTGAGATTCAAATTGGTCAAAAAGGTAATGATGCAGTCATTGGATCACGGTACAGCACGCAGGCTGGCGGTACAGCTATTTCATCAAGCATTGGTGCTGTGAATGGCGGCGGTGCAGGTGCAACAGGCATTGGCGATGAACGTTGGTCTTATGGCGGCGGTGGCGGCTCAGGTGGACGCTTAAAAGTTAAATATACGAATACGACTGAAGAAGTAGTCACATTTAATTTGTCAGTTGGAGCGAAAGGACAAGGCTGGAAATCTGGTGGCAATTCAGGCACTGATGGCGGTATTGGTTTTGCTATCGTTACTACGAGTTAAAATGAAATAACTTTGCATCATTTGAAATGTGCGTGACAAGGTAATTATCGCAAAAAAACGCCGAAATTATCTCGTCGCGCATCAGCTTAACGGCTAGCCGAAAAATTCTGTATATACAAGCATTACCCGCATTAATTGCGCTAATAGTCTTGAATCTGGGGTTTTAGAATCTGGTCTTGGAAGAGGGGGATTTCGCTATTTTAAAGCGAAAAAGAGCAATTAAAATAATTATATGGTGTTTTATTTTAAATAAGAAATAACTCCGAAGATGCCGCTGCATGTGTCGTTACCCTGAACCCGATGAGTTCAAGGTGGACGCGACGCATACTTGCTGGGTTACCTGCACGAAGGCAGGCATACACTCTAAATATGCAGAACACGATCCATAAGTGTTAGTATCGGCAGGGGAATAGACCCGCTGGCGAACACCTCAGAGTTAAGCCAAGTATAACGGATAACGCCTGCTTGGCAAATATTTTGGTGGGTATAACTGTAAAGGAGTGTGCGATTGGTTGCGCTTTAGGCAAAAATCCAGCTTATTCCGCGAGACCTTCAGCTTCTTCTAAAATAGCCTGCAGCAGCCGTTCACAATGCTCATATTCTTGTAAGCTCTTGTTCATGCTGAGAACTTCCTGCATTAATTCCAGCGCAACCATAATAATTAGTTTGCTGGGCTCCATACGCGGCGCTTTGCGACGGAATTCATCATATTTATCGTTGAGCAGCTGGGCTGCGCGCTCTAAATCAGCCTGCTGACTGGCGGTTGTCGCTAAGCGGAAGTTATGGCCAAGGACTTTTAAATCGACAGCAATTTGTTCAGTCATGCTTAAACTTCCTCGTTTGCATCAGTTGGATGGGCCAATTGCTGAATTTCCTGCGCATGCTGGTCCTGAGCTGTACCTAAAATCGCTAGGCGCTGAATAATTGCCTCAACTTTGGCTTTAGCATGTTCATTTTTTTGCAATAAGCGCTGACGTTCTTGCTGCAAGGATTGAATTTCCTGCATCGCATGGCGCTGTTCGTTTTGCATTTTTTCTTTGACGACACGCAATTCATTACGTTCAGCCAAAATTTCCTGAAACCGGTTTTTTAAATCGGTGCAGCTTTTCTCCAGACGGCTGTAACGGTCGGCCAAAGAAGTTGCATCATTATTCAAATGCTGAAATTGAGAACGCGATTCGGTTAATTGCTCTGTCAGCGTGTCAATTTCTTCTTGTTTGTGCGTGATGATGCCGTTTTTATGCACAATTTGCGCATGATGCTGTTCACTTGCAGAATCTTTATCTTCTGCAAGTGAGGCGTTTTCACTTTCATAATGCGCAAGTTTCGTTTTTAAGACGTTTAGATGCGCTTGCAGCCGCTGTAATTCTTCTAACATATCGTGGTCGCACAGTATTGCAAACAAAGGTAATATATAAGAAGTATAGAGATTGGATAAACGAATGCAAGACGATATTTCAGGTTGGTCAGAATGGGACCGCAATTTTAGTGAAATCGAAGAGATTTCCAGCCCGAGCGAACTTCACGGCCTGCTGACAGGCATAGTCTGTGTAACGCAGGTGCCGACCCGTGAAGAGTGGCAGCAAATTTTAGCGACACTGGAAGTGACCGAAATCAGCGATGACGCAATTGCGATTCTGACAGATGAAACCGAAGACATTGCACATGCCTTGTCAGAAGATGAATTGGACTATCTGCCGCTGCTTCCTGATGATGAACACAGTTTGTCTGAACGCGTTCAAGCCCTTGCTGACTGGTGTGCAGGCGTGGTTTTAGGCTTTGGCTTGGCGTCTGGGCATTTGCGTGCAGAAGAGCAGGAATTGATTGAACATCTGCAGGATGTGGCATCGGTTGAGTTTGATGAATCGGATGATGACGATGAAGGTGAAGAAAGCTATCAAGAGCTTTACGAATTTGTGCGCCTGATTCCTGTCAGCCTGTCGATGGGCCGTCAGAAAATTGAAGTGTCTGAAAGTCCGCTTTTGCAGCTGTTTTCTGCCCAAAAATCGGCTGATGCAAATAATGTTGTAGAAATGTTTACACCGCACCGTCCAAGCTGATTTTGGGCGTTTAATTTCACTTTTACCATTTAATCAAGAGCCATAAGAAGTATTCAGATGAAGAAATTAACTCAAGCTGATTTTCAGGAACGCCGCGATATCCTTGCGGGAGAAATGGGGCTGCGCAGCATTGCGATCATTGCAACCAGTCCTGTTGCTATGCGCAACCGCGATGCAGACTATAAATTCCGAGCGGACAGCAGTTTCTTTTATCTGACTGGCTTTGCAGAACCTGAAGCGGTCGCCGTGATTGAAACCTTTGACAGCGAAGAAGATGGCTATACCTACAGCTTGTTCTGCCGTGAACGCGACCGTGAAATGGAAATTTGGAATGGCTACCGCGCAGGTGTTGACGGTGCCGTCGATGACTATGAAGCAGATGAAGCCTATGCCATCGATTTGCTGGACGAAGAAATTCTTGAAAAATTACTGAACAAAGACAAATTGTTTTACCGCATAGGTCAGCAGGCTGAATTTGATGCGCGTGTTGCCAAATGGATTGCCGCTGCAAGCGGCGAATCCCGCAAGGGCGCATCTGCACCCGCTCAGGTGATTCAGCTGGACCGCATTGTTGATGAGCTGCGTTTGCATAAATCTGATGATGAATTAGCGCTCATGCAGCTTGCATCTGATATTTCTGCAGAAGCGCATACCCGCGCGATGCAAACAGTCAAACCGGGCATGATGGAATACACGCTGGAAGCCGAACTGAATTATATTTTTGGTAAAAATGGCTGTGTGCCTTCATATAACAGCATTGTCGGCGGCGGTGAAAACGGCTGCATTCTGCATTATGTGGAAAACGACAAAGAGCTGAAAGATGGGGATTTGGTGCTGATTGATGCGGCTTGTGAATATCAGCTGTATGCTTCCGATATTACCCGGACTTTTCCGGTAAATGGTAAATTCAGTCCAGAGCAAAAAGCGCTGTATGAGATTATTCTTAAAGCGCAGATTGCAGCCATTGAGGCCGTGAAAATAGGCAACTCCTATAAAGAGCCGCATAATGTCGCAGTACGCATTATGGTTCAAGGCTTGCTGGATTTAGGCCTGATGCAGGGCGATATTGAAGACATTATTCAGAAAGAAGCTTACCGTCAATTTTATATGCACGGTACAGGCCACTGGCTGGGCATGGATGTGCATGATGTCGGTTCATATAAGCAAGACGGTGCATGGCGTGCTTATGAAGAGGGCATGGTGGTGACCGTTGAGCCGGGTCTTTATATTGCGCCAGACGATGAAACTGTGGATGAAAAATGGCGCGGGATCGGCATCCGTATTGAAGATGATGTGGCAGTAACCAAAGCTGGTCCGCGTGTATTGACAGCGGCTGTCGTGAAATCTGTAGAAGAGATTGAAGCCTTGATGGCGAAGTAAGTTTAAATTTTAAAAAGGCCCGATCAGATGATCGGGTTTTTATTTCGTATAACAGCCATTATGTTAAATGGATGTTACTTCCAAAATAAAATTTTCTGAAAAAAGCTTTTTTTCTGTGTATTTGGAATTAACTGATTCTCAGCAATCTCCCCATAGCCTAGAGTAATTTTGTTCTCTATGTCATAAAAATCATTAATCAAATCAAAACCTAGATATTTATTTGATAAGTCACTTAGCAACTGTCTGGCTAAATGGTTGGTGGAATAATCTATAGAGCCAACATAATAAAATTTATAATAATTTTCCCATTCTTCAATGTCATCCAAGGAAAATTTTGGATCTGTTATAATTTCTTCTTTCCATTCATCACCTTCTTGATATTCATATTCATAACCTACTGATGCGTTAAGCCATTCTTTTTCAAAGTCTTGAGGTTCTCCATCCTGATAAAAAGCTTGATCTTCACATTCAGTAACTCTTCTAATTTCTATATTATTTTTAAATATCAAATAACTAGCTGCATTAGAACTATCCACACATTCAAAAAATATTACCCAATCATTCAATGAAGATTTTTTAAGCCTTTCATTCCATAAATCCTTATCTTGATAAGCAGAGAAGAAAAAGTTGTGGTTATGGATAATGACCAAGTTATCTTTAATAAACTCTAATTCAATAGTTTCATTTGCTTTCAAATTAGGTTCTAAAATTTCAAAGTCTTTTTCAGTCCAATTGTTAATTAAGTCAACTATTTCTTCTAAATTATCTTTAAAGGGAAATATCATCCCACCAGATCTATAGCCCATAATTATTAATTTATTTTGATTAAAAATTTATTTTATCAAAAATTAAGGTTTCCTAAAATTAACATAATACGCGTTATATGGAATGATTTTTTATTCTATATGAATCAAAATCTTAACTCTAGTCTTAAAGCCTAATTAGGAATGATTGGGTTTTTTAAATGATTTATCATGCTTTATGTTTGTTATTTGATCAACTCTCTGCGTGTTTGATGAGTTTACTTAAATAATTTGCTAACTATTTAGGACGCATTAAATCATCAAAAAAGATTGAGTTTAGGCTTAGCCATTTGCAAACTATGACGTGATTAAGTACAAAACCCAACAACAAATTTCTAATTCATTATAAAAATGCATGTCCTTGATGTAATATAAAATCCATTACAGATTATACGTATTTCGAATGAATCTCCTGAATTCGAATACCTGATAAAAAAGGATGAAAGCATGCAGCAAGAAGTCATTATTGTTGGCGGCGGTATGGTCGGACTCAGTCTGGCGCTTATGTTGGCAAAGGCAAATATTGGCGTGAAGCTGCTCGAAGCCATTCAATATCCAAATTATGATGATGCCAATCTTGCCCCTTACCATTCCAGTTTCGATGCGCGAAACAGCGCACTGTCGCGCCGCACTGTGCAAATCTATCAAGAGTTGGGGCTGTGGGAGGCCTTGCAGGAACACGCAACGCCAATTTATGAAGTTCACATTACAGAGCAGGGAAGTTTCGGTAAAGCCCGCTTAACAGCAGAACAGGAAAAAGTCGAAAGCTTTGGACAAGTCATTGAAAATGCATGGCTGGGCCGTGTACTGCTGCAGCAGGTTAAACAAGAAGCTTTGATTGAACTGATTGATGGCGTGCAAGTGACCTCTTTAACCCAAGATGCAGATTGGGCATATATCGAAGCCATCCGCGGAGCAGAAAAGATTGCACTGCAGTCAAAATTAGTGATTGCGGCTGATGGCCGCGATTCCTTCTGCCGCAAAGCTTTAGGCATTGGCGCATCTGAACATGATTATAATCAAGTGGCGATTGTCACCACTGTGCAAACTTCAAAACCGCACAGCCATGTTGGCTTTGAGCGTTTCAGCCCGCTGGGGCCTTTAGCCTTGCTGCCATTGCCGGGTGAATACCGCCGCTCTGTGGTATGGCCTGTGCAAAAAGGTACAGAAGGTGAATGGCTGGGTGATGAAAATGACCAGCACTTCTTAGAGGCCTTGCAGCAGACTTATGGCGACCGTGCAGGAAAATTCCAAAAAACCGGTAAACGCTTTAGTTTCCCATTATCTCAAGTGCTCGCAGAGAAACAGGCTGTAGGCCGTGTGGTGCTGATGGGCAACGCTGCGCATACCATTCATCCGGTTGCAGGGCAGGGTTTTAACTTGTGTATGCGCGATGCTTATGTGCTGCGCCGTTATTTAATCGAGCAAAATACCCAAGGTTCAGATTTGGGAGATGCCGCGATGCTGCAGGATTATGAAAAATCCCGCCTGACCGATCAGCAGCGTGTGATCAAATTCTGTGATTCTGTGGTACGCGGTTTCAGCAATCAAAATCCAATCTTAAAATTGATCCGCAATACAGGGTTGGTCGCCTTTGATACCATTCCGGGCATTAAGCCCCTGGTCGCCAATTATGCAATGGGGCTGAAAGCATGAATATGAATAATGATCAGGTTTTGGATGCGGTCATTATTGGCGGCGGTTTGGTGGGCGGCTTAGCCGCGCTGCTGTTAGCGCAAGGCGGTGTGCAGGCGACAGTCTTGGATGCAGCGCCGATATTGGACGCGCCAAAAAAATTAGCCGAGGCCAATCCGCGTGTACTGGCGCTCAGTCAAGCGACCATACATATGCTGAAAACAGCCGGGGTATGGGATAAGCTGGCGCGCCAGATGCCTTACAGCGGCATGCAGGTGTGGAATAAAAACGGCTATGGCGAAATCAATTTCGGGCAGCCGTCTGAGCATGCGCCGAGCGCTGAACAGGCGCTGGGCTCGATGGTTGAGCCGAGCATTTTAAATCTCGCTATTCAGCAGCAAATGCTGGAACAGCTGCAGGACTACCGCACGCAAGTTAAAGTGACTCGTGTTGAAGAAGGTGTGGGCGTGTGGCATATACATCTTGCAGATGGTACGCAAATTAAAACGAAACTGGTAATTGGCGCTGACGGCGCAAACTCTTTTGTCCGAGAACAGGCGTTTATAGATTTAGATGTATTGGATTATAAGCAGGCAGGCATCAGCTGCGCGATCCGTACCGCACAGCCTCATCAGCATGTCGCGCGGCAGATTTTCTTGGAAACAGGGCCGCTGGCGTTCTTGCCGATGGCCAGCTTAAATCCAGCGCAAAATGGTCATTGGCAGTCAATTGTCTGGACCTTGCCGGAGGATTATGCCGATGAATACGCTGCGCTGCCTGACGCTGAGTTTAAGGCATTATTAACCCGCGAAAGCCATCACATGCTGGGTGAAGTGCTGGAAGCAACGCCGCGCGCCAAATTTCCGCTGAAGGCGCGCGCGGCGCAGCAGTATGTAAAAGCCGGTTTAGCGCTGATTGGCGATGCCGCTCATGTGATTCATCCGTTGGCAGGTCAGGGTGTGAATATTGGCTGTCTGGATGCAGCTGTGCTGTGCGATGCGCTTTTGCATGACAAGGCGCGGGGCGTCTGGGCGCATGAGCAGACCTTAAAGCGCTATGAGCACCGCCGAAAAGGGCAAAATGATGCAATGATGCACAGCATGTCGGCTATTGGCTGGATGGAAACCGCCGCATTGTTTCCGGTGGTTTGGGCGCGCAATTTTGGCTTAAAGCAGGCCGAAAACCAGCAGATTCTTAAAGATGCTTTTATGGCTCAGGCCAACGGCTTAGCTGCTTTAAAAGAGACCCGTTATTGCGCATAAGCTGAAATAGCGAGTTTTTTAAGCATCTGTAAATACAAGATTACGATTTTGATCAAAAAAGATACGATTTTTGAGTAATTAGCTCTATGCGAAAGCCAAAGAGATTGTTAAATTTCTTTTAAATCAAAATCAGGTTTTCGCCTGACCAGTACAAGCCGTCATTCGTGGGGAGAGCAAGATGACAGATATGAATGATTATGATGATGCAGAAGATTCTGCAGTCGATGATGATGAAGCGAAAGCTGCCGAAAAAGGCGCATCTGATTCAACTGAAGGCGCATCTGATGGTGATGTTGCAGAAGCGGAAACATTGACTGTAACTGCAAAGCTAAAACAGCGTCAGACTTTGGAAGATGAAGTGGCGGCATTTTTGGCGCGCGGCGGAAGAATCACCGAAGTGCCGCCAGACGAAGATGCCCGGGACTGATTACTCAAAACACTGCTTTTATGCAGTGTTTTTCTTTTGCGCAAATTTTTTGCTGATGGCATATAGCGGGTATAAAACAAAATGGGCCAGCAGTATAAACATGCAGTTCATAATTAATGCTCCCCAGTAAGGCGGAGCGTGCATTGCGCCCATAAAGGCAATGAATGCTTGAAACACTAAAATCGCGCTGAGACAAATATAAGACCAATAGCGTGATGCTTTCCAAAAGGGAGTGAGGCGCAAGATGTTGCCGGCAATAAAGTAAATGGAAAAAATGCCGCAAGCCATGAACACGGCCTGAATATCCGGTGTCATCATCTGATCAAGCATATAATGCGGGTAAGGCTTAGAGCCGTAATATCCGATATGCAATAAACCCAATAGCCACAGAACATTCAATAGATAAACAGGTTTTATTTTTGGTTTTTGCATGGGCTTTATTGGTCTTGTAATTATGAATCGTCATTTTAAAAGTTTACAGCAATGCCAAGCAAGGCAGCAGCAAGCATTCAATACAAGGTTTTGTTATTTATTATTTATTGAATATAAAAAAGGCGCATTCAAAGCCTGAGCTGAATACGCCTTTTTATGTTCAGTAAACCTGTAAATCCTGCAGATCACCTACACGTAATGATGAATTATGACTCTTCATTGTGCTGAGTGAGCTCTAAAGCGCGCTGGTATGCCACTTTTTTCTTGATGCCGGTCAGATCTGCCGCCAGCTGCGATGCTGCTTTGACGGACAAATCCTGCAGCAGGCGCGTTAGCAGCTGATCCAGTTTTTCCTGCTCAAGATCTTTCTCTTCGGCTGCGCCGCCAATCACCAGAACAATTTCACCTTTTTGCTGATTGTGATCTGATTCTACAAAAACCGCCAATTCACCCAGCGTCATTTTTTTAATGGTTTCAAAGGTCTTGGTAATTTCACGGGCAAAGCCGACAGGCCGCTCTGCGCCAAACACCTCAGCCATATCTTTTAAACACGCGACAATACGATGCGGCGCTTCATAAATAATCATGGTTTGGGTTTCATCTTTCAGCTTATGCAGCGCCAAAAGGCGCTGGGACTGTTTCGACGGTAAAAAACCTTCAAAGCTGAAACGGTCGCTGGGCAAGCCAACTGCACTGAGCGCAGCGATCGCGGCGCAAGCGCCCGGCACAGGGATGACCCGAATATTGTGTTCTTGTGCTGCGCGGACCAGCTTAAAGCCTGGGTCACTGATCAGCGGTGTGCCTGCATCGCTGATTAAGGCCATATCTTCACCGTTCTGCAGGCGCTGAATCAGCTGAGTGATTTTATTGCTTTCATTATGATCGTGGCAGGCGGTTAAAGGTGTTTGAATATTAAAGTGTTTGAGTAATTGTGCAGAAGTTCGTGTATCCTCTGCGGCAATAATATTAACCGACTTCAGTACATTAATTGCACGATAACTAATATCATCTAAGTGCCCGATTGGAGTCGCAACAACAAATAATTGAGCACCCATAGGTTTCTCCATGTTTAATAATAAGCAGAATAATAAGAAAAATTTACTTGTATTGGCGTTGATGGGAGGAATGACCTGCGCCCAAGCAGAGGTTTTGGTCATTTTACCTGAATCAGGCCCTATGGCGCGAGCCGCATCGAGCATCAAGCTGGGTTTTCAAAGCGCATATGAAGCATCGGGCCATAAAGAGCCGCTGAAATTTATCAATTCTGATCAAAAGCAGCTGGCCAATGTACTGAAAAAGCATGTCACAGCCAAAACTAAATTGATCGTTGGGCCTTTGGGACGCAGCGAGGTTGATTCTTTAATGAAAGCCAAGCCTAAAATACGCGTGCTGGCTTTAAATGAAGGCACTAAACAGGCAGAGAATATTACCCGGTTCAGCTTGGCCAAAAAAGAGGATGCATCTGCCTTAGGCCTCATCCTGTCCAAAGATAAAATTGAGGAACTGATTGTACTGCGCCAGCCCGGAATTGAGGCAGAGCATGAGCTGTTTTTAATAGCTCTGCTTGCATTGAGCGGTTTGCCGATGCAGGTCGTAGAAGCGCCTCCCAAGCAGATAAAAAAGCATCAGGCCCTGCTGCTATTGGGCAGTAATGGCTGGATGATTGCACAGGATAAATTGCCGAAAAAGCAGATTTATACGCTGTCAAATGCCATTGAAGATGACCGGCCGATTCCGCTGGGCATGAAATTCTACGATACGCCGGCCTTATACCGCGGTCAATGGGCAGATGTGCAAATGGCCTATGACCGGCATCCAGTCCGTATGCCGTACCAGCGGCTGCTGGCGTTTGGCGGGGATGCATGGAGTATCGCACAGCTGTATTTACAAGATCCAAAATTGAGAGAAGCAGCCTTTGAAGGCCGTACAGGAACAATTCAAATTCAAGGCAACTATATTCAGCGCACACCGCGCTGCTATCAAAATACCCGAAAAGGTGTCATCGCCCTTTAGAGTTTCATCTTTCTATATTTTAATTTTTAACTGGAAATCACATGCAACTGGGACAGTGGGCAGAGCAGCAGGCGCTTAAATTGGCTGAACAGCAAGGCTATACTCTTGTGCAGGCCAATTATCACAGCCGTTTTGGCGAAATAGATTTGATTGTCGTACGGGAAGCAGAGCTGTTGTTTATTGAAGTGAAAGCGCGCTCAAAGACAGCCTATGCGCAGGCCTCTGAAACGGTTTCCATACACAAGCAGCGTAAAATGCTAAGAACCGCCTTATATTTTATGAATGAACAGCCGCATTTTTATCAGTATTATTGCCGCTTTGATGTGATTTGTTTTGATTTTTATCAAAGGTTTGCAAAATCACTACAGCATGATTTTTCCAATTTCACTTATGATCTGCAATGGATAGAAAATGCTTTTACTTTTGATCAAGAGTTTATTAATCTTTGAACAAAGACAATGTGTAAATGCATAGTATAGAAAACGATTGAAAAGAATATTGAGGAGTCTTGCTGAGTGTTAAAGCGTATTGCAATGACCATGTTATGTGTCGCAAGTTTATCGGGATGCGCCAGTTTTATTTCTGGCGGTACAGGATCAGCTCCTGTAGGTACAGAAAGCGGTGCACGCTCTCTAGGCCAAGTTTTTATTGATTCTTCAATTGTTAGAACAGCCAAAATTAATTTATATAAATTAGATGCGCGTTTTAAGCAGTCACGGGTAAATATTGACAGTTTTCACGGCAATGTCCTTCTGACAGGCCAAGTGCCGGATGAGCATTTAAAGCAGCTGGCGGAAGATAATGTCAAAGCCATGAGTGATGTAAAAACTATTCATAACTTCATTACCGTTGGCAATCAAATCAGTTACAACACCATCATGCAGGATACAGCGGTAACCGCAAATACCCGCGGCCTGATTATGAAAGCGCCTGTGGTGTCTGACAGTAAGGTTAATATTCATACCGAAGATGGCGTGCTGTATGTTATGGGGCGCTTAAATACAGCTGAAATAAATGATTTAAATCAAGTATTGCAGCAGGTTGGCAACGTAACGAAAATTGTCACATTGGTCGATAATATTGAGCAAAGCCAGCAGCCGAATGCGGTGGCGTCGAGTTTTAGCTCACCCATGGTTAATACTGCGTCAAATGCTCAAACACCTGTTGCTATAGATCCGGATGCCGCTGAACCGAATGCGCCTTAATGTACAGCGCTGGTCTGACCAGCTGAATGAAAAAGTCAAGCTTGCGAAATTCCTGTATCGGAACTTCCGAATTTATGACTTCGGCAGTTACGCTTTAAACCGGCTTACGCCGAAGCAGGGCTATACCGTACAGAAAAACGTGCCGTATGGCCTGAAGGCGCGCCACCGTTTAGATTTGTACCGCAGCGGTTCTCCGCGGCTGCAGCGCCCGCTGATTGTTTTTGTGCATGGCGGAGCGTGGATGCATGGCGATAAAAAAGACTACAGTTTTATTGGTGAAGCCTTCGCCAAAGAAGGTTTTGATGTGGCGGTCATTAACTACCACCTTGCGCCTGAGCATATTTTCCCAAGCTATATTGATGACTTGCGTTTAGCTTTGAATTTCCTCAGCCAATCGCAGCAGAAACTGCAGATTGCGGCTGAAAATATTGTGCTGATGGGCCATTCAGCAGGGGCATTCAACGTAATGTCTGCCCTGTATAACCCGCATCCTTACCAGCTGCAAAGCAAAGATAAGATTCGGGCGATTATTGGATTGGCTGGACCGTATCATTTTGATTATAAAGGTGATCCGCTTTGCGCAGAAGCTTTTGATCAGGAACTGCCTTATCAGCAGGTGATGCCGTATTATTTTCTTGAGCAGAATACGATCAAGCATTACCTGTTTACTGCGGCCAATGACACGATTGTCGGCCACAGCAATAGTGCAGACTTGGATACTAAGCTGAGAGAGCTGGGTAATTACAGCCAGCTGATTTCTGTGCCGCGTGTCGGGCATATCACCATGATTGGATCTGTATCCAGCTTATTCAGCCGTTTTTTTGTGACTAAAACAGAAATCATGCGCGCCTTGGATGACGCGTTGAAATAGGGCTTGATGCATTGCAGACAGTTTTGGCGGCTAGGCAGCTTTCTTAAAGCAATTAAAGCCAGGCTTGTGTATCATCTGCAACAGCGGTGCCATGAATGGCATGCATGATCATGGCATGCGCAATGCTGCCTTTAAACGGAATTTCAGGCAGCTGGTCAAATTTAAAGAAAGCTGCGGCACTGATTTCTTCCGGCTGCAGTTTGATTTCACCTGATGCATATTCTGCTTTAAAAGCAATCATTAAATTGCTGGGAAAAGGCCAAGGCTGGCTGGCAAGATATTGGATATTCTTCAGCTTTAAGCCGACTTCTTCTTCTGTCTCACGGCGGACTGCATCTTCCAGCGTTTCACCGACTTCTATAAAGCCTGCAATTAACCCATACATTTCGCTGTTTTTGTTGCGGGCATTTTTAGCCAGCAAAATCTCATCATCGCCGCGGGTAATTACGGTAATGACGCAAGGATTGACACGAGGATATTGATGGTAGCCGCAGGCAGGGCAGACCATGGCGTATTCAGTCGGATGAACATCAGTTTTATGGCCGCAGTGGCTGCAGAATTTATGATTGCGGCGCCACTCTAAAAGCTGAATAGCGCGGCTGGCCTGTTCAAATTCTTTGATATTCCAAATCTGAAGCAGCTGGCGGATTGGAACCAGCTGCAAGCCGTCAGGAATGGGTTCGTGTTCAAGAAGGTCACGGGCAATCACTTGATCACCCGTGCCAATCAGCAAGTCACTTGCCAGACTTTCAACTTTGGGAAGTTGATAATGTTCATTTACCAGCAGCTGCTGCTGTTTAAAAATATAGGCAAGTGAGAGATTGGTCATTAGGCTGCTGATTTCAGTTTATCGCTGCTTTCCAATGCTACCTTAAACATGCTGTGCAATACAGGCAATTTATTCTTTAAATTGTCAATCAGCATGTCTGCGCTGGCCAAGGTATCTAGAACATGATTGATATTTTGCTGATCAATCGCTTCAGCTGCTTCGATACGTTTTTGCAGGAAAGATGCTGCTGCAACCAGCGCGTCACGGCCTGTTTCGGCATTTAAGAACAGCAATGCACCGCCAATTTCACGCAATTGTACAGGAACAGTGTCTAATCCGGCGGTATCCTGATCTTTTACGAATTGGACTAAAGCTTGGCTTGCAGAATCAATCAAGACACGTGTTTCATTTAACAGCGCTTCATGCGCTTCGTCTAAACGGTCCAATGAAATGTTCATGTTGTTGACACGCAGCTGCAGGCGGCTGGAGGTGTGGTGACGCTCCAATACGCCAATTGAATTCATTGCCGATAGAATGCAATTCATCAATTGCTGCGCAAAGTTGTCATCTTTTAAGATGTCTGCCTGATTCAGCGATGCCGCTTGGCGTGCAAGATCATTATGCGCTTCGTTCAAATTCAGCACTTTAAAAATATTGCCCAGCTGCAGCAGTTTGTTTTGCAATTCCTGCGTTTTTTCCGCTGTCATGTTCTGATAATTGAACTCAATATCATTGCGGATTTGCGTCATTTCAGCAGTGACCAAATCACTGATGGTATGCATGGTATCAAAATCAGGGCCATACAAGTGGCGGCTGAAAACCTGCAGCTGAATATCCGTCAGCAGATCATCGCCAATGTTCAGCTTGCCGCGGATATGCTGTGAAACCTCATCTTCTTGGCTGATGCATAGGCTCAATACATTCGCAATATCAGCCAGAGACGGTTTAAAGCGTTCAGGAGCGCTGAAGTATTGCGCCATATTGCGTTCAATGCTGATTAATGTGCGCAAACGCGGCTCGCTGATCAGCAGCTGGTCAATTTGATTAAATGCGCTGAACACCAAGCTCCAATACTGTTTGCTCGGGTGCTTTTCAGCTAAGCCCGCTAAATACGCGCCAACCAGTTTAATCGCTTGCAGGTCTGACTCATTTTCTTCCTGCTTCAGCAGCTTGTTTAACGCCAATTTATACAGGCGGTGAACGTATTTCGATTTTTCTAGCGCAGGCGCTTGTGGCAAGTCAAAATCAGGCGTAATTGAGTCCAGCAAACTTTCAATATGCTGCCCTTCAGAAGTCAGCGGCTTGCCCAGTGACAATTCCAGACGGTTCAATGTGTCCAGCAGGAATTGCGGAATTTTTACTTCCCGCAGGCAGATGAATTCGATGTAGCGTTTCAGCATGGTGGTGCCTTCGCTTAGCGCAATGACATCAGATGCATTGATCACCGCAGGATTCCCCATGATCTTGCGCATCAGCTCTGCCGAATATTGAGCAATTTTAGCAAGGCTGGACATATCGATCAGGGCCAGAACCTGTGCGCATTGCTCGAATTGGTTCAGCGCATCATCAATGCCAAAAGGTAAGGTTTGGTCTTCTACCAGGGTGCTGACTGCTGATTCGACTAACTTGATCGAGTTATCAACCTCATTTTTTATTATCAGCAATGCCGTTGGATCAAAATGAATAGAGGTTTGGTAGGACATGGATCTGCACCTTTCCTAGGGTTTTATCTTGTTTGTGAACCGCCATTTTTCAGGCGGGCCATCTTTTGTTTTACTATAGCGTAAGTTTTAACTGTTTAAATACAAAAAGTAACTCGAAAGTTAGATTTTATTTGGCAAAAAGGCAAGGCGTTCCATGTTTTTCTTCAAATTGTTTGACCCAATTCTCATGCTCGGTTAATTCTTCAGCATTGGGCAAAATGACTGGCAGGTCAATTTGCACCGCTTGCCGCGCCATTTCGGCCTGAGCGCCGTCTGCATGGGTCAAGGCATCTATATCAAAAGAAACCTGTCCGCCTGTCATGGCCAAGTAGACATCCGACAGAATTTCAGCATCCAGCAAGGCGCCGTGGAAAGTACGGTCACGCTGCGGAATTTCATAGCGGCGCACCAAGGCATCCAAGGAGTTCTTTTGACCCGGATGCTTGGACTTGGCCATGGCTAGTGTATCGGTAACTTCACAAACTTCTGACAGGGCAGGGAAACCTGCGCGCTTAAACTCCATATTCAAGAAGTTCATGTCGAAGGTTGCGTTATGCGCAATAATTTCTGCGCCTTTTAAATAGTCAAATAAAGTGTCAGCAATTTCTGCATACAGCGGTTTGTCTTTTAAGAAGTCATCGCTGATACCGTGAATATTTTCAGATTCACCGACAGGTTTTTGCGGGTTGATGTAAATATGGATTGAGCTGCCGGTCAGTTTGCGGTTGATCATTTCAATCGCGCCGATTTCGATAATGCGGTCACTGTCCTGAAAATAGAAGCCGGTAGTCTCTGTATCCAGAATTAACTGGCGCGGGCCCTGAATGTCCAAAGTGGCGGATGTAATTACAATTTTAGGATGAATTGCCGCAGCGGATGGCTGTACAGCAGGCTCAGTAACGTCTTCTACAAGAGCATTGACTTCTGCTGCCGCCATAGCGTCATCGTCCAGAGCTTCTTCATCCGGAAGGTCTTCATCAGAGTCAGTTAAATCTAAGCCAAAAGGGTCATTCAGCAGCCAGTCAGATTCGGCTTTTTTTTTTGCATCATCCGCTTTCCCGTTTTTCAATTGCATTAACATTTCTTCAGCGCCCTGATTGGCCAGCTGATCGGCCATTTCATTGCCTGCATGGCCGGCGTGGCCTTTAATCCAGTTCCATTCAATTTCACGGCCTTGGCAAACTGCGTCGAGCTTTTTCCACAAATCCGGATTTTTAACATCTTTCCAGTTTTTCTTTTTCCAGCCGTGAATCCATTCGGTGATGCCTTGCTTGACATAGTTGGAGTCTGTCCAAATCACCAGTTTGGCATCGGCAGGGCAAAACAGCACGCCTTCTATAGCAGCGGTCAGCTCCATGCGGTTGTTGGTGGTTTCGGCTTCGCCGCCGCAAATTTTATGTTCTTCAGACTCTGTAATGATATATGCCCCCCATCCACCTAAACCGGGGTTGCCCTTGCAGGCGCCATCGACATAAAGCGTGATTGTTTGTGACATAAATACGGATCCGGAAAAATTAAGGCGGTGATCAGGGAGGTATTGTATAACGCAATTGGAAATGCGAAAGCGATATCATGGCGTTTTTTTAATTTCTTGTAACATTTATACTGGAAACACGTTAAATTAACGGCTTGTGTCTGTGTGATGCTTCACTACAATGGCATATCTAAAAAATAAATTTTATACGAGTTGTTTGGATTTTTTATGTATAAACCAACCAAGATCTGGTGTCAGCCCAATATTCCTTCATTATTCAAAATTACAGTACTGGGTTCAGCGTTAGCTGCCCTAGGCTTAACGGGCTGTTCATCATCGTCAAGCACGACACAGGCGTCAAAGTCGAAAATGGTTGGTTCATCAGGCTATTTAGATGCCAATAGCCTAGATGGTTTGGAAGATCTGCTCTCTGCAACAGACATGCGCGCAGTTGAAGGCGACCGTCTGCAAGTATTAAAGCATGGTGATGTGTGGAAACGCATGACCGTTGGCTTCAAAATGGATTTAAACCATTGGGATACCCGTATTGAGGCGCAAAGGGGCTGGTTTGCATCACGTCAGCCGTATATAGACCGCCTGAGCGCGCGTGCATCACGCTATCTATACCACACTGTTAAAGAAGCGGAACGCCGCGGCATGCCGACCGAGCTGGCGCTGCTTCCTGTGATTGAAAGCTCGTATGACCCAGCGGCGACTTCGAGCGCTGCTGCGGCAGGATTATGGCAGTTCATTCCGAGTACAGGGCGCATTTACGGTTTAAAGCAAACCAGCATGTATGATGGCCGCCGAGATGTTGTGGAATCGACCCGTGCAGCCTATGAGTTTTTGGGCGGCCTATATAATCAATTCGGTTCTTGGGAATTGGCGCTGGCGGCTTATAACGCAGGGCCGGGCCGTATTCAGCAAGCGATTAACCGCAATAAGGCAGCAGGTCTGCCGACTGATTACTGGTCTTTAAAACTGCCGCAGGAAACCATGAATTATGTGCCGCGGTTTTTGGCTGTAGCGCAGATTATTAAGAGTCCCGGGCAGTATGGTGTCAGCCTGCCGCCAATCGCCAACCGCCCGCACTTTCGTGAAGTGATGGTTGGGCCGGCAAACTTAAATGAAGTCTCATCAATTACGGGTTTAAGCCGTTCGGAACTTTATGCCCTAAATCCAGGGCACCGCGGTGAAGTGATTGATACTTCCAGCCCGATGAAAATTTTAATTCCTGCCGATATCAGCCCATCTGTGGATGAAAAGCTGAAAAAAATGAAATCCAGCTCGGGCGGCTATTGGGCAGGCGGCTTAAGCCAGAATTTACCGCAGAATAACGTGACCATTGCACCGTCGCGCGCAACGCCGCCGACCTTAAATACCAAGGTCATTACGCCGGCTAAATCTGCGCCGCCAGTTATTGTCTCCGCAAAACCCGCTGTGCCTGCAGTGACTGCATCTGTACCAGTGACAGCCAGTTCTACGGCATTAGGCCGTCCGCAGGCCAAAACACCGCAAGGTTCAGCCGCTTTGGCCGCTTTTGCTTCCGGTACCGATATACCAAGCGCACCGCGTATTCCAGTTGCTGTTTCTCCTGCTGCGCCGTCAAAAAGAGTTTCAGCAGAACCTGCACTGACAGCCAAAGAGCGTGAGCAGATTATGGCGGCCATTCAGGCGGAAGGTGCAACGAAAACGGTTGATGAAGTGCTGAAACCTGTCGCAAGCAAAGCAGAGCAGGATGAAGTCGTTCAGGAGCTGACAGCGTTAGCGCCTAAAGGTACAGAAATCGTAGACCCTTATGACGGCAAAATTAAGCTGACAGCGATTCAAACCAGTCAATCCATTGCCGAACAGCAGGGCAAAGAGCTGACGAAAGGTTTCGCCTATCCGAAAGGGGTTGCGGAAAGCACCCGTCCAGATTCGGACGAAGCGAAACGGAATCAGGGCAAAAACATTATCAAAACAGACTCGGAAGTGGTGGTGGTTGCGCCGAAAGGCAAACGCAGCACCTACACGGTTCAGTCTGGTGATACGCTTGCTGTGATTGCCATGAAAAATGGCGTGAACTGGCGGGATGTCGCAAAATGGAACCAGATGGATGCCGATTCTAAGCTGTTTGTCGGAACTACTATTTATTTGTATGATGCGAAACCTGCCGCGCAGCAAGAAGAATCCAAGTCTAAAGCGCAGCCTGAAACCTATGTGGTTAAAGCCAATGACAGCTTAACAGGGGTGGCTGGCCAATTTGGCTTATCGGTGAAGCAGCTGGCTGATTTTAATAATATCAGCACCACAAGCGGCCTGTTTGTGGGGCAGAAACTGTCTTTAAAAGAAACCGCGGCCTCTAAAGCTAAGCTTGAAGTAGAGAGTAAAAAAGCGGAAGCTGAGAAAAAAGCGCTTAAAGTGCAAACGAAGCCTTATAGTGTGAAACGCGGTGAATATCTGAAGCTGATTGCAGACCGATATGCGCTGTCGAATCAAGAGTTAGCTGATCTTACAGCAGGTTTAACTGCATCCAGCAGCCTCATGGCGGGTCAAAAAATCAATGTGCCATTGAATGAAGTGAACGAAAGCGCTTCATCTGCAAATGCATCGTTGAATAAAAAGCAGGAAGAAGTAAAAACCTCAGCGTCTAATGTGAAATATGAGGCGAAAGCGGAAACCGGCTACAAGACAGAAAGCTATACGGTACAGCGCGGCGATACGCTGTACAGTATTGCAGCGCAATCTAAAATGGCCATGACTGAATTGGCTGATTTAAATAATCTTCAGGCGAGCAATGGCTTGCGTGCAGGCCAAGTGCTGAAAATCCCGGCTTCTGCGGCGGTGCCGGATCAATATACGGTTCAATCGGGCGATACCTTGTCGGGCATTGCCAGCCGTTATAATTTAGGCATGGACTACATTGCCAATGTGAACGGTATTAACCGCAATACAGGCTTGCGTGTAGGGCAAAAACTCCAGCTGACTAGTGATGCGCCGGAAGATAAACCAGAAGTGAAAGCTTCAGTGAAGGCAGAGGCTAAAACTGTATCTAAAAATGATAAATCTGCTGCGGGCTTAATGCCGGATACGCATACAGTGAAATCGGGTGAAACGCTGACTTCAATTGCGCAAAAGTACAAACTGCAGCTGGCTTATTTGGCTGACTTGAATGATTTGAGCCGAACGAGCACTGTCCGTATTGGCCAAAAGCTCAAGATTACAGGCGATCTGCCGGAAATTGAAAAAACGGCAGCGGCGGCTAAATCTGCGCCAGTAAGTGCGCGCAGTACAGAAAGCTATACCGTAAAATCCGGTGAGTCGCTGAACTCAATTGCCAGCCGTACCGGCTTGAGCGTAGCGGAATTGGTAGACATGAATAATCTCAGCGCGCGAGCAGGTTTGCGTGTGGGGCAGAAAATTCAGCTGCCAAAAACAGTCGCTGAATACCGCATTAAGCGCGGGGACACACTGATTGGTTTAGCCAGCCGTTATGGCATGGACAGCAGTACTTTGGCCGAATTAAACAATCTTCAGCCTTCTGCTCAGCTGCGTATTGGTGAAGTGATTAAAGTCCCGAACTAGCATCAAGCCGCAGCAGGGAGCCGCGTGAATATTTTATTAGCGAAGATTAATCCTTATCTGCTGGCTTTCGGGTCAGTTGCTTTATCGCAAGGGGCATGGGCGGCGCTGCAGACGACGCCTTTTATTGCAATACACAGCGCGCCGAAATATGCCTCTATGGCAGTGATGCCGTATGCCAATATTAAAGCGCCGAAAGGCGGTTATCTCAGTACCGCCAGCAATGGCACTTTTGATAATCTGAACAGCATGAACGGCAAAGGCAGTTCCGTAGATGGCGTGAATTTTCTCTTCGATTCATTGATGAGCAGTTCCTTGGATGAACCTGGGGTCATGTACCCGCTGCTGGCGTCCAGCGTGACCTTTGATCCGCATAAAACCGCTTATGTGATTTTCCATTTGAATCCTGAAGCAAAGTTCAGTGACGGTTCACCGGTGACAGCCATTGATGTGAAGTTCAGCTTTGATGCCTATCAGACGAAATCGAATCCGGGCCTGCAGATGTATTTGGCCGATCTGGCTAAGACTGAAGTGCTGTCCAAATATCAGGTCAAAATGAGCTTCAAATCGGACAACAATGCAGAAATGCCGCTGATTTTGTCGCAGCTGCCGATTTATTCTAAAAAAGATTGGGCCAAAAAGGATTTTACTCGCGTCACTTTGCAGCCCATTTTAGGTTCTGGCCCTTATTTAATAGAGCGTATCGATGCCGGACGAAGCGTCAGCTATAAGCGCAACCCGAATTATTGGGGCAAAAATTTGCCGGTAAACCGCGGGCGCTACAATTTTGACCGGCTGAAATATGTCTATTACCGCAGTTTGGATATTGCGTTTGAAGGCTTTAAGTCGGGGCAGTACACCCTGCATGAAGAATATACAGCCCGAAAATGGGTAACTGAATATAACTTTCCCGCCGTAAAGGCGGGCATGGTGGTGAAATACCGTTTTAGGCACAGCAATCCTATTGCGACACAAAGCTTCGTATTCAATACGCGCCGCAATCCGTTTCAGGACATCCGCCTGCGTCAGGCGCTCATCTACGCTTATGACTTTGAATGGCAAAACAAGGCGCTGTTTTATGGCCAATACAGCCGTTTGCAAAGCTATTTTGCCAACAGCGAGTTAGAGGCGAAAGGTGTCCCGTCTGCACAAGAGCTGGCGGTACTGAAACCGCTGCTGGCAAAATTAGATCCGATTCAGCGCGCGGGTGTATTGAAAAACTGGACATATCCAGTTTCAGATGCCAGCGGCTTTAACCGCGGCAATTTGCTTACTGCGCGCCGGCTGCTGCTGAATGCGGGCTATCGCTACAAAAATGGCCAGCTGATGGACAAGAAGGGTCAGCCGATTCAAATAGAATTTCTGATTCATCAGGAAGGCCTGCAGCGCACTTTAATGCCTTTTGTTCGTAACATGAAGCGTCTAGGCATACAGGTGAATGTGCGTCAGGTTGATGTGCCGCAATATATAGAGCGGATGCGCAGCAAAGATTTTGATATGACGACGAATGTCATGCCGCAGTCTTTAAGCCCAGGCAATGAGCAGGCGCAATTCTGGGGCAGCGCTTCAGCCGATCAGGATGGCAACTACAACTATGCGGGAATTAAGAGCCCTGCTGTGGATGCTGTGGTGCAGCAGATTATCCGCGCACCTGACCGTCAAGCCTTGGTGATCAATACCCGCGCTTTAGACCGCCTGCTGCGTGCGGGCTATTATCAAATTCCAACCTACGGCAAAGGGGAGAACTGGCTGGCTTATTGGAATATGTATAAACAGCCGGCCGTCAAGCCAAAACTTTCTGTCGGTCTGGATTACTGGTGGAGTGACCCGGCTCAAGCGCAGAAAGTTGCCAATTATTTGCGTAAGCAATAAGCCCGAAGCAAAAGGATAAAAATTATGGGCACATATATTTTAAAACGGCTGCTGCTGATTATCCCGACGCTGCTGGCGATTTTGCTGATTAACTTTGTGGTGATTCAGATAGCGCCCGGCGGGCCAGTTGAGCAAGCGATTCAGCAGGCCGAGAGCTTTCAGGGTATGGGAACTGCCGGCGGCGGAGAAACAGCGCAAGGCGGCAGCAAATACCAAGGCGCTAAAGGCCTAAGCGAAGACATGGTGAAGAAAATTGAGGCGCAATACGGTTTTGATCAGCCTGCATACCAGCGTTTTTGGCAAATGCTGAAAGGCTATGCCGCCTTGGATTTTGGCACCAGTTTCTTTAAAGATAAGCCTGTCACTCAACTGCTATGGGAAAAGCTGCCGGTATCTTTGTCTTTGGGGCTCTGGAGCACCTTGCTGATTTATCTGGTGTCTATTCCCTTGGGCATTAAAAAAGCCCGCCATCATGGTTTGCTGTTTGATAAGGCGACTTCATTGCTGCTAGCTGTGGGCTACGCCATTCCGGCCTTTGCTTTTGCTATTTTACTGATTGTATTTTTTGCCGGCGGATCATATTTTCAATGGTTTCCGCTGCAGGGCTTGGTGTCGGAAAATTTTGCCGAGCTGAGCGTGCTTGGAAAAATTGCCGATTATTTCTGGCACATGACATTGCCGCTGCTGGCAATGGTCATTGGCGGTTTTGCAGGTCTGACCTACTTAACCAAATATTCTTTTATGGAAGAATTGAACAAGCAGTATGTGCTGGCGGCGCGTTCTAAAGGGCTGACAGAATCAAGGGTGCTGTATGGCCATGTCTTCCGCAATGCCATGCTGATTGTGATTGCCGGCTTGCCGGAAGCCTTGATAGGCATTTTCTTTGTCGGCAATTTATTCATTGAAATTATTTTTAACTTAGATGGTTTAGGGCTGCTGGGTTTTGAAGCCATTGTGCAGCGGGATTATCCAGTTATTTTCGGGACTTTATTTATATTTACGCTGCTGGGATTGATTCTGCGCCTTATCAGTGATGTGCTGTATCAGGTGATTGATCCGCGGATTAACTTTGAATCACGGGGAGCAAAATAATGTCCCCCATCATGCAGGCGCGCCTGCAGCGCTTTAAGCAAAATAAGCTTGGCTTTGGCTGCTTTATTCTTTTTGCCATTATTTTTGTGCTGTCTATGGGTGCAGAGCTGATTGCCAATGATAAGCCGCTGCTGGTGAAATATGACAGCAGCCTCTATGTTCCAGTCTTTAAACACTATCCTGAAACCGCATTTGGCGGCGTATTTGAAACCGAAGCGGATTATAAAGACCCAGCTGTGCGGCAGCTGATTGATGAACATGGCTGGGCGCTGTGGCCGGTTAATCATTTCTCCTATCAGACGCCCAATTTAGATTTAGCGGTTCCAGTTCCTTCTGCGCCGACAGCGCAAAACTGGCTGGGAACAGATGACCAAGGCCGTGATGTGCTGGCGCGCATTTTGTATGGTCTGCGGGTTTCGCTGTTGTTCGGTTTTGCCTTAACGCTGGCATCTGCGGTCTTGGGTATTGCAGTGGGCGCTATTCAAGGCTATTACGGCGGCTGGATTGACCTGATTGGACAGCGTATTTTAGAGGTTTGGGGCGGTCTGCCGATGCTGTTCATGGTCATGATCTTGGTCAGCATGTTCAATCCAAGTGTCTATTGGCTGTTTGCGATAATGCTGCTGTTTGGCTGGCCTGCTTTGGTGGGGCTGGTTCGGGCGGAGTTTCTGCGGGCGCGAAATTTTGACTATGTGCGGGCAGCGCGCAGTTTAGGCGTTACAGACCGCGCGATTATTTTCCGCCATATTTTACCCAATGCCGTGAGTTCGAGCCTGTCCCAGCTTCCATTTATGCTGACAGCGAATATTACCGCGCTGACCGCTTTAGACTTTTTGGGCTATGGTCTGCCGCCCGATGCCGCTTCGCTAGGAGAGCTGCTGTTGCAGGGTAAAAATAATTTAAATGCGCCGTGGCTGGCGCTTTCAGGATTTTTTACTTTAGCGATTGTACTGTCATTGCTGATTTATATTGGGGAGGCGGCGCGTGATGCATTCGATCCAAGACGTCAATAAAACATTTACAGAGGCAAAGCTGGAGCCGGCTGCACATACTGTGCTCAGCGTGCATCAGCTGCGGATACATGACGGTGATGGGCAGCCGCTGGTGCATGGCCTCAATTTCGAGCTGAACGCTGGGGAAACACTGGCGATTGTCGGTGAAAGCGGTTCAGGAAAATCCATCAGCAGCTTGGCTTTGCTGGGGCTGTTGCCGAAGAATTTGCAGGTGACCGGGCAGGCGTTTCTGGGCGGTCAAAATCTTATAGGATTGAAGCAGGTGCAGCTGCGTGAAATTCGTGGTGCAAAAATCGCGATGATTTTTCAGGAGCCCATGACGGCGCTGAATCCGCTGCACCGAGTAGAAAAAATCATTGGTGAAAGCCTGCTGCTGCGCGGGCAGTCTAAAGCGCAAACCCGTGAACGGGTGATTCAGCTGCTGCAGGATGTCGGCATTCCAGAGCCGGAAGATAAGCTGAAACGCTATCCGCATGAGCTGTCTGGCGGTCAGCGCCAGCGGGTGATGATTGCTATGGCATTGGCTTTAGATCCGGACATTTTAATTGCTGATGAACCGACAACGGCTTTAGATGTAACACTGCAAGCGCAAATCCTGCAGCTGCTGAAATCGCTGCAGCAAAGCCGAAAAATGGCCATGATCCTGATCAGCCATGACCTGAATTTGGTGCGGAAATATGCCGATCAGGTGATTGTGATGAGCCAAGGCGCAGCTGTCGAGCAAGGCGGCGTGCAGCAGATTTTTGATGCGCCTGAGCAAGCTTATACACGTGATTTGCTCAATCATGATTTTGGTGAGGCGCTAAAGCTGCCCAGTCAGCCAGTATTGCTGGAATTGTCTAATGTCGGCGTGAAGTTTCCGATCAAGCACGGCCTGCTGAATCGGGTCAAAGATTATTTTGTGGCGGTAGAGCCTTTAAGCATCGCGCTGCAGCAGGGGCAGTCCATTGGTGTGGTGGGAGAAAGCGGTTCGGGTAAAAGCTCACTGGCTTTGGCGGTATCACGCTTAATTGACAGTGAAGGGCAGATTCTATTGCAAGGGCAGGACTTGAACCGGCTGAACGAAAATCAGCTGCGTCCTTTGCGCAGCAGTTTTCAAATTGTGTTTCAAGATCCGTTCAGCAGCTTAAATCCGCGCCTAAATGTGGAGCAGACCATTGGTGAAGGCTTGGAGCTGCAAAAGATGCCTCAATCCGATATTCAGAAAAAAATTGATGAAGCGTTGAAAACAGTCGAGCTGCCAGCCGCGTTTAAGCAGCGCTACCCGCATGAGCTTTCAGGCGGACAGCGTCAGCGTATTGCATTGGCCCGGGCTTTGGTGCTGCAGCCAAAAGTATTGATTTTGGATGAGCCGACTTCCGCTTTGGACAGGACAACCCAGCGCGCCATTGTGCGCCTGCTGCGCCGCCTGCAGCAGGAATACGGTATGAGTTATCTGTTTATCAGCCATGACCTGCAGGTGGTGAAAGCGCTGTGTCAAAAGGTGCTGGTGCTGCGGCATGCGCAAGTCATGGAATTTCAGGACACGCCTGAGCTGTTTGCTCATCCGCAAACGGAATATACACAGAGGCTGATTGAAGCCAGTCAGTATTAATCTGCTGTAGGATAATTTGACAATATTAATTGTCTATATGCTATTGACGTTGCGCGGAATATGTTTAGAGTAAAAATACTATTTAAAGAATAATGGAAATGACATGAGCCATCTTGCAGAACCGATCCAAATACGGAAAACGCAATTTAAAAACCGCATTATTAAAGGCGCGATGAGTGAAGCGCTGGCCAACGTTCAAGGCCAGCCGAATCATTTGCATTTTGGCCTGTATGAGGCATGGGCAAAAGGCGGTTTAGGCTGTGCAATTACTGGCAATGTCATGGTAGATATTCGCGCTAAAAATGAACCGGGTGTGGTTGCGATTGAGTCGGAGCGTGATTTGCCGCTGCTCAAGCAATGGGCGGATTTAGGAAAAAAATATGGCATGGTGCAGCTGGTGCAGCTGTCGCATCCTGGCCGGCAGTGCCCGAAAGGTTTGAATAAAGAAACGGTTGCGCCGTCTGCTGTCCCATTCAGCCCGATGCTGGCAACGACTTTCGGTACGCCCCGTGAACTGCGTGAAGAAGAAATTCAAAACATCATCCAGCGCTTTGCCACAGCAGCGGCGGTATGTGAAAAAGCGGGTTTTGAAGGTGTGCAGCTGCATGGCGCGCATGGTTATTTAATCAGCCAGTTTTTGTCGCCATTAACCAATCAGCGTCAAGATCAATGGGGCGGCTCTATTGAAAACCGTATGCGCTTTCTGTTGGAGGTTTACCAAGCGGTCCGCGCTGTGACATCAGATCAATTCATTATTGCGGTCAAGCTGAATTCAGCAGACTTCCAGCGCGGCGGCATCAGTGAAGAAGACGTGGTTACGGTGTTTAAAGCGATTGATGCAGCCGGCATAGACTTGATTGAAATTTCTGGCGGAACGTATGAAGCTCCTGCCATGGCAGGTGCGAAAGAGGATAAACGCAAAGCATCGACGATTGCCCGCGAAGCCTATTTCTTGGACTTTGCCGATAAAATCCGTAAAGAAGTGAATTGCCATTTAATGGTGACAGGCGGCTTCCGTACCGTGCGGGGCATGAATGCTGCGCTGGACAGCGGCGCCTGTGAGTTTGTCGGCATCGCGCGTCCATTTGCTGTAGAAACGGCATTGGCAGACCGCCTGCTTGCAGGTCAGGATGTGCGTTATGGCGTCAATAAAATTAAAACAGGCATTCCCATGGTGGATAAAATGGCGATCATGGAAATTATTTGGTATGCCGCGCAATTCAAAGCCATTGGTGAAGGCAGACAGCCGAATCCGAAATTGTCGCCTTTAAAAGTGTTCTTTAAATATTTAAAAGGCAATTTGACCGCAGTCATTAAGGGCCGGGTCAATTCACGTAAATCGGCTTAAGGCGCAGCGCAATAATTAGAGTTGAGCTTAGGAATAACTCTATCTGGCATTATTGGGTGATTTGCCAATAGCGCTGAAACTCTTCAGTAGACCAATGGCCTTTCAGCAATGCAGTTTGAAAGGCCGGCCTGCTTTGAATTTGGGTTAAATACCGCGCCAATGCTGGATAGGCGGTAAAACTCAGCAACGCAGACTGGCTGGCCTGTAAAGGAAACCACACTAAGATATCTGCGCAGCTGAACTGGTTACCTGCCAGCCAAATATGGTTTTTTAAATGGCTGTCCAGCATTTGCAGCTGTTTTGTGATTTCAGGGGTTAAATAAGCGCTGTTAAAGGCCGCTTTAAAAGCAAGGCTGACAAAGCGGAGCAGCCAAGGCGTCTGCTGGGCAATTTGAGCAAAAACCTGCTTTAAGGCGAGATTCGGCATGAAGCTGGCATCTGCGTAGTTCTTATAAAAACAATAATTCCAGTACATATTGTCTGGGGCATCTAAAATAAACTGCTTCTTCAGCTGACATAAGTATTCAGCAATTGCGCTGCTTTCGGTCAGTGTATGTATATCGGCATATGGTTGCTGAATCAGAAGGGTTGGAAACTTTAAGCCGCTTTGTATTTTATTTGGACAAATGATTAATTCATAATTTAAATCTAATTCTTCAAGCAGCCAAACAATCCGCTGAGAGCGGGAATTGGGCAGATGGTGCAGTGTTATTTTTAGATCTTGCATGCTGTTTTTATCATGATGAGCTGATGCTGAATTTCAATATATCTGAAGTGGCACAGCCTTTATAGCCAAAGCAATGAAAATATGAAGCTATTAAACAATAGGCAATAAAAAAGCCCAAGGCTGAATAAGCTCGGGCTTTTCTATGAAATGAGTCTAGACTCATTTCGAATATGGCGTCCCTACGGGGATTCGAACCCCGGTTACCGCCGTGAAAGGGCGATGTCCTAGGCCTCTAGACGATAGGGACAGCGTGAAGTAAATATATTTAAACCATTCCATGCACTGGAATTTAATGGCGTCCCTACGGGGATTCGAACCCCGGTTACCGCCGTGAAAGGGCGATGTCCTAGGCCTCTAGACGATAGGGACTAAATAAACATACATACTTCTGAAATTGGCGTCCCTACGGGGATTCGAACCCCGGTTACCGCCGTGAAAGGGCGATGTCCTAGGCCTCTAGACGATAGGGACGTTTCAGAGGTGGGCGTATAATAGGGTGAAATAGGAGGGGTGTCAAACGCATTTCTGAAATTAATTCATGAAAATTCAACAACTGGATAAATTATCAGCGCTAATGCTGAAAATGCTTAAAAAACTCGAATTTTAACGCTTTAAAAAGGGCTGAATGATTTTCTGTACGACATCGGGATGCTGTAAATATCCAATAATTTCATGCGGCCGGTTGGCAAAGGTTGAGATTTCATGATTGCAAATGGGCGGTGTAAAAGTAAAAGGGGCGCAGCTGAGCGGGAAGGCTGTCAGAAAATCATCATGTGAATAAAAGTTAATCCAATTGCCCCGAATGCCGGCAGGCCGGATGATTGGATGCATGACTTTGTCCTGCACGACCCGGAATGCAAGCGGAGAGCCTAAGGTAATAAAATTTTTAATTTTTAATTCTGGATGCCGGTACAGTAAATTGTAGGCAATCACCGTACCGAGTGAGTGCGCCACCACAATATGCTGCTCATGCGGGCTTAGGGTTTGTAAAATACGGTTATGCACTTCCCGAAGAAAGCATTCATTGGACAAATACAAATAAGTTTCAATTAAAAAGCGGTGGATCAGCTGCTCATGCAGCCGAGGAAAGCGGTTCAGTAAAATCGTGAACTCTTTTAAAATAAGATCTTTGCTGATGGCGGTGAACAGCGCTAATTTTTCTGAAATCGGCAGGGTTTGACTGATGCTTTCGTGCGGTAAAAAAGGAATAAACTCGCTGTGTTCAGTCGCTTCTTTTTCTTCACGCTGTAAATGCAGCGGAAAATGAAACAGCGTTTTAGGCAGCAGGGTGTTCATATCAATGTTGTTTTGTTGATGATGCAGAAGAAGCAGATCGCCATAAAAAGGGAACTCGATCTTTAAATCCGAGATTTTCAGCGGATATTTGCCGCAGCTCAAACCTTGCTGAAAAATATTCAGCCAGTGCTGTTTCAGAGATTCAGCCGTATGATTTTGCTGATTCATGCCATGGATAAATATTATTTTCATAAGGCATTCCATCATGATGAATACCATTATTTTATACATAAAAAAGAGCAGCCTGGGCTGCTCTGATTTGCTGCAATTGGTAATCTGCTTCAGCTGTCAGTTTTTCGTATGGTAAAACGTGTAATAGCTGGCGTAGCAGCAGGCGATAAAGATCATGCAACCGATAAAGCCAGGCAGCATTTCAGGATCGAAAACCATGCTGATGCAGGTGATTAGGCAGAATACAAAACCTAAAATCGGCACAATAGGAAATAAAGGCGCAGCAAAGCCAAGCTCCGCTTTGCTGTGGCCGTCTTTATACCACTGGCGGCGGAAGTTGAACTGGCTGAGGCAAATACTCATCCACACCACAACCATGGTAAATGCCGCAATACCCAGTAAATTCTTGAAAATAGTTTCAGGCGCAAACTGTTCTGACAATAGACCTGGCACCGCACCGAACATTGTCACAATGACTGCGACGTAAGGAATGCCGCGATGGTTTAATTTTGAAAAAACGGCGGGCAGCTGTTTTTTGTACGACAGTGACCACATCATGCGTGAAGCGGCAAATAAACCTGAGTTGGCGGCTGACAAGAGCGCAGTAATAATGACAAAGCGGATAATGTCTTCTGCATATGGAATGCCGATATTATTGAACACGGTCACAAATGGACTGCTGCTGACCCCTTCAGCATCCAGTCCTGCCATTTGATGCGGCAGCAAAGCGCTGATGACCACAATGGTGCCGACAAAGAAAATCAGCAGGCGCCAAATTGCAGTATTAATCGCTTTAGGCACATTTTTAGCAGGATCTTGAGTTTCACCGGCAGCAACACCAATCAGCTCTGTACCGGAAAAGGCAAAGTTCACAATCAGCATGGTCGCAAAAATAGGGAACAGCCCATGCGGAAACCAGCCCTGAGCGGTCAAATTGCTGAACAGCGGTGCAGATTCATAGCCTTGGTAGCTGGCTGCGCCAAAAATAGCCAGCAAGCCCAACACAATAAATGCAATGACTGTAATGACTTTGACCAGCGCCAGCCAAAACTCAGATTCTGCAAACCATCGGGTTGAACTCATGTTCATGCAAAAAACAAACGCTGCAAAAATAATTGTCCATAGCCAGACTGAAACATGCGGAAACCATTCCTGCATGAGCAAGGCCGCTGCGGTAAATTCAGTGCCTAGCGTTGCAGACCACGTCAGCCAATACAGCCAAGTCATGGTATAACCTGTGCCTGGGCCAATATAGCGCGTTGCATAAGCGCCAAAAGAGCCGGATTCAGGCATGTGGACAGCGAGCTCGCCTAAGCAAAGCATGACCATATAGGCGATAATGCCGCCTAAAAAATAAGAAATAATGGCACCAATAGGCCCCGTTTGTGCAATGACTTCACCCGACCCTAAAAATAGGCCTGTGCCGATTGCGCCGCCAAGCGAAATCATGACCAGATGCCGGGTACTCATAGCGCGTTTTAAAGGCGCTGAATTGCCCTGATGCGAAGCATCATTCGGAGATGAGTGCATAAATTGTCATTAAGAAAATCAGTGAAGCGAGCTATTGTAGAGAAAAACAGCGAGAGTGCAATCGAGTTTTAATTATTTGATGAATTGATAATCTATAAAAAGATAGATGGCGTCCCTACGGGGATTCGAACCCCGGTTACCGCCGTGAAAGGGCGATGTCCTAGGCCTCTAGACGATAGGGACGTTGCGAGGTGATGGCTATATTAGGGATTTTTAAAAATGCTGTCAAACCTGAGAAGGCATTATTTTTAAAATATTGAATTATTTGATTAAAAAATGAGAGATCAGGCTAAATAAAAGTGCCTAAACGTTAAAAGCGCAGTATGGCGGCTGCGCTTTTAACGACATTGTTCAATGAAAATGCATCTAGGCTTTAATTTTTATTGTGATACAACCAATAATAGCTGGCATAACATGCCGCCATAAACAGCAGGCAGCCGATAAAGCCGGACAGCATTTCAGGGTCAGCCGCCATGCTCAAGCCGGTGGCCGTACAGCAGATAAATCCTAAAATAGGCACCAGCGGAAACCATGGTGTTCTAAACTTCAATTCACTGACACTGTGGCCTTGTTTCAGCCACTGGCGGCGGAAGTTGAACTGGCTCCAGCAAATGCTCATCCACACAATCACCATGGTAAAGGCGGCCACGCCCATCAGGTTTTTAAAGATCACATCAGCGCCAAACTGCTCAGACAGCAGACCCGGCAAACCGCCGATCATGGTGACCCAAATGGCAACGACCGGCACGCCTGCTTTATTGACTTTGGCAAATACACGGGGCAGCTGATTTTGAGCGGAAAGCGCCCACATCATGCGTGAAGCTGCATAGAGGCCCGAGTTTGCAGTAGACAATAACGCTGTGATAATCACAAAACGGATAATATCCTCTGCATAAGGAATGCCCATAAGATTAAAGACGGATACAAAAGGGCTGCTGCTGAGGCCGCCATGACCGCCGACATTTAAGCCTGCATCGGTATAGGTCAGCAGTGAACCGATGACGATAATGGTGCCGACAAAGAAAATCATTAAGCGCCATACTGCCGCGTGAATAGCTTTAGGGACATTTTTTTCCGGATTTTCCGTTTCACCGGCAGCAATCCCGATCATTTCTGTGCCGTTAAAGGCAAAATTCACGATAAGCAAGGTCGCAAACAGCGGGAACAGGCCATTCGGCAGCCAGCCATGTGCAGTTAAATTGCTGAACAGCGGCGCAGAAGTGTAGCCTTCAAATGAAATCAGGCCAAAAATGCAGGCAAAGCCAAGTGCGATAAATACCAGCACCGTAGCTACTTTAATAAAGGACAGCCAAAATTCAGATTCAGCAAAGGTGCGGGTTGAGCTGAGATTGGACAGCAGGACACAGGCAGCAAAAATCAGTGTCCAAAGCCATATAGAGGTTTGCGGAAACCATTCCTGCACCAGCATGGCAGCTGCGGTAAATTCTGTACCTAATGTGGCGGACCAGCCTAGCCAATACATCCAAGAGACCATATAGCCTGTTCCTGG
The DNA here is from genome assembly GCF_001605895.1 of Acinetobacter pragensis. Lineage (GTDB taxonomy): Bacteria > Pseudomonadota > Gammaproteobacteria > Pseudomonadales > Moraxellaceae > Acinetobacter > Acinetobacter pragensis. The sequence goes on from NZ_LUAW01000014.1 coordinate 32,113, forward strand.
GCCGATATAGCGGGTTGCAAAGGCGCCAAAAGAACCGGATACCGGTAAGTGCACTGCGAGTTCGCCTAGACACAGCATGACAATATAGGCGATGAGGCCGCCAATAATGTAGGCCAGAACTGCACCGAGCGGCCCAGCTTGGGAAATGACTTCACCAGATCCCATAAACAGGCCTGTACCAATAGCGCCGCCCAAGGAAAGCATAATAAGGTGGCGCGTGGTCATCGCGCGTTTTAACGACGGCGAATTCCCTTCCGCAGGCGGTTGCTGCGAAGGCTGAGAGGGAGATTGCATAGAAGAAAGATTAAGTGTAAAAAAGATATTTTATAATTTGATTAGATGAAAAATCACATAAATCGGTTTTTTCTTATCATTTATATTTTATTATCAATAAAATAGATATAAATATTCGGATTAAGGTTTTGACTGTGCTGCCGAATGCTGTTCGGCAGATGGCTGTTTTTGCTCTGCCGGTTTGGTGCTGTCATCACGGCTGGCCATATAAATATATAGCGCGGCAGGAAATGAAATAAGTAAAACCAGCAGGATATTTTTCAGCATAAATATGGGGGAGATTGAACAAAGCCCGCTTAGTATAGCGAAAACAAGGCAGGCTGTAAGCTACAGAGCCTGTGAATTCAGGCTGCATTGTTTTCGCAATGTAAGCGATTTACAAGCTAAAATTTAAAAGTGACGTCTGCAATGAATTGTCTGCCGATCTCCGATTTTAAAGTATTGCTACTGTCCGTGATATTTTGGCTTGTGTAGGTGTTATGTCTGTTGGTTACGTTATTGATTGTCAGGCCTAAAATAGCTTTGTAGTCTTTAGTGATTTGAAAAGCATATGTACCGCGTAAATCCCAGCTAAAGCGAGGTTTGATGGTTTCTGTTTCATAAATTTCTAAACCGTCAATATTAGTTGCTTTTAATTTATAGGTGTCTTCATATGACGATTTATAGCTTAAGAAGTTACTAATTTTTAGAGGGAATGTAAGAAAATCAACGTCCCAGCTTACGCGTGCTGTCCAAGGCTGAGCAAAATTTTCAACTGGTCGCTCATTAAATTTAATTCGATGCCCATTGTAAATAACATCACGGTCTTCAGCTGCAGTTTGACTGTTGACATTGAATGAATCTACATAGGTATTATAGTTCTTTTCCTGTTCATTATAATCAAAAGCAAAACCAAACATATGTTCAGTGTTTTTTAATTTTAGGGGGGCTATATTATTGATCGCTAAGGTATATATATCAGCTTTAGCTTCACCTAGGTTGCTATATTCATAGTGATCGATTGTATTTTTTGTGCCAGGGGCCGTATATCTGCTTTTAGTAATCTCGTTTTTTGTTTCGCGATTAACCCATTTCAGAGCAATATTTATATTGCTGACTTGTCCATTAATGCCAAATACAATTTCATCATTATAGGGTGTATCTAATTCAGATCTGCGAATGTTTGCATTACTTAATAGTAAGTCTGATAAACCTGTCTTAACCCAGTCATCTTCTGGACTGGCAGTTCTTTTTAAATTGTATTCTAGAAGAGCTGTTTCATCACGCAGTTCAGTATTAAGAGTATAGTTTGAATAGTAGCGGTTCCAGCCAGTTGTAAAGCTTAAGGCATCAGATTTAAATGGCTTATAATTAAATGAAGTGCGTGGTGCAATATTCAAATTTTTAGCTAATGATTCATAATCAGCTCTTAGTCCTAAACGAGCAGAAAATTTATCCCATTCCATCTTATTTTCAGCAAATAGAAATATGGCATCTTGAGATAGATTCGCTGTGCCTTTTTGGTAGTATTTCCCATTTGTCAGGAATTGTCCCTGCATAGTATTTTCAGCAGATGGACTATCACATAATATATCCTCTGCTAAACATGAATAAGTTGCTTTATCCGTGAAACTTTTGGATTGGTTGTACATGTATGTATCATTTAGGCGTTCCCAAGAAGCATTGGTGTGGGTAAAGCCTGAGCCAAAACTGATGTTGTGCGTTGTATTGGTAAGTTTTATAGGGTCAAAGGTATTTTTAAAACTATAAGCAAAAACATCTTGTGAAAGATTGATATCACTGCTTGTAGAACCTTGACCAGGGTTGTCGCTCCAGTTTTTAGTTGGAGTCTGCTTCCATAAGATGCCTAGATTATTATCATTTTCACGGGCATTATCCATGGTTTGATAGCTGATATTTTGTGTCAATGTTGAATTGTTGAGTTTAGTGATCAACTCACCAAAAAGAGTTAAAGTTTCTGTATACGTAACACTTCGCGAATCTAAACGTTTTGTAACGTAGTTAATGCTATCTAAATTGCCGTAATCGAAACCAAACTTTAGCTTAGTATCAGTGGATGGTGTATAAAAAAAAGTAGCTCCAGTATTTATATTTGTTCTGTCTTTTTCTACCTTTTTGGGATCGTTTAGACCACTCATCACAGGAATTAAAGATTGTCGTCCTGATGCATAAAAGTTAATGCCCCAGTTATCGGATAGCTTGCTGTAAAGGTTGGCGCTAATACCTTGTTTTGTGAAATCTTTTTGATTGTTTGAGCTGGGTTCAGCGAATTCATCCTCTTCTTCATCTGTAGCAAAGTGATAATCAGCCCAATCGCTGCTAGTATAGTCGTAAGTAATGGAGCCGTGGATTTTACCAATTTCAGTATTTGGGGCACATGTTGTTGCTTTGATAACACCGCCTGTAAAATCACCATATTCAGCAGAAATATTGCTGTCCAGAACTTCTAAACTGCAGATTAAGTCAGTATTAAGCGCGATACCTTGTGAACCATTATCCAATTGACCATCATATGAATCGCCGCTGCCTAAAGGATCTACATTATTCGTAGAGTTAACGCCATTTATAATAAATTTGTTGCGGTAGGTTGGAGCCCCATTTATAGATATTTCGGCAGGTTTTAGCTCACCTTGAGAACCTGCCGCCCGATGATCATTACTAAATTGCACATTTGGATTCACTTTCAAAAAATCGGTAATATTTTTTGAACTGTTCGGCGTTTTTTCTAAATCTTCTTTACTGTAAATGGTTTGTCCGACTTCATTTGCCTTTTCTGCTTCTACAACAATAGTGTTCAATTTAACTTCGGGCAGTACGGCTGGGTTTTCTGCATCATCTGCATATGCGATAGGGCTAAGAACTGAACATATAGCCAGTGCAAGAGGAGAAAGAGGGAATCGCATAGTGTAAGAATGACGCAAATAATAATGCGATCGATTATCATTAACTTACATTGAATAATCAATATAAATGAGAATTATTTTCAATATAAAAAAACGATTTAATTAATATAAAAAAACGATTAGAAGAATAGAGAATTAATAAAGAATACGCCCCTAAAGCGCTTTAAACTTGAATTCAGCAGAAGCCGATGTCTTCAAAGTTTCAGGCAAAAGGGGCAGAGCGGTTTTATTTGTCAGCGCTTAAGGTGTCCAACAAATGCGGGCCAAGCTTATTTAAAATAATGCAGAACAATTCAGCTGTTTTTTGGGTGTCGTAAAGCGCTGAATGCGCTTCTTTACCGTCAAATTCAATGCCCGCCTGAATGCAGGATTTTGCTAAAACGGTTTGACCAAACACCACTGCACTTAAAGTCACAGTATCAAAAACCGAAAAACTGTGGAACGGATTCTGGTTTTTCGTTCCAGTACGCGCAATGGCTGCCTGTACAAAACCCAAATCAAAATGCGCATTGTGGCCAACCAAAACAGCATGGGTGCAGCCCTGCTGACGGCGTACTTCATTGACTGATTTAAAAATCCGCTTTAACGCAGATTTTTCATCTTCAGCCATTGCCATACGCATTGGATTAAATGGGTCTATGCCAATAAAGTCCAATGATCTGCGGTCTAAGTTTGCACCTTCAAAAGGATTGATATGCGCATGATGCGCTTCACCTGGTACAAATTTTCCCTCTGCATCATACACAATAGGTATGGCTGCAATTTCCAATAATGCATCGGTCTGTGAATTAAAGCCTGCAGTTTCGACGTCGACAACGACCGGCAGGAATCCACGGAAACGCTGACCAATTACTGGTAGAGTTTCATCTGTCACACTTTTCTCCATTGAATGGTTTTACCCGCATGCAGCGGAATAATCTGTTCACCATCCAAATAGTCTAAACTTTCAGGAATCACTTGATCTTCTTTTACCAATGTAATGGTATTGGTATTGCGCGGCAGGCCATAGAAGTCTGCGCCAAAGTGGCTGGCAAAACCTTCTAAGCGGTCAATTTTACCGACTTGATCAAATGCTTGAGCATACAGCTCAATTGCGGTAGGAGCACTATAGCACCCTGCACAGCCGCATGCATTTTCTTTAGCATTTTTTGAGTGCGGCGCGCTGTCCGTCCCTAAGAAAAATTTAGGGCTGCCGCTGGTGGCGACTTCAAGCAAAGTTTGCTGATGTGTTTGACGCTTTAAAATCGGCAGGCAGTAGAAATGCGGCTTTACACCGCCTACCAGCATGTCATTGCGGTTAAATAATAAGTGCTGCGGGGTAATGGTGGCCGCCACATTGCGGTCATGCTCCAAGACAAAATGCGCAGCTTCACTGGTGGTAATGTGCTCTAAAACCAACTTCAATTTTGGAAACTGCTTCAGCAGCGGAGAAAGCACTTCATCCAGGAAACGCTTTTCACGGTCAAAAATATCGACATGGTTATGCGTCACTTCACCATGCAATAACAGCGGAACCTGGTGTTCTTCCATTTGTTCAATGACGCCGTATACTTTACTGATGTCACTGACACCACTGTCTGAATTTGTCGTTGCGCCGGCTGGATACAGTTTAATGGCATTGACGTGCTCAGATTGCTTGATTTTCAGCACTTCGCTTGGGGCCGTATTATTTGTGAAATACAGTACCATGCGGGGGTCAAAATGAACGCCTTCAGGCACATGCGCCATAATGCGTTCACGATAAGCATTTGCTTCTTCTACCGTTTTTACAGGCGGAACTAAGTTTGGCATGCAGATAGCGCGGGCAAATTGCTTCGCTAAATCAGGAACTGTACGCTTTAATGCTAGGCCGTCACGCAAATGGGCATGCCAGTCGTCTGGCTGAAGAATAGTAATCGAGTTCAAGGCAATTTCAAACTTGCAAATAAAATAGATGATAATGCAAAAAGTGTGAAAATGGTAACGTGTTTTAAAGACAAATGGCGCGGGCCAGATAAATAATCTGAAAAAAATGTGTTATTTTAAAGGCACTAAAATAATTAAATAAATCGTTGGCAATGGAATACAAGTATAATCTTGCAAAATTGCAATATGATAAAGAAAAATTAGAAGAATTGATTGCACGCCAAAGCCGCCGTGTGGGGCAGGCATTTCCCAAAAAGCTGGAAACTCAATTTTGGACCCTGAATTTAGACCGCGCCCGGGACAACATTAATCAATATGTCTGGATAGGCGTTTTAACCTATTTTATTTTAACGTTGCTGATGATTCCCGGCGATTACTGGATCATCGAAGATGCTTTTTTTGCGCATGATTTTACGCACTGTTTAGCCGGTTTGGCGAATGGCGCTTTTTGCCTGCTGACCCTATATGTTTTTGCGCACTATAAACAGTTGAATCTTTATTTTCCCTATGCTGCTATGGCCGTCGTGTTTTGGTCAGTGATTTCAATGACGTGGCTGACCATCACGGTCTATACGCCCGCATTAAAGCTTCAAGCGATGATGATCATCTGCATGATTTATATCTTGGGCTATATACTGACTGGGGTGAAACCCGCTCATATGCTGATGACTGGACTCACGGCCGCAATTGTCACTTTGCTGATGCTGTTTTCACTGCATGTCAAATTTGATGCCATGGTGATTGGGCGTGTACTGATCGGCAGCTGCGTACTGGGCTTTGCAATCAGTAAAATGCTGTGCGCGCGGGAGCGGATGATTTTTCTGAGTATGAAGCGTGCGGATATCAGTGAAAAAATTCACCGTATACATACAGCAGAATTGCTGCACCTAAGCCAGCATGATGAGCTGACGAAAATTTCCAACCGCCGTACTTTTGATGAAATGCTGGATACCTGCTATGAACAGGCGAAGCGGGATGAAAGCGCGCTATCCATTCTATTTATCGATGTCGATCATTTTAAAAATTACAATGATTTTTACGGGCATCAAAAGGGCGATGATGTGATTTCATCTATTGCGAAAAGCATTAAGAATGCCATCCGCCATATGGATTTTGTGGCCCGTTATGGGGGAGAAGAATTTGTAGTGCTGCTGCCGGAAACTGATGCGCATGGCGCCTATGCTGTTGCATCCAATATTTATAAAGCCATTGACCGTTTGGAAATCCCGCATGAAAAATCGTTGGTATCCAGGCATGTGACCATCAGTTTGGGCATTACGGTATTCCGCGGTGAGGAACTGTCTAAAGAAGACTTGCTGTCCATTGCGGATCAAGCGCTGTACCGCGCCAAACAGTTAGGCCGCAACCAAATTTATTATCAATCTATCCGTTCTGCACAAGTGGCTTAAACATTAAGTTGCCGAGCCTTATTCAAATTATTTGAACAGTTTTGGTCAATATTGGCTTTGGCTTGTCAGGTGAATTATCTGTATCTTGATGTTTTTTATTATGAGATATTAAAAAATTAGACATAAAAAAACCGCTCAAATGAGCGGTTTTTGAAGATAAAACAAATGATTATTTGTTTTTGTCTTTTAATTGCGGCACAGCAGAGCCAGTACCTACTGCAAGTAAGCCAGCGCCAGTATAGATGCCTAATTTAGCGCGAGTATCTGTAATATCTAGGTTACGCATAGTCAATTGACCAATACGATCCATAGGAGAGAACATTGAATCGCCTTTTTCCATCGTCAAGCGTTCAGCTTCATAAGTCAGGTTTTCAGATTCAGTATTCATGATGGTGTAGTCATTACCACGGCGAAGTTCAAGAGTAACCGTACCAGTTACAGCTTTAGCAACCCAACGCTGTGCAGTTTCACGAAGCATCAGCGCTTGTGAGTCGAACCAGCGGCCTTGGTAAAGAAGACGGCCTAAACGTAAACCGTTGATACGGTATTGTTCAATGGTATCTTCGTTATGAATACCCGTTACAAGACGTTCGTAAGCAATATGAAGCAGCGCCATACCCGGAGCTTCGTAGATGCCGCGAGATTTCGCTTCGATGATGCGGTTTTCAATTTGATCCGACATACCTAGACCGTGACGGCCGCCGATACGGTTCGCTTCAAGAATGAATTCTACTGGATCTTCGATACGCTGACCGTTGATTGCAACAGGGAAACCTTCTTCGAAAGTAATTGATACTTCTTCAGGAGCGATTTTCACGTCTTCTTTCCAGAACGCAACGCCCATAATCGGATCAACAATTTTGATGCCGGCATTCAGGTATTCAAGATCTTTTGCTTCGTGGGTTGCGCCCAGCATGTTCGAGTCAGTTGAATACGCTTTTTCTTTTGACATTTTATAGTCAAAACCGTTGTCGATAAGGAACTGTGACATTTCTGCACGGCCGCCAAGCTCATCGATAAAGGTTTGATCCAGCCATGGCTTGTAGATTTTAAGCGCTGGATTCGTCAATAGGCCATAACGGTAGAAACGCTCAATGTCGTTGCCTTTATAAGTAGAGCCGTCACCCCAAATGTTGACGTCATCTTCTTTCATGGCGGTAACAAGCATTGTGCCTGTAACTGCACGGCCTAAAGGCGTCGTGTTGAAATATGGCACGCCGCCAGTAGAAATATGGAAAGCGCCGCATTGAATCGCAGCAATACCTTCAAGCGCAAGCTGTAAACGACAATCAACTAAGCGTGCTTTTACTGCGCCATACGCTTCCGCTTTACGTGGAATCGCATCGTAGTCGTCTTCATCAGGCTGACCCAAGTTTGCTGTATAAGCATAAGGTTCTGCGCCTTTTTGTTTCATCCACAAAAGAGCAGCTGAAGTATCTAGACCACCAGAGAAGGCAATACCAACTTTTTTGCCAACAGGGACATTCTGCAAGATAGTTGCATTATCAGTCATTGTTAATCCTAACGATATTAAAATAGGCACCTGAAAAGGGTGGCCCGAGAGAATATATATTTCTTCAATGATATCACTTTTTGGCGCATTTTTTTTCTGAAAAAATTCGGAATAGATAAAAAAACAATACGAAGAATAGATTTTATCGAAGAAATAGAATGAATAGGAATATGTGCCGGCAAATTTGATCAAATGAACATCATTTTCGTTTTATACAGCGAAGCGGAAAATCTTTTCAGATATTATCTGAATATATGCGCAGGGCTGATACGCTGCGCAGAAGTGATGATAAAAATTGCTAGATTTTGCCTTTGAAATGAATCAATAAAATAACCATTTGTATCATCATTATTTCTTATAGCTGATCATTCAAACCTACAAACTGCTTTTCTATTGGCGTAAATACATGATCATTTCGTGCAATCAGATACAAGCCGATGTTGCGGTATTGTTCAGGGATTTCCATATAGTATTGAATATTGAATTTCTCAATCAATGATTTGGCAATCATAGAAATACCCATGCCAAGCTGTGTAAATTGAATCAGCGCTTCATGGTCAAAAATATGGGTAATTTCACCTTTTTGAATCTGATAGTCTGAACACATTTGATCCAAAGTTGTGGAGTAACAGCATTGCTCTGAAGCAAGGAGAACATTTTGCTGATGCATGCAATCGGCAATGTTGTCATGGTTAATGATATTTTTTCCAATCAGTACCAAATGGTCATCCGCTTTGTGAATGTATTGCAGATTTTTGTGTTTCGGATGTCCAAGCACATAGGCGATATCTAAATTTCCCTGCAGTATTTCATCTTCAATAAAGCCTGTTGCCCCAGTTTTCATGGTGATTGAAAGTTCTGGATAGGTTTCGTAAAGCTGGCTAAAAGAGGGGTAAAAACGCATGCCGCCTAAGCTGGTATTGGTGCCAAAACGTAAATATTTTTCTTGCTGATAAATTTTATGTTCAGTTTCTTCCCAAGTAAACATCATTTTTTTGTATTGCTGATAAAGATTGATGCCTGACTCAGTCAGTTCTACGCCTTTAGGCTTGCGAATAAAAAGCTGACGGTCATAGTGATTTTCAATTTTTTTGATTTTAGCCGTCATATTGGATTGCAAGTAATTGAGCTTATGCGCGGCAGCGGTAATGCTTTTAAGCTCTGCTACGGTCACAAATGATTTGATATCACTCATATCGATATTCATTTCGCATCCTCAAATATGGGCCTAGGCAGGTATCACCAATGATTAAACCAAGGCATCAAAAAAAATGATGTATAGATTAAAATATAACATTATTCATGATGTCATTTATTATTTACACTACCCGAACTTTCCATCTGTTGAGTACAGCTAATGAATATTAAAGTTGTGAGCGCCATTGCTTTGCTCTGTCTGGTGTGGGGATCTCTATGGGGCTTGGTCAAGCACAGCCTGCAAATTTTTCCGCCATTTTTATTTATTTCAATGCGTTTGATTTTGGCGGCATTGACACTCATTGCTGTACAGCTGCTGCTGAAAAAATCTGTGCTGCCTGCTCAAGGGGAATGGAAAAAGCTGATTATTTCCAGTTTGATGATCTGCATCGGCTTTTATGCGACGCAGACATTTGCCATGCAATTTGTAGATTCAGGCTTATCTGCTGTTCTGGTATTTACCATGCCGATTTTTATTGGCGTTTTGGCGCACTATATTTTGAAAGAGCGCTTAAATACGCAAAAAGTCATCGGGCTGCTGTGCGGGACATTAGGTTTAGCCGCTATTCTGTGGTCGCAGCTGCACCACATGCATTTGAATTTGGCGTTAATCGGTCAAGGTTTTTTGATTCTGTCCGGTTTTTTCTGGGCCATGACAACGGTTTACGTCAAAAAGAATTTTGCGGCCTATGACAAAATGAAGCTGACGATTTGGCAAATGCTGATTGGCGGTTTCATCATTTTAATTGGCGCTTTGGCATTTGAACCCGTAGATTTTAAGGTGTGGCTCAATCCGCTGAATGACTCGATTCTGTTTTATATTGCGGTGATTGGGACAGGTTTTGCTTTTGCGTTATGGAATTGGATTGTGAGTCAGGTTGATACTTTTGTCGCTTCAATTTCAGTGATGTGCATTCCAATACTAAGCTTGTTTTTTGGACATGTGCTGTGGCATGAACCGATCACAATCAATATTCTGATTGGCGCTGCTTTTATTTGCGCCGGCATTATTTTGAGTTCATTGAATTTTGCATCAAAGCAAAATATTCAGCGCGCCATAATGGAAAATCGGTATTAAATCGCAATACATTCACATTAGAAGTCTAAGTTGCTGATATATTGATATTGGCAACTTCTGAATATTTAAAAAAAGTTAAGTTAAAAACACATTTTATTGGGGAATGCTCATTATGGTCATGAATCATTTACCGCCGTTATATCCGCATCAAAAAAGCAAGAACGAAACCTTAAGCTTGGTGCATGGAATCTATGCCGGGCTGCTGTTTTGCGCATTGGCTATTGTCTGGTATGTGGAATATCAGCAAAGCACCATTCCAATGATTGAATTGGCGGTATTAAGTGTGCTGATGCTGCTCATGTTCGGCTTGAATGTGCTGGCTTGCATTAAAGTTAAAAAGGGGAACAATGCAGGGCTGATTTTGTCGCGGGTCATGGCGGTTCTCATGCTGCTGAGCTTTCCGATCGGAACGGTGCTGGGGCTGTTTTCTCTGTGGAAAACGTCAAAAAAACAATGGGAAAAATAAACGGGATATTCTGTTTTTATATGGATTAATGTGTAGATCAATGCTGAAGCTTAAGAAATGCCGTAGTTAAATGATTCAGCACATCATATATTGCATAGAAAATCAGTATTTCAAATTTTCAGGGCAGGCGCTTTAAGCGATGATTTGAGCGACGATGGAATTGGCCGAAAATTCATGCAGCCGCTGCGGTTTATTGTGCCGATGTGTTTGATAGGTACCTGCTTAAATGCTTGTTTTAGACTAAAGTATAAGACCTGTAGCTTGAGAAACTGCTGTTCCAATGAAAAATATTAAAAATGAAAGATTTATATAATTTGATCTGTTTTCCCCGCAGCCTAAAATTGGCACTAAAACTCCGTTTTGAATGATAATATTGGTATGACCAATTTTAATTCATTAATTAATAATTGATCTTTAAATCAACAGAAAGTACGATATTCTCTCTCAAAGAGATATATTTTTTACTTAATTGATTATTGGTCATACCAATTATCGTGTTATGCGATGGATGATCAGACCGGTTTGTGTTCTAGAAAGCATTTCAAGGAGATGACAATGCTTCAGCAATGGCAACAGATTTATGACCCTATGGGGAACATTTGGCTTTCAAGCTTAATTGCCCTGATCCCGATTATTTTCTTCTTCTTGGCCTTGGCGGTTTTTCGCCTAAAAGGCAGTGTTGCAGGCACGATTACCGTAGTCTTAGCACTGCTGGTTTCCCTGTTTGCATATCAAATGCCGGCTGCTATGGCGTTTGCATCAATGATTTACGGTTTCTTTTATGGCCTCTGGCCGATTGCCTGGATCATTATCGGCGCGGTGTTTTTGTACAAGATTTCAGTGAAAACGGGCCAGTTTGATATTATCCGTTCTTCCATTTTGTCCATTACCGAAGATCAGCGCTTGCAGATGCTGCTGGTCGGCTTTGCTTTCGGCACCTTCTTAGAAGGCGCGGCTGGCTTCGGCGCACCGGTGGCCATTACCGCAGCGCTGCTGGTTGGTTTAGGCTTTAAGCCGTTGTATGCAGCTGGACTTTGCTTGATTGTAAATACTGCACCTGTGGCATTTGGCGCAATGGGCATTCCAATTATTGTTGCAGGTCAGGTGTCCGGTGTAGACACCATGGAAATCAGTCAAATGGTGGGCCGTCAGCTGCCGTTTATGGTGCCGATTGTACTGTTCTGGATTATGGCCATTATGGATGGCTGGCGCGGTGTAAAAGAAACTTGGCCTGCTGTTATTGTCGGTGCTGGTTCTTTTTCGATTGCGCAGTATTTAACGTCGAACTTTGTTGGGCCTGAATTGCCTGATATTACCGCGGCGATTGCATCTTTAGTGTCATTGACCATTTTATTGAAATTTTGGAAACCCAAGCATATTTTCCGTTTTTCAAATGAAGATGCAAGTCTGGATCAATCGGCTGCCCAAGAGCTTGAGGCTCAAAAGCAGAAGAAGTACAGCCTAGGCCAAATTGCCAAAGCATGGTCACCATTTGCGATATTGACAGCAATGGTAACGGTCTGGAGCATCAAGCCTTTTAAAGATTTATTTGCAAAAGACGGTGCATTAAGTGATTTAGTCATTTCAATTAAAGTGCCGTATTTGCATCAGCTTGTGCAGAAGCTTCCGCCGGTCGTTCCAGACATCAAAGACTATGATGCCATTTATAAATTTGACTGGATATCAGCAACAGGTACAGCCATTTTTATTGCCGCTGTCATCACGATTTTCTTTTTAAAAATGAAACCGAAAGAGGCAGTGGTTACTTTCGGTGAAACACTGAATGAATTGAAAGTGCCTATTTATTCGATTGGCATGGTGCTGGCATTTGCTTTCATCGCAAACTATTCAGGCATGTCTGCCACTTTGGCGCTGGCATTGGCGCATACCGGAAAGGCATTTACTTTCTTCTCGCCATTCTTAGGCTGGTTAGGCGTATTCCTGACAGGTTCAGATACCTCTGCAAATGCGCTGTTCTCTGCATTGCAGGCGACAACGGCGCAGCAAATCGGGGTGCCGGAAGTCTTGCTTGTGGCGGCCAATACCAGCGGCGGTGTAACAGGAAAAATGATTTCTCCTCAGTCGATTGCGATTGCATGCGCAGCCGTAGGTTTGGTGGGTAAAGAATCTGATTTGTTCCGTTTTACAGTAAAACACAGTATAACGTTCACAATCATGATGGGCATTATGATTACCTTACAAGCCTATGTGTTCCCATGGATGATTCCGTAATGCGGGATCAATGAAAAAGTAGAGAAATGCAGATGAAAGTCTCCGATCAAGCCGTACAGCAGCTTCGCATACTGATTGCACAGAGCAATATGCAGATTGGAGACCGTTTGCCTGCAGAACGTAAATTATGTGAACAGCTTGGAATTTCCCGCTCTTCGCTGCGTGAGGCGATACAGCATTTGGTCAGCACCGGAATGCTGGTGAGCAAAGCCGGGTCGGGGAGCTTTCTGCAGCAGTTGCCTGACAGCTGGTCAAATCATCAAATTGTAGAGCCGCTGAGCAATTTGATTGATCAGGATCCTGCTTACCGTTTTGACGTGCAGGAAGCACGCAGTATTTTGGAAGGCGGAACAGCGTGGTATGCCGCACAGCGGGCAACACCTGAAGACTTGGTAAATATTCGTCAGTACTATGAGCAGATTTCTTATTATCAGTCGATTGGGGATGATACTCAGGCATCCATGGCGGATGCAAAGTTTCATTTGGCCATTGCTGAAGCCTCACATAATTTAGTGTTAATACAAATGATGCGCAGCTTGTTTGACTTGCTGAAATTTAACGTCGTCTTAGGCCGCCGTAAAGTCTATACAGACGCGCACCGTTTTGATCAATTGCGTGATCAGCATTTTCAAGTGATGGATGCAATTGAACGCCGTGATCCGGACGCTGCCCGAAACGCAGTGTGCGGACATATTGAGTTTGTAGTTCAACAGGTGCGCTTGATTGATGAAGAAGAAGCTCGTCGACAGCGTGCCAGTAGATTAAACAGGATATAGCCATGATTATTTCTTCTGCAAATGACTATCGTGAAGCCGCACGACGTCGTTTACCGCCTTTTCTTTTTCACTATATTGATGGCGGCGCATACGCGGAATACACATTGAAACGTAATGTGGAAGATTTATCGAAAATTGCGTTAAGGCAGCGTGTACTGAATGATATGTCGCAGCTGAGTTTAGAAACCAAGCTGTTTGATGAAACTTTATCGATGCCTGTCGCTTTATCGCCAGTGGGCTTAACGGGCATGTATGCGCGGCGCGGTGAAGTTCAGGCTGCTGTCGCGGCTGACAAAAAAGGCATTCCTTTTACGTTGTCGACAGTGTCTGTGTGCCCCATTGAAGAGGTTGCGCCTGCAATCAACCGTCCAATGTGGTTCCAGCTGTATGTCTTGCGTGACCGCGGTTTTATGAAAAATGCTTTAGAGCGGGCTAAGGCGGCTGGCTGTTCAACGCTGGTCTTTACCGTGGATATGCCTGTGCCAGGCGCACGCTACCGTGATGCGCATTCAGGGATGAGCGGGCCAAATGCAGCGATGCGCCGTTATGTGCAGTCTTGCATGCATCCGCACTGGGCTTGGAATGTCGGCTTATTGGGCCGTCCGCATGACTTAGGCAATATCTCTAAATATTTGGGCAAGCCAACCGGTTTGGAAGATTACATTGGCTGGCTGGGCAATAATTTTGACCCGTCCATTTCGTGGAAAGACCTTGAGTGGATCCGTGAGTTTTGGGATGGCCCGATGGTCATCAAAGGCATTCTAGACCCTGAAGACGCCAAAGATGCTGTACGTTTTGGCGCAGACGGCATTATTGTGTCCAATCATGGGGGTCGTCAGCTGGATGGTGTTTTATCTTCTGCGCGCGCTTTGCCTCCGATTGCTGATGCGGTGAAAGGCGAGATTAAAATTCTGGCAGATTCCGGTATTCGCAATGGGCTGGATGTTGTGCGCATGCTGGCTTTGGGAGCGGACACTTGCATGCTGGGCCGGGCATTTGTTTATGCATTGGGTGCAGCAGGCGGCGAAGGCGTTTCCAATCTGCTTGATCTGATTGATAAGGAAATGCGTGTAGCCATGACCTTGACTGGCGCAAAAACCATTGCTGACATTACTTCGGATTGTTTAGTGAAATTAGAGAAAGAGCTGGCTTAAATATTAATTTTGAATATTGAATTTGAGCCAATGCTTGAATTTAATACGTGTAAACGTCATCCGTAACTGTTCGAGGCAGAGCTGCATATTTAATATTATGTTTCTGCGATGAAAATATTGATTCGATGGAATTTGACGAATTTTACGGATGACAATGGTTTTGCCTGCTTTTTCCCAAAGAAAAGCAGGTCGAATCGAAGGCTAATTCCTAAATATATATAAGATTGAAAAGACTCCGCAGTAATGAATACCGTATTGATTAAGCACGGGAATTCATCAATAGGAAATGACAGATGCCATCCAATTCAGATACACAGCAAACTATTCAAAAACTCATCAGCATTGTCGGCAAACAGCACGTGCTGACCGATGATAACGACACGCGCCTTTACCGTCAGGGGCGCCGTTACGGAGCCGGTCAGGTTTTAGCCGTTGCAGTTCCGGGAACATTGCTGGAACAATGGCAAGTGCTTAAAACGGCAGTGGATGCAGATTGCATTGTGATTATGCAAGCGGCCAATACGGGTTTGACCGGAGGTTCGACACCGTTTGGTGATGATTATGACCGCCCGGTAATTTTGATGAGTACCCGCCGTTTAGCCGGTATTCAGGTGATTAATGAGGGAAAGCAAGTGATTTGCCTGCCGGGCGCTACGCTGGACCGCTTGGAAAAAGAATTGGCGCAATTTAACCGTGAGCCTCATTCAGTCATTGGTTCATCCTGTATTGGAGCTTCAGTTCTTGGCGGGGTGTGCAACAATTCTGGCGGGGCCTTGGTGCGCCGCGGGCCAGCATATACAGAGTTAGCCCTGTATGCACGTGTAAATGATGCTGGTGAATTAGAATTGGTCAATCATTTGGGGGTGAACTTGGGTGCATCGCCGGAAGAGATTCTGACCAAGCTGGAAAATAAAAAGTATCAGCTTAATGATATCATTAATAATTCAAGCTGCTGTGCATCAGATCAGCGATATGAACATGATGTGAAACAAGTGGATGAAAACACGCCGGCCCGTTTTAATGCCGACCCGACACGCTTATTTGAAGCATCGGGTTCTGCAGGTAAAGTTTGCGTATTTGCAGTGCGTTTAGACACCTTTGAGAAAATTCCGAGTCAGGTATTTTATGTCGGCACCAATTCACAGCATGATCTGACTGAAATCCGCCGTTTTTTGCTTAAAGATTTGCCGCGGCTGCCGATAGCTGGAGAATATATTCACCGTGTCGCTTATGACATAGGCGCTGAATATGGCAAAGATACCTTCATGTTTATTGAAAAGTTCGGGACGGCAAAAGTACCGGCGGCATTTGCCATGAAAGATAAGGTAGACGGCTATCTTGAAAAATTCGGCATGAAAGGTTTGTCAGATAAAGTGCTGCAGCTGGTAACTAAATTTATGCCTAATCATCTGCCGCCGCGCATGAACGAATTCCGCGATTTATATGAACATCATTTGGTGATCCGCATTGAAAATCAGGATGCGCATTTGGCAGAGGATTTTCTGAAAACCTATTTCCACGGTCAATCTTCAGGCAGCTATTTCCATTGCACAGAAGAAGAAGGGCGTAAGGCATTTTTGCACCGTTTTGCTGTAGCCGGCGCCGCCATCCGCTACCGCGATACACACCGTTCAGAAGTAGAGGATATTGTCGCGCTGGATATTGCGCTGCGGCGCAATGACCGTGAATGGGTAGAAACATTGCCGAAAGCTATGGATGATCTCATTCTTCATAAATTGTATTACGGGCATTTCCTCTGCCATGTGTTCCATCAGGACTATATTGTCAAAAAAGGCGTAGACCCTTTAGCGATGGAGCATCAAATGTGGCATTTACTGGATGAGCGCGGTGCTGAATATCCTGCGGAGCACAATGTTGGGCATCTTTATGTCGCGAAGCCGGCGCTGAAAAATCATTATCAAAAGCTGGATCCGACCAATAGCTTTAATGTGGGGATTGGTCAAACCAGCAAACTGAAATATTGGAAATAATTTTTTAATCCGATGCAAAGCTCAAACCAGTGAATTGAAAATCACTGGTTTTTTTGTCTTTAAAATCTCTCTAAAAAAACAAGAAGGCTTAACGGCTTGCCTTAAGATCTGTATCGGCCATGATCAATCGCATTGACCGTAAGCGCGGATAATATTTCTTGAATTGCCATCCCAAAATGAATAAAACCAGTTAAAGTAATATGCAACAAGTTGCAAAGCCAAATATAAAAGGATTCATGATGACAACGACCAGCTATGCAAATATTTTAAAACCGCTGCATTTGGGCTTTACTACCATTAAAAACCGTGTGGTCATGGGGTCAATGCATACCGGACTGGAAGATCGTTTTTATAATTATCCTAAATTGGCGGCTTATTTTGGCGAACGCGCTAAAGGCGGTGTCGGTTTAATCATTACAGGCGGCATTTCTCCGAACCGCCAAGGCTGGCTGCTTCCTGCGGGCGGCACGATGAATACTTTGGGCGATATTGCGCCGCATCGTTTGGTCACGCATGCCGTACATAAGCATGGTGCAAAAATTTTGATGCAGATTCTGCATGCAGGCCGTTATGGCTATCAGCCTTTTGTGGTGTCAGCCAGCCCGATTAAATCTCCGATTTCTCCTTTCAAGCCGCGCCAGCTGAGCGATAAGCAAATTCTAGACACCATCGATGACTATGTGCACTGCGCAAGTTTGGCGAAAAAAGCCGGCTATGACGGTGTTGAAATTATGGGGTCAGAAGGCTACTTGCTGAATCAATTCTTAAGCCGTCATGTCAATCAGCGGACAGACCGCTGGGGCGGCGATATTGAAAACCGCATGCGTTTTGCTGTAGAAATTGTGAAAGCTATCCGTGAAAAAGCGGGCGAGAAATTTATTATCTGTTTCCGCCTGTCGATGCTGGACTTGGTGCATGACGGCAATACCATGAATGAAGTCATTACTGTCGCTAAGGCCTTGGAGCAGGCTGGCGTGACTTTATTAAATACCGGAATTGGCTGGCATGAAGCGCGAATTCCAACTATTGTGACTTCGGTGCCGCGGGCCGCTTTTGCCGATTATACAGCGGAAGTAAAAAAGCATGTTTCTATCCCGGTAATTGCATCTAATCGAATTAATATGCCGGACACGGCTGAAGCCATTTTAGCAGCCGGCAAGGCCGATATGGTGCAAATGGCGCGTCCATTGCTGGCTGATGCATTTTGGGTGAACAAAACAGCGACCAACCGTATAGATGAAATTAATACCTGCATTGCCTGCAACCAAGCGTGTCTGGATCATACCTTTAAAAACCAGCGGGCAACCTGCTTAGTCAACCCGCGGGCTGCTTTCGAAACAGAATTGGTCTATCTGAAAGCCGCTAAACCGAAACGCATTGCTGTTGTTGGCGGCGGTGTTGCCGGCATGTCTGCCGCGACAGTTGCAGCCAGCCGCGGCCATCACGTGACCTTGTTTGAAGCTAGTTCAGACGTTGGCGGACAGTTTAACTTAGCAAAAGTTGTTCCGGGCAAAGAAGAGTTTCACGAGACCATCCGCTATTTTAAAGTGCAAATTGAAAAAACGGGTGTAGAACTCCGTCTAAATACTCAAGTCAACCGCGAACAGCTGGAACGTGAGGGTTTCGATGAAGTGATTGTTGCAACCGGCGTTGTGCCGCGCGCTTTGAAAATTGAAGGCAGCGATGCGCCGCAAGTCTTATCGTATGCAGAAGTATTGCGCGGCGCGCCAGTGGGTGACAGAGTTGCCGTCATAGGTGCAGGCGGTATTGGCTTTGATGTTTCTGAGTTTTTATTGAAGCCGCCTCATCAGCCGCAGCCACAGCCTTTGGCGGACTGGCAGCGCGAGTGGGGAGTCGATCCAAATCCTAATTATGTATCTGAGGGCGGTTCACAGCCTGCACATATAGAACCGCCTGTACGGGAAATCTATTTGCTTCAGCGTAAAACCACGCCGCTTGGCGCAGGTTTAGGCAAGACCTCCGGCTGGGTGCACCGTGCACAGTTGAAAAAGCACCAAGTCCGCATGCTGCGCGGTGTTCAGTACAAAACCGTTACTGATGAAGGGCTATGGATTGAACTGGCTGGGCATGATCAATTGCTGCGTGTCGATACTGTAGTGGTCTGCGCTGGACAAGAATCAGTCAAAGACATCATGCCGCAGGCGGCTGAAAAGACTTTGGCGAATTATCATATTATCGGCGGTGCAAAACTCGCCGCAGAATTGGATGCGAAGCGCGCCATCCGTGAAGGTGCAGAATTGGCGGCGCGTTTATAATTTTTGGCGAAACAATATTCATTTGAATGGCTTAGTTTCATTTTTTGCTTGTCATCATGACAAAAGCTCCGTATGATGGCGCACATGGAAGCGTGGCAGAGCGGTTTAATGCACCGGTCTTGAAAACCGACGAGGGTTTACCCCCTCCGTGAGTTCGAATCTCACCGCTTCCGCCAAATTCGAAAACCCCAATCATTTGATTGGGGTTTTTTTATGGCTGTTTAATTTAAAATCTAAAAAATAGATTGTTAATATTAAAATTAACAGTTTTAACGATTATTGGGTTTTCTTTATATTGTGTGCATTAAACAGGCGGATGCAGTTCTTGTGGTACTCAGCAGCCCAGAGCTCATCGTATGCAAAATGCTGGATATGAGGATGTAAAAGATGTTGAAATTAATCGTTGCTGTAATGACCGTGGCTACGCTGAGTGCATGCGCTTTTGATCCAGTGTCTTATGAACAATTGCGCCAAGCGGAAAACCTGCAGCACAACCGTACAATGGGCTGATGCTTGGTATTTGCTATATCATCCTTTAATAAGGCTGATTTAGCCCATAAAAAAGCCCTGAATGATCAGGGCTTTTTTATTATGTGATTTATGCAATTTGCTCTGGCAGGTCAAACCAAATCACTTGAGCATCTTCCAAAGCTTCAATTTGAGCGGGCTCAAGAAAGGCGATGGCGCCACCAGCGTCGACAGTATGTTCTGCAATTTTTACAGAGCCTGAAATGACATGCACATAATTAATATGCTGCGCAGCTTGAATATCTAAGCTTTTGCCCTGAGTAATCAATGCTGTTTTTATTTCAGCTTGCTGGCGGATATGCATCGGCGCATGATCATTCGGGCCAACAATTAAATGCCATTGATCGGGCTGTTCGCGCGGATCGCATTTAATTTGCTGATAAGTCGGCTCAGCATCGCGCTCATTGGGGATAATCCAAATCTGCAGCAAATGAACATCTTCATCGCCTTGATTCATCTCGCTGTGGCGAATGCCTGTACCTGCACTCATCAGCTGCCATTCACCGGCAGAAATACCGCCATGATTACCCATGCTGTCTCTATGCGTGATCGTGCCTTTAAGCACACAGGTTAAGATTTCCATGTTGTCGTGCGGATGCTGGCCGAATCCTTCATGGGCTGCAATCAGGTCATCATTAATCACGCGCAGCGCGCTGACACCCATATATTTCGGGTCATACCAGTTGCCAAACGAGAAACTGTGCTTAGACTCCAGCCAGCCCATTTTGACGTGGCCGCGGTTTTCACTTGGGTGTAAAAAAGCATTCATGGTTCTGCTCCGCTATTATTTTTAACTTGAATTCAGTGTAGTGTTTTATATCTGCAATGAATATAGAATAAAAGCGATGCAGTGTTTCAAATTTGAAATGAATCTGTATCACATCCGCAGCTTAGTTTAAACGGCAAAAGCGCTGGCGGAACCGCAGCCAAGTATAGGTTTTACCGTTTTCGTATTCTTGAATAAAGCGTTGGTATAAAGCCTGTTGCTGTTGCATCCATGGATTGCCCCAGCGGCTGCCTTTAGGCGCTGCTTTATCATGAAATACCCAATAGTCATTTAGGCAGCTGCTGGGTTCCGGCGGGGCATTTTTATGGGTTTCGTCATATTCATCCTGCATATTTTCCGCATTCACGCTGCCTGCATCATCCCGCAATGCTGCGCGTTCACTCAGGGTCAGCAGACGCTTTTCTGTATGCTTGGATAATTTTCCGCTTTGATATTCATAGCGGTATTCAACGTTATAAGGCTTGAGTGTCTGATAAACCCCAGGTGTATTGGTGCTGTACTCAATCACATTGTCATGATTATTCCCGGTCTTTGCGTTCTGCTTTGGGCCAAAACCCATGCCATTTTCAGGATTTGGCGCTATAAATTGAACGCGGTGCAAAATTTTGCCTTTGGGCGTCACTTCAATCAATTCATAGCTGCTGCGGTAGAAATAGCTGGCAAAGGCTGAGTCGAATGCAGTGTTGCGCTTCATTTCTGCCGGTGTATTCAAATAGCGGCTACGGAAAATCAGCATTAAATTACTCCCATGCGGCTGAATGCTGAACAGCTGATGGTCTTTTAATTGATGCTGCAGCTGAGGTTCAAGATGAATCGCCTGACGATTTTTTCCAAAGGACTGCGAGAGCGCAAAATTAGCGCTTCCTGAAGGCGCATCATAAAATATAGCCGGATTTTTATCCTCAGAAAGCGGATAGTAATACACGCTTTGCTTGCCATTGATGACGAAATGCCGCCGATTGCTTAAATATTGCTGAGAGCTGTCTTGATGCGGATTGTAGTTCGGATCGTGAATTTTTTTGCTGTCTGACCAATTTTCCGGATAAATTGAGTCATCTTCTTCACCGTCCAATGATGCGTCAATGTAGATTACTTGCTGAATGTCTTCTTCCAGTTCTGCATGTGCAGCTGCTGATAATCCTGTCAGCAGGGCAGCGCTGAAGGTTAAAGCTGTTAATTTTTTTATCTTTAAGTAAGGCATAGGATGATCCTTGATTATTTATATTCAGTCAGTTTTAGGCCGTAAAGCATTAGGACTTTAATTATTCTGCTGATCTGATTTTTTTATTTATTATAAAAAAGGTGTTTCAGCTGAATGCTGAAACACCTTGAGAGCTTTCAAAAAACCGTATTATTCTAAGAATTTAACGGTTACACCTGATTTTACTTTTTTGCCAAGATCATTGGCATCCCAGTTGGTCAGGCGGATACAGCCATGTGACGCAGTTTTTGAAATGGCAGAAGGATTCGGTGTACCGTGAATACCGAATGATTTCTTGCTTAAGCCAATCCAGATGTTGCCCACTGGGCCGTTCGGGCCAGGCGGTAAAGATAGCGGTTTAGTGTTTTTGCCTTGCACAAAATTGCTTGGTGAGTAGCTGTACCAAGGATTAGGCGCAACGCCAGTCACTTTGTACGTTCCTGTTGGTGATGGCGTATCAGAACTGCCGATCGTTGCAGGGAAAGAGCCGATCATTTGATTGCGGCTGTTGAATAGATACAGCTGTTTTGCGCCTTTATGCGCAACAATCAAATGAATGTCTTCAGGCACTTCATTGCGGATATTGGCAACAATGATTTTTTCGCCGGCTTTTTTGAACGTGGCTTTAGGATTTAATTTCTTTAGGAAATCTTCATCCATATGGAATTTTTCGCCCAGCATTTCAGTTACGCGGGTGTAATACAAGCCTTTCATTTTTGCCTGCAGCGCGTAGTCATGCGGAATAGACTGCGCATAAGGGCCATCTAGGTCTTGCTGCGTAATGGTATATTCAACAAAAGCCGGTTTGCTGCCTTGATTGGCAATCAATGCATCCCAAGTTTCTTTTGTCAGTGTGCCTGTCGGTTTCAAGCCTTTAATTTGCTGGAATGAAGCGATGGCTTTAAGCGTATTTTTACCGCTTGAACCATCAATGGCGCCAGGCGAAGCATGTGCATTGTTCAGCATGACATGCGCGCGCGCATAGACAGGAAATTGGCCTTTGCCAATATCTTCGAACCATTGCGCATTATTGATGCCATCCAGCGTCCAAGATGCTTTTGCGGCCGAAGCATTGCCCGCTGAAGCTTTAGGCGCTGCTGCTGGCGCAGTCGAGGGCGCTGCGCCCACATCGGCAGTTTGATCTTCAGTTTTTTGCAGATCATTCAGGGTTTGAGATGCTTTATTTAGATCTTGTTGTTCTTGAGAGGTAATTTGTGTTGCAGCAGAGGATGCTGAATCGGCAGCAAGCGGATCAATCGGGTCTTGAACCGCTACATCCGTAATTACCTTTGGATTTAATGGCTGTTCAGAAGTAGCTGCGGCAAAAGCTGTACCCGCAATTATGCAGCTTAAACTCATTGCGAGCATTGTGCGAACGAACATGTAACTCAACCTTAAGAATTATTCATTTACAATGTGAAAAAAACGTTTGCAAGTATTGCAGAAAAATTGGGGGGATGCAGTATTTGTTTTGTGTAAATATCATATTTACCTTTGACAATAATCGATTTTTAAAATTCTGAGAAATTACTCAATTTGAAGGGTTTTTGTTATGATGTTGCAAAGTTGAAAATAGATGGAAGAGTAAATGACGACCCTTAAAAATGACCGTTTCCTGCGTGCATTGCTGCGCGAGCCAGTCGATGCCACTCCTGTATGGATGATGCGTCAAGCCGGCCGTTATTTACCAGAGTATCGCGCAACCCGTGCAACGGCTGGAGATTTTTTATCGCTGTGCAAAAATGCAGATTTTGCCTGTGAGGTTACGCTGCAGCCATTGCGCCGCTATGATTTGGACGCCGCGATTTTATTTTCAGATATTCTGACTGTTCCGGATGCGCTGGGCTTAGGGCTGTATTTTGAAGCGGGTGAAGGCCCGAAATTTCATAAAACCATCCGTACCGAGCAAGATGTTGCAAACTTGCCTGCATTCAATGCCAAATCTGATTTGGACTATGTAATGAATGCAGTCAGCACAATCCGTTCCGCTTTAGGCGGTCAAGTGCCATTAATCGGATTTTCGGGCAGCCCGTGGACTTTGGCAACCTATATGGTAGAAGGCGGTTCAAGCAAGGACTTCCGTTTTACCAAGCAAATGATGTATGCGCAGCCAGAAGTGCTGCATGCGTTGCTGGACCGTTTGGCCGTGGCTGTGATTGATTATTTAAATGCGCAAATAGATGCAGGCGCGCAAGCTGTTCAAATTTTTGACAGCTGGGGCGGGGCATTGGCACACCGTGAATATATTGAATTCTCTTTGAATTATATGCAGAAAATTGTAGCAGGCTTGAAGCGTGAAAAGGATGGCCGCAAAGTTCCCGTTATTTTGTTTACCAAAGGCGGCGGCCAATGGCTTGAGCCGATGATTGCAACGGGTGCAGATGCATTCGGTTTAGATTGGACAACACAGCTGAACGTTGCACGCCGCACAGTTGCGGGCCGCGCAGCGCTGCAAGGCAATTTAGATCCGGCGACTTTATACGGCACTTCTGAATCAATTGCTAAAGCAACCAAAGCCATGCTGGACGATGCCTATGCCAATGGTGAAAAAACCGGATATGTTGCAAACTTAGGCCACGGCATTACCCAATGGGTAGACCCTGCAAATCCGAAAGCCTTTATTGATACTGTACACGAATACAGCGCGAAATATTTGTAATGCGTGGCGCGGACGGTATTTAGGTTTTATTGTGATCTCAATTTTTAAATCTGGTATTGAGTTCTCCTTTAAGGCAGCTTCGGCTGCCTTATTTGGGATACTGCTTCTGGTGGCATTTGTGCTTAGCGCGCAAATGGGCAGTCAGGAGTTTTACGGTTTTTTCCGTTATGACTATCTGCTGTTTTATGCATTGATCATTCAGGTCTGCCTGCTATGCCTGAAGCTGGAGTCTTGGGCGGAAGCGAAAGTCATTGCCTTGTTTCATGTGATGGCCATGGTGATGGAAGTTTTTCTTACCCATCCGCAAATTGCCTCTTGGCAGTATCCGCAGCCTGCGGTGTTTAAAATTTTGACTGTGCCTTTATTTGCCGGATTTATGTACTCGGCTGTCGGCAGTTTTTTTGCGCGGTCTTTACGCTTGTATCAGGTTTCATTTGAAAAATTGCCGGGTTTTGGCAATATGCTGATATTGGCATTGCTGTCATACATCAATTTCATGAGCAAATTTTTTGTGCCGGACATCCGAATGATTTTATTTGTCTGGAGCGTGGTGATTTTCTGGGAAACCAAAATTAAATTTCAGCTGCAGCATCACCAAGTTCAGCTACCGATGCTGCCTATTTTAATGCTGCTGGCGTTTATTATCTGGATTGCAGAAAATATCAGTACATTTTATAAAATCTGGCTGTATCCAAGTCAGGTGGATGCATGGCACATGGTTGGCTGGGGCAAGCTGGGATCATGGTATTTATTGCTTCTGCTCAGCTTGGTTTTGGTGCTGAAAATTTTAGGCACACGGCAAAGCGCTGGCGCATGGTCACTTAAAAATTAATGTAAACAAGCGCTTAATTATTACCCCATGCTTTCGTCTAAAATTGCTTTGCGTTCTTTGTAATATAACGGTAATCTGCAAAAGTGCAAAAAATTGTACATTTTTTAATAATTAAAACAGTGGAAAAGAATTTCTGGAGAGATGCTATGTTCAAAAAATTAGCTTTAGCTGCAGTGTTAGCGGTTGGTTCTACAGCTGCTTTTGCAGACCGTGATGCAGGCTGCGGTATCGGTTCTCAAGTCTGGGCAGGACAGTCAGGGAAGGTTCCAAAAATTTTAGCAGCGACAACCAATGGCTTATTTGCTAACCAGCTGTTCGGTATTACATTCGGTACATTAGGCTGCAGCGGCACAGGGACAGTAACAGCGCAGGCGGTCACGTTCACCAATGAAAACTCTGAATCCCTAGCGCGCGATATGGCGGTTGGCCAAGGTGAAAGCTTGAATGTGCTGGCGGAGCTGCTGAATATTAAAGCGGCAGATAAAGCGCATTTCTTTGCGGTATCTAAAGCCAATTTCTCTAAAATTTACTCAGCTGAAAATGCATCTTCAGTTCAAGTGCTGGCATCGCTGCAAAGCGTTATGGCGCAAGATGAGGTATTGAAAGCCTACGTTTAATCTGCTCAATCAAAACCCTGTCACAGCGGCAGGGTTTTGTTGTCTCTGCATCTATAAAAAATCATTCCAGATAAAAATTATTCAACACTGTCAGGCGTTCATGAAATCAATTGCTTTATGCTGTGCTTTAGCTGTCCCCAGTTTTGCTTTTGCTCAAAATTCACCTGCTGAAATTTTAGTGAGTGTATCTGATGCATACGGGGCGAAGGCTGAACAGCTGCAATTGGCAGATCAGCTGGCATGGACGCGTTTGATGTATGCCGATGCGCAGGGTCAAAGCGAAGTGGCCTATGCGGGCTATTTTCTGTCTCAAGATGGACAGCATAATCTGAAAAATGAACTGCGCGCGAATGTACAGGCCCTGTTTCAGGAAGCATCGCCCAATCAGTCTATCCGCTGCCGCTTTCCTGCGCGCAGCCAGTGGCTGATGGCGCAGCTGCAAATACAGTCGTCACAATTGCCTGAAGCGAAATGTCCTGAATTGGATGATTGGTTTGGAAAAATTAAGCCTTATAAAGCGACTTTAATTTATGCCACAGATTTTATGGGCAATCCCAGTTCGATGTTTGGGCATACGCTTTTGCGTATCGATCCTAAAGATCAGGAACAGCTGAATTTAGTTTCCTATGCGATTAATTACGCGGCCACAGTAGCCAATGCCGATGGCTGGTCATTTGCATGGAAAGGCTTAACTGGACAGTATCCTGGTGAATTTTCATTAATGCCGTATTACCGTAAAGTCAAAGAATATGGCGACTTTGAAAGCCGTGATTTGTGGGAATATGAACTGAATTTATCTGAGACGGAAACTCAGTTTTTGGTCAAGCATATTTGGGAAATGCAGAACGTCAGTTTTCCCTATTATTTTGTCAGTGACAATTGCGCATACCGCTTGCTCGGACTGCTGGACACCGTCCGTCCCGAGCTGGACTTAAAGAATCAGTTTAAAGCGGCTGCCATTCCGATTGAAACCATACGTTCGGTTGCGCGGCAGGGGCTGGTTGCAGAAACGGCCTACCGCCCGGCTTTGGAAACTCAGCTCTTGGCGCAGGCCCGGCAGCATGGCAATGTTTTGGCGCAAAAGGCGCACCAGCTGGCTTTTGCAGCGCCACTGCAGATGCAGGCGCAATTGTCAGCCTATTCGGAAATAGAGCGCGCTAAAATTTTAGAAATGGCGTATGACGATTTATACTTGTATTTAACCTCACGCAAAGTCGAGGGAGAATTCGCTCAGCCGCGCCTGCGTCAGCTTTTGGTGCTGCGCAGTGAAATACACGCGGAAAAACAGCGCAAAGATGCGCCGCGTCCAAATACTGACCCGGTTCAGGGGCATCATGCCAGAAATTTGCAGTTCACAGCCGGTGAAGTACAAGGCGACAGTTTCTTTGAGCTTGGGCACCGGCAGGCCTATCATGATTTAATTGACCCGCAGGGCGGTTTCCGTACAGGGACGCAGCTGATGTTTTGGGATGGCGCGCTGCAATATCGGCAGGATGAATTGAAGCTGGAACATTTTAACTTTCTATCGGTCAATTCTTATAATCCAATCACGCCGTTTAAAACCCCGCTGTCGTGGGGATTTAACTTCGGCTGGCAGCAGGAGGCCTTAGGCGCGCATGGCCAGTTCAGCGAAATACATCAGCATGGTGTGGCCAATTTGAGTGTACAGACGGGTTTCAGCAAAGCAAATAGTGACCGCAGCCATTTATGCTATGCGCAAATGCAAATGCATTTGCAGGGCAGTCAATCATTAGATAACGGCTGGCGCGCTGGGGCAGGGCCTGCGCTAGGATGTCAAAATATCTGGTCAGATAAAATCAACAGTTTGGTGCAAATTGAATTGCCATTTTGGCAAGATCAAAGTCAATGGGCTGTACGGCTTAACAGTCAATTGCAATATTCGGTTGATGCGCAAAATGCGCTGCGCGTGGGATGGGTATTTCAGCAGCAGCATCGTTTAGATTGGAATAAGGCCAGTTTAGAATTTGTTCATTTCTTTTAATCAATGCCTGATTCAGCATGTCTAAAAAGCCTTAATCTGAATTATGGCTAAATCATATCCCGGTTTGAGAATACTTCTTAGCCTTTAATTTTGCGTTAAAAGCATGAACTTTGCTCTGAACGATCTCACTCATTTCTTTGAATCACCAGATTATCTACTTAGATTTCAGTTTATTTTTCATTCTATTTCGTGAATTTTTTAAATTTAAAGCACTGTTTTTCATAAAAAGATTAATTAGGTCGCACTATTTAAATTATGTATAATTTGCGGCACTAATAAATCTTTTTTTGCTGGCTGGATATTTATAGCCATTGGGACAGAATGTATGAATACTGAAAGCATTGCAAAGCTTGCAAAACAGTGGAAATTAATTTGCGATGATTATTCAGTCGATATTCTCAATGATGCTGTTCACTTTATACAAAGACATTCTGAAATTTTAGTCGTTGAATTTTATAAAAATATGATGCTGGAAAAAGAAGCCTCATATTTTCTTTCGGATGATATTGTCCAAAACCGCTTAACAAAAACCTTGAATCAATGGCTGATTGAATCTTTCAATGCACCGCTGCAGCACAAGTTTGAAGAGGTTGCCGCAAAGCAGCAAATGGTCGGCAAGGTTCATGCGCGGATCGGCATTCCGTCTTGGCTGATCATGCGCGGGATTCGGGAAATCGAAAAGAAAATCTTCAGCCTGCAGGCCGAATCTCAGTTTGCTGAGAATTATACAATCAGCATGATCAGCTATATTTTTCAAATTTTAGGCTTCAGTTCTGAAATTATGTGCCGTTCGTATGAAGTCAATATTGAAAAAAATAATGACATTAAGCACAGCTACCGGTTATTTTCCGCCATGCAGGATGCTTCTGTGCAAAAAGACAAGCAGCGCAGTTCATTGCTGGATTGGGAAAATGAATTGATGTTTAAAGTATTTTCAGATACACAGCGGTTTACGCATCCTGCACTGTCAAAATCTGAATTCGGCCTGTGGTTTATTCATAAGGCGGCTTATGCTTTTAGCGGTTCAGAGCAAGTGGATGAAATCATCAGCCGGATTCATGAAGTTGATTTGCTGAATCATCATGTGCTGGAATGCGAGCGGAAAGAGCAGACCATAGACCTGATTCAGCAGATGCGGAGTAAAAATAGAGAAATTCAGCATTTAATCGATCAGCTGTTCCAAGTGGCTGAATATATAGACTCAGGGAATGATGCGCTGACGCAGCTGCTTAACCGGCGCTATTTAGACACCATTGTCTCACGGGAGATTAATTTTTCTCGTAAAAATCATTCACCATTGTCACTGCTGGCCATAGATGCTGACTACTTTAAGCGCATTAATGATAAGCATGGCCATGCGGCCGGCGATTTGGCGCTGCAGTTTATTGGTGAGGTGCTGTTAGAATCGGTACGCGGCAGTGACTATGCCTTCCGTATTGGCGGAGAAGAGTTTTTGCTCTTGCTGGTCGACAGTGATTTGAGCCGGGCGCAGGAGATTGCAGAGCGTATCCGTAAACGTGTGCAAGAAACGCCTATTCGCTCATCTTTGGGCAGCAGTTTTAATTTTACCGTCAGTATAGGCTGTGCCCTGTATGATGGGCACCCGGATTATCAGCGGTTTTTAGATACAGCCGATGCCGCGCTGTATGCCGCTAAAAACAAAGGCCGCAACAATGTGTATTTGGCAAAATTGAGCGCAGAATAGTCATCACAAAATAAGAAAGCCGTAAATTGCGGCTTTCTTATTTTGTGAATTGGTTTACCCCAGTAACTGTTGGTATTTTAAAAAGCTTATAGAATTTTGAGCTGCTTTAAGCTGCTGATCACCAGTTCTTTACGGATAGAGGCCGGGGTGGACGGATCCATCTCAAGGTTTAATGAAAATGCTGTGGTTCTGCCTTGAGCATCTTCAACCCAGCCGGTATACCAGCCCACTTGGGGTTCAATATCCATGCCCCAGCCGCTTTTGGCATAGAGCGCTTTATTGCCGATCTGCTCAATAAACAGCATTTTAACCACTTGCTGCTGTGTGATTTTGCTAAAGGGCAATTGTAAATGAGACAGCTGATCGGCGAATTGCACTTCCTGCTTTGGGGTGATTTTGAGCGGGCCAATCAGCCAGAAATTATCGACTTGAGTGCCAATATCGCCATTGCCGAATTGAACCCGTTTCACTTCATTTTGCATCAGCTCTAAGCCAATTCTGCGCGCCAATTCCTGATATACCGGCACCGCAGAGGCGGCCATTGCCTGCGCTAAGGTCAAATCTTTTTCCCAAGCCGGAAAGCTGCGCTTTTCCCCATTCCATTTGAATATTTCATCTGGGGACGTTTTGTTATGTTCAATGCCAATCAGGGCATTCAGCATTTTAAACGTGGATGCCGGGATAAATTGCTGATCTGCGCGCTGTACTGCATTGCCGTGTTCTTGAAGATCATTGCCGTTTTTAATGATAATCACGCCTTTAACATTGGCTTGATTAAACAAATTGCGGATAGTGGCTGCATCAGCTAAATGGCTGGCGTAGGCAGAATGCGCCTGATTGTGCGAAAAAGGGGACGTAGTACAGGCGCCCAGCAAAATTATAGGACATACAATTGCACAGTATTTAATTAAAGGATTCATCCATTGAACTCTGAAAATTGCTTTCAGCACTATGCCAATAAACCTTTACAATTACAGCGATATTCATGTGATGAATCTGTAACTTGAGCCGTTTAAACCTCTACAATGACATAATATTTTTTTACGGCTTGCACGACTTCAAAGGTGCCTTCAAAACCAGGCGGAATAATGCCGGCATCGCCTGCGCCAATTTCAATTGTAATATTGGAATGTTTATGGTGCAGGCGTACAAGACCTTCGATTACATTAAAGAACTCTTGTTTATTATCTGCAAATACAATATTCCAAGCGCCGGCTTCACAGTGCCAAATACCGCAATCCATATGAGGATGCTCATACAGGCTGTAAGTTTGGCGTTCTGGATTGCCGTTGACCAAGCGTTCTGGCCGTGGAAAATCTACAGTGCATTCACTTTGGGTTAAACCTTGGCCTGCTAACCAGATTGCTGACATGGTCAATGCCCCTAGAAATAAAAATAGAAAAATGCAGTTTATCTGCAATTCGAAAATAAAAAAGCCTCAACATAGGTCGAGGCTGTAATTGTGTACTTAAAATTATTTGAAGCCTGAGCTTTGAAATCAGCTGCGGGCAATCACATTTTAGTAGCTTTCAGGCGCTGCGCTTAAAAACTCGCGGCGTTCTTCTTTATTGGTTTTAAAGTCGCCGACAAAAGATACAGTGCGGGTTGTGGATTCCTGTTTGCCTACACCGCGCATCATCATGCACATATGGGCAGAATCAATCATGACCGCAACACCGCGTGCGCCAGTGACTTCAGCTACAGCTTCCGCAATTTGCTGCGTCAAGTTTTCCTGAATTTGCAGGCGGCGCGCAAACATTTCTGTAATTCGGGCAAACTTAGACAAGCCTAGAACATTGCCTTCCGGTAAATAGGCAATATGCACGCGGCCATGAAAAGGCAGTAAATGATGTTCGCACAGCGAATAGAACTCGATATTTTTTACCAGCACCATTTCACGGTTGTCAGAAGGAAAGACCGCTTTATTAGTCACTTCTTCCAAGGTTTGGCTATAGCCGGACGTTAAATAGGAGAAGGCTTTAGCAGCACGCATAGGGGTATCTTTTAGACCTGGGCGATTAAGGTCTTCACCAACGGCAGTAAGAATGTTAGCGTAGGATTGCTGCATAGACATAAGACGTGTTCACTTACACAGAGAGATTGAACAAGGACGGCATTGTAGCAGAAAACCATTACAATGCCTGCTTTTAAAGGAAGAATCCGATTACTGTTTAAACTTTGGGTTCTTTTCAGCGCGTTTTAGCAGCACAAGAACTGCACCAGTTCCGCCCTGATTTTCAGGCGCGCTGACAAATGCCAAGACATCACGGTGCTGACGCAGCCAGCTGTTGACATGGGTTTTTAAAATGGCTTCAGGGCCTTTGCCATGTACAATTTTAATGACATTTTGATTGTCATCTTTGGCCATTTGAATAATCTGCAGGACAGCTGTGCGGGCATCTTCTACGGTACAGCCATGCAGATCTACTGCTTCAAACCAGCGCAGATTACCCGCTTTTAAATCTTCAAATACCCGATGCTGCAAGGTGGCTATCCGGTAGCTTAAATTGGCTTGGCTGGCGACAGGGTTCAGCATGGCTTGGGTATCGGAAAGCAAGGTGTCATCAGTTTGCATTGGGCCTGTGGCAGAGGCCCGTTTTGCCAAAGTCTGCGCATCCGGTTTTTTCTTGGTGACTTTGACCGCTTTCGCAATATTGCCGGCATCCATTTTTTGCACGCCTTGCATTTGCTTGCGGAAAAAGTCTAAATCTTCCTGCTGTTCTTGAGCAGTTGTTTTTTCTATAGGCGCAACCGGTTCTGGCGCAGGTGCAGGCTTATTGATTTGCTTTTTAAAAGCATTCAGTAAGTTGTATTGTTCTTTAGACAGCGAAGAATCGTGTTTGCTCATAATGGAAAAAACAGGGGAAGATGCGTAGTTCAGATGAATTATAGTCTGAAATGAGTTTGATTTGAACTGGAATGAGCCAATGTAAAATTAACTATCACTGAAAATATAAAAAAGAATAAAGCTATATTGTGCGTTTACAACACGAAAAAAATCTGTTTAGAAAAGATGAGAGAACAAGAGTCAACTGAATTGCAAAAGCAACAAGAAATACTGGCTCAACAAAGAAGGCTAAGAGAGCAAGCCGAACGTGCACGAAAAAAGAAATTAGAAGCAGATCCTGAATATAGTCTCAACAGAAAGAAAAGGCGCTTCTAAACACATATGATCTTTATCATCTCTTAACTCATCAAAAATCTGAGCGGCTAAAAATATTGAATCTTTTGGATGATTATTGAAGGCTAACAGAGCAAAGAATTTAGAAGCATTCTGTTGAAATTAGGCAATAGTATATATTCTGCTTTCTTTTATTTGAGTAAACAAAAAATTAGCCGTTAAAAAAGCCCAATTCACAGAATAATTGGGCTTTTTAAATTTTAAGCTCAAACGGCTTTCGGTACACCAAATAGCTCTTTAAAAGCCTGATCTGGGCGCGGCTGCTTCATAAAGCTTTCACCGACTAAGAATGCATGAATGTCATGTTCCTGCATCATGGCAACATCTGCAGGTGTAGCAATACCGCTTTCAGTCACCAGCAGGCGTGAAGGCTCCAGCAGGTTTTTTAAACGCAATGAAGTATTTAAATCTACATCAAAGGTTTTTAAATTGCGGTTGTTCACACCCAAAATGCAACGGTCTGAAAGACGCAAAGCGCGTTCCAGCTCTGCTTCGTCATGCACTTCAACCAGCACATCCAAATGATGCTCAAATGCAGTTTTCGACATTTCTTCCAATTGCTGATTAGACAGGCAAGCCACAATCAGCAAAATGCAGTCGGCATGCAAAGCGCGCGCTTCAATCACGCCATATGGATCGATTAAAAAGTCTTTGCGCAGGGCAGGCAAGCTGCAATGCGTACGCGCAATTTGTATGTTTTCGTCTGCGCCTTGGAAAAAATCCACATCTGTCAGTACCGATAGGCACGCTGCGCCAGCATCTTCATACTGCTGCGCAATTTCTGCTGGGTTGAAGTTTTCGCGGATAATGCCTTTCGATGGCGAGGCTTTCTTAATTTCAGCAATCACGCCCGGGCGCTTGCTTTGCAAAGACTTTGCAAAACCGCGTACAGGTGAAGCCGCCTGCGCCAGTTCTTCCACATCTTTATAGCTGTGCTGTTTTAAGCGTGCAGCGAATTCTTCCTGCTTGCGGTCAACAATTTTACCCAAGATGGTATTTGCGATATCAACCATGATTTAAATTTCCTTGACCGGTTAAGCTTCGTATTGTTTGAGCGTTTTGGTGAATTCTGACAGCACATCCATTTTTTCTAAGGCTTGACCGCCATAGATAATGTCATGCGCAAGCGCCACACCGAGCTTATATGAAGGTGTTAAGCCTGAGACATAAATGCCGGCGCCTGCATTTAATGCAATCATGCTGGCCGCTTTTTCACCAATAGCTGTTTTCTTTTTGCCTAAAGCATTTTTGATCAGCGCCAAGCTTTCTGCTGAACTGTCAACAGATAGGCCAGTCAGTGTTTGAGATTCAATTTCTACTGCTTCAGGCTGAATTTCCCATTCGGTGATTTCACCGTTTTTCAGTTCTGCAACATAGGTAGACGACGCAAGGCTGATTTCGTCTAAACCGTCTTTAGAATGCACCACCATGACGTGCTCTGCACCCAGCTGTTTCAGCACCTCCGCCATTGGGCGGCATAGCTCAGTAGAGAAAACCCCAATCACAAAACGTTTGACTCCAGCCGGATTCGTAAGCGGGCCGAGCAAGTTGAAAATGCTGCGGAAGCCCAGCTCTTTACGCGGGCCGGCAGCATATTTCATCGCTTTGTGGTGATTCGGCGCAAATAAAAAGCCTACCCCTAAATCACGGATGCAGCGCTCAGTTTGCGTCATGCTTAAATCAAGGTTAATGCCGGCTTGCTCTAACAAGTCCGATGAACCTGATTTAGATGACACACCGCGTCCGCCGTGTTTGGCGATATTTGCGCCGGCAGCAGCAATGACAAAAGAAGAGGCAGTCGATACATTAAACAGATTTTGCCCGTCACCGCCAGTGCCGACAATATCGACCAGATGCGGCAGGTCGCTGACATCAATTTTAATGGCGAATTCCCGCATCACCCGGGCTGCTGCGGTTATTTCATCAATACTTTCGCCTTTTTGGCGCAGGCCCATCATTAATGCGCCAATTTGCGCGTCTGTTGCTTCACCATTCATAATGGTGCGCATCACTTCTTCCATTTGCGGCTGAGTGAGTTCAATATTTTTTGTAATGTTATTTAAAGCTTGCTGAATATTCATAATTTGACTGCACCTGTTTATGCATAAATTTCTAAGAAGTTTTTGAAAATCTGATGGCCGTGCTGGCTTAAGATCGACTCCGGGTGAAACTGCACGCCTTCAACTGGCAATGTCTTATGTTTAACCCCCATGATCTCTTCCATAGAGCCATCTTCTTCATTGGTCCAGCACGTCACTTCTAAGCATTCCGGCAAGGTCGCCTGATCAATCACGAGGGAATGATAGCGGGTTGCTGAAAATGGAGAAGGCAAGTTGCTGAAAATTCCCTTATCGCTATGATGCATGTCAGATAAACGGCCGTGCATCACCCGTTTTGCGCGGATAATATCGCCGCCAAAGGCTTGTCCAATGGCTTGGTGGCCTAAGCACACCCCCAGTAATGGAATTTTGCCTGCAAAATGCTGAATGGCTGGAATAGAAATGCCTGCTTCACTTGGTGAACAAGGGCCAGGGCCAATGACCAAATACTTCGGTTGCCATCGCTCAATATCTTCCAAAGTCACGGCATCATTACGTACTACTTTTACTTCCTGATTTAACTCGCCAAAATACTGGACGATGTTGTAGGTAAAAGAGTCATAGTTGTCGATCATCAAAAGCATGAGCTTAACCTATTGAAATTATGCACTAAACTGTGCTTGATTAGTCTGAAACTGCTCACAGTGTTCCTGCAGTGCAATCACTGCATTGAATATTTATATAAAGATAAATAAATCAGGAAAATGGAGCGAAGGTCATCATAGCAAAAAATAAACATTTTCTGCTGAACTATTTATACGAACAGCCCTTTAAGCTCTTGGATTCTGCCAATATAGCTATTAGGTTTTAGTGATAATTGATTCAGCTCTGATTATTTGAGAAAGCTCACGCGAGCCAGCGAGGCTGTTTCTTCAAATCAGAGCTGACAAACAGAATGCAAAAGGGGGGTCTTCGGCCAGATAGAAAATAGCCTAATCAAGATAAGCGATCGTTAACTCCTTCAAGCCATTGAGGGAAGGAGGTTTGATTATTTGGTTATCTTAAAATTTGTGTCTCTCATGCGGTTTTATATCAATATCTCAAAAGCTGAAGCTTTATTGTTAGACGTTTTGAGTGCTGTAGATTTTTAAGAGTACGGTTTTTTTTAATGAAGGGATGTTTTGCTTTAGGTAATTTGAATTGCCAGCGGGGCTGTAAGCATTCACTCAAATGGTGCATTTTTCTAAGTGAATGAATTTTAAACAAGGACGATATGAAAAAAAGCGCAGGGTTGGTTTTATGCATTTACAGTGGATATTGAGCCTGCATTCATGGATTAACCGCTGGATTTTGACTGTAAAACAGTGTGAGCTGTGCGCGCTTAACTATTGATGATAAAACAAAAAGAGGATGATAGCGCTGTTCAATATAATTTTCCTTTGGTTTTTTTTAACAGAGGTCGGCCTTAAGCGGGAAAAGGCGACGGTGCTGATAGGTATGCACCAAATTGGATCACACTGTGGTGCTTTTTGAACAAATTTATAGGAGAGTGTTTGAATATGGTGCATTTACTTTGGCACTCAGTATAATAGATGCAAAGCAAAGCAGTGTAATCTTCAATTCTGATAAGGAATTCAATATTTTAACTTTGCTTTTAAAAGTTGGTACGGTAATTGCTTAATAACTGCCAACTACTAACACGCACTTCGCGAGTGCAGCAAAAAAACATCGGAGCAAATTGAGCATGGCGAACAAGGTCCTTCAACTCATCCAAGAAAGTGGCGCAAAATGGGTCGATTTTCGCTTTACTGACACTAAGGGTAAAGAGCAGCACGTAACTTACCCTGCTGATACAATCGACGAAGATACATTTGAAGACGGCAAAATGTTTGACGGCTCTTCAATTACAGGTTGGAAAGGCATCGAAGCATCTGACATGATTTTGCGTCCAGATGCAGAAACTTGTTTCCTTGATCCGTTCTTCGCTGAAGCAACAGTTGTTGTAACTTGTGACGTTATTGAGCCGTCAACTGGTCAAGGCTATGACCGTGACCCGCGTTCGATTGCTCGCCGTGCAGAAGAATACTTAAAGTCTACAGGTATCGGTGATACTGCATTCTTTGGCCCAGAACCAGAATTCTTTGTATTTGACGAAGTGAAATGGGAAATCGACATGTCTGGCGCGCGCCATACATTGATTGCTGAAGAAGCTGCTTGGTCAACGAATAAAGACTACGAAGGCGGAAACTCAGGTCACCGTCCACGCGTTAAAGGCGGTTATTTCCCAGTGCCTCCAGTAGATTCTTCACATGACATGCGTGCTGATATGTGCGCGCGTATTGAAGACATCATGGGTCCAGGCCGTGTAGAAGTGCATCACCATGAAGTTGCATCTTGCCAATTAGAAATTGGTGTGAGCTTCAACACTATGGTTCGTAAAGCGGACGAAGTGCAGCAGTTCAAATATGCAGTTTGGAACGTTGCGCATCAATATGCGAAAACTGCAACCTTTATGCCTAAACCAATGGTTGGCGATAACGGTTCAGGCATGCACGTTCATATGTCTATCTCTAAAGACGGCAAGAACCTGTTTGCTGGCGATGAATACGCTGGCTTGTCAGAAATGGCGCTTTACTTCATTGGCGGCGTGATCAAGCATGCCCGTTCATTGAACGCGATTACTAACCCTTCTACAAACTCGTACAAGCGTTTAGTGCCGCATTATGAAGCGCCGATCATGCTGGCTTACTCAGCACGCAACCGTTCAGCGTCTATCCGTATTCCTTACGTTTCTAGCCCGAAAGGCAAACGTATTGAAGCGCGTTTCCCAGATCCAATGATGAACCCGTACTTAGGTTTCGCTGCCTTGCTGATGGCTGGTCTTGACGGTATTCAGAATAAGATCCATCCGGGCGAAGCTGCTGACAAAAACCTGTATGAT
This sequence comes from Acinetobacter pragensis, assembly GCF_001605895.1. Classification (GTDB taxonomy): domain Bacteria; phylum Pseudomonadota; class Gammaproteobacteria; order Pseudomonadales; family Moraxellaceae; genus Acinetobacter; species Acinetobacter pragensis. The sequence goes on from NZ_LUAW01000014.1 coordinate 69,799, forward strand.
CTTCCTCCTGAAGAAGAAGCGAAAATCCCTACAGTTGCGCACAGCTTGGATATGGCGCTTGAAGCGCTTCAAGCAGATCATGACTACCTGTTAAAAGGCGGCGTGTTCACTAAAGATATGCTGGATGCTTATATCGAAGTTAAAACTGAAGAAGTTCGTCGTTTAAATACAACAACTCACCCAGTTGAATTCGATATGTATTACAGCCTGTAATTCTGCTCAGAATCACAACTGTAAAAAAACCCGCTCTTGCAGCGGGTTTTTTTGTATCATCTGCTTCTGTAAATACTCTTTAGATGACATAAATGTATGGCGCAGCGTAAGAAACATACCGGTTTTTATCCTTGGGTCGATATTAAAGATCATGAAAAAGGCTTTAAGCTTAATTTTTCTCCAGTCACTTATTTTGAGGCCGGAAGGACAGCCGAAGGCTATAAGCAGGCGGAATTTGTAGAGCTGAAATATCCTGAGATGGCTTTGGAGTATGATTATCCAAAGCAGTTTTATCTTAGTGCGGAAGGCTTGATTTTGATTAAAACCCCTCAGGGTAAATATGAAGTCATTGCAAAAACAGATAATGTTTAACATCCATTAGTGAATGGTTCATTTAGATATAAGCAAGAATGCAACGCAGAATAATTGAATAGGTAGAGTTATGCGGCAGATACCGGCTGAGCTGAAAACATGGCTGTATGCATCAGGTTCATTAACCCAGCAGCTGACGGATTTGGCAGATGGCGTGTTTCGTGTTCAGCCTGTAAAAGAGCATTTCCAGCGGCTGAATTTTATGGATGCAAAATGGATGCGGATGCCTTATCAGCATACGTCATGGGTCAGGGAAAGTTTTCTGTACGGCAGCGAAGAGCAGCCTTGGGTCAAAGCCAAAAGTATTTTTCCTATACTCAGCTTGCAGAAAAGAGCGCGGCTGTTTAAGCATATTGGCAAAAAACCCATCGGATTTTTTTTGTTTCAGCGAACAACTCCAGCTTGCGAGCGCCGTGTCATTTGGCTTGAAGATGGCTGGACACGGCAGAGCTGTTATACTTGGCATGGCTGCAAATTCATTGTGCAGGAAACTTTTTTGGAAAGTTTTGAACAGTTTTTGCAAAAGCAATATTCAGCAGGCGAAGGACAGTTATGACAGCTGCGCATCAAATTACTTGGCGTGAACGTTTAGAGGCATATTATTATCTGTGCCGTTTTGATAAGCCCATTGGCACAGAATTGGTATTTTGGCCGACAATGTGGGCCTTATGGATTGCCAGCGCAGGGACACCAAGTTTTTCGATATTGATACCGATGATTTTAGGCACTATCTTTATGCGTGCGGCAGGCTGCGCAATTAATGATTTCGCTGACCGTAAAGTAGATGGTGCAGTAGAAAGAACAAAGAACCGTCCTTTAGCGACTGGAATTATCAGCAGCAAAGAAGCTGTTTATGTTTTTTTGTTTTTGGTGGCTGCGAGCGCCAGCATGCTGTTTTTCTTACCGATTGAAACTTTTTATTGTTCATTCGGCGCTTTATTCTTAGCATTCATCTATCCTTTTATGAAGCGCTATACCCATTTGCCGCAAGTGGTTTTAGGCATGGCGTTTTCATGGGGCATTCCCATGTCATTTACGGCAATGGGTAAGCCATTGGATTGGACATGCTGGCTACTGTACTTTGGTAATTTGGCGTGGACCGTGGCGTATGATACGCAATATGCGATTACAGACCGTGAATATGATTTAAAAATCGGTGTGAAATCGACAGCGATTCTTTTCGGCAAATATGATATTGAAATTATTTCATTGCTGCAGGCCGTGAGTATTTTACTGATTGGCGGAGCGCTGTATTTAGAAAACCTGCTTATGCCGTTTGGTTTTTTAGCGCTGCTGGCTGTGGCCGCTGACTTTATTTATCAGTGGACAAAAACTAAGGATCGGGATCCGCAGCGCTGTTTTTGGGCATTCCGCCATAACCGCTGGGTGGGGCTTATTATTTTCATTGGCATCTTCTTTGCGGTGCTATGAAATATTTGGATAAACAATTGCTGAGGCACCTTACAAAAAGCACTCAATGAGGGTGCTTTTTTTGTGCTTAATTTTATAGATCTCGTGATGAGATAACGGCGAATAACAAAAAAAGGAATTGAAAAATGAATCAGATGCTTAAAAAAAAATTATTGGCGGCTGTATGTTCTTCAGCTCTATTTTTAACGGCGTGCGGCGGTGGAGATGATGGAGACTGGAGTTTTGGATCTTCAAATGTAAAAGCCTATGCGGTTGATGCGGACGTTTCTGCAATTGCTGCTAAACATGAAATATTGACTTATAAAATGCAAAGTGTTGCAGGAAAAGATATTGATGCCACTACTTTAATTTTTATTCCAAAGGGTTCGGCACCTTCAGGAGGCTGGCCTGTGGTGGTGTGGGCGCACGGCACTACTGGCGCAGCTGATCAATGCGCGCCGTCGAAAAATGTTTTGGATGGTTCCGAAAAGGATTTGGTTAAAGCCTTACTGGCCAAAGGCTATGCCGTGGTCGCACCGGATTATGAAGGTTTAGGCAATACTTCTGCACCGCATCCGTATTTAAACTTAGAAAGCGCGGCGACTTCGATTCTTTCTGCCATTAAGGCGGCTAATGGTCAGTATGGAAGTTTATCTAAAGATTGGAGCGTCATTGGGTGGTCGCAGGGCGGTCATGCCGCATTAGCTGCGGCGCAATATCAAAAAGCGCTGCTGGGCTATAATTTTAAAGGTACGGTAGCCATTGCGCCGGCATCCTATTTGGCGGATACGTTGGATGAGGACCTGCAAACTGCGCAAACCAAAGCAGCTGCAGCCCTGTCCGCTAATGATGCTGCTGCATTCACTCAAGCTATCGGTATTGCTGCAACGGCATATACCTATGCCGCCATTGTCAGTTCGGGCATTAAAGCCGAAACGCCATCATTTCAATATGTGCAGTCTTTCCTGCCGGTAAAAGTTCCGATCGCAGAGTTGGCTGAAAGCATCTGTTCACCTGAGTTGGGGCAAAAATTCGGTGTTGATATTCAGCAATATATGAATACTGATTACACTAAATTTTTCACTTATACGGCGCTGCAGCCAAACTTTAAAGCAGATCCAGTAATTGCAAAGTATTTGACAGACAATACCCCAGGAACGGTCAAACTGGACAAGCCGGTCGTCATTTATCAGGGGGAGGCTGATACAACGGTTCCAGTGAATATCACCACAGACTTGGCGGCCAATATGAGCGGATTGCAGACAGATGTTCAGTTGGTCACTTTTGCGGGAGAAACACATTCAACAGTTTTTGCTAATAATATTGATGCTTTAGTCAGTGATATTAATGATTTAATGACAGATAATTAGCCAATTGGTGATTGTATATAATTGATAAAAAAGGGGCTGCGGCTCCTTTTTTATATTCGCTGATTTATTTGAAAACCGTTTTCTAGGCTGATTTAATGCAGCGCAGCGCTTTTTAATTCATGACAAATCAGCTGCAGCGCTTGGTGGTTCGAATTTTTTCTAAAACTGGCATACAGATGCAGCGGAGCAATTTCAAAATCAGTTTCAATCACCTGCACATGATCACTTAAAAATTTCAGCAGATATTCAGGTGCAAAACTGTAGCCTATGCCCATATTGATTAAATTGATGTGCTGCATCACATTGGTAACCCAATGCATTTGGCGGTGCGGAATATGTTCTAAGGGCAGAATCTGATGAATATTTTCATAAAATACGGGGGATGCGCTTTGCTCGCACATAATGATGCTTTGCTTGCTTAAATAATTTCGTGTAACCGTATGGTTGCTGCTATACAGCTTTTTCGATGCGACTAAATAGATTTTTTCAGTCATCAGCTGAATATTTTCATAATCATCATGCTGGACAGCATAGCGCGTAAAGCTGATATCCAGTTCAGATTTTTTCAGTTTATGAATCTGTTCCAGACAGGTGAGGCTCTGAATGTGAATGCTGATATTGGGGATTTGCTTTTTTAGCTTTTCCAAAATCAGCGGCATGATTTTTAATTCAGCGACATTTAAAAACCCGATATGTATTTGATTGTTTTTTTGATGGGCAACTTGCTGAGCCGCTGCAGCGGCCAGTTTTGAGCTTTCTATGGCATTTAAAGCATGTTCTAGAAAAGCCTGTCCTTCATCAGTGAGCTTGATTTGTTTGCTGGTGCGGTCAAACAGCAGGACGCCGACTTCAGCTTCTAAATCTTTAATCTGCTGGCTCAGCGAGGGCTGCGCCGTAAACAGCTTTTCTGCCGCTTTAGTGAAACTGCCGTGTTCTGCAACGGCTGCAAAATATTTTAAATGACGAAGTTCCATAGAGCATGACCGCGGGCTGTAAGAAAAATGAGCGTGTAAAGCAAAGCAGGCTTGGAGATGGCTGCAAACTTGAATAATTATGCGGCAATGCAGATGAAAAAAATATGCAACTATCGTTTAAACATCTAGATGTGTTGCCTGCACACAAACTTTCCTAGACTGCTGTCAGCACCATTGGATAGATGGCCAAGCTTTTCAGTCATTTAAAGGCGGAGTTTTATATGCCGAAGCAATACGATACGGATGTTTTAATTGTCGGGACAGGGCCAGCAGGTTCAACTTTAGGGCTGGCGCTGGCATCTTATGGCATAAAGGTGCAGCTGTTTACGCAGTTTAATTGGCTGGCCAACAGCCCGCGCGCGCATATTACCAACCAGCGCGCCATGGAAGTGCTGCGGGATTTAGGTGTTGAAGAGCAAGTCAAAGCAATTGCGACGCCTTGGGAAGCCATGGGTGAAAGCCTCATTACGACAAGTCTAGTTGGGGAAGAAATTGCCCGCATGAGCGCATGGGGCACGGGTGATGAACGCCATGGCGATTATGTCAAAGGCAGCCCTTGTCCTTTGGTGGATTTGATTCAGCCGAAAATGGAAGCGCTGCTGGTTAAAAATGCAGGAGAACGCGGGGCAATCTATCACTTTAATACAGAATATTTGTCTCATGTTCAAGATGAGCATGGCGTAACCGCAACATTCATGAACCGAATTACTCAGCAGGAATTCAGTCTGCGCGCTAAATATTTAGTCGGTATGGATGGCGCGCGCTCTAAAATTGCAGAAGAATTAGATTTGCCCTTAGAAGGCGTGATGTCCCGTGCAGGCACAGTCTATGTCACCTTCAATGCAGACCTTTCAGAATATGTGAAGCATCGTCCTGCTATTCTGCAATGGATTGTAAATCCTGAAGCGGGCTTTGGCGACATTGGCATGGGCTTGCTGCGCGCCATCAGTCCATGGAATGAATGGATCATGGGGTGGGGCTTTGACATTGAACAAGGTGAGCCGCAAGTCTCTGAAGCGCAAGTCCGCGCACGCTTGAATGCTTTTGTTGGCGCAGAAGTTGCCGATGTTGAAATTGACAAGGTTTCATATTGGTATGTCAATCAAACTTGGGCCACCCATTATTCAGTAGGCCGAGTATTCTGCGGCGGTGATGCGGTACACCGTCATCCGCCATCCAGCGGTTTAGGTTCAAATACCTGCATGCAGGATGCTTTTAATTTGGCATGGAAGCTGGCTTATGCCATCAAAGGCTGGGCCAAAGAAAATCTGCTGGAATCCTACACGGCAGAACGCGCGCCAGTTGGAAAACAGATAGTGCAGCGTGCGAACCAGTCGCGCTTTGACTATAAATATTTAAAAGATGTATTTGGTTTTGATGACGGCATTAAAACTCAGGCGCAGATGCTGGAACGGATTTTTGCCGCTACGGATGAAGGGGCAGAAATCCGTGAGCAGCTGTTTAAGGCGCTTGAAATTAAGCATTATGAGTTTAATGCGCAAGGCACAGAGCTGAATCAGCGCTATGCATCCAATGCTGTCATTGCTGAAGCGGGTGAAGAAGCCTTTTTAAAGGATCCGCAATTGTACTTGCAAGCCACAACCCGTCCAGGCGCAAAAGTACCGCATACGTGGGTGATTGATGCCAAAGGGCAAAAACACTCAACCTTAGACATTACTGGCAAGGGCCGCTTTACCTTGCTGACCGGTTTATCGGGTACAGGCTGGAAAGTAGCAGCTACAGATTTGGACTTACCATATATGGATGTGGTACAGATTGGCTCACGCCAATTCCGAGATGTTTATGGCACATGGAATCTGAAGTCTGAAGTGCATGAAGCTGGCGCAGTGCTGGTGCGGCCAGACGGTTATGTGGCATGGCGGATGGCTGAAAAGCCAAGTGCAGATTTTGATTACCAGCAGGCTTTAAGGCAGGTTCTTGCTCATCTCCAGCTGAATATTTAGCTCTAAATGAAAAAGCCAGTTTTTCTGGCTTTTTCATTCGTGCAGGCGTGTAAAGTTAAAATAAAAAATGCCATGAATTTGTTATATTGGCTTCTGAAATTCGTTAAGCACCAATTCAGCAGGTTAATTGATATGTCGCAGTCTGAGCCAAATGACGTTAAACCCGGTAAGAAGAAAGTCATTATTTTGATGGCGCTGGGTTTGCTGATACCTATTTTTCTGGTCAGCATGGCTATTTTAGCAGTCAATAGCGATACCAAAAATCAGGAAAAATATGCACAGCAGAAGGCGGATATATTGAAAAAAATTCAAGCGCGTGAAGCCGCAGAAAAATTAAAGGCCGAGCAGGAACTGCAAGGCGCGGCATCAGAAGCCAGCGATGCATCTGCAGCCAAAACTGACCCTGCAGCGGATTCGCAGTAAAAGCTAGCGCTGAATTTTGGCTAGTGCAGTTTTAATTAGCGATGCATGCATAAAAGCCAGTATAAAAAGCCGATGCTGAATGCCTAGACTTTTTAGTGTTTGTACCAGCAAGGCAGCATCCATACAGAATGCGTGATGAGCTTAACGCAAATAAAGCACTGTAATTTTTTTACAGCTTTTCACGCATGGTTTTGAGGTGAAAATGGGGAAGATAAAAAAACAATGGGTTCATATTCAAATTCTGCAGAATTAAATGTGATACGTTTTTTTGTGTTTATTAAAATTATTGTTTCTATTTTTGAAATTTTGTATAGTGCTGAATGAAATTAATAAATTTATTTTTTTTCATATTCTCAATGCGCTGAAATCATTAAGGAAGATGGTTTGTATTGAAAACGGCTAATGGATGATATGGCATTTTTGATGAATGGAATTGATCTAAAAATCATCCTTTTGGATGACTTCTAGATTGAAAGACATCGTTAGAATGCAGTGTAATTCAATATATAAACAGGGAAGAGGCATGCATATTCATTCAATTATTAACGGTCAGTCAGTCATGGGGCAGGCCTCCAGTTTCAGCGTCATTAATCCTGCAGATGAAAGCATCATTGCGGAAGTTTCTGCTGCATCTGCCGCGCAAGTTGATGAGGCGGTTCACGCTGCATCGGCAGCATTCAAAAATTGGAAAAACGTATCTGATGATACGGTCAAACAGATTTTTGCGAAAATAGCTGCGGATATCCGTGCAGAAAAGAACAGCATTGCACAGCTCATTACCCAAGAGCAGGGCAAAACCCTTGGCATGGCGCAGTTTGAAGTGGAAGCAGGCGCGAGCTGGATCGAATATTTATCTAGTCTGGAAATTCCTATTGAAACCCTTCAGGAGCCAAACGGTAAAATCATTAAAGTATATAACCGTCCGCTTGGTGTAGTGGCGTCAGTTACGCCGTGGAATTGGCCATTTATGATTGCGGTATGGCATATTTTTCCTGCGCTAAAAACCAAAAACTGTGTTGTAAATAAGCCATCAGAATATACCCCGCTCAGTACGATTAAGCTGGCCGAAATTATAAACCGCCATATTCCTGCTGGTGTCTGCAGTCTTGTATTGGGGAAAGGGGATGTCGGTCAGGCGCTGACAGAGCATCCGGAAGTTGCGAAAGTGACCTTTACCGGCTCGACACGGACAGGACAAAGCATTTTAGGTCACTCTGTCAGTTCGCTGAAAAGCGTAGTGCTGGAGCTGGGCGGCAATGATGCCGGTATTGTCTTAGAAGACGCCAATCTGGATACAGCTGCCGAAGGTATTTTTGCTTCTGCATTTTTGAATGCAGGACAGACCTGTGCTGCCTTAAAGCGTTTATATGTGCATGAGAGCATCTATGATGCCCTGACTGAAAAGCTGCTAAGAATTGCAGAGGCGCAAATTGTTGGAAATGGTGCAGATGCTGCGGTTACTTTTGGCCCTGTGCAGAATAAAATGCAGTATGACAAAGTAAAGGCATTGATTGCGGATGCTGTCGCGCAAGGCGGTAAAATTTTAACTGCTTCAAAAGCGATTCCTGAAAAAGGCTATTTTATAGCGCCAACATTGATTGCTGATGTCGCGGAAGGAATTGCGCTGGTAGATGATGAGCAGTTTGGTCCTGTATTGCCTATTGTTAAATTTTCTGCAATAGACGAAGTGCTGGAACGAACCAATAATACGCAATTTGGGTTGGGCGGTTCAGTTTGGAGCACAGATTTAGAACAAGCGCAGCAGATTGCCGCTCAAATGGAAGCAGGAACTGTATGGATCAACAGCCATTCAGATTTATCGCCCGCGGCTCCGTTTGGCGGCTGGAAACTGTCTGGTCTTGGCTATTCCTTTGGTTTAGACGGATTACTTTTGTTTACGCACAAACAGGCGGTACATATTACGGGCTCATGATTTCTTTTATGGAGGCCTCTTACAGGATGTGAGAGGCTGAATTGGCTCATATATTGCTTATAAATTTCCTGTACGGATAGGTGGAAATTATGCTGAATCATCAATTCTTAACTGAATTCAGTCAAAACTTTATAGAACAAGTGCAGCGGGTATTAAATATTGATGGGTATCTAACTTATTCTATTGATAATATTAATTCTGCATATAATTATCATGCATTTAATATTCATAAAACTTCGTTAGATGAATATTTGAATCATAAAGTTGAATATGATCCTGTTTCATTTAAACGGTTTTATAATAAAAATAATAATATTGAACTGTTGAGCCAGCATCAATGTGATGACACATATTTAGATTTTATGAACCGATGGAAAATTCAGGATACTGCAGAAATATTCTTCAGGAAAAGAAATGGAGATCCTATTTTGGGGCTCAGTATTATCCGAGAAGATTCTCATCAGCCTTTTTCTATTCAGGATAAAAATATGCTGGAATCCTTTTACCAGCTGTCAAAAAAGTATTTTTACCATCATGCGGACACCTTGGATAAAGCGGATATCGCGGCCTCATACAGTTTGACAAAAAAAGAAATTGCAGTGCTGGAGCAGCTGTTAAATGGCATTAATAACAGTGACATTGCAATGCATTTAAATTGCAGTTTAGCCACGATAAAAACGCATGTTCAGCATATTTATCAAAAAATAAATATAAATAACCGTCAGGAATTAATTTGTAAATTTTTAAGATAAAAATCATCCTTTGGGAGGATTTTTAAATAAAAAAAATCCTCTATTTTAAATCCATAGAGTTTATTTATTATGGATTTAGGGAATGAAATATAATCTGATTACACAGTCATTAAAAAAATGGGCTGGTTTAAATTTAACTTTAGCAGCAGTATTTATGGGGGCAAGCCAGCAGATTTGGGCGCATGGTCAAGCGGCTGATATGGTTCCGCTGTATCAAAATATGAGTGATTTTGGCGCAGACGTCAAAAAAGATGAATTTGCAAATATCTATACTATTTCTAAAGGTTCACTGGTGGTTCGCGCTAAGCCGGACTCAGACACTGTTTTAGTCAATGGCAAGCCGCTGAAAGTGAGTGTGCCGCTGGTGGTGAAAAACGGCAAACCCGTGGTCAGCAAAGAGTTTGCATCTGAAATTTTTCAATCAGGCTTAGATCAGACTTTTAAAGTTGAGTCCGTTGCGCATCCGCTCAATGGCTTAACGTCGAAAGAAATATCACAGACTTTTGAAACCATCAGTAAATCTGAGCATGCGTATGCCAACATGCGTTTTTCTGAAATTAAACTGAGAGAGCCTGAAAAAGATAAAGTCTGGGATGCCTTTATCAATCACAAAGATTTGATGCAGGACCGTGTAGCTGAATTCACGCTGCTGAAAGGTAAGCAGGTGATAGAAGGCGCTGTTGATTTAAAAACCAATAAAGTGACGCAGTGGAAAGTTTTAAACAATACTCATGGCATGGTGCTGTATGACGATATGTTGGCTGTACAGGAAATTATTACAAAAGATAAAAATTATAAAAAGGCGTTGGCAAAACGCGGCGTACATGATGTGTCTAAAGTGGTGACGACACCGCTGACGGTGGGTTTTTTTGGCGGCAAAGACGGTTTGGGTCAAGAGCTGAATGTGCTGAAAGTGGTGTCCTATTTAGATACAGGAGACGGCAATTATTGGGCGCATCCGATTGAAAACTTAGTTGCCGTGGTGGATTTGGACAATAAGAAAATTGTAAAGCTTGAAGAAGGCGCAATTATTCCTGTGCCGATGTCACCAAATTCTATTGCGAATAAAAATGATAAATCACAATTTAAACCGCTGAATATGGTCGAACCTGAGGGTAAAAACTTTTCCATTACCGGTCAGACCATTCACTGGGGGCCATGGTGCTTTCATGTCGGTTTGGATTCACGCGTCGGTTTAAAAGTCTCTACAGTGACTTATAAAGATAAGGGCGAAAAGCGTAAAGTCATGTATGAAGGCAACCTAGGCGGCATGGTGGTGCCATATGGTGACCCGGATATGGGCTGGTATTTCAAATCTTATCTGGATTCTGGCGAATACGGCATGGGCACGCTGACGTCATCTATAGAGAAAGGCGTTGATGCGCCAGATAATGCAGTATTGCTGGATGCGGTTATTGCAGACTACACCGGCCAGCCGCGTGTGATTCCAAATGCCATTGCGATTTTTGAACGCTATGCAGGCCCTGAATTCAAGCATCAAGAAATGAACCAGCCCAATATCAGTTCGGAGCGCCGTGAATTGGTGGTGCGCTGGATCAGCACGGTCGGCAACTATGACTATATCTTTGACTGGGTCTTTAATAATAACGGCATCATCGGCATCAATGCCGGCGCGACAGGCATTGAGGCGGTCAAAGGCGTGAAAGCCCGCACCATGCACGATGCAACGGCAAAAGAAGATACCCGCTACGGCACATTGATTGACCATAATGTTGTCGGTACAACACATCAGCATATTTATAATTTCCGCTTAGATATGGATGTGGATGGCGGCGCAAACAGCTTTATGGAGCTGGATCCTGTAGTCGCTAAAAATACCCGCGGCGGCCCGCGCAGCAGCGTAATGGAAGTGAAAGAGCGGATTGTCGGAACGGAACAGGCAGCTGCACAGAAGTTTGATCCATCAACCATCCGCTTAATTTCAAACACCAATAAAGAAAACCGCATGGGCAATCCGGTGTCTTACCAAATGATTCCATTTGCTGGAGGGACGCACCCGATCGCGAAAGGCGCAAACTTTGCGCCAGATGAATGGCTGTTCAAGCGTTTAAGCTTTATGGATAAGCAGATTTGGGTGACCAAACGTGATAAAGATGAGCAGTTCCCTGAAGGCAAGTATTCAAACCGCTCGGTAAAAGATACAGGGCTGGGTGAGTTTGTTGCCAATAATGACAATATTGAAAATAAAGACTTGGTGGTCTGGATGACTACGGGCACGACACATGTCGCGCGTGCAGAAGAATGGCCGATTATGCCGACAGAGTGGGTGTATACCATGCTTAAGCCATGGAATTTCTTTGACAGTACACCAACCTTAAATAATGGCGCGGATCAAAAGCAGGCCGCTGAAAAAGAACAGCACAAGCACTGATTGATGAATCAGGAGGATCAGCAGGCAGCTGGTCCTCTTTTTTTGAATATTGAAAAATAAGTTTTAAGGGAAAGCGAATGAAAAAGACCATGTGTGCGGCAGCATTGCTGCTGAGCGGCGGCACAGTGCAGGCGCAAATGAGCAGTTTACCTGAAAATATAAAAATTAAACCGGTTTTAGATGTGACTTTAGGCGCTTTTTACAGTGATAAAAGCTATAACAACCCAAATGCGCAAGGTGATGTGTTTTGGCAGGAAGCCTATGCTAAATATGGTGTTGAAGGTGAGTATTCACTCAATGGCGGCGCACTATACGGCAGCGTGATGGGATTAAGTTCTGGTACTTTTGGCGATGGAGATGCTGGCGGCATGACCATTGGCAAAGAGCGAAAAACATCTTTAGAAGAATGGACAGCCGGATGGCGTAATGGTTCTGCAGAAGAAGCCAGCTTTGATATTCGAGCAGGACGGCAAAACATACAAATCGCTGATGGCTTTTTAGTTGCTGGAGATGCGCTGAATGTTGGTAAAGGCATCGCCGATGGTGAGCTGAACCGCGGCGGAGGCTATTATTTAGCGGCGCGCCGCAGTTTTGATTTTGCAGTGCAAATGAAGCTGCAGCTGAATGAGCAGCTGAAAACGCAATGGTATTACTTAGAGTCTGACAATAAAGCGCAATATCAGCCTAAGCTCTGGGCAGCAGATACGGAATATGACTTTGGCAAAGCATCCGCAGGCTTAACCTATTTGCAGGTGACGGATCTGGAAGATCCGAATCAGGAATCTGTGCGTGATGATCTGAAAGATATTGCGCTGCGGGCGAAAGTGCAAGTGAATGAACAGCTGGCGTTCAATGCTGAATATGTGCATCAAGATCAAAAGCATAATAACGAAAATGCATGGTACGCCGCTGCAAATTACATCTTTGATCAGCTGCCGTACCAGCCTGTTTTAGGCTACCGCTATTCATCTTTTTCAGAAAATTATGATCCGCTGTTTTATGGCAATACCGATGCAGGCTTTGGCACATGGTTCCAAGGCGAAGTCGCTGGCAATTATGCAGGGCCATTCAGCAGCAACGCGCGGATTCATCAGCTATCGCTGCAGGCATCTATAAAAGAGAATTTGCATTTAGGTGTTTTGGCATATCAGTTTGATACCGTCAAAAAAGATATTGAAAATTTGGATGGCCATGAGGTGGATGTTTTTGCAGTGTGGTCACCCACAGCGAATATCAATGTGATCCCATTGGCTGGCTGGTATAAGCCTAAGAAAGATATCGATCATGGCGGCAGTCAGGTAGGCGGTACAGATGGTAATGTTTATGCTCAGCTGATTCTGCAGTATCTGTATTAAATGCATAACTAGCCAATAAAAAAGTACCGCAGCAGCGGTACTTTTTTATTGCAGGCTGGAATTGGTTTAACCAGCTATTTTTGCAAAATCATGGTCAAAAATCATATATTGCTCCAATTTAGGCCGCATCCAAAGCATCGGTAAGCAGCGCTGTACCAGTAGCCGCCTTAAGCTGTTCCAGCGTTACATCTTTTGCTAATTCAACCAAAGCGATACCTTTTTCGGTTATATCCATCACGCCTAGATCTGTGATGATGCGCGTTACCACTCCTTTGCCTGTCAGCGGCAGGGAGCAGTTCGGTACAATTTTAGGACTGCCGTCTTTGGCATTGTGCTCCATCAGCACCACGACTTTTTGCACGCCGGCCACTAAATCCATAGCGCCGCCCATACCTTTGACTTTCTTGCCCGGAATCATCCAATTGGCAAGATCGCCAGTTTCAGAAACTTCCATAGCGCCTAAAATTGCGATATTTACGTGACCGCCGCGGATCATGGCAAAAGATTCTGAGCTGGAGAAAAATGCTGCGCCTTTGCGCGCGGTAACGGTTTGCTTGCCGGCATTAATCAGGTCTGCATCGACAGTTTCTGCAGTCGGAAATTCATCAATGCCCAGCAGGCCATTTTCTGACTGCAGCCACACATTGATATTGCCGGGAATATAATTGGCGACTAAGGTCGGCAGGCCAATACCGAGATTGACGTAGAATCCGTCTTCTAATTCTAAAGCTGCGCGCTGCGCCATTTCATTGCGGGTCCATGCCATGATTAAGCCTCCGCCTTAAGCGTCATTTGTTCAATGCGTTTTTCAGGCGCTGTATTCAATACAATGCGGTTGACATAGATGCCCGGCAAATGGATATGATCCGGGTTAATCTCGCCAATCTCAACCACGTGTTCCACTTCAGCCACAGTAAATTTTCCCGCCATTGCACATTCAGGATTGAAGTTGCGCGCAGTTTTACGGAACACCAAATTGCCGGCTTTGTCTGCTTTATACGCTTTGACTAAAGCAATATCTGCTGTAAGCGATGGCTCTAAAATATATTCTTTGCCGTCAAATTCGCGGACTTCTTTGCCTTCTGCAATTAAAGTGCCTACGCCTGTCTGGGTAAAAAATGCAGGAATGCCCGCACCGCCAGCCCGCAGTTTTTCCGCCAATGTGCCTTGCGGCGTCAGTTCAACGTCCAGTTCACCATTTAGATATTGGCGCTCGAATTCTTTGTTTTCACCGACATAAGATGAAATCATTTTTTTGATTTGCTTGGTCTGCAGCAATTTGCCCAGGCCGAAATCATCCACACCGGCATTGTTGGAAATACAGGTCAGGCCTGTTACGCCAGTATTTTTTAAGGCTTCAATCAAAGCCTCAGGAATGCCGCATAGGCCAAAACCGCCAACGGCAATGGTTTGATTGTCTGCAGCAATATCCGCCAATGCCAGTTCTGCACTTGCAATGAGTTTATTCATGACACATCTTCCTTGATCTTAAGCATCTATTTTTGCAGAAGCTGAATTATTGTCTAATTCAGAGGCGTGCAGGAAGTGTGTATGGTCAGGCGCGCGTTTGGTCTTAGACCACTGTTCAAGCATGTCATGCTTCATTTCTTCCGTTATCATGGCAATTTTTTCAGGCGCTTTTTCATCATCATACGCCAGTTCCAAGCGATGGCCATTTGGATCAAAGAAGTAAATTGAATGGAAAATGCCGTGGTTGGTAATGCCTAATACGTCTACGCCATTGGCTTGCAAATGCGCTTTTGCTTCAATTAGGGCAGTACGGTCTTTAACTTTCAGCGCAATATGCTGCACCCATTTCGGGGTGTTTTCATCACGGCCCATTTCCGGCTGAGTCGGCAGTTCAAAGAAGGCTAGAACATTGCCGTTGCCAGCATCTAAAAATAAATGCATATACGGGTCAAAGGCTTTAGTCGATGGCACATGGTCTTCTGCAAATGCAAGAATAAAGTCCATGTTCAGGTTTTTTTTGTACCATTCCACGGTTTCTTTGGCATCTTTACAGCGGTAAGCCACGTGGTGAATTTTTTCAATTTGAATTGCCATGTTGAATGTCCTTATTTACGAAATAACCGGTTAAACCGCATCTGGCTGCGCTTCAGGCGCAGCCTGTTGAAATGCATCCAATGCATTGCAGTGGGCATAAATAGATTGAATTTTTGGATACGCTGCTAGATCAATATTGAAGCGCAGCGCGTTATAGACTTGCGGTATCAGACAGCAGTCAGCAATGCTTGGGCACTCGCCAAAACAGAAGTTGCCGTTGGAGTGGACCAGCTGCGCTTCTAAAGCGTCAAATCCAACTTTGACCCAATGCGTGTACCATTCGTTTTTCTGTTCATTGCTTAAACCCAGTACGCCGCTTAAATGCTGCAGCACGCGTAAATTGTTGAGCGGATGAATGTCGCAGGCAATGCTCATGCTGAATGCACGGGCAAGCGCCCGCAGCTGTAAGTCTTGCGGCAGAATGCTGTGCGCTGGATATTTCTCTTCCAAATATTCCAAAATGCTGAGCGACTGTGTCAGGATGAAATCATCATCTGCCAGCGCAGGCACCAATTCGCTTGGGTTGACTGCACGGTAAGCTTCACTGTGCTGTTCGCCGCCGTTATTCAGTAAATGCACCGGCTTTTGCTCTGCATCCAGCTGTTTCAGATTCAGTGCAATGCGGACGCGGTAAGCGGCTGAACTGCGGAAATAACTGTAAAGTTTCATGGCTATGATCCTTTCAGCTTAATCTGCGAAATTAAAATTCAAAGCCGGCAGAACTTTGCCTGAGACTTCACCAAAACCGATGCGCAGGCCATCTTTTTCACAGAAGCCTTTCATAATGAGCGTATCGCCGTCCTGAATAAAGCTGCGTTCTTCGCCATTGGACAGCGTTAAAGGCTTCGTCGCATTCCAAGTGATTTCCAGCAATGAACCATACGAATTTGGTGTAGGGCCTGAAATAGTGCCAGAACCCATCAAATCTCCCACTTGCATATTGCAGCCTGCAATAGTGTGATGCGTCAGCTGCTGCGCCATCGACCAGTACATATATTTAAAGTTGGTTTCGGAAATTACATCCGCTTGTTCGGCGCCATCGGCCTGAATTTCAACAGACAGATGAATGTCATAGCTGTTGCTGCTGTTGTCTTCACGCAAATACGCCAAAGGCTGCGGTTCCTGCACTGGAGAAGATGTTTTAAATGGCTCTAAAGCCTCTAAAGTCACAATCCATGGTGAGATGGATGATGCAAATGTTTTGGCATTGAACGGACCGAGCGGCACATACTCCCACTGCTGCAAGTCACGTGCAGACCAGTCATTGAACAGCACCATGCCAAAAATGTGATCCCATGCATTTTCAATAGCAATCGGTTCACCGAGGTTATTTGATTTGCCGACAATAAAGCCGGTTTCCAATTCAAAGTCGAGTTTACGGCAAGCCGAGAACTGCGGACGCTCTGCATTTGGCAGCTTAATTTGGCCAGATGGGCGGACGACATCTGTCCCGCTGACAATCACTGAACTTGCACGGCCGTTATAGCCGACAGGCAGTTCTGACCAGTTCTGCAGCAGGGCATTTTTAGGGTCGCGGAACATGCAGCCGACATTGGTCGCATGTTCTTTAGATGAATAAAAATCGGTATAGCCTGGAATATGCACAGGTAAATGCAAAGTCACATCTGCTTGCTTAAAGAAGATTTGGTCACGCAGTGCTTGGTTGTCACGCAGTTCAGCATTATCTGCAGACAATAAGTCTTGCAGCTCGGCACGGATTTTGGACCAGTTGGCTTTGCCGGATTCAATAAATTTATTCAGCGTGCTTTGCGCGAAAAAATTTTCTCCGTCTTGAATGCTTAAATAGCCCTTTGCTTCGAGCGCAGCTAAATCTAATACCCATTCACCAATGGCAGTGCCTGCACGGCGGACACCATCTTTGGTTTCACTGAAAATGCCATAGGGCAGGTTTTGAATAGGAAAATCTGAGTTTTCGGCAATGTCTATAAATGATTTCAATGGGCGAGTCATGTCTAAATTCCTTGTAGCGATGCAGGCAATCCATGTGCTTTGACAAGTTTGCATGAAAAATAAAACCATCAAGGCTTCAAAGCAGGGCGCATATTCAGCAGTCTGAATAATTTAAAAAATTAATAAGTATATAAATTAGAAGTACTTTTTAAATTTTTTAGCCTAAGGTCTAAGAAGTCTTGATTTTTGCGATTAATCTCATCATACTCATTTTTATAAATTACGCAATATATAAATTAATTATGTATTTCGTAATTTGATAGAATTTTAATCGATATCTCAGGAGCTCTGCTTAAAAGTTTATTGCGGCCAATTTTGTGTTTAGCGCTTTTCAATCAGACTGCTTCGCGTAGAATGCTGATCATTAAAGTGAGAGTTAAAGACGGATGTCTGAAGAAAAAATACAAGGCGGCGTGCAGTCCTTAGAAGTAGGCTTGAATGTATTGGATGCGCTTATTGCGCACCGTACGCCTATGATGTTGAAAGAACTTTCTGAAAATTTGTCGATGCATCCGGCAAAGGTTCACCGCTATGTGGTGAGCCTGGTGCGGACGGGTTATGCCAAGCAGCTGGCGGATGGGCGTTATGCGCTGGGAGATCAGGCATGGCGTTTAGGCCTGATCTGTATTCAGCGGACAGATATGATTCAAGCGGCTCAGCCGATGATTCATGCGCTGCACCGTGAAATTAATTGCGGTTTGCAAATCAGCAAATGGACATCGCAAGGGCCCTTAGTAGTGCAGTGGATTGAGCCAGATCAGCCAGTTTCCGTTATTACGCGGGTGGGTTCAATCATGCCGATGCTGAATTCGGCAACAGGCCGAACCTATGCTGCCTACATGGCAGAAGATATTGTTCGGCCTTTGCTGGACAAGGAATGGCAGCAGCGCGAAAAACTGGGACAGCAGGTTTATCCAGCCAACTGGGATGAGTTCAAAGCGCTGAAAATCAGTATATGCGAGATGGGCGCGGCGACAGTTTCAGGAGATTTGCTGGCAGGCGTCAATGCGGTGTGTGTGCCGGTGTTTAACCGCCATGGTGAAATTGAATTCGCTATTGCCGCTTTAGGTGCGGAAGGCCATTTACCCATAGATTTTAAAAATGAAAAAGTTGAGGCTTTAAAAGGAACTGCCGCAGCGCTCACGGAATTTATCTCTCAAGGTTAAGCCTTTGCTTTCCTTGGGCAGACAGTATGCAAGGAACTAGGGAAAGCAAAATGAAGAAAACCTCAAATCCATTTTTTTACGGCTGGTGGATTGTGCTGGCGCTTATGGCGGTTTCAGGCACAGCCATTGCTTTAACTATCACCACTTTCAATATTTACCTGAATGCATTTACGCAGCAGGCTGGTATCAGTGCAACGCAGTTTGCCTTATGTTCGACAATTATCAATATTACAGTAATGCTGTTTTCGCCCAAAGTTGGAAAAATCCTGCAGGCGCATACCCAAAAAGCCTTATTGTTTTTCTTAACAGGTTTTTGCTTGAGTTATGCCGCATTTTCCATGGTCAACAGTATCATGGTGCTATATGTCACAGCGGCGCTGTTCGGATTTTTTTCTACAGGTTTGACTTTTATTCCGCCCAATATATTGGTGAACCGCTGGTTTGCAGAAAAGAAAGGCTTGGCGATGAGCATTGCGCTTTCGGGCAGTGCATTCTTTGGAATGGTGTTAAGTAAATATATTACCTACTGCATTCAGCATTTCAGTCTGGCGTTTGCTTATCAGACGGTGGCGGCGATCATGTTTGCAGCAGGAGCCGTGCTGATTGTCTTTATCATCAAAGACAGCCCAGAAAGCATGGGCTTAAAAGCATATGGCGAAGCGCGGGCGGTTAAGCAGTCTGTGCCGGAAAATCAAATCGCGCTTGTGCATTTGGCGCCTGCGGTATTAAAGAAAAAGCCTTTTTTCTGGTCTATGCTGGCGGCTCAATTTTTGGTGGGTTTTGTCGGCGGCGGTATTGTGCTGCAGCTGCCGGTTTATCTGCAAAATACTTTTGGCATGGAGCAGGCATCAACGCTGCTGGTGATCACGCTAGGCATTATGATTTTTGCAAAAGTGGGATTAGGCTGGCTGTACGACAAATTTGGATCGCTTAAAACGACTGCATTGGTGGCGGCATCGGTTTTACTGACTTGTACGGCTTTTATTTTTACTGTTTCTGCAGATATGTGGATGCTGGGGCTATTTGGTGTGATGTTTTGGGGCGTTGGCAACTGCATAGGCACGGTAACGCCGGCTGTTGTGGCCTCCAAAACTTATGGCCCTGCATATTATGGCGAAGTTTACGGTATCTGCTTGCGCTTTCAGACACTGGGTATTGCCACTGGCGTTCCGGCAATTTCAATGATTGCCGCCGCGACAGGTTCATTCACTGTCGTTTGGATGCTTTGCTCAGTGTTAAGCATTTTATTGCTGGGATTTTATGTCCTTGGCTTGCGTGGAAGCCAAGAGTACCGCAGAAATACAGAAGAAAATTCGATTGAATTAAAAAACAGCATGCCGCTGCAGCCAGCAGGTTGAGTGGTTAGGTATCTATTTATTGTAATGAAGACAAGGAGTTCAATATGCATTTTCCAGCGGCAGAGCCAAGAAAATCACTGTATTACAATTATCAAGTTTTTCCGCATTATCATGGCGCTTCATTTGAAACGGTAGATGATCAAACCGTCACCGTAGTCGGTGCCGGACCAATTGGCATGACTGCCGCCTTACTGCTGGCCAAGCAGGGCGTCAAAGTTATTTTAATGTCAGCCGAACTGCAGCTCTCTGAAGGCAGCCGCGCACTGGTTTACACCAAGCGTTCCATGGAGATTTTGCAGGCTGCGGGCGCTGCTGAAGGCATTATGACTAAAGCGCTGCCTTGGACGCACGGCAATTCAATCTATAAAGGTCAAATCGCTTTTCGCATGGCATCACCGGTCAATGAACATGATCAATTTGCGCCATTAAACAATCTGCAGCAAAACTGGCTGGAGCATTTTCTGCTGGAAGCCATTCACAAACAGCCGAACATAGAAGTGCGCTGGGGCAATAAAGTCGTCGATCATGAGCAAGCGGATGATCAAGTCACCTTAAGCATCGAAACACCGGAAGGCATTTATCAGCATATTGCGAAGTGGGTGGTGGCAGCGGATGGCGGGCGTTCCCCAATTCGGGAGCGCATGAAATTGCGGATGGAAGGTGCAAGCTACGAAGGGCGGTTTGTCATTGCGGATATCCGTATAAAATTAGATTATCCAACAGAGCGATTGGCTTACTTCTCTCCAGACTGGAATCCGGGCAATACCATTCTGATGCACCGTGAGCCCGACAGTATTTGGCGTTTTGATTATCAGCTCGATCCTGCTGTTTCTCCAGAAGAGGCTTTGCTGCCGGAAAACTTGCATAAAGCCGTCAATGATCAGCTCAAGATGATTGGCAAAGATCATTTGGAATGGGAAATGGACTGGAGCACGGTATATTCTGCGCGGGCGCTGACCTTGGATAATTATGTGCATAACCGGATTGTTTTTGCCGGTGATGCCGCGCATCTGTTGCCGATTTTTGGTGTACGCGGCGCAAATACCGGTTTTCAGGACGCGCAGGATTTGGCATGGAAACTGGCAGCAGTGGTGAAGGGCTGGGCGGCTGAAAAGCTTTTAGAGAGCTACAGCTGTGACCGCGTGGGCGCAGCCCGTGAAATTATTGCAGAGGCTGGAAAATCCACCCGCTTTATGGCGCCGCCGACAGAAGGTTACCGTCTGCTGCGCAATGCGGTGCTTTCGTTGTCTTTGGAGCACGAGTTTGTGCGTCCGCTGTATCATTGGCGCACATCGCGCCCGCATGCCTACACGCATTCGCCGTTGAACAGCCAGAATGATGATAATGCGCAAATGAGCGAATTGACCGAAAATGGCGCGCTGATTCCCAATCTGAAATTTGCCGATGGCGATTATTTGTATAATGCCATTTCAGGAAAATTCACAGTGCTGGCATTGACCGAACACGGCCAGCTTCCTGCACAGCTGCAGCCTGAAATTCAAGCACTGAAAGCGCAAGGTGTGCCTGTCCAAATTATTGCTTTGGCACAGGACGGCGTTACTGTGAATGGGGCAGACAAGACTTTCATGATTGAAGAAAATATTGCGGCTGAGCGCCTGTTTGCCCAAACTGGAGCGATTTATCTCGTGCGCCCAGGGCATCATATTAATGGCCGCTGGATGACTTATCGTGAAAATGCCATTACACAAACGTTTCAACAATTTCTTCAAGCTGCCGAAGGAGCTGCTGCATGAATGCTATTTCCATTCCAGATTTAGAACAAGTCTATGACCTGCTGGCCGAAACTTTAGATGCTGTGCCGGAACAAAAGCGCGAGCTGTTTCTGGTCAAGCTGGCCCTGTTGAGCGCCAATCAAATACAGGATGGAGCGGCATTTTTGCAGCTCATTCATCAGGCCAAAGTATTTGAAGATTAATTCTTCCCTTTGATGTGAAAAATCCTAGCCGCTGCACAGTGTCTGGGATTTTTTATTGCAGTGTTGCCGGAAGGGTTAAGAATTGCTGAGATAAGCGGGCAGATAAAATAGGGATATTTAGGAAGCGCCTTACAGAATATCTTTCTGCAAATTATGTATGCTAGGGATGCTGGTGTAGCGCAGCACGCGGTAACCGGCTTCCTGCAGCATGGAATCTCGCTCTGCATCTTCTTTTTCTTTGCCGAGATGGCTTGGATCATCCAGTTCAATAATCACGACGACATTGCAGTCTTTATCCAGCAGTACAAAGTCAGTCACTTTACGGTTGAACTGATTGCGGATTTTATAATTTTGATTGGTAATTAATGCGCTGAACGCCACCTGCGCTAAAACATGGTGCTGCGGAAAAGCACTGATTAGGCGTGTGTACATTTTGCTTTCAAAGGGGGTAATGACACGTTTAGGAAAATATTTCTGTTTGCTGAAAAACAGACGAGGAAACAGAATGCAAATTAATGCAAAACTTGCCAGACAGCCAATGATAAAAAAAATACTTTGAGATAAATCGAACACAGGAACTTTTGCTATACCGAAGAAAAAGCCCACGTCATAATGCGTGGGCTTTTAAAATTTGGCTCTCCAACCTGGGCTCGAACCAGGGACCTGCGGATTAACAGTCCGTCGCTCTACCGACTGAGCTATTGGAGAATCTGAAGCGGATTCTAGACACCTCAGCCCATAAGGTCAAGACAGAATGTTGAAAAAACTCGAAATTGCTGCTTAATCGAAGTAAAAATAATCAACATGCAGCATTTTACCGCGGCGTGTGAATGTAAGGCAGGTGGACAGTAAAACAGTCATAGCGGAATGGGCCTATATTTTGATGCCATGCTGGCGGCTGCATTCGAGCCAGATATGGCCTAAGCCGCTGCATTTTAAAGTTATGCAAGGGAGGGGGGAGAAGGCTCTGCGGGTTCGATACAGGTAAATTCATTGGCTTATATTTTTCATTATTTATGCCGTTTTGTCTTAAAAATGAGTTTAGGCAGAGATGCTGCATCTTTCGATTAAGTTGGTAAAACTGAAAACTGAAAACTGAAAACTGAAAACTGAAAACTGAAAACTGAAAACTGAAAACTGAAAACTGAAAAGCAGGTGATAAAAGATAAATGCAGGAATAAAAAAAGCCCACGTCATAATGCGTGGGCTTTTAGAATTTGGCTCTCCAACCTGGGCTCGAACCAGGGACCTGCGGATTAACAGTCCGTCGCTCTACCGACTGAGCTATTGGAGAATCTGCATGCGATTATAAGGAGATTTCCTAGAGGGTCAAGTGAAAACTGTCATCTTTCTATCATTTTTGAACTATATGCTTTTTATTTAAACAAAAGAGTTCGGTTTTTAAATTTACAGCCGGAAAGCCTTGCAATAGGAAAATTCACTTGCTAGTCTGATTTTAACAACAGAGAGTTTAAGCGCGAGCTTAAACGGTGTGGATTTAAACCAACTTGCCAGCACTAAAATGGCTAAACAGGAGAAAGCGAATGAATGCGCTGACTATTTCTCATCTATTTTCAAATTTTCAATCTTATCAAGACCAGTATCTTTCAATTCTGCAGAATGCTGAACAATACTTTACGCCCGTAGAAGATGCCTATATTCATGTATGGCCGGCTGCAAGACAGCCGCTGTATCTGGGGGATTTACTGCAGCTGTGGCTAAGTGATAAATGGATTGTAAATACAAAAAAAGCGCCATTAATCAATACTGTTTTACGCGATAAAGCGAAGCCTGCGCCTGAGTTTGACCGCTATGTATTTTGCCTGCAAGGCAACTTGCTGACAGGTCAGAATGCAGCACAGGCATGGTCCATTCAAGGCTCGCAGCGTGAAGCATTCAATCTGGAAGGCTTATTTCAGTTCTACTGCATCTTTAAAAGCTTAAACCGTCCAAAACCTCAAGTAAAACCATTGCCGCAGCTGATCTAAGAGGCCAAATGCAATGCGCTGGGAGACTCAGCTGCGCAGCAGAAGATCTATCCCAGCATTGATTTTATATGAGTCTCAGACGGGTAGAGCAGTGTTCTATTTTGAACATAAAAGCTTAAGGGCGGATGATCATGCACGTTGCAGTGGCATGGGCATACAGCTTGCCGTCTTCATCTAGAATTTTCCCTTCTGAAATGCCTAAATTCTTACTGATATTGATCAGTGTGCCGACAGCCAAAAGCTCTTTGTTTTGAGGGATTGGGCGGCACATTTTAATATTTAAATCGATGGTGCCATAGCCTACGCCAGCTTCCAGCATAGTATGAATGGCGCAGCCAGTCACTGAATCTAAAACAGTTGCCGCGAAACCGCCATGTACGCTGCCCAGCGGGTTTAAATGACGGTGATCTGCTGTTGCTTTAAAGCTGATGCTTCCTTCAGAAACTTTAAAAGGCTGCATAGGAATTGTCTCGCTGATGCTTGCAGGGGGGATTTTGCCGTCACACATGGCCTGTAATAGCTGTAGTCCTGTCATTTCTTTTGGATGCATTCTGTTCTTCCTGTATTTATTTAACATCTAGTTCCTTTTTGGAACTTAATATTATTAAACAAAATTCACCCGCGGGCGTCAATGCGCAGTTTTGAATTCATCAGTACATTTATTGGTCTGTATTAGGTGAGATAGGCTTTATCAAAGCTGTCAAATTGGCGCAGGATTTTCATGGCAATTTCTTCGCCTGTCGCCCACGTTGTCACAGCTGTTTTAGGATTGACATCAATGATATCTAAATTCAGGCAGAGGGTCTGAGTACTTTGAATAATAATGAATTGAGGGGAGCGGGGCTTTAAGCTTTTTGCAATGTAGTGCTTCAGATTTTCTTTCTGGTAAACATCGATAATTTTATAGCGCATGACGTGCTTGATCACTTCTATAAGAGAGTGTTGCTGTATTTTAAAGTTTAAGCATGTGTTATTGCAAAGAGATTATTGTTTCAAAATTCATGATTAAAACTTAGCCATCTTTTTGTATGTGCTTTATATATAAAAAGAAGCCATGATGAACAGCGGTTTTTAGAATACTTAGATTGGCATTCGAATTTTAAAAAGTGACAGAGGGAATAAAGATGAAAGTGAGCTGTTTATGCGCTAAAACTGTTTTTGAAGCAGAATTAAAAAATCATGATGTGCATGCTTGCCACTGTTCTATGTGCCGGCAGCAATCCAGCGGTGTGCTGATGAGTATTGATATTGAGCCCGGCAGTTTACGGTTTGAGGATCAAGCGTATTTAAGCCTGTTTAAGTCATCTGAATGGGGCGAGCGCGGGTTCTCAGCTACTGCGGAACAACGCTGTTTTGGCGTACGCAGGACGGCAGTTATTGCAATATTAATGTCTTTGCGCTGCAGGAGCCGCCGGAGGATTTAAAACTGACGACTGAAATCTATATTGACCATAAGCCTGATTTTTACCAGTTTAAATATTCCAGAGAACAGCTGACCGAGGCAGATGTCGTGGCGTTATTCTCCCAAGATGAAAAAGATTAATAAGGTAAGATGAATGATGGCGTTTTTGAATTGCAGGATTCAGTCATCTGTAATGTTTATAAATTGAATCAGAAAAACGATATAGATTTAATGGGATAGTTTCGATATATCTATAGCATCATGCTATTGGATAAGGATGCTCAAGCATGCTGTTTAAAATTTGCATTGCCATGCTGGCTTTTGCGGCAAATTCAGTTTTATGCCGTTTGGCGCTGGCTGAACAGCAGATTGACCCGATGAGTTTTAGTCTGATTCGGGTCGGCAGCGGAGCGGCGGTTTTGCTGCTGCTTTATTTATTCTCTAAAAATATAGACAAAATAGAATGGAATATTAAAAACGGTTTTTTTCTTGCATTGTATATAGTCGCTTTTTCTTTGGCTTATGTGCATATCGATGCCGGTGTGGGGGCGTTGCTGCTCTTTGGTACAGTTCAGCTATGCATGGTGGGCTATGGCATCTGTCATGGTGAAAAAATCAATGCGCGCCGCGGCACTGGCTTGGCAATTGCAATTTTAGGCATATGCATTCTGCTGCTGCCGGGGGCATCTGCGCCAAATCTTATTTATGCTGCGGTTATGGTGCTGTCAGGAATTGGCTGGGCCATGTACAGCATCGCGGGTAAAAATATGCAGAATCCGATGGCCAGTTCTTTGGCGAATTTCATTATGGCGATTCCTTTTGTCTTACTGGCTTATATCGTTTTTTACAGTCAGAGTTTTGTACAGCCTAGAGGAATGGTTTTAGCCATGCTGTCAGGCGGTTTAGCGTCCAGCGGCGCTTATGTCCTGTGGTACGCCATTGTGAAGCAGATTGACCGTGTAACGGCCAGCAGCGTGCAGCTGTCTGTACCATGTTTGGCCATTATTGGCGGCGCATTGTTTATAGGTGAACCTTTGAGTTTGCGCATTATAGTTTCAGCGGCAATTGTTTTGGCTGGGATTGGCTTGGTGATTTGGGCTTCGTCAGAGAAAAAGAATGTTTAGAAAACTAAGGGAAATGATTCAATCGTACATGTTTTGAAGCTGTTAAATTCAAACCATAAAAAACCCCGCGAAATTTGCGGGGTTTTAAAAATCTAAGCGCTAAGTCTTAAATTATTTTTTTTTCAGCAGCAATTGAAGCAATCGCAGCGTCAACGCCTTCGATTGAATCAGCCGCTTTCTTGATACGTGCAAGCGCATCAACAAGTACTTCGTCAGCAGTTGCATAAGAAATACGCATGAAGCCGCCTAGACCGAATGCATCGCCAGGAACGACAGCAACGCCAGTTTCTTCTAGTAGCCATTCAGAGAATTCTGTGCAAGATTTTAAACCTTTTGCACGAATTAATGGTTTGATATTTGCATATGCATAGAATGCGCCATCAGCAGGTAGGCAAGAGATACCGTTGATGTCGTTCAAACCAGCCATTACTAAGTCATGACGGCGTTTGAATGCTTCAATCATTGGCTCAAGAACATCTTGAGGACCATTCAACGCAGCTTCTGCAGCAACTTGCGAAATAGAAGTCGGGTTAGACGTTGATTGAGATTGGATTTTTTTCATTGCGCCAATCAATTTAGCAGGGCCCGCTGCATAGCCGATACGCCAGCCAGTCATTGCATATGCTTTAGACACACCGTTCAGAACGATTACGCGGTCATAAAGGTCAGGCGCAACAGTCGCGATGTTGTAGAATTCATCATCCCAACGGATTGGTTCGTACATGTCATCAGAAGCAACCATAACTTCTGGGTATTTACGAAGAACATCAGCCAAAGCTTCTAATTCAGCTTTAGTGTAGATCATGCCTGTTGGGTTAGACGGGCTGTTCAAAACAACAAGACGGGTTTTGTCTGTAATCGCTGCTTCTAATTGAGCAGGCGTGATTTTGAAACGCTGTTCTTCACCGCATTTTACGATAACAGGAACGCCTTCAGCGATGATCACCATATCTGGATAGCTTACCCAGTAAGGTGCAGGAATAATCACTTCGTCGCCTTTGTTTAACAAAGCCAGCGCCAAGTTAAAGAATGACTGTTTGCCGCCGCAAGAAACCAAGATTTGGTTTGCAGCATATTCAAGGTTATTGTCGCGTTTTAATTTCGCAATAATTGCTTTTTTAAGGCCAGGAGTACCGTCAACAGCGGTGTATTTTGTAAAGCCGTTGTTAATCGCTGCAATTGCTGCATCTTTGATGTGTTGTGGTGTGTCGAAATCAGGTTCGCCAGCGCCCAAACCAATAACGTTTTTACCCGCAGCTTTTAATTCAGCTGCTTTGTTCGTTACCGCAAGAGTTGGGGACGGTTTGATGGCATTTACACGATCAGAGAGACGTACGTCCACGGCAGTATTCCTTCTTATAGGGATTAAAAATTAAAAAGCACACTATCTTAGCCTAAAATGGTGCATAAAGGGGAGTGAGATTTGCGCCAATCTAAAAAAAGTCTATAAAAAGGCAATGGTCATTATTCAAGTGAATAAAAAATAGAAAAATCTTGGCATTACGAATTAATTAAATTGATAGGTTCGCTTCAATGCTGTGCGCAGATGCTTGTTTGCAAGGCATTTTATATCGCTGATGCAGCGGCTAGAAGCTTAAATTATTTATGGCAGCAATGGATAATAGCTGGAGCCGTATGGGCAATATAGTGCGCATCATTTCAATAGATGTGAAAAAGACCGCCCGTAAGCGGTCTTTTAGGATATTTTACAGGACTATGTGCGCCGCTTATTTTTGAAAACGGGAAAGGTCTTCTTCTTGACGCGCAGTCAGCACTTCAACACCGTTTTTAGTAACCAGCAGCGTATGTTCATACTGGGCAGACAGGCTGTGGTCTTTAGTCACAACAGTCCATTTGTCGCCTAATAATTTAGTTTTCCAGTCACCGCCGTTAACCATCGGTTCAATGGTAAACGTCATGCCTTCTTCTAAAATCATGCCAGTATTGGGCTGGCCGTAATGAAGCACTTGCGGCTCGTCATGGAAAACCGTGCCAATACCGTGACCGCAATATTCACGAACCACGCCAAAACGTTCAGATTCCACATATTTTTGAATTGCGTGGCCAATGTCGCCAATGGTTGCACCCGGCTTAACGACTTCCATGCCGCGGTACATGGCTTCTTGAGCTACTTTGCATAAGCGGTTTGCAAGAATTGATGTTTCACCGCCGACGATGTACATCATGTTGGTGTCGCCGTGATAGCCATCTTTGATGACAGTCACATCAATATTCAAGATGTCGCCTTTTTTCAGCACCTTGCTGTCAGATGGGATACCGTGGCAAACCACGTGATTCACTGACGTGCAAATCACGTGCTGAAATGCTGGGCGGCCCGGCGCTGCGCCGTAACCTAAACACGCTGGAATTGCATCCTGTTTATTGACAATATAGTCATGACAAATCGTATCAAGTTCCAGGGTAGTCACACCGGGAACAATATGCGGTTTGATCATATCCAGAATTTCTGCAGCCAGCCGTCCAGCCACACGCATTTTTTCAATTTCGTCTGGTGTTTTAATTAAACGGCGGGGGGCTTCGTAAGTACTGATCATGATCTTTAAAAACTTTTGGAAATTTGTATGTGACTATGGTATAAATAGCCGCCCATTTTATCAAATGCTTTTTCGTGAATAAATTTCACGGGCTTTGTGCGATGGGGCAATAAAATCCGCACATATATCGACACATTTCTCTGGGTGCCCTTTGGGGTGGAGAATGCGGATATATGGAGGCCTAACCCAAACTTTAAGGTAAAGAAAATGGCAGATTACAACGTAAGCATGCGCGACCTTCTTCAAGCAGGCGCTCACTTCGGTCACCAAACACGTTTTTGGAATCCAAAAATGCGCGAATACATCTTCGGCGCGCGCAACAAAATTCACATCATCAACCTTGAGCACACTGTTCCTGCGTTAAATGATGCTTTGAACTTTGCTAACAACTTGGCTAGCAAAAAGAACAAAGTTTTGTTCGTTGGTACAAAACGTGCTGCTTCTAACATCATCCGTGAGCAAGCTCAGCGCGCAGGTCAACCATACGTTGATCACCGCTGGTTAGGCGGTATGTTGACTAACTGGAAAACTCTTCGTCAGTCAATCAACCGTTTAAAAGACCTTCAAACTCAATCTCAAGACGGTACTTTCCTTAAGCTGACTAAACGTGAAGCTTTAGAGCGTACTCGTGAGATGGAAAAACTTGAACGCGGTCTTGGCGGCGTTAAAAACATGGGTGGTTTACCTGACGCATTATTCGTAATCGACGTTGATCACGAAGCAATTGCAATCAAAGAAGCTAAAAACCTGGGTATTCCTGTAATCGGTATCGTTGATACAAACTCTAACCCAGACAACGTAGATTACGTTATTCCTGGTAACGATGATGCGATCCGTGCAGTTACTCTTTATGCTTCTGCTATGGCTGATGCGATTCTTGCTGGTAAAGAATATGCTCAATCACAAGCAAATGCGCAAGCAAAAGCTGAAGACGTTAAAGAAGCTCCAGAGGCTTAATGCGTTTGACGCAAGCTTGTCATTTTTGCGACATGTGATGGTGGCAATGTAAGCGTCATGTATGCAGACGGCCCATGAGTATCCTCTGGGCCGTTTCTGTTCTAAAAAGAATTCATTTTCTACCGAATCTAGGAGATAAACATGACTGCAGTTACAGCAAGCATGGTTAAAGAATTGCGCGACCGTACTGGCCTTGCAATGATGGAATGTAAAAAAGCATTAACAGAAGCGGGCGGTGATATCGAATTAGCGATTGATAACCTTCGTAAATCTGGTCAAGCAAAAGCGGCTAAAAAAGCGGGCAACATTGCAGCTGACGGCGCAATCACTATCGCTCAGGAAGGCAACAAAGCGCTTCTTTTAGAGGTAAACTGCCAAACTGACTTCGTTGCTAAAGACGAAAACTTTGCTGGTTTCTCTGCTAAAGTTGCTGCTGCCGCACTTGCTGCTGGCGTTGTTGATCCTGCTCAAATTGCAGAATTGAAACTTGAAGATGGCCACACTGTAGAAGAAGCGCGTATTGCGCTTGTTCAAAAAATCGGTGAAAACATCCAAGTTCGCCGTGCAAAAATTGTTGAAGGCGAAAACCTTGCAGTTTACAAACACGGTCTGAAAATTGGTGTAGTTGTTGCTTACTCTGGCGATGCTGCGACTGGTAAAGGCATTGCAATGCACGTTGCTGCATTCAACCCTGTTGCTGTAACTGAAGCTGAAGTATCTGCTGAACTTATCGCTAAAGAGAAAGAAATTGCTGAAGCGAAAGCAATTGAATCTGGCAAACCAGCTAACATCGTTGAAAAAATGGTAACTGGTTCAGTTCAAAAGTACCTTAACGAAGTTGTACTTGAGAACCAAATGTACGTAATCGACAACGACAAAAAAGTTGCTGACGTACTGAAAGCCGCTGCAACAACTGTTGCTCAATTCGTTCGCTTTGAAGTAGGTGAAGGCATTGAGAAGAAAGCAGAAATGAGCTTCGCTGACGAAGTTGCTGCTGCTCAAGCTGCTGCTGCTCAATAATTTTTTGCCTGTATAGGCTTAAATTATTTGCAGAGAAAAGCCCCTTTATTGGGGCTTTTTTTATGGATGGCTTTGGCTGAATACGCCGCTGCTTGTATATGGCTGTAATAATAAACATAAAACATATAATTATCAGAGGATTGATCTGCTTTATAATGGCCGCAATGATTTACACATTAGATAACTTATGGCGAATAAAACAAATATAGGCATAGGCGCGGTTATTGCATTGCTGGCAGCGGCGTATTTCGGCATTGATCTGCAGCACAATAAAATGGAGCAGTCTGCGTCTCCACATGTTTCTGAGGAGCAGCTGCCTGCGGAGGTCAAAGTGCAGCATGACTCTGCGCAAATACAGCAGCATCAGCGTCAGGACGATACTGCAAAAATTGCGCAAGCATTTGCACAGCAGCAAAGCAATGTGCAGGTACAGGCCAGCGGACAAGTCAAGGCGGTACTGCGTGATGATACAGAAGGATCAAAACACCAGAAATTTATTTTGAAACTCAGCAACGGGCAAACTGTTTTAGTCGCGCATAATATTGATTTATCACCAAGAATTCAAAATCTGCAAAAAGGTGATATGGTCGAATTTTATGGAGAGTATGAATATTCAGGCCAAGGCGGAGTTATTCATTGGACGCATTTAGACCCGAATAAACGCCACGAAGATGGCTGGTTAAAGCATGATGGGAAAATTTATCAGTAAAAAAGCTGCGATTGATAAAGCTCAATAAGCAATTTTGTTCTATGCACGCGTTAAAAAATAGCTATGTTAGGTGTTCATAAGGCAGGAGCAGTCATGCAAGAGAACAAAGCGCTTGAATTTGCAGATTATTGGCATGTCCAAGAGCTGGGCGGGCTGGAGCTGCTGAAAGCATCCTATCAGCAGACTCAGTTTTCAAAACATACGCATGAAGGCTATTGCATTGGTTTGATTGATGAAGGGGCTCAGTCGTTTTTGACCATGGGGAGTCAGCATATTGCACCGAAAGGGGACATTATTTTGGTGAATGCGGATGAAGTACATACCGGTTCTTCAGCGGTGGACACGGGCTGGCGCTATCGGGCGATTTACCCGACTCCAGAGATGATGGAGGAAATCAGCGCCGGATTTTTCAGAGAAGCGGGTGCAGCCCCGTGGTTTCCGCAAGCCGTGGTGCATGATGAGGGGCTGGCGGAGCAGTTGCATTTGCTGTTCGATTTATTGCTGCAGCCTAAAAATGCATTATTTAAGCAAAGTTTATATATTTCTACACTGGCCTATTTATTCGGTAAACATGCGCGGGAAAAACAAAGTTTAAAATCTTTACCTGAAGCGCAGCAAAAAATTCAGCTTATACAGGAATTCTTGGCCGCTGAACCCGAAAAAGAGCATCAATTGGCCGAATTAGCGCAGATGGCGGGTTTAAGCCAGTGGCATTTATTGCGCCAATATAAAAAATATACAGGATTGCCACCGCATGCCTGGCTGGTGCAATGCCGTTTGCGTAAATCGCTGAAACTGCTGAAACAGGGTCAGGACATTGCTTTAACTGCACAGCTGTGCGGTTTTTCTGATCAAAGCCATTTTACACGGCATTTTAAGAAGTCGTTGGGCTGCACGCCTGCACAATATATATTGCATAAAAATTCCGTATAGCTTTTCAGCATGCGCAGCTATTTGCATCAAGCATGTGTGTAAAACCGCTCTATTTCCTATATTTGCATGTATGCATACCGCAATTTTGTTCAATTAATTCAGTGTATTTGGATTCATTCTTTTTAGAAATTGGAACTCGGGATGAATCCGTAATGATGAAAACATGGCCTAATTCAGCGAAGGGCACTCCGTCTTTAGGCTTTTGGCAGGGCGTGCAGGATATGCTGCCGCTGTCTATTGCTGTTATTCCTTGGGGGATTCTAGCTGGATCTGCAGCAGTCAATGCGGGATTAAGCTTAATGCAGGCGATTGGCATGTCTGCTTTTGTATTTGCGGGCGCCGCGCAGCTGGTCAGTTTGAGCATGCTTTCAGCAGGCGCATCTGCTGTCAGTATTGTCCTCACCATATTTTTCTTAACCAGCCAGCATTTTATTTATGCCCTGCATTTAAGGGATGAAGCGGTCAAATTGCCGTTGGCAAAACGGCTCTGCCTTGGTTTTTTACTGACGGATGAACTCTATGCCACCGCTATGCTGAATGAGCAGCGGCCTTATAAATATTTATTGGGAGCCGGGTTGAGCTTTTATCTGTGCTGGGTGGGGTTCAGCATCGCAGGTATTGGGCTGGCTGCAATGGTTCCGAACTTGTCTACCTTCCATTTGGAGTTCTCGATTATTGTCATCTTTTTGGTCATGGCGGTTTTGCTGCTGAAGAACAGGCTGGCAATTGTTGGCGTATGTGCCTCAGCGCTTTTTGCAGCGGTGTTTTCTTGGCTGAAACTGGAAGCGGCTATTGTGCTGGCAGGGCTTTGCGGCATGCTGGCCGCTGCATGGCTGGATTGGAGAGGGAGCAAATGATGAGTTGGATTTTATTATTTGGCCTGACTGCGGTGACTTTTTTTAACCGCTACCTTTTTCTGGAGCCTAAAACAGCCATTAAACTGCCTGATTTTACCCTGCGTATGCTGAAATATGCAGCGCCTTGCTTAATGGTTTCCATTTCTACACCGATCGTGTTTTTCGAGCACAGTGAATGGAAGGGAATCATCAGCAACAGTTATTTTTATGGCGCTATTTTTGCTGTTTTTGTGACCGCAATGACGCGTAAATTGCTGATCAGCATTGTGCTGAGTTTGCTGTTTTTTTATTTAATGATTTATTTTTTCAATTTTTAATAATTAGATGAAAATAATTCAAATAAGAAGGCTGGTTTGATGAAAAAAGCTAAACAAAAAGCCTTTTTTATCCCAGTTAGAAAATAAGTGCGCTAAATGCTCGCCATTTGCGTTTTTTGGCGGGTTTTCCATTTAGAGCTAACTTTACCTAGATACGCATCTACACACCATATAGGGCCAATGAGGAGGAATTGAAGATCTTTAAAGAATGAAGGTTTTTTCCCCTCCACTTTATGGCCATAAAATTGTCCGATCCATGCCGCAATGAACAGCGCGATGTATAGACCTGCACTTGCAGGCAATGTGAAAATCAGCCATGCCATCACTAAAGTCAGCGCTGCCATGGCAATGGCTAAAACAATATCCAGCCGCGCATAGAATATCATTGCCATAACAATTAAGAGGGCCGTCAGCAGAACACTGAAGTGAGCGAGAATGCCGATGATTGAAAAATAAATGGTCGGTACGCAGATCCAGTGGATCAGCTTATTGGTTTTGTTCTGATGGCTTTCACTGTATTCATCAAACCATTCGGTGACTGTTTTCATGCGGGATCCTTGCTTCAGTTTATTCCTGAGTAAAATATAATCAACAAATGCGGAGCCGTCAAAATATTCAAATCCGCAGTATGCCGGATTGGGTTTGAGGTTATGCATTAAAGCATCCAAGCTAAACTGAGGATGCCTGCATACGGCGATTTTGCTTGTTTGGAAAATGCAGTGCGTTATGGTGATGTTCGGTTTATTCGGGCTTGTGAAAGAACCTACCGTTCAGCTGGTGGGGCATCAGGCTTTTAAATGCAATGAAATGAAAAAAAGCCGCAGAGCGGCTTTTAAGTCAAATGCAGCAGTAAAGCCTTAAGAGTTCGGACCGTCTACACGTTCAATGTTGACACTTGCAGTACCTGAGTTGGTAATGCCAAGCTGTTTAGCTGCGCCATAGGAAAGATCCAGTACACGGTTGCCATGGAATGGGCCGCGGTCATTAACTTTCACCACAACGCTTTTACCGTTGTTTTTATTCGTTACACGAATAAAGCAGTTCAGCGGCAAGCTGCGGTGCGCTGCGGTTAAGCCATTCATATCGAATGTATCGCCGCTGGCAGTTTTACGGCCATGAAATTGACGGCCGTACCACGAAGCGGTACCTGTTTGGCTGAAGCGGCGAACAGTGTTGGACGCAACAGTATTCAACTTCTCAATCACTGAAGGCTCATCTTGAGGGATTTCAATTTTTGCAGCAATTGTTTCTCGGCGGATTTTGTCGCCAGAACGCTCAGTGATTGAAAGGCTGCTGAGGTTTTTAAAATTTGAGTTAAAGCTTTGCGCTTCTTTGTTTAAAGCACGCGCGGCAAGACGAGAATTGTCGTTATCATTGGTAAATGATGACTGAACCATCTCGGCTTGTGATTGGCTTAGGGCAACCGTCGTGGCAACCGCTAAGACATACTTAATAAGTGATGACTGCATTGTTTATCTCCCAAGGGCATTTTTGCAGTTAATTTCAACTGTTTGAAATTTATGCAATGTTGCCTGTTATTTCACTTTTGCAACTACATTTGACGAAATGGATAATATTCATGCAGTCAACAGGCTGTCTAGTGTTTAATTAAAATAGTTTAAAAAAGCACGAAAAACACACAATCATTGATTAAAAAATAATCAATAGTGTAACAATATATGTAAAACGCCTGTTTTGTAGTCTTTTTCTTAATTTTTTTTATTGACTTTTACTTTCCAAAGGAAATTACCGGCCTTAGCGGCTGGTAATTTCAGTCCCTAAAAGCCATAGCGCAGTGGCATACATGCGGCTTTTGTTGTAGGTGGTAATCACCTGAAAATTGGGATAAGTAATGTAATAAATTGGCCCATAATTTTCTTGCAGCTGTATGACATTCACCAAGTCTAAGTCATCTATTTTTACAATAGGATTCAAAGGGCTAATGCCTTGAGTCTTTAAAACGCCGTATGGCATGGGCTGATTTAAATCTGCAGAAATGACGGCTGCGGGATTGCTTCCTGAATAGCGGGCAGGAAATGCAATAGGCTGATTGCGCTGCCAGCCATGCTGCGCGAGATAATTTGCAATGGAGCCGATGGCATCTACAGCAGAATTTCTTAAGTCGATATGGCCGTTGCCGTCATAGTCCACGCCAAATTTAGGAATGTTGCTCGGCATAAATTGCGGATAGCCCACAGCGCCGGCATACGATCCGACAATTGAATTTGCCGGTACGCCATCTTTATATGACCAAGCAATTAAAGCGCTTAATTCATCTTGAAAATATGCGCCGCGGCGTTCATAGCCAAAACCTAGCGTTGCCAGCGCATCACGGGTGACAAAATTGCCTTTATTGGCGCCAAAACCGGTTTCTACGCCCAGAATGCCTAAGATGATCGACTGAGGGACACCAAACTGCTGTTCCGCCCGGTTTAGCGTATCTGCATATTGCTGTTTAAAACGGACACCGCGCTGAATTGTGCTTTCAGCTAAAAAGTTGGTTTTATATTCATACCACGGCTTGCTTTCACCTGGACGGTTCATAATATTGATGATATTGGGCAGGTTTTTTGCGCCATTCATTGCCCAATCGACCTGTTCTGCACTTAAGCCATAGGTCTGCATGGTTTTTTGTTTAAAATTAAAATATTGCGGTGAATTCTGAAAGTCATTCGCTTGGCAAAAACTGGTGATCGAAAGTGCGCCAGCAGCTAAGGCCAAAGTTTTAAGCTTCTTATAGAAATGTTGTTTAAACATATTGGGCTGAGTTCCAAAATTATTATCAAAACGTATCAAATGACCGTAATGCGCTAAAAGATGCAGGAGGATGTCAAAAGCATCAAAAAATGCTGAATTTAAGTGGCGTGTTGCCTAATTTCCTAAGATAACACTCATGGGCTGCAAGTTAACAAAAAGTTCTATAAAAGCAGACAAGGATTGATCAAAAGATAAAGCCTCATCCTTCATTTATGCAGATTTATACCTATATATAGTAGAAGAATTTATTTGCCTGCAAAGAACTGTATTGAAAAAATGCTTATCTCGATTTTCCGCTGGAAATAATCAGGTGAAAGCAGGCTTTTACAGGAATGCCGTTTGAAAATTTTAATGATATGTCCAGCTTTTTAATGTTTGTATTTTGATGGCTTTATCTATGTCAATTCGATGCTGCATTTCTTGATGTTTTTAATAAGCGATCAATTCGAGCGGCACGCTCCAGACACCTTCGGGTTTGGATTGCATGCATGCGCAAAGCTGTATTTAAAGCAGACGTGTATAAGGGCTTTATAAAGGGTTTTAACTTTAAGAGGTCTGATTGAAATACATATATAGTCATTAATGCGCAAAACTTGAATTTTTATTCAAGCGCACATTTATGCTGGCCTGCTGCAATGCGCTGCAGCTGATATTTCTTTAATCAAGCAAAACACGAACTAGGATAAATATTAATTACTGCTCAACTGCCGAATATAAAAAAGCCGCATCTTTTTAAGCGCGGCCTTTTTCATTCAATACCAGCAGGGCAACTTATGGATTGAACATTGGGTCGTGTGCTTCGGCCAGTGCACCTAATTCTTCTTTGGTTAAGTTCGGGAAGATTTTATCAATGGCGATATGAATGGCTTTAATGACTGCAGATGAGCCGAGGTCAGCGGCTTTGCGCTTAATCATGCCCAAATCTAGAGTTTTATTAAAATCATTCATAAAATGACGCACAGTCGCTTCTGCAAATTGTTTGTACAATGCGGCAAATGCTGACTTATTAATGTCATTTCCAGCTTTAATCTCTGCATAAGAGGCTTTTAAGTTGGCAACTAAACTGCTGTCCAGCGCTTCCCCGACACGTTTAGCGCCGGAAGCGTCAGAAAATAAGCTCCGCTCAGAAAATTCAATCGATTGCTTGACTACATCATTATCAGCTTTGCTGAGCAGCTGCTTTAATAGAACGGCAACGGTTGATTTTACATATCCTGCCAGCTTCTCAGCTGTATCGCGCTTGTCACTGGCGGGGAATAAGCGAACTGGGCCTAGAATTGTCGCATCAATAATTTCATCATTGATCAGCAGGGCTGTTTTATCCCGTAAAGGATACAGCGGCTCACTGGAATTCTTTTTGCTGTGGCCAGTCTCAATGCTGTTTAAAAGCGCTTCAGATGGAATAAAACCAAAAAATGGCATCGTATAAACCTCAATGTTCTTTATTTTATTGTCGCGCCAATCGAATTGGGCGAGGCATCCATGTTAAGTCCGATACACGGCAAGGGTTAATGTCTAAACCGCCGCGGCGTGTATAGGCAGCATATACCATGAGCTTTTCAGGCTTCAGGTTCTGCCAAATGTCAGCATACATCTGTTCCACGCATTGCTCGTGGAAACCGTTGTGCTGGCGGTACGAGATAATATAAGCCAAAATACTTTCATAAGACGGCTTTTTACCTTGGTATCTTATAAATACCGTGCCCCAGTCCGGTTGTCCAGTGACTGGACAGTTACTTCTGAGTAAATGTGAATACAGCTGTATTTCAACATCTTCAGCGTGCGCATGATCTAAAGCCAGCAATGCCGCATTGGGATGATTTTCCAAATGTGCCGGTGACAGATCATCAATACAGATGCCTTCAGGCTGCGATATGGCGACATCATCGGCATGAAATAAATCTATAGTGACAGGCGCTCCTGCAGCAGCGGATAAATCTTTTTCAACCAGCGCTTTAAACTCATCTTTGTAATTGAACTTAGTAAAGTTCATGCTGTTAAAATATAGCTTTAAAGATTTTGATTCGATCAAATTCGGTGAAACTGCAGGCAAAGTCAGACGGCCAATCGCCACTTGCGGAATACCGGCATTATTCAGCCAAGAAATTTCAAAAACATGCCACCAGTCTTTGCCTTGCTGAATGCCTTCTACATGCGCATAATTTTCGCGGGCAGCAGCGCGGGCAATCGGAAACAGAATATCGGGCTGATATTCTGTTGGATAGTTAGTGTCTTTACCTAAAAGAGAATGTTCTACACTCATTATTCACGCATTCCTGAACCACGAGAAAGTAAATAGTAAGCAATGCCGTAAAGTACAGCACAGCACAATGTGACAACCGCAAGTGAAATGCCAACGCTGACATCGCTGTGGCCTAAGATGCCGTAGCGGAATGCATTGACCATATACACAATGGGGTTAATTAAAGATAAATTTTGCCAAAATGGACTGAGCGCCGAAATGGCGTAAAACACGCCGCCTAAATAGGTCAGCGGTGTAAGGACGAAAGTTGGGATAATTGAAATATCATCAAAAGATTTAGCATATACCGCATTAATAAAGCCGCCCAATGAAAATAAGAAGGAGGTAATGAGCACGGTATATATAGTCACAAACCAATTGGTAATATAGAGGTCTGTGAAAAACAGGCTCATGGCTGTAACAATAATGCCGACCAGCACGCCGCGGCAAACACCGCCCAAGACATAGCCCCATAAAATAGCATGCAAAGGGACAGGGCTCATAATCAGTTCTTCAATGCTTTTTTGAAATTTTGCGCTGAAGAAACTTGAAGACACGTTGGCGTAGCTGTTGGTAATCACGGCCATCATAATTAAGCCGGGAACAATAAACTGCATATAGGTGAAACCGCCCATGGTGCCAATGCGTGACCCGACTAAATTGCCGAAGATCACAAAGTAAAGGCTCATGGTAATGGCTGGCGGCAGTAAAGTTTGCGGCCAAATCCGCATAAAGCGGCGGATTTCTTTATGTACAAGAGTATAGAGTGCGACTTTTAGCTGACTTAAATTCATTGCGCGGCTCCATCAAGATTTTTTTCAACCATTTTTACAAACAGCTCTTCTAAACGGTTGGATTTGTTGCGCATGCTGCGCACTTGAATGCCTTGAGCTTCCATTAATTGGAATAGCTCATTTAATGTATGCGCTTTGTCCATTGTCACTTCTAAGGTGACAGGGTCGATCAAATTAAAACGCACGCCAATAATATCGATATGCAGCGGTTCAATCGGCGCGGCCAAATCAAAGATAAAAGATTCTTCGTTTAGCTGATTTAAGAAGTCTTTCATACTGGTATCTTCTTTAATCACGCCGCGGTCAATAATCGCAATACGGCGGCAGAGCATTTCGGCTTCTTCTAAATAGTGCGTCGTTAAAATGATAGACGTGCCTTTTTCATTCATTTCGGTCAGGAATTCCCACATCGAGCGGCGCAGTTCAATATCGACACCCGCAGTCGGTTCATCCAATATCAGCAATTTTGGCTCGTGCATCATGGCGCGGGCAATCATCAAGCGGCGTTTCATGCCGCCTGACAGCATGCGGCCCTGAGTATTGCGCTTTTCCCATAAACCGAGCTTTTCTAAATATTCTTCTGCACGCTTTTCCGCAATTTTCTTAGGAATACCGTAGTAGCCGGCTTGAGTGACTAAAATATCAAAGGTCTTTTCAAATTGTCCAAAGTTGAATTCTTGCGGGACGACACCTAGGCACTGCTTCGCTTCAGAAGGGTGAGTATCTAAATTATGCCCAAAAATTTCCACGCTGCCAGACGTTTTTTTAGTCAGTGAGCTGATGATGCTGATAGTGGTTGATTTACCTGCACCATTTGGACCTAATAGCGCATAGAACTCACCTTCAGGAACGGTTAAATTGATTCCTTTCAGCGCTTGAAACCCGTTTTTATAGGTTTTAGATAAATCCCTTAGCGTCAATGCATCAGTCATGAAAATATTACCTGGTGAATAATGGGGCTATTGTGAGCGAATTGACTCAATAAACCAAGTAATTCACAGGGAATACTGCGTTGCAAATTCAGGATATTGTACAAAGTATAGGCACTAAAATGCATAAGCTATATATAGTTGCTTTACCTTGCCGTTTTTTTTGATATGATGTGCGCAATCCTACCGAAGCGGCCATAGCTCAACTGGATAGAGTACAGGTCTCCGAAGCCTGTGGCGTGGGTTCGAGTCCCGCTGGCCGCACCATTTTTATGTTTTACCTTATTCTAAGAAATCCAAAATATATTAAAAATAAGTAATTTATCTTTTTTCTGTCCGATATTATCCGAGCGCGTTTCAGGTTATTTTAGTTTTTTACGGTAATTTCAAAACTATTGTAAAGGCTTACCGCAAAAATGCCAAAAGTAGTTGCAAATCTGACAGATACAGAGATACGTTCAGCTATAAATTCACATAAAAAATTATCAACCAAAGTTCAAATTAAACTTGCCGATGGTAAAGGACTATTTTTATCATTGATAAAAATGGGAATGCATATTGGAGATGGGACTATGTTCGCCCAATCACTAAAAAACGCAATAGTATTTCTTTCGGGGCATATCCAGAGGTATCGTTATTAAATGCACGAGCAAAAAGAACAGAGTATCGAGAATTACTCACTCAAAATATAGATCCAGCAGTTCTGAAGAAAAATGACGAAGAAGCTAAATTAGGTAAAAATACTTTTGCTTTAATCGCGGATGAATATAGAAAGACAAAGGAGTTAGAGCCTAGCACTCAGCGAAGGAATCAATTTGTTTGGGGTAAGTTGTATGCTGCAATTGGGGATTATCCAATAGACAGTATTACAACATCTCAAATTTTAGAAGTTTGTCGTATTTACGAAAGGCAGGGTAAGACAGATTCAGCAAGGCGTATGAGAAGTAAGGCATCTCAAGTTTTTAGATATGCGATTGCTTTGAATTTATGTCAATTTAATGTCGCTGATCAAATTAGTGGTATTTTGAAGGTGGGAAAAACTAAGCATAGGGCCGCTATAACAGATGAACAAAAGCTTGGACAGCTATTGAGAAATCCTATACATAGCTTTATGGTGATGAAATGATAGCCGATTTTTTAGGTGTGATTTGCAATAGATTTAAAATGAAAACAGTGATTCAGTTGCGGTAGACGCTGACTAGGCTTGCATCGAGTGCAACGATACGTTCAAAGCAACAGGTATATGAACTAAAGAAACGATTTAATTTGGGATATGCTCATGGATGGTTTATCTGAATTTTCTTGGCAAAATATTAAATACAATTTCTACACGACAGGCGTGCTTCCAGATATTGTGAAGCGAGATTCACCGATTCTGCAAGCGTGGGAACGGTCTAAGAAATCGGGCTTAAGTCCATTTTCAAAATTGACAACTTTATTTGACTTTCCTGTCGATCATCTGTCTCGTGAGGATGTAAAATTCTCAGCATTAGCAGAAGCGGTTTTAAATGATATTTGGCAGTTATTTGGACAGCAGGATGTCAGTGTTTTTTTAATTAATCATCAGCTTAAAATTATTGCTGAACGGCATAATCCTGATTTAGATGATCAATATCATTTTCTGCGCATAGGCCGCGTGGTCGATCCATCCATATTTGGTGCAATTGCGCCGACGTGCAGTGTCTTGTCCAAACAGCCAATGATTATGACTGGGCATCAGCATTATTTAGATGAGTTTTCCAATTATTCTTGTGCTTCTGTGCCCATTTTTAATGGCGCGGGCGAAATTCTAGGGGCTTTAGATATTACGTCGCCGAAAGGGTTGCTGGCCAGCAATTGGCTCAGGCATTTGCTGTATCAAAGTTATATTTTAGAAAATAAAGTGATACTTGCTGAACTGAAGCCCAATCAGCGTGTTCTATATTTTCAGCATTCGAAAGATTTACTTGAAAATGCCTATACAGGCATGATCGTGTTCGATGAACATGGGAAAATTGTAAAGGCCAATCAAATGGCATTGAAACTGCTCAGTTGTTCGATTGATGTGCTATTAGATCGTTCAATTCATGATTTTTTCTTAACAGAGCAGTTGAGTCAGCCTGATGCGAGTGATTCATTTTTTATCCAAAGCCACGATCATGCTTTTTTTTATGCGCATTTGAATACCTTGCATGGAATGATATCCAAGCAGACTAAGAAAATCACTGCGCAGCATGAACTTGAT
This sequence comes from Acinetobacter pragensis, assembly GCF_001605895.1. GTDB lineage: Bacteria > Pseudomonadota > Gammaproteobacteria > Pseudomonadales > Moraxellaceae > Acinetobacter > Acinetobacter pragensis. Next base: position 112,260 of record NZ_LUAW01000014.1, read on the forward strand.
CAAGCGCTTAAAGCCTTAAAAGCGGATATTCCAGTACTGATTACGGGGGAAACAGGGACAGGCAAAGATCATTTTGCACAGCAATTGCATCAAAAGCTGGATGCTGATTTGCCTTTTATTTCTATTAACTGCGGTGCGATTCCAGATCATTTATTGGAAGCGGAACTGTTTGGCTATGAGGGCGGCGCTTTTACCGGGGCCAAAAAACAAGGGGAAAAAGGCCTCATAGAAATGGCAGATCAAGGGATTTTGTTTCTGGATGAGATTGGTGACTTGCCTTTGCATCTGCAAGTTAAAATTTTAAGAGTCCTGCAAGATCAGCAGTTTTATGGTGTCGGAGGACGCAAGCCGATGAAGTCAGCATTTAAATTATTGTGTGCGACGCATTAGGATCTAAAAATGAAAATAGAACAGCAGTCATTCCGCAGTGATTTGTATTATCGGATTTGTGGATTTCAAGTGCATTTGGAACCTCTGCGCTTACGTCAGGACAAGCAGGCTATTTTCCATAAGGTTTTACATCAGTTTGGGATTTCGCAGTGGTCAACTAAAGTGGAGCAGCAGTTTAAGGCCCATACATGGTCGGGCAATATTCGCGAGCTCATTCATATCGTAAGGTTGTCGGCTGCATTTAATGAAAGTGATGTTTTAAATCAGCTTTATTTACCCGAGCCTCAGCTGTGTCTTCAAACTGTGAATCAGCCTGTTTTAGATGGCAGTAATGAGAATTTAAATGCCATGACCAAGCATATGGTTATGCAGGTGCTCAATGAGGAGAACGGCAATATCGCACGTACTGCAAAGCGGCTCAATATATCAAGAACAACAGTATACAAATACATCAGCAGTTAAGCCTTATGGCGTAGCTTAACTTTGAGGTTATCCTGCCATTGTCTTTACTTTCAACATTGGATTGCTGCTGCGCAAATGCGGTTATGTTTCGGGCTTTTGCTTAAATTCAGCGTTCTGATCACATTTTAATTCAGCCGGGTTTTTTGAGTGTCACTTTAAACAAAGGACTGTCCAGTAACTGGACATTCCTTTGTTCGTATGTCTAGATCATGGACACGTTTGATTTTCTATTAAACTTAAAATATTGATTTTTAATAATAAAAAAACTGGCATGCAAACTGCAATTATTCTCTTGCTCAGTCTCAATCAAGTATGGCTTTTGGCAAATAATCAACAGCTTTAAATGCCGTTAAAAAAGCTCAAGAGAAGAGAAGAGTCATGAAGGACAATTTAGATAAAAGGGAACGTGTTATGCATTTAAGGACTAAAAATGCGCCGGTACTCATGCTGGGTGCTTTACTTGCATCGCAGAGTCATGCCATTGATGTGAATGCTGGGGATTATACGGCTTTACCGAGCGGAACCAATGTCGGTGTTTTTTATTATCAGCATAGTGAAATGGAAGGCTACTATCAAAATGGTGATAAAGCACGCGCTGACTCCCGCTCAGATATAGGTATTGCACGGTTTATTCATTATACCGATATCGCAGGATTACGTGCAACGCCGCAAGTGGTTATTCCGTTTGGATCGGTGCGCAATACTCAAATTGAGGATGCTCATTTAAATAATGCATCAGGCTTTGCAGATCCTATTATAGCCTCTGCATTTTGGCTAATTAATCAACCTGAGCAAGGGGTTTCAGGGCGTTATCTTGCACTTACGCCGTTTATTTATTTGCCGCTTGGGCAATACGATAAGCATGATACGGTAAACCTAGGTGAAAACCGTTTTAAATATGATTTGCAGTTGGCTTGGGTACAGCCGCTTTATGGCAAATTGGGCTTTGAGTTTTATCAGGATGCAATCTGGTATGGCGATAATGATGAAGCTGGCAGCGGCAATCAAACTCTTTCACAAGTCACCAGCTATCAAACACAGGTCAATTTACGCTATGACTTGAATGCTAAGCAACGTGTAGCACTGGGATATGCGGCTAACTATGGCGGTGAGCAGTCTTTGGACGGTATTAAGCTTCAGCAAAATATGGAGAAGCAGCAGGCAAGGTTTGAGTTCCAGCAAATGATAAACCCAAGAACCCAATTGAGCGCACAGTTGGTTTCGGACACACAAGTTGAGAGCGGATTTAAGAAAGAATTAGGACTGAACTTCAGGCTTTTTTACATTTTCTAATTCAAAACATGCGTGATGACAACACATTCTCGCTTTAGTTTTGCAACGATGAAACTCAAGCAGTCAATACATTTTAAAGAGGTCATGATGACGATATTAGCAAAAGAAATTTGGGATAAAAAACTGTTCAGCGGTTTATGGCTGTCAACTCAAGCGACCTATAAAGTGGTTGAAGTGGCTACGGGTAAAGAGCTGGGTGAAATCGGCTATGCCTCTGCTCAGGATGTTGTGGAGGCGGCTCAACAAGCAAAAGCCGCACAGCAGCAGTGGTGGGCGCTGAGTTATCAAGAACGCCAAGCAGTATTTGAACGCGCAGCCGCTTTACTCACAGAAAACCAATTGGACGTGATTGAATGGCTGGTGAAAGAAAGCGGTTCTTTACAGCTCAAAGCAGGCTTTGAAGTCAGTATTGCAATTCAAGTCCTTAAACATTGTATCGGTTTGCCTGCTGCGGATCAGGGCACTCTGCTGCCGGCTCAAAATGGCAAATTAAGCATAGCCAAGCGTGTACCACTGGGTGTGGTTGGGGTGATTTCGCCATTTAATTTTCCGCTGTATTTAGCTTTACGGGCGGTTGCGCCGGCTTTGGCACTGGGCAATGCAGTCGTGCTTAAACCGGATGAACGCACAGCCGTGTGCAGCGGTTATGCGATTGCGCGAATTTTTGAGCTTGCTGGCTTACCTAAGGGGCTTCTGCATGTATTGCCGGGTGGGGCAGAAGTTGGGGAAGCTCTGACGCTAGATAAAAATATTGCCAGTATTCAGTTTACAGGTTCAACCCATGTAGGGCGTATAGTTGGTGCGAATGCAGCAAAGACTTTGAAAAAAGTCTCATTAGAGCTAGGTGGAAAAAACTCGCTGATTATTTTAGATGATGCGGATATTGAACTTGCTGCTGAAAATATTGCATGGGGTGCATTTTTGCATTCAGGTCAAATTTGCATGACTTCAGGCAAAATTTTGATTCATCAGAAAATTTATGCGCAAGTCAAAAAGCGCGTGATTGAAAAAGTGAAAAACTTTGTGGTGGGAAATCAGTGTGATAGCCATGTGACCATTGGCCCACTAATTAATGAAAAACAAGCGCAGCATGTAGAACAGCTGGTGAAGGCTGCAGTTGCTGAAGGAGCCAAACTAGAGGCGGGCGGTCATGCCAATGGGGTATTTTTTGAGCCGACCGTTCTTTCAGACGTGACTTCAAATAATTCGATTTTCAGTGAAGAAATTTTTGGGCCTGTTGCCGTGCTCATTCCATTTAGCGCAGATGAACAAGCGATTGAACTTGCTAATGATGGAGACTATGGGCTTTCAGCAGGCGTAATCAGTTCAAATGTTGGGCGCGCTATGCAGCTTGGCGCACAGCTCAAAGTCGGTTTACTTCACATCAACGACCAAACTGTGAATGATGAGACGGTCAATCCATTTGGCGGTTTTGGTGCATCAGGAAATGGAACGCGCATTGGTGGCCCCGCCAATGCAGATGAGTTTACCCAGTGGCAATGGATGACTGTACAGGCGCAAGCGCCGCATTATCCTTTTTAATCAGTTGAATCATTTATTACAGGACGTAATCGCATGAACGAAATGAAAGACATTGTTGCCGCAGTGACGGCATGTAAAGGTGCAGATTTTGAGCTGAAGCCGCTGAAAATCCGCCAACCGAAAGGGGATGAGGTATTGGTTAAAGTTGTGGCTACAGGCATGTGCCATACTGACTTAATTGTTCGTGATCAGTATTATCCCGTGCCTTTGCCAGCGGTGCTGGGACATGAGGGTTCAGGCATTATTGAAGCCATTGGACCAAATGTCACAGACCTTCAAGTGGGTGACCATGTGGTTTTAAGCTATGGCTACTGCGGCAAATGTACACAGTGCCATACAGGCAATCCTGCATATTGCGCAGAGTTCTTTGGACGCAATTTCAGCGGTGCAGATTCAGAAGGAAAAAGTGCAATTTGTACGCATGATCATGCGGTGGTTCACGATCATTTTTTTGCACATTCATCTTTTGCAACCTATGCTTTAAGCCGTGAAAACAATACAGTTAAAGTGACCAAAGATGTGCCGATCGAGTTGCTCGGACCTTTAGGCTGCGGTATTCAAACGGGTGCAGGGGCATGTATTAATGCACTTAAGGTGACGCCTGCCAGCAGCTTTGTGACCTGGGGTGCGGGTGCCGTTGGTTTAAGCGCTTTGCTTGCATCGAAAGTATGCGGCGCTTCAATCATTATCGCTGTGGACATTGTCGAGTCGCGTTTAGAGTTGGCCAAACGGCTGGGCGCAACACATGTGATTAACAGTAAAACGCAAGACCCTGTGGCAGCTATTAAGGAAATTACAGGCGGCGGAATTAATTTTGCTCTTGAGTCTACTGGGCGCCCTGAAATTTTAAAGCAGGGGATAGATGCATTGGGGATCTTAGGCAAAATAGCAGTTGTTGGGGCTCCACCTTTAGGTACGACGGCTCAGTTTGATGTGAATGACCTATTGCTGGGAGGGAAAACCATTTTGGGTGTGGTGGAGGGCAGCGGTTCACCGAAAAAATTTATTCCAGAGCTAGTCACATTATATCAACAAGGCAAATTTCCATTTGATCAATTGGTGAAGTTCTATGCTTTTGATGAAATTAATCAGGCGGCAATAGACAGTCAGAAAGGGATCACACTGAAGCCTATTATTAAAATCGGCTAATTTTTGATGGCCTGATCATATTGATGCGATCAGGTCACTTCATTTTAAAAAATATATAGCTCATAAATTCAGGGAACAGAAGAATGGCGGATAAGCCTTTTGTGGTAAACACCAATACTATACCGTGGGAATTTATCCCAATTCCTTTTTTAAATGATGCGCTGCCTGTCAAAACCTGTTTGCAGGATTCAGATACAGGCATGATGGTTTGGAAGCTGCGTTATCCTGCGGGATTTAGAACTGTGGAACATTGGCATAATTGTGCGCACGGAATGTATGTATTAGAGGGACATTTAGTCACCAGTGAGGGAGAGTTTGGACCCGGGAATTTTGTTTGGTTCCCTGAAGGTTCGGTAATGTTCCATGGTGCGCGCAGTGATAATGACGTCTTAATGCTTTTTATAACGAATAAGCCTTTTGATATTCACTTTACCGCAGAAGAAGGAATGCCTGAATATGGGGCTGAAAGTGAATGCTAGGCGGTGATTTATAAAAGAGTTGAATATTAAGTGATTTTCAAACAAGAAGCTTAATATTCAATTCGCCATTATTTATTTTGAAATCAGTGCATGAGGATTCATACCTAAGAATTTAGCGGCACTGCCATCTCCAAAAAATTGCTTTTATTTTTTACTGGCAAGCGCTGTGAATCACTAAAATATCTACGGATGGGTTGATCCTAAACCACAGGGGCATGCTTTATTTATGGCTGCTTTAATTTTTTCTTAAATCTTCAGACGGCGGCATACCAAAAAAGCGTTTATATTCGCGGGAAAACTGCGACAAGCTCTCATAACCAACTTGAATACTTGCAGAGGAGACATCTAAATCTTCGGTTATTAATAAACGCCGTGCTTCAGATAAACGCATTCTTTTTTGATATTGCAAAGGGCTCATTGAGGTAATGTCTCGAAAATGCTGATGAAAACTGGAAGAACTCATGCCCATAGAGTTTGCCAAGTCATCAATGCTCAAGGGTTTGGAAAAGTTATGTTTGAGCCATTCAATGGCTTTAACAATTCGATGCCCATTTGTTCCTGTGGCGGCGATTCTTTTGAGTCGATCACCTTGCGGGCTCATCAATAAGCGATACAGAATTTCTTTAATAATCAAAGGAGATAAAATCTGAATATCTTCAGGTGTTTGGATTAATTCGAGTAAACGAACAAAAGCATTGGTCAACTCATGTGTCAGCTCACCAACAGCAAGTCCCTTTTTATCTTCAGTCCTGTGCTTAAAAGGCACATGCGCTTCCAGCATAAGCTGTGCTAAAGCATAAGGATCTAATTTCAATAAGATGCCCAAATAAGGTTTTTCTGGTGAGGCATCTATAATTTGTGAAATGACAGGTAAATCAATTGCGGTAAATAAGAAATGTTCCGCATCATAAGTATAAATTTCTTCGCCCAAGATCACTTGCTTCTTACCTTGCGCAATCAAACACAAACTCGCATCCAGCATATTGCTCGAGGCTTGGGTCGGGGTATCCCAGCGACTTAGGATTAATCCTGCAATAGGAGTTTCAAACCGATTTTCAACAGAGGTATATTGATCAACCAATTGAATTAATCGGGTATGTGCGTTTCGTTCTTTTGTAACCATTCGGCTTATCTCAAAACTTTACTCATTTTATTGTAGAAGCTTCAGCAGATTTGAATAGAGACAACAATAAAAATTTGGAGGATTAGGCAAATATACAAGAGGAATAGAACAGCAAAGTATGGCTTCGATTTTTATACTGATAAAACAAGAGAGACTATCGTCAATCTAACAACCTATTCAATTTACAGCCAGTTTGGACATCACTATGAACATGAAATTCGGCGTCCTCATGGCCACATTGCTGATTTCAATTGGAGCACAAGCGATGAGTCAAGAAAAAGCTTCGGCATCTCAAACCATTAAAAAAGCCAATGAGCATCAAATCTTTGGAGGTTCAGACCAGAGCTTTACTGGCGTTGTTCATGTGGAACTTTTGACAGACGATACAGAAGGCATTAATGCATCCAGTGCCTATGTCAGCTTTCAAGCCAATGCTCGGTCATTTTGGCATACCCATCCTAAAGGGCAATACCTTGTAGTGACGCAAGGTGAAGGGGTCGTACAAGAATGGGGGAAAGCTGCAGAAAAAGTTACCGCCGGCGATGTTATTTACTGTCCGCCAGGTGTGAAGCATTGGCATGGCGCCAGCGGTCATTCTGCTATGACTCATCTAGCCCTCACGGGTGCTGATGAAAATGGACGCAACGTGGATTGGCTCGAACCTGTCAGTGAGCAGGAGTATCAGCTTGCTGATCAAGATTAATGGCAGATATTGTTTTTAAAAGCAAACGTTGAATGCGGGGCAACCATGATATTTACGACCTTAAATAATGGCGTGAAAATGCCAATTTTAGGCTTTGGTGTATTCCAAATGTTGGATCAGCAGCAGTGTGAAGATGCGGTTTATCACGCTTTAATGACCGGCTATCGACATATTGATACCGCAGCGGCTTATGAGAATGAAGACGCCGTAGGACGTGCAATCCGACGCTGTGAAGTTCCGCGGGAAGAATTATTTATTACCAGTAAACTTTGGGTACAAGATGCAGGTTATGAAACAGCTCATACTGCTTTTCAGCGTTCACTGGAGCGCTTAGGTTTAGATTATCTTGATTTGTACTTAATTCATCAGCCTTATTCCGATGTTTATGGTTCTTGGCATGCGATGCAGGAACTTTATGACGCAGGAAAAATTAAAGCCATCGGTGTGAGTAACTTTTCGATTGACCGTATTGCCGATTTAATTGCGTTTAATCGAATTATCCCGGCGGTCAACCAAATTGAAACGCATCCTTTTACCCAGCAAATTGCAGCGCAGCGCTTCCTTAAAGCGCGTGGGATTCAACATGAGGCGTGGGCGCCGTTTGCAGAAGGTAAAAATGATATTTTCCAAAATGAAATCTTGAAAGAAATTGCAGATGTACATGGTAAAAGTGTTGCACAGGTGATTTTACGCTGGTTGATACAGCGAGAGATTGCGGTGATTCCAAAATCGGTGAATGCAAAACGCATTGAAGAAAATTTTGACGTGTTCTCTTTTGAATTAAGTGAGCAAGACATCCAGCGCATTCAAGCTTTGGATACAGGCGCGCATTTAATTGCGGATCATCGCAATCCTGAGCGGATAGAACAAATTGCCCGGATTCGGTTCAATACTTGATTCAAGTCAAAACAGGAGGCTCTGGAATGCGCGCTTTTTTATGGGCTTATAGATGGAAAGAGAACCTGATTTTGTTGTCGATTTTTCAGAGCTTGTCTATATCGAGCGCTGCAGAAATCAAACAGGTGCAACCGATATCAACTGAAAAGGAAGTACAGCGGATGAATCATGCCATTAAGCAAAAGCATCAAGCCATGATTCCTATTGCAGCGTTTTCGGCGGTCGGTAATCAACCGAAATTAGCCCAAGCACTGCGGCAGGGTTTAGATCAGGGCTTAACGATCAACCAAATTAAATCGCTTTTGGTGCAAAGCTATGCCTATGCAGGATTTCCACGCAGTTTGAATGCTTTGGCTACTTTTATGCAGGTACTCGAACAACGCAAAGCACAAGGCATTCACGACATTGACGGTGCTGCAAGTACACCATTGGCGCAGGATTATCAGGCTTTGGTGCAAGGCACACAGAACCAAAGTCAATTGGCAGGGCAGTCTGTGCAAGGTCCATTATTCGAATTTTCACCTGAAATTGATGAATATTTGAAAGCGCATCTCTTTGGCGATATTTTTTCTAAAGATGTACTGAATTGGGAGGAACGGGAAATAGCAACCGTCAGTATGCTGGCTGCGATGGATGGTGTGGAAAGTCAGCTTAGATCACATCTTATCCTTGCTCAAAAACAAGGAATTTCAATGAGGCAGCTGCAGGCGGTCGGCTTAATTTTGTCGGAACTGGTGAGTGTTGAAGCCGGTCAGAGGCTTGAGGCTGAATTGCCCCAACTATCCGCACAATAAATTTGAATTAATGAATTTCCCGCAGAGTGTCTATCTTGGTTCGCGGATTAATCATTCTAGATGAAGTTTCTGGAATGATTTTATTCCATGAATGAAAAAAGTGAGGAGCAAAATATGAAAAAAGTCATTGTTGTGATTGGCGCAGGCTCAATCGGACAAGCCATTGCACGGCGTGTGAGTGCAGGAAAGCATGTTCTGTTCGCGGATTTAAAACAAGAAAATGCCAATGCCGCGGCAAAAATATTAAGTGAAGCTGGCTTTGACGTGAGTGCCAGTCTTGTTGATGTGTCATCACGTGATTCGATTCACGCGCTTGTGCAGAGGGCTCGTGCATTAGGTGATATTGCAGGCGTGATTCATGCTGCAGGGGTATCGCCGTCACAAGCCACACCTGAGATTATTTTAAAAGTCGATTTATATGGCACCGCTGTTATTTTGGAAGAATTTGGTAATGTGATCAGTCCAGGCGGTTCTTGCATAGTGATTTCATCTCAATCTGGGCATCGCTTACCGGCTTTAACGCTTGAGCAAAACCATATTCTAGCAACCACGCCTGCCGATGAATTGCTTGCTCAGCCGATGCTGAAATCCGGTGCATTTCAGGATTCATTGCATGCTTATCAGCTTTCCAAGCGTGGCAATGTATTAAGAGTAATGGCCGAAGCCGTCCGTTGGAGTAAACGTGGGGCGAGGGTGAACAGTATCAGTCCAGGCATCATCATGACTCCATTAGCCAAAGATGAATTAATGGGTCCACGGGGAGAGAGCTATCGCAGTATGTTGGCGCGCTCCCCAGCCGGGCGTGCAGGCACGCCCGATGAAGTTGCCGCCGTTGCGGCATTGTTGATGGGACCAGAAGGGACATTTAGTACGGGCAGTGATTTCCTGATGGATGGTGGTGTGACCGCTTCATATTGGTATGGAGAGCTTGCGCCCGCAGCATCTTAAATTGAACAGTTTTTGCTTTATAGCAAATCACAAGACGTATTGAAGTGCGGTTTGAAATCAAGTGTCAGATGAAATTGTATTGATCAATATAAGCTAATCTTTTGGAGAAAGTTATGACGATACAGGTCTTAGGTTATGCAGCGCAGAATGAGTCAAGCACATTAGTTCCATTTAAGTTTGAACGCCGCGCTACTCGTGAAGATGATGTTGTTATTCAAGTCGAATATTGCGGGGTCTGTCATTCCGATTTGCATATGGCGCGAAATGATTGGGGCTTTACCCAATATCCTGTTGTGCCGGGCCATGAAATTGTAGGCCGAGTCACTTCAGTAGGGGGTAAAGTCAGCAAATACAAAGTCGGTGATTTAGTCGGTATCGGCTGTATGGTGGATTCTTGCCGCACATGTTCTGCCTGTCAAAAGGACTTGGAACAATACTGCGAAGGCGGGCATACTCTGACCTATGGCGGCATTGATAGAATTGACCAGAGAATGACCTATGGCGGATATTCACAAACGCTGGTTTGCAGTGAAGATTTTGTACTCAAAGTACCTGAAAATTTAGATACTAAAGCTGTTCCGCCAATTCTTTGCGCAGGCATTACCACGTGGTCACCGCTGCGTCATTGGAATGTCGGCAAAGGTAGCAAAGTGGCGGTTGTAGGCCTCGGAGGCTTAGGGCATATGGCCATTAAACTGGCAAATGCGCTGGGTGCAGAGGTTACTTTATTTACGCGCTCTGCCAATAAAGAACAGGATGCAAAATCATTGGGTGCACATTATGTGGTTTTATCGACGGATGAGCATCAAATGCAAGCCGCGGCAAACCAGTTTGACTTAATTGTAGATACTGTGCCTTATGATCATGATTTGAAACCTTATATTCCAACTTTGGCACTGAATGGAACAATTGTCTTAGTCGGTTATTTGGGTGATCTCAGCGCTAATTCAGTACCGATGATTATGGGACGTCGATCTATTGCCGGTTCAGTCATTGGCGGGATTAAAGAAACGCAGGAATTGCTCAACTTTTGTGGTGAACATAATATTGTGTCTGAAGTTGAAATGATTGATATGCAAAACATTAATGATGCTTATGAACGAATGCTGAAAAGTGATGTGAAATATCGTTTTGTTATTGATATGCAGTCTATGGATAAAGTTGTTTAAATATTCAAGATGTTCTTTCCTCTTTTATTGAACAGCCAGCATGATGAGATTGAGTTTATTAATGCCATCATGCTGTTTTATTAAGCCTGATATATTTGATTTATGGGCTGAATAATGCTGAATGCTGAATAATTGAAATTAAATAATTCTAATCTGATCTTCCTGTATCAAAATCACACCTAAGTAGCCTTTCTCGATTCTAATTAACATTTAAATTTGATGCGTAATCAACCGATCTTTAATGTGCTTTTCTTTTGGGAGTGTTGACTACCTGATGTAATCAAATCGCAGCTGAATAGGCTAAGCAACTTGATAGATGCCAATATTTGGAGAATCTTCAAAAAAGTGGCTGTAAAGAAGTCACAGTATCTTGAGTGAATAATTCACTGTTGAAATAGTGAAGAGGTTATTCTAAGGTTTCAAAACAATGTGACACTTGGACATCTTCTTCACGAATAAGAAACTGTTTAGACCCTGCACTTTAAATAAGTTTGTGCCCAGAAATGAAATGTGCTTCAATTTTAGCGTACTACATTGTTTATTGTGACGGATACCATACGCTTCCTAAATTGTTAGCATTTCGGGACTGATTAATTCAAGAAACAAGGTCTAAATACATATGAAAAGATTATTAAATTGGAAAATTAAATCTACAATAGTGTGTATTGGCAGAGTCCGACGAAGTACTCCTTGATTCAGAATAACCTACATTGTCAGCCTCTGAAACAAAGAGAATTAAAAAACTTTGTATTCTTATAATTTACAACTAAAATTATCGGCCAATTCCGAGTCACCTTGACCGTTATAACGCGCAATGTGCGGATATGGACAAAGTGGGCGTGTCCGGTTTGCCGACCAATCGGCAGGGAGTTCAGTATTTACTTGCCCACTGAGATTTGCTTCACCACGTGAACCCGCAACAATTCGGTCTGGAACTTGACCATATTCTACCCAATTGACCAAGACTGTTAGTGCATCAAATTGGTCGGTCGAGATACCACCACTAGAGTGGTTCATACCTGGGACCCGAAAAAAACGGACAAAACTTGGAGCATTGCCAGATGTATTATTTTGATATTTTTGTAGTAATTTATCGTACCAGTTTTGAGTATCATCTACAGAAAATACGCCATCAGCAGTACCTTGCACAACAATAATTTTGCCACCGCGTTGCTGTAACTGATCTAAATTTAATTCATCAGGTGGAAGCATGAACGACATGGCACTTTCTTGATACGTTTCATTCGTTGCCGATAATTTTGCATAATCCATGTCAAAATTAAAACTGAAGGCAAATTGTCGAGAGTTCAACATCATGCTTGGATCTGGTGGAATCTGAAAAATAATCCCAACAGCCACAGGGTCACGCGCTGTACCGACAGAGGAATCAAACTTCCAATTGGCCCAATTACTGCCCAGTAGTCCCGGGTCGAAAGGTTGTGTGGCATACAGTACTTCACCTGTTGCATTGACGGGGCCGCGATAAATATTTGCGAGTACATCTAGTTGTTCTGTGCTTAAGCAACTTCCATCACGCTCAACTGCACACACAAGCACATCACGATGAATATCAAAAGCAGTGCGACAAGCTTCTACATCTTGGACTAGGCCATCGTTAACACCATCTAAATCATCGCATTGATTTAAAATGGATTGTGCCAATAGTTTGCGTTCCGATAGCGTGAGTGCTGTACTCAAATCATTTTCATCCGTAGCCACGCGGCGCAATTGTTGCGCGGTATATAGTTGAGCTGCAGCAGCACGTGGTAGATGGAAACCCGGCGTACTGGCGAGTATGCCATCATACTGATCACTTAAACGTGTTGCTGCCATCATGGCATGCCGTCCACCGTTTGAGGTTCCACCTGCATAAGAACGGTCTGGCAATTTTCCATAAGCAGCTTGAATCAGATTTTTTGCCATGGGAGTGAGTTTGGTAATCGCACCGTAGCCATAGTCTATTCGAGCTTGCGGGTCTAATCCGAACAATGGATTTTGTGAAGCATTATGTCCAGCATCGGATGAAATGACAGCAAAGCCATCATGCAGTGCATTGCTGAGAGGACCGCCGCTGCCCACTTGACCCGTTGCTGTGGCAATATTGCCATCAGTTCCGCCATTACCTTGATAAAGAAAGCGACCATTCCAGTCCAGAGGTAAACGCATTTCAAAACCAATTTGATAGCTTTGCCCATCAACAGGGCTGATTCGCGGGTACATATAACCAGTAATGCGACAGTGTGCCGCAATGTCTTGACCTGCAACTTTTAAGCTGCCAGCTGTTTCTAAGTTTGCAGAAGTGATATGGGTGTGTGCATATTCAAATCCTTGTAAATCCCCGCATGCACCTTTTAAGTTGGTCCCAACGGCTGGAGAAAGTTGTGGAATTGTGGCTGTGGTTTGTGTCGTATTTGGGCTGTCATTATCGCTACAGGCCGAAAGGCCAACACATAAGGTCAATACACTTAACGGTATGAACCAATTTTTTTGTTTTAACTGCTTTTGCATGATTGAAGTTCCATATCAAACAATGTTGTAGGTTAGGGGCTAAGTACCATAAAATTTGCAGTACTTCTGGCAATAAGTTTCTGGTTTTGCCATGCTTCGCTTTCAATGTTGAGAATGACTTTACCTTGCTTGGTAAAGCGACATTTGGTGAGTACCGTACCTACCAAGCAAGGGCGTAAAAAATCCATCGTGAGATTAATCGTGGTGGCTGGTGTCTGCTGATTGGCCAAATAGGTAAATAACCCCATCACATCATCCAACATGGCGCAGACCATGCCACCTTCTACGGTACCTCTGGGGTTGGTAAAGCTGTCCAGCGCGACATAACTAATTTCTAGTTCAGTATGGTCTGCATTCCATTGAATATTATGACCTCCGAGATGATGGTGAATGGGAGGTAGGGGTTCTAAAGTTTTCAGCGTCATTTCGAAAGATCCTTGTTTCAAATGAAGAAAATAAAAATGAATGGGTTTGCCTGATCACTGAAGCGTATAAGCATCATAAATTACAGCTTTACCTAAACGCATAGCGCTCCCTACGGCTACCGTTTGGTTCAGCCAAGCATATTTTGGTGAGCTGGTTTCAAATTGCATGGTGATTTTGAAATAGTATTTGTTCGGATCGACCTATTGACCCTTTGCAAGTTGTTGCAAAACTTCGGCTGATCCATGTCGATAACCTTTGGTTTGAAGATAAATCAGTGCGCCATCTTCAGTTTCAAGTAGGTATCGAGTATCAATAATGGCGAGGCCTTTGCTATCGACAATTTGCCAATCTGCTCCGTTATTTAAAATACGGCCTTTGAGTTGTTTCCCTTGGAAGGTGCCACCTGTGATTGGAATAATGCGGCGTTTGCCACCATCACTGGTCATGCCAAGCTCCCAAACGGGTGCATTCAGATCGACGCTAAAAGTAGCCAGCGGTTTAAGATGAAGCGGTGGTGGTTGATTGTATGTTTCAGCTTGAGCGAAGCTGATAAAACTTAACCCAAACAACAGCACCAGAACTTTTTCCATTAATTTATCCTCAAAAATTGGAGGTTCTGATCAATGCAGAACCTCCATTTGCTTATTTAAACTTCCATGTGTAATCAATATTGATACGTGTTTCGTTGGATGGTTTGATGTTGGCGGTAGAGAGCATATTATTGTCATACATGGCATAGCGTGCGCGTAAGCCCAGATTTTTAAACATGCCTGTTTGCACCGTATAACCAATGTCAAAATCAGTTTCATGTTCTTTTAAATCGGTTCCACCCAAATTTGGCGCATAAATATTATCACCCGTGGTGTAACGGGTCATAAAGCGTAAACCTGGTACATAGTTTTTGAAGTCATATTCATAACGAAAGCTGTAAACACGCTCTTTGGGATTTAAAAATTCCGCTGGCCAAGTGTCGATCAGCAAGCCTGTTTCACCGCCTGTTAAGTAGGGAAATGCGGTGTCACCGCTATGATGAAAAGTCGCCAAAATAAACTTATGGTTTTGATGTTTATATTCAAAATAGGCATGAATCAGATCATTATCCACCAAACCTGCTTTGGCTTGACCTTCATCACGGCTGCGGTAGTAGCGCAATTGTGAACTTAAATTATTGTTCTCATTGAACTGATGATTGTAGGTAACCCCAAACATGGATTGGTCATATAAATCTTCAACATTCATATAAAAACTGGTGAGTTTAGTATTGGGGATGAGTTGGTAATGTCCTCCCAAATAATAAAGTCCATCTGTCTCTGCACTTTTAAAGCGCCCATTTACACCTGATATTTTAATGTTTTCGTAATTGCTTGAATCACGATGATTGACCTTGTCGATATAAGCCGATTGAAAATCAAGGTTTGGAATATCTTTCGATTCTAACGAAATCCCACGATAGGTTTGTGGCAATAAACGGGCAGGCGAGGCAACCAGTACAGGGTTCATTGGTCGAAGTGTTCCGACCTTTAACTCAGTTTTACTGATTTTAGATTTTCCTGTTACCCCAATTTCTCCATAACTTGATGCAGGTTCATTGGTCACAGTATCCCGCGGTAAGTTTCCCGTCCCAGCATAGTCTGCACTGGCATCCAGTTTAAACCCAGCCGTCGCTAATATATCTAGTCCAAAGCCAACAGTTCCTTCGGTATAACCTGAGTTGGCCTTTAAAATAAAACCTTGCGTCCAGTCTTTGGCGGCAGGATAAAAGGATTGTTCCTGATAATCGCGGTCAAAATAAAAGTTTCGGGTAGTTAAGTCGATACTGCTGTTGTCGATAAAATTACCGGCAAAAATTGGACTAGAGAGTAGAAGAGTGGAATACATCCATAGTTTAGTCTTCATTGCATTTCTTCCTGAAATATCATTGTTGTTTTTGCATTGAGGTAGCTGCATTGCACTGCCTGAGTTTGTTTCAGTTTTTTAATAGAGTTATCGTCCGAGTATTTCCCGCGCGACAATTTCTTTCATAATTTCATTGGTACCACCGTAAATTTTTTGCACACGTGCATCGACAAAAAAGCGCGAAATTGGGTATTCCTGCATGTAGCCATAACCGCCAAACAGTTGCAGTAATTGATCAATCACATCGCATTGGGTATCGGTAATAAAGCATTTTAAAGCAGCAACATGGCTGACACTCAAAGTATTTCGACTGTATTGTTCCGCACATTGATCAACAAAAGCCTGAGCCGCTTTGGCCTTAATTTGTGTGTTGGCCAATACAAAACGCGTGTTTTGCATATGACTTAAAGGTTGACCAAAGGCTTTACGTTGCTGGACATAATCACTTGTGATTTCAATCGAACCTAAAATCGAACCTAAAGCCATCATAGAAATACTTAAGCGTTCACGAGGTAACTCCTGCATCAGGTAGGCAAAACCTTGACCTTCTTCTCCCAATCGCTGGTTCTTAGGGACTTTGACCTGATCAAAAAATAACTCAGCAGTGTCTTGGGCATGGAGTCCAATTTTTTTTAAAGATCTGCCTTTTTCAACGCCATTTAAGCTAGCATCGACCAGTAACAAAGAGATACCTTTTGCTCGAGCTTCAGGATTAGTCTTTGCCACCAAGACAATCAGGTCAGCATGTATCCCATTGGAAATAAAGGTTTTTGAACCATCCACCAAATAATGGTCTTGATTCAGGATGGCTTGGGTGCGAATGGCTTGTAAGTCTGAGCCTGCATTGGCTTCGGTCATGGCAATGGCTGTCACGACTTCGCCTGTGACCATTTTTGGTAGCCAATATTGCTTTTGTTCTTCACTACCTAAGTTTTGAATATATGGAGAAACCAGTTCATTTTGTCCACCGATTGCAACAGCTAAGGAGGTAAAACCTGCTTGCGCAGTTTCCTGTACCAGCATCAGAGAATAATGTACAGGGGCGCCATAACCGCCATATTCTTCAGGTACATCGACACATAAAAAGCCGTTTTCACCTAACTGGTTCCATAATTGTCTTGGAATCAAACATTCTTCTTCCCACTGCTCATAATGCGGTGCGACATATTCTTTTAGAAAGCGGCGATAGTTATCGCGAAACAGTTCAAATTCAGTATCTTGTTGCATACTTAACCTTTTTTTGGCAAAAGTAAGGGTAAAGCCCAAAATAAATTGAGCTTTTTTACTGTTATTTCAGTGGCTTAGTTATTTAGGGTTGGAATTCGAATAATCAGTGAATTCTCAGTTTGTTTTTGATACAGCTCTTCAATTTTTTCGGCACGGCGCTTAATGATATTGCCTTGATTGAGATTGCCTTTATCCGTAACTTCACCGGCATCGAGCTGAGGTGGTTCAGTCATCAGATAGAGCATCGAGGCACGATTTGAACTGCCCGTTGCATCTTTATTAAAGGTCATCAGAAATTGGCGGAACCAAAGCTGTACTTTAGGATGTTTCAAGATTTGTTCGGCTGAGTTTTCTGTTAGCGAGAGTTCAGCGTATTCGGCACAGGCATCTAATTTAGGGAAAATCAAAAAGCCTATGGCATTTAGATTTGAACCAGTAATACAGACATCTTGAATCAGTCTGTTTCCTTGAATTAATACCTTATTGCGTAGGGTTCCGACATTTACAAACGTACCTGTATTGAGTTTAAAGTCTTCTGCAATACGGCCATCGTACATTAAGCCCTGAGTTGGATCATTGATATCGACCAAGCGAACCGCATCTCCAGTATGGAAAAAGCCTTCCTCATCAAAAACGATGCTTTGTTGGTCTGCATTTAAGCGCCAATAGCCTTTCATGACATGTTTGCCACGGACACAGAATTCAAGTTTGTCGCCATAAGGAACTAACTTGATTTCACAGCCTGGTGCAGGGTAACCAATAAAGCCTGCCATAACACGCGGGCCTGTGGTAAACGAACAAGAAGGTGCTGTTTCCGTCATGCCAAGCCCACTCATAATGCGAATTTTTTCGCCGCAATGTTGTTGTGCAATTCGGTCTAGTCGGTTCCAGCCTGCTTCTGATAAAGCTGCACCAGCAAAAAATAGAATTTTCACGTTGGCAAAAAAGCGATCACGCAGTTCAGCATCTTTTTCCAGCGCATCGGTGAGTTCTTCCCAACCTTTGGGTACGTTTAAATAAACTGTAGGTGAGATTTCTTTTAAATTTCGAATCGTCTCATCGAACTTACCCACGACAGGTTTACCATCATCAATATAGATAGATCCTCCATTATATAGGGCAATGCCGACATTGTGGCTGCCACCAAAGGTATGATGCCAAGACAACCAATCGAGCAAAACTGGCGGCGTTTCTTCAAACTCAGGAAATGTTTGCAATAACATTTGCTGATTGACGCTTAACATTAAATGCGTGGTTGGCACGGCTTTCGGTAGTTTAGTTGAGCCGGAAGTAAATAAAAATTTGGCAATTTGATGTTCATCTAAACTTTGATAATACTCTTGCACATTGGTGACGGGGGTATCTAGGAGTGATTGAAATGAAGTGCAGTTTTGCTCACCAAGAATCCCTTTATTGGTCACAACTTCAATCTCTGATTGAGCGCAACTTTGAATAGCTTTGGCAAAGGCTTGACCATCACTGGCATAGACCATACCGGGAGTGAGTACATCGAAAATATGTTTTAGTTTGCCAAAATCTTGGGAAATAAGAGAATAAGCAGGAGATATGGCCGAAAAGGGAACACCTGCTAACATTGATGCCATCGACAGCGTTAAATGCTCAAGATCATTGCCCGATAAAATAAGCAAAGGACGCTGTTCACTCAAATCTCGATTATGTAGGGCCTGAGCAATATGCCATGCGCGCTGTAAAGTGTCAGCATAATTTAGTTTTACCCACTTACCTTGAATATTCCGTTTTGCTGCGAAAATATGCTCTGGTCTAGTTTGGGCAAAATGAATCAGGCGATCAGTCAGTTTTTGTGGGTAATTTTTAAGTTGTTCTTTGGGATGAAGATACAAGACCTGATCTCGATAGACATAATCGATATCATGGCTCCCCAGTTTTACGAAGCGTTCACGATCTTGTGATTGAGTGGCATTCATTTGCATTGGTTTCACTCCATGGAAAGCGCATCACTGCGCTTTAACTTTTGCATCATGCATTTTTATTGAATATTAAGGTCGGATCCAATTGTTAAATTGGATAATGACGCGACTGTGTTTGTATGGTGATCCAACGCAATTCTGTAAATTCTGCAATCGAAGCCTTACTGCCGAAGCGCCCGTAGCCACTGGCTTTCGTTCCACCAAAAGGCATTTGCGCTTCATCGTGTACTGTTGCACCATTAATATGGCAAATACCCGAGTCAACTTGCTTCGCGACATCCAGTGCTTGAGCAATATTTTGACTAAACACAGCAGCAGATAAGCCAAACTCACTGTCATTGGCAAGTTTAATGCCTTCTTCAACACTGCTAAAACGTTGTACCGTGCAAACTGGGCCAAATGATTCTTCACGATACAGCAGCATCTCTGGTTGAATATTCAAAACTAAGGCCGGTTGCATGACAGTATCTTGTATATGAATGCCGAGCGGTAAATTTGCACCGTTGCTTTGCGCATCCTCTAGTAAATGTTGAATGCGATTTGCTGCGCGTTGGCTTTCCAATACGCCTAGTGCATTCCCCTTAAAGGTTGGATTTCCTGCATGAATAGTACGGGTCTTTTCAATCAGTTTTTCAATAAATTGATCGGCAATCCCATCTTGAACAAGTACGCGTTCGGTAGACATACAGATTTGCCCTTGGTTGAAGAAAGCACCAAATGAAACCGCATTTACAGCTTCATCAACATCAGCTTCATTGAGAACGATAACAGGGGCTTTACCGCCAAGTTCGAGTAGAACAGGTTTTAAGTATTTGGCAGCGGTTTCTGCAATAATTTTTCCCACTTTGGTGGATCCAGTAAAGTTAATTCGCTTTACTGCAGGGTGCGAGATTAAGCGCTCCACAATTTGAGGTGCATCTTCAGTAGCATGGGTAATGACATTTACCACACCATCACCAAGCCCTGCTTCATGCAACACTTGACCAATTAGACGCTGTGTTGCAGGACAAGCTTCGGACGCTTTGAGTACCACAGTATTACCGCAGGCCAGTGGCATTGCCAACGCACGGGTGGGTAAAATCACTGGTGCATTCCACGGGGCTATACCAACCACAACCCCACACGGAACACGAATTCCCATCGCCATATTTCCGGGCACATCGGATGGAATAAGGCTACCATCCATTTGTGTGGTCATGGCTGCTGCCTCACGTAACATGTTGGCAGCAAGGTGGACATTGAACCCATACCATGTCGCAGTTGAACCTGTTTCACGCATCCCAATTTGAATAAATTGATCCGTTTTAGCATCCATCAAATCCGCTGCTTTGAGTAAGCGTAAGCGGCGTTCAGTCGGTGAAAGTTTCGACCAAACAGGAAAAGCCCTTGCTGCAGACTCTATAGCCAAATCGACATCTGACATAGTTGCCGCAGCCGCAATACTGGCGACTTGACCATCAATAGGACTAATTCTTTCGAACGTTACCTGATTCGATGCATCGACAGATTGCCCGTGAATCAGCAATTGCACTTTATGAATGTTTGATGTGTCTACAGATTCATCTTGTTTTAACTGTACATTGTGCATGGGTTGTATCCTTACTTAACCATTTAAAAACCAGAAATTAGCCAGTACGCTTGTAGCTTTGTAAACCCGGTTTAATAGATTTTTCATCTAGAAATTGTTTCAGACCTTCTTGGCGTCCGCCTTCGGTATCGCGGTGGTTACATTGATCTAACTTGGCATATAAATAATCTTCATTTTGATCCCAAGTGAGTTCACGGCAGCGTTTAAAGCCATTTTTAGCAGTACGCAATACCACTGGGTTTTTCTCTAGCAAAATATTGGCAAGTTCTGTGACTTCGGCTTTAAGTTGAGCCAACGGTACACTTTTATTAACCAAGCCCATATTTTCCGCTTCTTTTCCACTAAAAGTCTTGCCCGTCATAATGTAATACAGCGAGGTACGGTGTCCAACGGTATCTGCCATTGCTTTACTTACCAAATTCCCCGGTGGAATTCCCCAGTTAATTTCAGATAGACCAAAGGTTGCTTCATCCGCTGCAATGGCCAGATCACACGCCACTAAAGGAGAGAAGCCGCCACCGAAACACCATCCATTAACCATGGCGATGGTTGGTTTTGAATACATCCGTAATAATTGCCATTGCCAACGGCAAGAATCACGACGGATGCGTTCTTGTACAATTTCGGGTTGACTATCTACTTCACGGAAATATTCTTTCAAATCCATGCCTGCTGTCCAAGAGTCCCCAGACCCTGTTAAAACCAACACACGAGCATCTTGATCAAGTTCTAAAGTTTCCAGGACATCAATCATTTCACGGTTCAATGTTGGACTCATGGCATTTTTCTTTTCTGGGCGGTTTAAAATAACCCATGCAATACCATTTTCAATTTGTACATCAACAGTTTCCCAACGGTTTTCATATGTCATGTGCTTTCTCCTTAAATGACAGTTTGGTTGTTCTTTATCTAACTTAATATCAGTTAAACTTACATTCAAGTGTTTTTTAAATTATTTTGCTTAATTTTTTTATACCATTGAAAAATATAATTAAAATTTTTTTTATAAAAAAAATATTAATTTTAGTATTGATTTTTAAATCAGTCTAACTGATATTTCATAAGTGTTCGATGAACAGCACAAAACAACAAGATGTCATGGAAATATCAAAAGAAGGATTTAGTTATGGATAAAGTGCATCATCCCTCGGGAAGGGCTAAACTCACTTTACTATTATGTTTTGCAATCGCAATTTTTGAAGGTTTCGATCTTCAATCTATGGGAGTTGCCGCCCCACGTATGCGTGCAGAATTTATGTTGGATAATGCCCAAATGGCTTGGGCTTTTAGTGCCGCGATTATCGGAACCTTACCAGGTGCGATCGTCGGTGGACGGCTTGCTGATATTGTTGGTCGCAAAAAAGTATTAATTTTCAGCATCTTGCTATTTGGAGTAATGTCGTTAGTGACTGCCTTTGCAGCAAACTATGAACTGCTTTTAGTGATTCGCTTTTTGACTGGACTCGGTATGGGTGGCGCCTTACCCATGATGATTACCTTGGCATCTGAGGCGGTATCATCTGACCGCAAAGGCACAGCAGTGAGTATTATGTACAGTGGTATTCCATGTGGTGGCTTACTCACTTCTGTAGTTGCGATGCTTTTAGCTGGCGATGCAGAGTGGCGTCATATCTTCTATGTGGGAGGGATTGCCCCAATTTTATTAATTCCATTGTTGATGAAATTCTTAACTGAATCAATGGATTATATAGACCGTAAAACCCAATCGGCAACGCCTTTTTTTGAAGTGCTATTTGCTAAAGAAAGAAGAATGTCGACTATTCAAATTTGGATTAGTTTCTTCTGTACGTTAGTGGTGTTGTATTTCTTGCTAAATTGGCTGCCTCTATTGATGGGTGCGCAAGGTCTGACCAAGCTGCAAGCCAATTATGTGCAAATGGGCTATAACATTGGTGGTATTTTTGGCTCAATTTTGATGGGCATGATGCTAGACAAAATCCGCATGAGTTTCGTGATTAAATTTATTTATCTCGGCATTTTGGTGTCTTTGTGCTGTCTGTCTTTTTCTCCAACCGTGGCGGTGCTGGCACTCTCTGCAGT
Organism: Acinetobacter pragensis; assembly: GCF_001605895.1. Lineage (GTDB taxonomy): Bacteria > Pseudomonadota > Gammaproteobacteria > Pseudomonadales > Moraxellaceae > Acinetobacter > Acinetobacter pragensis. Next base: position 134,864 of record NZ_LUAW01000014.1, read on the forward strand.
GGGTTGTGGGTTATTTATTGTGGGTGGACAATCTGCATTATATGGACTTGCTGCCATTTATTATCCAACCGAAATGCGAGGCACAGGTGTTGGGGCAGCAGTTGCTGTTGGTCGTATAGGGTCTTTTGCTGGTCCATTGCTTGCCGGTTTTTTACTGTCATTGGGGCAAAGTGCTACGATTGTGATTGGTTCAAGTATTCCAGTAATTCTGATCGCAGCAATTTCTGCCTTGATGCTTGTCAGAAAGCCTAAACAGCCTGTACAGTTAATACAAAGTACGACAGCTCGTTAAATACAAAGAAGTATGAGAGGCGACTCTCATACTTCTTTTTTAGTTTTAGCTTTTATGATGAAAAATTATGATGCGTTCAAATACCGTTGATAAAAAAACAGAAGATGGCCCACGTTTAAGCTATACCATCGCACGTATAGATCGGGTAATTAGTAAATATTTAACAGAACATTTAACAGATTTAGACATCACTCTGCCTCAGTTCACGGCATTATCTGTTTTGGCCTCTAAAAATAATTTATCGAATGCCAAACTCGCAGAGCGTTCATTTATTAAGCCGCAATCGGCTAATAAAATTTTGCAAGATTTATTGCAGCAGCAATGGATTGATAAAACTCCAGATCCAACCCATGGTCGTCGTATTCTGCTTACAGTGACAGAAAGTGGTTTAGCTAAACTAGCCGAATGCAATGCCGTGGTAGAGGTGCTGGAAAGTAAAATGCTGCAAGGCGTCGATATGAACTTGGCTTATTTAATTCGCAATAATTTAGACATTATGGTCAATAACTTAAAACAATCTAAAGTTGAAGCAGCTTCAGAGTGAGTCAAGATGAGGCTCTAATATACTCATGTATAGATGTAGATGTTTTCTCTGTTAGAAATGTATTGTCACTTGATGATTGATCTTGCTAGCATGATTTTGAAATCTTTTAACAAGTGTGGCTAGGGATGTCTTCAGGGCAACAAGTATTAATTAAATTAAGAAAAATGATTATCGCGGGTGAGCTTGAAGGCGGCAGTCGCATTACTGAAATCCCAACAGCAGAGTTACTTGGGGTATCACGACAGCCCATTCGCATGGCCTTTCGTTTGCTGGAACAAGAAGGATTGTTGATCAAGAATCCAACCCGTGGTTATACGGTTCGTGAAATTTCAAACCAATTGGTCAATGATGCCTTAGAGGTTCGTGGAGTACTGGAAGGTTTAGCAGCCAAAACCTTAGCCGAGCAAGGTTTATCGGAAGTACAGCAACAAACTCTCAAAAACTGTATAGAACAAATAGAACAACTCTTTGCAGAACATACTGAATTTGGGGATGACGAATTAGAGCGTTATCATGAATTTAACGTGATTTTCCATGACACGATTATTCAAGGTGCTCAAAATATTGCACTTATTCAAGCCTTGGCAAAAAATAATCAACTGCCGATGGCTTCCGTTCAAGCCATTACCTATGACGAATCACGCGCTTTGTCTGAGTACCGCCGCTTACACTACGCGCATTTGCAGCATTGCTCTATTTATGAGGCTTTGCTTCAGCGCCAGTCCGGCCGTGCTGAAACTTTAATGCGAGAACATAGCAGTGTTGCATTATTAGGAGAGACAGTCAAAAACATATTGACCGAGGTGTAATGAAAAACTCCTGCTCAATGCATTTCAGCAGGAGTAAAACGAGTGTTCCTATAGCTCAATCACCAAATGTTTGGATTTAGCGCGAGAGCAGCAGGGGGTAAATTGGTTATTTAGAGCCCGTTCTTCATCCGTCATAAATACATCCCGATGATCTGGAATGCCTGAAACAACACGGGTGATACAGGTGCCACAAATGCCTTGTTCGCAGGATACAGGTACATCAAAACCATGTTCTAACAGGGCTTGAGTTACGGTCTGTTCTGGATGAATTTCAATTCGCTGTCCTGTGCCAGCAATTTCCAAAGTAAATGCTTCATCATTTTCCTGCTTGCTTTGTTGCGCCACAAAATGCTCCTGATGCAGTTGTTCGGCTTGCCAACCCGCTGTTTCAGCCGACTGCATTACAAATTGCATAAAGCCAGTTGGTCCACAGACATATAGATGTTTGTTTGGGGCGGGCAGTTGCATTACTTTTGCCATATCACATTCAGTATCAGCTTGGTTTTGGATATGAAAATGAATCTGTTCTGCAAAATGTTGGGTTAAATTGCCATAAAAAGCGAGCATTTCATGGCTACGTACAAAATAATGCAGTTCAAATGGAATGGCTTGTGCTTTTAAACGGTAGGCCATTGAAACAATAGGAGTAATCCCAATTCCACCCGCAAATAGCACTGCTTTTTTTGTCTGAGGGTGCAGTGTAAATAGGTTGCGTGGCAGACCGATACTTAATACATCACCTTCATTATAATCACTATGCATACATCTTGAGCCACCCAGTGACTGTTCATCGTGCAGTACGCCAATGACATAACGATTGTTTTCACTCGAACAGTTCGAGAGAGAATATTGCCGAGTAAGTCCATTTTTGAGATGAACATCAATATGCGACCCAGCCTCAAATGGCGGCAGGGCCGAACCTGATGTGGAAATAAGTTCAAAGGCGCGAATAGAGGGCGTAAGCTGATGAATCTTATCAATAATAACGTCCATGTTTTTATCCTTAAACCACATGAATATTTGGAAATTTAGCCACTTCAGATTTTACCGTAGCATGTCTTTCTTCAGTCAATAAACGCTCAATCACTTTGCGTGATTGCACACCGCCTGCGTCAATATTCAGCATCAGTAGCTTTCGCTGTGGATTGTTCAAAATATTTTGTTGTTGTTGCTCCAGCATTTCCAAGTCTTCCGTAAAGATTTTGCCTTGTCCTTTACGAATTTGATCGGTGAGTACTGTATTTTTAGGCTGGAAGTTACGTGCCATGCCCCAAAAATACCAATGCGAAGTCTCTGTTTCAGGCGTAATAAAATCCACCACGATCGAAGACACTTTCTTGTCCTTTGGTGCTTCATACCCTCCATGCCCTATATGTGCAACCCCAACTTCAATATGTACATTACTTGGGGCGAAGAAATGACAGCGCTGCCAACGGTCTACAGGTACATCATCTGCAAGCTTATTGCCACGAAGTGCCATTTGCCAAAAAGGGGGAGCTATCACATTATCCATATAGCGTTCAGTGATGACGTGATCACCCTCTACTTTTGTGATTGGCAGTGATTCATCAATCTCTTTTTGACCAATACTGCTAGAGTGCACATAGGTTTCATGGGTTAAATCCATGAGGTTATCAATCATCAGGCGATAATCACATTGAATATGAAATAAGCCTCCGCCATAGCTCCATTCAGGGTGATCAGCCCATTCTAAAACAGGCAGCAAAGTTTCATCTGCAAGATTTTTCTCACCTGGCCAGACCCAGATAAAGCCGAACTTTTCCATCACCGCATAAACTTTATTACAGGGGAAACCATAGACTCGCTGCGCAGGCATTGCAACGGTTTTTCCTTCACAGCCCATAACCAATCCGTGATAACCACAAACTAAATTGCCATCTTCAACATAGCCGAGTGAAAGTGGTACACCACGATGCGGACAGAAGTCTTCCACGGCGGCAACTTTATTTTCTTTGCCACGATAGAAAACAATTTTTTCGCCGCAAATCGTACGGCCTAATGGTTTATCTTGAAGTTCTTCAGGGCGGCATGCGACATACCAAGCATTTTTTATGAACATTGTGGTGACTCTGTGTTAATTATTGGATCCAATTTATGTTTATTAAAGGATTTTTTCAAATGTGACATGGGTGTTTTTTATGATTATTAACCTTGAAATAAGCATCTTAAACAGATTTTGTATTTTATAAGATTTAATCTATGGATCCATTTTGTTGTGAAAGATAGTGTATTAAGTAATTTAAAATGGATCCATAAGAGCAATTTGTATAAATTTAAAATGCTAACCGCCCTTTTTTTAAATATATGGTCGTGTGTATTTCCGTTCCTAATTGGGAGTTACCCAATGCAAAGAAATGTTTTAGGCGAAATTAACAATACTAAAATGAGCCATTATCAATGGTTCGTGATTCTGATTTGTCTATTTTTGAATGTGATTGATGGTTTTGATGTCATGGTGATGGTGTTCACAGTGCCTTCAGTATCGGCGGAATGAGCTTTGTCTGGTGCACAAATTGGAATACTACTCAGCACAGGTCTATTTGGCATGGCCGCCGGTTCCATTTTCTTGGCACCGTTAGCAGATAAAATTGGTCGCCGGTTCTTAATTCTGGTTTGTTTGATTATTGCGGGATTGAGTATATGCATGTGGGCTGTGCTATGGTTCATCACAGGTGTTGGCGTAGGAGGAATTCTGGTGAGTAGCACGTACTGGCAAGTGAATATCCAAATGCGCGTTGGAGAAGCCTAGCCGTAAGTTTAATGTCCACAGGATATGGTATTGGGGCAATTTTAGGTAATGTATTGACATTCTTCTTAATTGAACATCTAGGTTGGCGTTCAGTTTTTTAGCAGGCGGTATAACAACGCTGATCATGTTCATCTTTGCTTTGTGGTTATTACCTGAATCGCTTGATTATTTGTTGGCAAAAAAGCCTGTACGTGCGTTGGAAAATACGAATATGATTTTGCAATGTATGAAGTTGAAGCATTTACACGTGCTGCCAGAGTATGCGCAAGTTGAACAGCAAAAGGGCAGTGATGTAGCAAAACTGTTTCGTGGTCATCAAGGATTCCAAACCTTATGTTTATGGTTCGCCTTTTTCTTGGTGATGTTTGGTTTTTACTTTGTGATGAGTTGGACACCTAAAATTTTAATTGCGATAGGCATGTCGCCAGATCAAGGCGTCAGTACAGGAATTTTAATAAGTATTGGTGGTATTTTTGGTGTTGCGATTATTGGGCTTTTAGCTTCACGTATTAAAATTTTCTACGCGCTCAGCTTATTTTTAGGCTTAACAGCACTTTGTATATTCTTATTTGTTACCGTTTCATCACAAGTCAGCATTGCACTACTGGTGGGTTTATTATTGGGCACACTTATTAACGGCTTTGTTGCTGGACTTTTATTCAATCTTACCGACCATTTACGAGGCAGAGATTAGAAGTCGTGGTGTAGGTTATGCAATTGGGTTTGGGCGCATTGGAGCCATTTTATCCCCAACCATAGCAGGTCTATTTTTAGATCAAGGTATGAAGCCACAGCATTTTTATGTGTACTGCGGCATTGTATTTATCTTGGCAATTTTTTTGATTTTAGTCTTGGTCAAGCGGTGTATCGACATCAAAAAATTCAAAAATATTCACTCAATACATTCATCTAAATATCTGCTTAACAATTAAAAGCCGAGATAAAAATGACAAGGCATCTTTATGGATGGGGATCTGCTTGTACCCATTTTTTGCCAATAGGGCACATGCGCACTTCATTGCTGATAGTCTGGCCTAAATTATATTGCGAGACTTCTATTTTGACCGGGATTATAAAAAAGATCCGTATGTTTACACTGTGACAAGAGACTGGCCACAACAGTGCTTTTATACACTCGGTGGGAATTGTCGGTTGAATAATGCGTACTGTTTGCGTATTTATCACGCTGAACTCGAAGATATTTTTAACCAATAGTTTATTGGTTTTAATGGCAAACAGCTGATTGGGGCGCAAATTCTTTTTTGAGCGATATTTGCGCTTTTTTAATAGTAAATAATCGAGAAGTCTTTAATGGAGGTGATATTGATGTGTCACGTCTGCATTTAGTTGTAATGTATAAATTCTAAGTTGATATCAAAATAATATGGATTAGATATTTAATCAGTATTAGACAGAAACTCTAATTTTAACTGATTCTAGTGCATGAGAAGTATCAAAAAATTTAATTTGCGAATTCCATAGGATTTGGATTTAACAAAATTAAGGAGTAGTGAAATGCAAAAAACAATTAATGCAAAAGCGCGTAAAAAAGCAATTATGGCAGCAGGGATAGGAAACTTTGTTGAATGGTTTGACTTTGTACTGTATGCACAATTTGCGGCTATTATCGCAATACATTTTTTTCCTTCAGATAATCCAACAACAGGCTTATTGGCGACATTTGCAGTATTTGCATTGGGTTTTTTAGCTAGACCCATTGGTGGTGTGATATTTGGCCATTATGGTGATAAACACGGACGTAAAAAAGCTTTATCTGCTGCTGTATTGCTGATGAGTATTGCGACCTTTGCTATTGGATTAACCCCTACTTTCGATTCGGTTGGTCTGATGGCACCAATTCTTTTAGTTGTATGGCGTGTTTGTCAGGGGCTATCTGCCGGTGGTGAATATGCTGGTTCAAGTTCTTTTGTTATTGAATTTGCACCTAAGGGTAAAAAAGCACTTTATGGAAGCATTAATCCAATTGCTACAGCACTTGGGATCATCGGTGGCGCTTTAGTGGGACTAATTATGTCCCAATTGTTGGATCCTGAAATTATCAATTCATGGGGATGGCGCATTCCATTTATGATCGCTGGCCCATTAGGAGTGGTGGGACTATATTTACGAAATAAAGTAGAAGAAACGCCAGAGTTCCAAGCGATTCAAACTCAGGTTAAAGAAGAAAAACATGCGCCATTGGTTGAAGCATTTAAAGTATCAAAAATGAACATGCTGACATTATTTGGCTGGGCATCTCTGAATGGTCTCGGTTTTTATATGTTGACGGGTTACACGATTACTTTCATGACAAATGCTGCACAAATGGCAAGACCACAAGCACTATCCGTTTACATTATTGCACTGATTTTATTCTCATTTTCTTGTTATTTTGCAGGAAAATTGATCGATAGTGTGGGAATTCAAAAAGTTGCAATCATGTCTGCAATTGTGATGACGGTTTTAATTGTGCCAGCTTTCCAATTATTAAGTACAGGTGATTTAGCCACTGCCATTATAGGTCTAAGTATCTTTGGCATCGTTATGGGTTTTATTTGTACGATCACCCCATTGCTGATGGTCGTTTTATTCCCTGCGCATATTCGTTATAGCGCAAGTGCTTTGGCTTATAACTTGGCCTATGGTTTGTTGGGTGGAACAGCACCTTATATCGCAACTTATTTAATTGCAGAAACGGGCAATAATTTAGCACCTGCCTATTATGTGGCTTTGGTAACGATTGTTGGTTTATTAATTACGCTCACAGGTTTTCGATTCAATAAAGCGGTTCAATCTAAACATAAAGCGTCTAATCTAGTGCAGTCATCATGATGAACAGTTCAAAAGTTTTTATTTGCGAAGCAATTCGGACACCGATTGGTAAATTAGGCGGTATTTTTAAAAGCCTCAGCCCTCTAGATTTGGCCGTACCTTTAATACAGCACATTACTCAAAAAAACCCAAAAATTGCAGTTCATTTAGATGAATTGATTGTGGGGCAAGGTTATGGAACTGCAGAAGCGGCCAATATTGGTAAAGCTTTAGCCCTAGATTCAGGGTTGCCTGATCATGTTTGTGGCTATAGTGTAGATCGCCGCTGTGCATCAGGTTTACAAGCGATTATTGATGCCACGATGATGATTCAAACAGGTAAGGCGAATTTGATTATCGCAGGTGGGGCTGAATCTTTGAGTCAAGCGCCATTTTACAGTACTTCAATTCGCTGGGGGGGCTTTGGTGATTTACAACTAAAAGACTCGTTGAAATATGGAAGAGTTTTCGCTAATGGGCAAAAAAATCCAATTCAAGGGGGCATGTTGGAAACAGCTGAAAACCTGCGAAGAGAATATAACATCACTCGTGAAGCACAAGATAAATGGGCATATTTAAGTCATCAAAAGGCCTCAAAAGCCATTGCTGCAGGCAAGTTTAAAAATGAAATTCTACCACTAAAGGTAAAAGGTAAAATTATTGATACAGATGAACACCCGCGTGCAGATACGACATTGGAACAGCTTGCAGCATTAAAACCAGTTCTTTTCAAAAATGATCCTGAATCAACTGTAACAGCTGGAAATTCATCTGGGCAAAATGATGCGGCGGCATTCTGCCTAATTGCAAGTGAACAAATGGTTGCCGAACTCAATTTAAAGCCATTGGCTGAAATTGTGGATTGGTCGATTGCAGGTGTTCCAAGTGCAATGATGGGCATTGGTCCAGTGCCTGCTATTCAAAAAGTTTTAGATTCAACAGGCCTAAGTTTAGACGATATTGATCGCATTGAGATCAACGAGGCTTTTGCTGCACAGCTTTTAGCTTGTACGCAGGCTCTGAATTTTAGTCCGATTGAATTTGAAAAATTGAATGTACATGGTTCAGGGATTTCTTTAGGCCACCCGATCGGTGCGACGGGAGCCCGAATTATGACAACTTTGATCAATGAACTCCAATCATCCAAGCTGGATTATGGCCTGATTTCCATGTGTATTGGGGGCGGGCAAGGTATGGCTGTTGTTATTAAAAATATTCACCACTAAGGAAGAGAGGTATAACATGTTATACATGGTACAAATGGCTGTAAAAAAACCGCATGATATTGATTCAGATATTTGGACCGATATTATTACGAGAGAGCGTGAATACGGCCAAACCTATATGAAGAATGGACAATTTCCGCATATTTGGCGTGTTGTTGGTAAATTTGCCAATGTCAGTATTTTTGATGTGGAATCAAATGATGTCTTGCATCAAATCTTAGCTGGATTCCCATTATTTCCATATATGGATATTCAAGTGACGGCCTTGGCTGAACATCCGTCAGCATTAAAAAAATAAGCCGAATCCGTAAAAATAAGCCCTCCCTTAATGTTATTAAGGAAGGGCTTATATGTTTCAGGGTGTATGAGTCTGGATAGGAATCAAAGTGCTTAAAGCATTGTGTAATAATTTAGATTGATTGCCTTCGCGCCAGATAATTGCAAGTTCAATTTCATCATGGCTGTCTTCAAGTGGGATATAGCAAATCTCATCAGACTGAATGTTCTCCAATCCTTCAAGTGTGAGTGTAATTCCGCATCCGGCTGCTACTAGAATCAGAATTGAGTATGTATCATCTGCTTCTTTTGCAATTCGGGGATTAAATCCGGCATTTCGACAGTTTTGAATAAAAACTTCTCGAATAACTGAGCCTTTATAGGCGTGATTGGTAATGAATTTTTCGTTATGAAGTTCATGAAGGGAGATAGATTTTTGCTGAGCAAAAGGATGATGGATGGGTACAGCCGCAATTAATCGGTGACGGCTGATAACTGTATAAGCGATGCCCAGAGTATTAATTGGGAGTAAGACCAGCCCCGTATCTAAATCACCGTTAGCAACACTTTCCAATACTAAACTGGAGTTGGCTTTGCGGTGAATCTGGAAATCAATATTAGGATAAAGCTGTTTAGTGCGATTAAACAGTTTAGGTAAGACTACGCTTGGCAGAGCTCCTGAAAAAGAAATTTCTAGTGTCCCTAAACTTCCTTGATTAGATTTACAGACTGCAGAAGCTGCCTGATCTATGGCTAATTTTATTTTTTTAGCTTCGATAACAAAAGTTTCACCCTCAGGAGTAAGTCTTAAACCTTTGGGGATGCGTTCAAATAACAGACATTCCAATTCTTCTTCAAGTTGTTGTATCTGTTTTGAAAGAGGTGGTTGAGCGATAAATAAGCGCTTTGCAGCCCGCCCAATATTAAGCTCTTCAGCGACAACTAAAAACGAACGTATGAGTCTAAATTCCATTTTAAACACACTCTGACTATATGACGTCGATATAAAAATAGTATTTGAATATATAGCACAAAAACCACAATGATAAGTGGTGATATCTACCAAATTAAATACAGTGAGGAAAACATGATTTATTATAAAACATTTGGAAAACAAGGGAATAAAACATTAGTGCTAGGGAGTTCGTTAGGAACGTCATCTAATATGTGGAGCAATATCATTGATGATTTGGCTCAAAAGTTTTTTGTTGTGGCATTTGATACACGAGGTCATGGGCAATCGCAAAGTCTAGGTTTGGAGTCTTCATCTGTTGATCAATATGCACAAGATGTGATTGATATTTTGGATAATTTAAAGATTAAAACATTTAGTTATGCAGGTCTTTCATTGGGTGGTGCAATTGGGCAAATATTAGCGATTAAATTCCCTGAGCGTGTAGAGCGTTTAATTTTATGCTGTACAGCTGCAAAATTCGGTGAGCCAGCATTCTGGCATGATCGTGCTGATAAAGTCTTAAAACAAGGATTAAATGCCATTTTAGAGGCGACGAAAAGCCGTTGGTATACACCAGGAACAGCAGAATCGGATCCATTCGCACAAAGCCTATTAGATGAATTATTGACCTATGATCCTGTAGGTTATGCCAATACCTGTAAAGCTGTAGCCGATTTCGATGTGCGTACTCAATTAAGTGAAATTAAATGTCCAACTTTGGCGATTGCTGGAACAGATGATTTATCTACGCCTGTCTTTGTGATGCAGGAGTTAGTCAGCCAAATTCCTCGGGCTGAATTGGTTGCAATTCAAGGCGCGGCACACATTGGCAATGTTGAAAAACCTGAAGCTTTTAAAAAAGCTATTCTTAATTTTGCTTAATTGATTGAAGAAAGTCGGTTCAATTGGATCGACTTTGTTTGAGGCTGGGAAATATCAATGATTTCAAAAGTAGTAGCGAATGCTTATCAAGCTGTTTCTGTGATCCAGGATGGAGCGATCATTGCCATTGGTGGTTTCGGTGGAGCAGGTCAGCCCGAAGATTTAATCAATGCACTGATTGAGCATGGTGCTAAAGATTTAACTTTAATTAGTAATAATGCTGGTAATCATGAAGAGGGTATTGCTGCTTTATTAAAAGCGGGTCAAGTTCGAAAAATTATTTGCTCTTTCCCCCGGATGAGCCATTCCTATGTGTTTGATGAGCTTTATCAGGCTGGAAAACTTGAATTGGAGTTAGTGCCTCAAGGGAATTTGGCCGAAAGACTGCGTGCATCAGGAGTGGGCTTAGGTGCAATTTATACACCTACTGGATATGGCACACTCTTGGCGGAAGGGAAGGAGAGCAAGTGTATTGATGGACGAAATTATGTATTGGAATACCCGATACATATTGATGTGGCTTTGATTAAAGCTGAATTGGGAGATCGATGGGGAAATTTAACCTATCGTAAAGCTGCACGTAATTTTGGTCCAATAATGGCTATGGCAGCTAAGCATACTATTGTTTCAGTTGGACAAGTAGTTGAACTAGGAGCATTAGATCCTGAGCATATTATTACGCCGGGAATTTTTGTGAAATCAATAGTCTGCCGTCAGCCAGTTTAGGAGCAAGAGCATGAATTTTGAAATCAGAAATCGGATTGCAGCTCGTGTAGCACGTGATATTCCAGAGGGAGCTTATGTTAATTTGGGAATCGGTTTACCAACACTTGTTGCCAATCACTTTGATAAAGGTAAAGAAGTTTTTCTACATACGGAAAATGGAATTTTAGGTCGTTGGGTTGCAGCAGAGCAGGGTTATGAAGATTGGGATCTTATTAATGCAGGTAAAGAGCCGATAGCATTACTACCTGGAGCGGCCTTTTTTCATCATGCCGATTCTTTTGGAATGATGAGAGGCGGGCATTTAGACATTTGTGTACTCGGTGCCTATCAGGTTTCAGCTAAAGGAGATTTAGCTAACTGGCATACAGGTTCTCCAAGTGCTGTGCCCGCTGTTGGTGGTGCAATGGATTTAGCTGCCGGGGCAAAAAAAGTTTATATCATAATGGAGCTTTTAAATAAAACGGGTGAATCTAAACTTTTGGAACAGTGTACTTACCCAGTGACTGGTCTAGAGTGTGTTAGTCGTATTTACACAGATTATGCAACTTTTGAAATCAATACAGAAGGTGTGTATGTCATAGAGATCCTTAAAGAAATATCTTTTGAGGAACTGCAAAAATTAATACCAGTAAAACTTATTTTAAAATCTGAATTATTAAATGTTAATTAAATTGATATTTATACATAAAAATTTGAATATGTAAGCATGGCATTGCCATGCTTTTCTCTATTTATAAGCAAAAAGCTCCATCCAGATAAGCTTTTCTCCAGCGATCAATTTTAATCTTCTGAAATAGTCCACCGATATAAAAAGGATCTTGCTCAATAAATTTCTGTGCAGCTTCACGGGTATCAACATTAATAATGTAGATCCCTCCACCTAGATCACAGCCTTCATCATCTAATTTCGCGCCACATGCCAATAAAATTTCAAGTCTCTGATTTAAATAATTTAAATGCTCATCACGTAGCTGCTTTCTTAGTGGGGAGTGATTTACTTTATCCCAAGTTTCAATAACATAGGGCATGTTAATTTCCTTATATAATAATAAATTAGAATGAAAATGGATATTCGAGGATTAAACGGAATTCATCGATATTGCCATAACGGTAACCTTCAGTTGCCCGATGTGTTGCTTGACGAAGACGAATATCTAAATCTTTAGCAAAACCTTGCTGTACTCTGTAACGTAACTCGATGTCACGTTCCCAATGTTTGTTATCAATATCTTGATTATAAATATGACGTTTTGTATAAAAAGCATTGTCACTGCCAGTATTATCCATGTCCCAGCCATACAGATAGCGAGTCATCAATGACAAACCGATTGCGCCATAGGGACTAAAGTCAATTTCATATTTAATCTGGGCAGATTTTTCTTTTGCTTCTGTAAACGTGGCAAATTGCACACTGTTAGGAATAGATGCAATACCACCATTATTTTTAAAACCAATCCAGTCTAAAGGCTCATCACCGAGTACCTGCTGATAGGCTAAAGTAAAATTATGATTAGATAATTTGTAGCTACCAGTAACAGAAGCCAGACCAGTATTGATATTTCCGCCAGTAGCGTCACCAGTATCACGGTTCATATAGTTATTTGTTTGCAGACTGAAATTAGATTGGTCATTGATTGGATATTTATATTTGGCTGCTAAATAATATTGCATCCAGACATTATCTAATTCAGATATATATAACGACGTTTCAAGCTTATCCAGTTTATAATTTGCTCCTAAATAGGTTGCGTAATCGCCTTGAATGCCGTTGTTATAATCGGTATTGAAATAATTGAGACGATCGGTTGAGTCTACGGGACTCATTTGAGAGAAATAACCAAAGTCCAAATTGAGATGATCAAAGGAATTATCCTTAATGGATAAACCTGTTGACATTGATGGGAGTAGGCGAGAGTAATTGGTTCCAATAATAGGGTTATTCGGAAATTGATTCCCGAGTATTACTTCGGTTTGATGATACTTTGCGCGTAGTGCACCGCCGAATTCAGCAGTCGTCGATTTAGGTTTACCTTGCGCATCAACTTCTAGGTTGTTAGTTCCAGTGCGATAGCCATCGCTGTCCAGTTTTAATGCCACCAAAGAATAGGCATTTATTCCAAACTGTACAGGCGTATCTGTCCAGCCGCTTTCTATGTTGGCAATAAAACCTTGAGCCCATTCTTCGCGGTAGCCTTTACGTTCAGACACAGGTAACTGTGCGTTCTGTCCAGCAGAGTTGTACTCGCCTTTACGAAAATCACGGTTAAAATAGTAATTTTTTGCCAGCACATTAAATGTGGTATCTTCAATAAAATCTGCATGAGCTGAGTTAATTCCGGTTATGAATAGGCAAAGCTTACCCATAACCAGTAAATTTTTATTTACTGGTTTTTTCATTAAAAAGTCCTTTTAATTGATGTTAATTACTCATCTAAATCGTTAGATGTGAGTTTTAAACGCGGTTCCAAGTATCTGAAGGCTCAAAGATAAATCCATTATCTTGTTTGCGGATATAACCACAGTAAGGATCACCAAAATGTACGGGCAGTAGTAAAGCTTCTCTGCTAACAGCCCGTTCTAAACATTCCATTCGTGTTTTTATGGCAATATCAGGCCAGATACAATAACCAGAATTGATTTCTGGGCGAACGATTTGCAGTGGGCTATGGAAGACATCGCCGCAAAAAATAGCTTCTTCTCCTTGGGATCTGATACGGAAGGTGACTTGGCCTGGGCTATGGCCTGGCGCTGGTTCTACAACTAAACAATCGGCAATTTCAGAGTGAGGTTTAATAAACTGTACTAAACCTTCATTAAATATTGGCATTACACTGTCAAAGAAAGAATCCCCAAAGACATCAATCACACCAGGCTCTTTATTTTTACCTTCGTGGCAAAAATCAAAATCTTCTTTAGGGAAATAATATTGGGCATTTGGGAAGGTTGGAGTCCAACGATTGTCTTTCCAAACGGTATTCCAGCCAACATGATCGGAATGTAAATGGGTAATCACAACATGAGTGACTTTTTCAGGCGGTGCTCCAGCAGCAGTCATCCACTCCGTAATTAAGTTATTCAGCATATGCATGCGTGGAATTTCTGGACGGGGTTTAAAGTTGCCTACCCCAGTATCTATCACAATAATATTATTGCCAGCATGCACCACCCAAAACTGAATGCTTACAATGAGGCGATTCATTTCCGGAATCCAATGATGCGGGGCAAGCATTGCTTTATTTTCTTCCAGTAAACTCTGATCTGCTGTTGGAAATAAAAATTTAGGGTCGTGGCTTGGCGCAGCATATTCATGAATACGCGTAACTTTTACTTCACCAATCATTCTTGATTCAATCATGTCTTACTCCTTAACAAATTTAATAAATGTTTAGATGCGTTCGAATAGGGCGGCTAAGCCTTGTCCGCCTCCAATACACATAGTTTCCAGCCCATAACGTGCATTTCGGCGTTTCATTTCATGGAGCAGGGAAGTCATAATCCGCATGCCTGTAGCCCCAATAGGGTGGCCGAGGGAAATGCCTGATCCATTCACATTAATATTTGCCGTATCTTGGAGATTCAGTTCTTTAATTACAGCCAATGCCTGTGCTGCAAAGGCTTCATTAATTTCGATAAGATCAATGTTTTCTAGGTGGACACCCGTATTTTTCAGCAGCTTATTGACAGCGGGAACTGGGCCAATACCCATCCGGCTCGGATCGCAGCCTGCCGAACTCCAGCCAATAATTTTAGCCATTGGTTCTAAATTGTATTTTTCCAGATATTCACGGCTGACTACGAGACAGCCTGCGGCAGCATCATTCTGCTGGCTTGAATTTCCTGCGGTGGTTACACCATCTGGTAAAAGCGTTTTGAGCTTGCTCAGGCTTTCAATGCTGCTGTCCTTACGAATACCTTCATCAAAATTTATGGTTTTGATTTCTTTTTTAATTTTGATTTCAACTGGAATGACTTCATCTTGAAATTTGCCTGAATCCCAAGCCTGCTGTGCTTTTTGATGGCTCTGAACTGCAAAAGCGTCGCATTCTTCGCGGCTGATATGATAGTCCCGTGCCAAATTGTCTGCAGTTTCAGGCATGCCAGAAATAACGCCAAACCGTTCAACAGGCTGTGATCTTTCGCGGCCGCGTTCTAAGCGGTCAAAAAAGGTCACGTTGCCTGCACGGCTGCCCCAGCGCATATTGGTTGAATAGTATTCAATATTACTCATGCTCTCAACGCCGATGGTCATAATCGCTTCAGCATTGCCTGATTGAATCGCCATCGCTGCATTGATAATAGCCTGCAGGCCTGAGCCGCATCTGCGGTCAAGGGTATAACCTGAAACTTCAATCGGCAAATCGGCAGCTAGCGCTGCATAACGGGCAATACAAGGCGCTTCGCTAGATGAATACGATTGTGCGATGATAACTTCATCCAGCGTGTTTGTATCAATTCCTGTTTCTTCAATCAAGCTGTGTATTACCTTAACTGAAAGATCTACAGCAGTCAGTGATGCTAAAGCGCCTCCAAATTTGCCAATTGGCGTACGTAATGGACTGACAATATAAGCTTCTTTCATGTGATCATCCTTTAAATTAATTTTGCTTTATGCGCTTGTTCAGTTAATTCATTACGGTAATCAGGAGCCGCAATAGCAATCATTTTTCTTACGCGTTGAGAAATAGTAAGGCCTCGTAAGTCTGTAATGCCATGTTCGGTAATAATGACTGCCGTATCACTACGCGGTGTAGAAACGGGTCCCTGTAATTGACTAACAATTCGGCTAAAATTCTTTCCAGAAGCAGGAAGGGCTATAATGGATAGGCCGCCATTTGAATGATTGGCTGCACGAATAAAATCTAATGCGCCGCCAACAGCGCCCACATAAGTATGATTTGCAATTTCTGCATTGATTTGACCCGTTAGGTCTACTTCAATTGCGGAATTTATTGCAATAAAATTTTCAAGCTGTCCCAATGTTTGAGTATGATGCGTATATTCTGTAGGCCGAAGCTGGATTGCAGGATTCTCATGTACATAGCTGTGCAGTTCCGCGGATCCTGAAATTAATCCCGTCACTGTTAATCCGAGATCGATACTCTTTTTTTGATTGGTAATCACGCCTTGCTTCATTAGCTGCATAACGCCATTACTGATGATACCAGAATGAATACCTAGATTTTGATGCTGCCCCAAGGCCTTCAAAATAGCTTCAGGAATTGAGCCTATTCCTAGCTGTAATGTCGAGCCATTTTTAATTAAAGAGGCCGCATGTTGAGCAATCTTGAAGCTGGTTTGTGAAGATGGTGGCTCAGTAGGAAGCTCAATGTTGCGATCTGTATAAACCAGAACATCAAAATTTTCTTCAGTCAGATACTGGTCTGAATAAACCCAAGGCGCTTGTTTGTTGACTTCGGCAATGACCAGCCGGGCGTGTTGAATAGCCGATTTTAGATAGTCTTGTCCAAGGCTATAACTGTATTGACCTTGAGCATTAGGTTCAGAAACCTGAAGTAAAATTACATCGGCTTGAAGCTTGTGCTGTTCAATCAGCTGAGGAAATTGAGAATAGTGTACTGGCAAGATATCAAGCCGATGGCTCTGTGCAAGTGTTCGGTTATACCCTGCACCGCAATAGCTTGAAAACTTAATATGATCTGAATGTTCCGGTTGACATGTAGGAAACTGACTGATGCCTAAAAAGACACTGAACTTGCCAATTTTATGTCTGTTTTGAATTAAATTCTGAGTTAATGGCGTTGGCTCAGATTGAGCCTGCCCCCACATTACATGATCACCATGTTGAATATAATGGGATAAATCAAGTTGTGAGATATCGTATATTTTGTCCATAATGATCATCCTTGATCTTATCTGTTCAGTGTTTTAGTGAATTGAAGAGGGGTGCTGAGATAAGGCAGTCACCTGAATACTCATATAAGGAAACAGCGGCAGACTTATTAACAGGTTATGCAGTTCCTCGTTGCTTTCCACATCAAAAATACTAATGTTCGAGTATTTGCCGGTTACGCGCCATAAATGAGGCCATTTACCTAACTTTTGTAATTCAATGGCGCGTTCTTTCTCGGCCTTCTTAATTTCGTCCATTTTTTCTAGATCACTGCCTAATGGGATGTTGACTGTCATTTCTACGCAAAAAAGCATGTTTATCGTCCTTAATATTTGATAGATAAGAATTAAATTATGTCTTTAGTGACAAAAGGTTTTAAGCTGCCAATGAATGTTTTTCCATGTTCAAACCATTTTTTACGAACTTCTGAATCTGAATAGATTTGCAACTGAGCTTCATCTTTAAACCAGCATTCTCCAATAGCATCAACACCTTGAACATCAAAAAAAGGTACATGGATATCTGTTGGTTCTGATTCAATCAGACGGACTTCATATTTGTGCAAGCCTGGAATGCCATGTGACATTCGATAATGAACTAAGCATTCTTGATCAAATTGCTCTTTGCTCATGTTTTTTGGCTTTTGCAGTAAATACAGAATACGGATCATAATTAGGCTTCCTGATTGTGATATTTGTTGCTAAGTGGAGCTGACTGCTCCTTATGGACTTTAATTAATAGAATAGAAAGGGTAGCTAGTGCATAAGCAGTTAGGCAGAACAAGCCAATGGATGTAGCTAGGCCTAATTTGTCTGCTAGGGCACCGACGCCAACTACGGACAGCGCTCCCAGCGATTTACCAACATTATAAGAAAAGCCCATACCTGTGGTACGGATATGCGTCGGGAATAAATCACTTAAAAACGGTCCAAGCGCGGCAAACATGCCAATGGCTGAGAAACCGACAAAGAAACCAAGCGCCAGAGTAATATATTGGTTCATAGCAATCAGCATATACACCACAGTCACGATCCAGCTTAAAATAGACATCCCGATTAGAGTCTGTTTACGGCCAATTTTATCCGCAAGATACGAAGTAAACATGAAGCCAGCAAATGCGCCTACAGCCATGATTAAAATAGTCACAATTTTAGAGCTCGGACTTAATCCGCGTTCATTCATGAGTGTCGGAATCCAAATCAGAATGGCATAGCAGGCAGCTTGAAGGCCAACGACCAATAAGCTGGCAAATATTGTTGAGCGCAGATATTCTTTTTTGAAGATTGTCGAAAAAGACGCCTTTTCAACAACAGTTTTATTTTTAGTTACATCTTTAATAAACTGAGCAGACTCTTTAACATTGCGGCGGATAAATATGACAATTAATGCCGGAATAACGCCTGTCCATAAAATGACGCGCCAAGACCATTCTGGCGGAAGTATCGTGATGAATAATGTTGCTACGAGCACTGAGCCTGCCCAACCTAGTGCCATACCTGATTGTACAAATCCAACAGCTTTGTTCTTATGTTTAGCTTGCACAGCCTCAGCCATTAAAGCAGCGCCGACTGCCCATTCACCACCAAAGCCTAAACCCTGCAAGGTTCTTGCAACCAATAATTGTTCATAATTTTGTGCAAACCCTGCCAATAGGCCAAAAAATGTAAACCATAAAATGGTAAACATCAAAATTTTGACACGGCCATAACGGTCCGCCAAAATGCCAGCAATCCATCCGCCAATAGCAGTAACCACGAGTGCAACTGTACCGATTAAACCGACTTGAGTTTGAGTTAATGCCCACGTTGCCATAATGACAGGCAATAAAAAGCTAAAAATCTGCATGTCATATGAGTCTAATGCCCATCCTGCATAACATGCCCAAAATGTTTTTTTCTGGTTGGAATCCGATTCCTTATACCAATTTAACATTCCCATTTACATCTCCTTTGTAAAATCATTTTTTGCACTTATTTCAATTTTGAAAAATCCAAAATGACATCAGTAACACTTTGCACATAATCGGCATTGTGAGGTGAAACAATATCTATGACGTAGACAGAGCCATTTAAAAATTCAAAGGTTGCAATTTCTGTATACACTCGATTAACGCAAGCTAGACCTGTCAATGGATAAGTGCATTTCTCGATAATTTTGCTGTGACCTTGTTTTGTTAAATGTTCCATCATGACGTAAACATTTTGTGCGCCAGAGGCTAAGTCCATTGCGCCGCCAACAGCTGGAATGGCATCTGGATGTCCTGTATGCCAATTGGCTAGATCGCCATTTGCAGAAATTTGAAAAGCGCCCAAAATACAATAATCCAAGTGTCCACCGCGCATCATTCCAAAAGAATCTGCATGATGAAAAAATGCACCTCCTTTTTTTAAATCAATGGCTTCTTTACCGGCATTAATGAGATCCCAATCTTCTTCTCCATTAGCGGCTTGAATCCATTGCCCCAATACGCCATTTTCACTTTGAAGAATGACTTCTTTTTCTTCAAAATAGTCGGCGACTAAAGTTGGTAAGCCAATACCAAGATTGACATATGCACCCTCCGGTATATCTTGAGCAACACGTTGAGCAAGATTAGTCTTTTGTATGTTGTCCATAATGATTACGCTCCAATGCCATTTTTAAGTGTGAGGCGATCAACAAAAATTCCTGGAGTAATAATGATTTCAGGATCCAAATCACCAAGTTCGCAAATTTGGTCAACAGCAACTAAGGTGGTTTTTGCAGCCATCGCCATAATTGGCGCAAAGTTGCGGGCAGTTTTGTTGTAAATTAGGTTGCCCCAGCGGTCACCAGTTTTGGCATAAATCAGGCTGTAATCTACAGGCAAGGCTTTTTCAAACACATAGCCTTTGCCATCTATTTCTTTTGTTTCTTTATTTTCTGAAAGTAAGGTGCCATACGCGGTACGTGTATAAAAACCACCAATACCGCAACCAGCGGCTCTTAAACGTTCTGCAAGTGTGCCTTGGGGTACGACTTCTAGTTCAATTTCGTTATTACGGTACAATTCTTCAAAAACATAGGCGTCTTTTTGACGAGGAAAGGAGCAAATCAGTTTTTTAACGCGTTTGGCTTTAAGTAAAGCAGCAAGACCTTTATCTCCATTACCGGCATTATTACTTACAATAGTTAAATCTTTCGCGCCTTGATCAATTAAAGCCTGAATAAGCTCATTCGGCATGCCTGAGCCGCCAAAACCGCCGACAGCAATGACAGAGCCGTCTTTGATATCTTTGACAATGTCCTTTGCCGAATTGAAGATTTTATTAATCATCTTACTACCTTGTAAAATTCATGTTTCTTGTACTGATAGTAAGTTCACATAATCCTGTGTTATATACAATTTTAGAATTTGAAAGAGGTGTTAATTTTTAATTAACGCTATTAAGCAGATAAAAATTTGATTGTTAATGTATGTGAGACTTTAAGCAGTCAATAAAATCTTTTGAAAACTGACTAATTTCATTAAAGTTTATTGCACATATTTGAAAACCACGATGTGCCCATTTTTCATCTATTTCTCGATATTCGATATTTGGATGAATATGTTGTAAACGCTGAAAAGCAACTAAAGGAATAATTGCAATACCTGCACCAGCGGCTACCATTTGACAAATGGAGTCATAGCTTGAAACTTGTACCCGAATATTTATTTTTTTATCTAATTGCTGAGATAGCTTATGTAAAAAAATTTGGATTGCGCTGCCTTCATGTAAAGTCACGACTGAATATTGAATGGCATCCAATAAGGTCACATTTTTGTATTGAAGAATAGGGTGGGTTTTGGGTGCAATCAAAATAAGATGAGAAGAAATTAACGGCATCGTCTGCAAATTTTTAGTATCAATATTTCCTGAGATAATTCCAAGATCGGCACGCTTATCTACGACAATATTCACAATGTCTTCACTTAGCATTTCTTTAAGATTTACATCCACATGCGGATGAGTAATTAGATATTCAGATAAAGCCTGAGGAATGTATTCAGTAATTGCAGTCGTGTTGGCAACAATAGATAATTTCCCGGCTATCTGATCATTAAATTGAGAAAGCTCGCCTTTAAGGCATTCAATTTCATGATAAATCGATTTGGCATATCTTAAATAAATCAGCCCAATTTCAGTCAGTTCAACGCCTTGAGATGAGCGTTCTAAAATTTTCAGTCCTAATTGCTGTTCTAGATTTTTGATCCGGTTGCTGGCTGCAGGTGTTGAAATGAAGGTTTTTTCGGCTGCGCGAGTTAAATTTTGTGTCTCAGCGATATTCAGAATCAGCCGAAAATCATTTAAATCAAAGTTCACAGGTTTACTCCTGTTGAATTATTAAAAATAGTTGCTTACAGCACGACATGCTTGAATTGATATTAAGTGAAAAGTATTTCATTCTTTTCAAACATATGAAATGTTATTTTTATTCGACTAAAGTTAAAGTCAGTCTGGGTAGCTCGGGTTTTTAAATCACCCCCCTAGGGGGATGATTACCTAAAAAATGAAATGAAGAGCAATAGGGTAATACACATCACCATTCAAAGAATGCACCCTTGTGATGTCCGGGTTCCAAAAAAAGACCAACACCACGGCCTCCATGATGCTGGAAACTGGAAAATTCTAAATGATCGCTTTTTCAATAAATTCTTGGATGACAGTTTCGCTGTATCCTAATTCGCTAAGAATTAAATGGGTATGTTCACTCAGGTATGGTACAGAGCTGATTCGATAATCTTCATCATTTGTAAGTCCGACTGGCTTAAGTGTTGGCACTTTACCGACCGGTGTATTTACGACAGTCCAGCGTCGCCGTGCATCAAGCTGCGGATGATGCCAGACATCTTCCATTTTGTTGACATTTGCATTGGCAATTTTTGCTAGTTCTAAGCGCTGAATTACTTCTTTCTGAGTTAAATGACTAAAGACATCTAAAATGATGGATTTTAAATTTTCACGGTTTTTTGAGCGTAAAGTATTATTTATAAATTCAGGCAGTTCGGAAAGTGCAGGGTCATTCAATACAATTTTACAAAAATCTTGCCATTCACGTTCATTTTGTACTCCTAGGATGACTTGTTTATTGTCACCGGTGAGGAAAGGGCCATAGGGATAGATTGTGGCATGCGATGCACCCGTACGCTGAGGTGCGCTGTTCCCTCGAAAGGTATAATAGAGCGGAAAACCCATCCATTCAGTCATGCTTTCAAGCATAGAAATATCAATACGTTTTCCTTTTCCTGTTTTACCGCGCTCGATCAAGGCGGCTAAAATATTAGAGTAAGCATACATTCCAGCTGCTATATCTGAAATGGAACAGCCGGCTTTTGCAGATTCATATTCTGTGCCAGTGATGGATAAAAAGCCTGATTCACTTTGAATCAGCAAGTCATATGCTTTTTTGTCGTGATAAGGCCCGGGATGCTCGGCATCATCGCCATAGCCGGAAATATCACACACAATGATTTTCGGATTGAGGGCTGACAACGCTTCAAAAGAGAGGCCGAGCCGCGATGCGGAACCTGGTGCAAGATTCTGCACCAGTACATCCGCGTTTAAGACCAGCTGCTTTAAAATATCCTGTGCCTCTTGGGTTTTAATATCAAGCGTCAAACTTTCTTTCGACCGGTTGGCCCAAATGAAATGCGATGACATACCATCAATACGTTCATCATATTTGCGTGCGAAGTCACCTACATTCGGACGTTCAATTTTAATGACCCGTGCACCTAAATCTGCCAATTGCCTAGTGCAGAAGGGGGCGGAAATCGCATGTTCAAGTGTAATGACAGTGATATCATTTAAAGCCAGCATGGGATTTATTCCTTAAAAGAGATTTTCGCTTTCATGCAAATTTGGCCATTATTTTTCTCGATCCATAATTCGCCATTTTCCTGCTCAATGCGGCCATAAATTTGAAAATTATCAAAATCGAATACTGGATTAACTGCTCGAAATTCAAAGCAGGTAATTTTTTTATCTGGATGTTCTTGCTTGAAATGATGAATTAAAAGGGTGGCTAAAAGCGGGCCATGCACTACAAGGCCAGGATAGCCTTCCTCTTGGGTTGCATAGGGGCGGTCATAATGAATGCGGTGTCCATTAAATGTCACAGCCGAATATCTGAATAGAGTTACAGGATCAATAGGAAATGATTTTTTATAATCAAATGCTTTGGCTTCTACGGTTATGGCAGAGGGCTGCATTGTGCCTTGCACCTGATTCGTGGCATCACGATAGACAATGTCCTGTTCTTCAATGATTGCTAATTCATTGTCGGCATAGATTGAATGCTGAACTGTGACGAAATACATATCGCCGCTTTTACCGTGTTTCAGCTCAACCTTTAAAATTTCAGATTCACGGCGTATTGGTTTGTGAGCAGCAATAGGTTTGATGAACTGTAATCGGCTGCCCGCCCACATCCGTTTAGGAAAAGGAATGGGGGGTAAGAATCCGCCTTTTTTAGGATGACCATCTACAGCGAGGTCTTGTCCGTTGACCAATGGCAGAAAATAGAGCCAGTGATATAGATGAGGCAAATCAGCAGGGGACTTATTTTCTTCATTGAGTAAAGTCTGCATCATTGCTATAGGGCGATGATCTGAATAATCTTCTAGTATTTCTTTCTTTCCAATCCAATTGCTGTAGTTTTCCATGAAAATTCCTCAATTCTTTATGCGTTTAAACCAGCCTGTTTTAAAATTTTTTGTGCTCTTAAAATGACAGGTAAATCAATCATTTTCCCATCTAAACTGATGGCTTGACCTTGTGCTTGATGGACTGCCTTCAAAACACGTTGTGCCCACTCCATTTCTGCATCTGTTGGTGTGAAGGCCGTATTGACGATGTTGACTTGGTTGGGATGGATACAGAGTTTTCCAGCAAAGCCTAAATTTTTTGCTTGCAGCGTCTCCCGTTCAACTAAAGTTTCATCTTTAAAGTCAACCGTAACGCCATCTATTGGTGATTCGATTCCAGCAAGTTTGGATGCCAATACAAACTCATTTCGAAATGACAAAAGTTCTTCATAACCGCCTTGCATATTCATTTCTAATTGGAAATCAATTGATCCGAACATCAGGGCTTGGACTGATTTAGCCTGAGCAATTTGACGAATATTGGCAAAACCAAAGGGTGTCTCAATGAGTGCAAATATATTGATTACATGAATAGCTGTAATGGCATCAATGTCTGCAACTGATTCAGTTTTGGGTAAAATAATTGCTTGAACATTGCTGAATTTTGCCAATTGAATATCGTCTGTAAACCATTCGCTGTTTTTTGAATTGATACGGATCATCACATTTTTCTGCGGGTGATCCATCAACCAATTTTTGAGTCCATTACGAGCAGAAATTTTCATATCAACCGGAACCGCATCTTCTAAATCAATAATAATTGCATCCGCTTGCGTGTTGAGTGCTTTTTCAAAACGTTCAACACGATTTGCAGGAATAAAAAGATAAGATCGTGCAGATTTTTGTACGTTTTCCATTCTACAGTCCTTATTTAGAATGAGCGCGGTAAATCAAGCAAATGTTCAGCGACATAACTGAGAATTAAATTAGTTGAAATAGGCGCAACTTGATATAGACGAGTTTCACGGAATTTACGTTCAATATCATATTCATTTGCAAATCCAAAACCGCCATGGAACTGCAAGCAATGATTCGCCGCTTCCCAGCTTGATTTAGCAGCCAGATACTTTGCCATATTGGCTTCTGCACCGCAGGCTTGCCCTTGATCAAACAATTCGCACGCACGGAAACGCATTAAGTTTGCAGCTTCAATTTCTATGAAGGATTCTGCAAGTGGAAATTGAACACCTTGGTTTTGGCCAATCGGGCGACCAAAGACTTCGCGCTCTTTGACATATTTGGTTGCACGGTCCATAAACCAATAGCCATCGCCGATACATTCCGCAGCAATCAAGGTGCGCTCTGCATTTAAACCATCAAGAATGTATTTAAAACCTTTACCTTCTTCACCAATCAGGTTTTCTTCAGGGATTTCTAAATTTTCGAAAAATAGTTCATTGGTTTCATGATTCACCATATTTGGAATAGGCTGCACGGCCATGCCTGATTTCATGGCCTCTTTAATATTAACCATGAAAATGGACATGCCTTCAGATTTTTTTTTCACTTCAGCTAAAGGTGTGGTACGTGCAAGAAGAATCATCCAGTCACTATGCTGTACACGTGAAATCCAGACTTTTTGGCCATTAATTACATAGCGGTCACCCTTTTTAACTGCGGTGGTGCGAATTTTTGTAGTATCTGTGCCTGTTGTTGGCTCAGTGACTGCCATAGATTGCAGGCGCCATTCACCAGAAGCAATTTTAGGCAAATAAAATTCTTTCTGTGCTTGAGATCCATTACGAAGCAAGGTGCTCATGTTATACATTTGACCGTGACACGCGCCTGAGTTGCCACCGCTACGGTTAATTTCTTCCATAACTACAGAGGCTTCTGCTAAGCCTAATCCCGATCCACCAAACTCTTCTGGAATCATGGCGGCCAACCAACCTGCATTGGTTAAAGCATTTACAAATTCTTCGGGATAAGTTTTTCCTTCATCAATTTTACGATGATATTCATCTGGAAATTGTGCACATAAGGCGCGAACTGCTTCTCGAATTTCTAGATAGTTATTAAACGTACTTTTCACTTGCATGTCCTTATCTTGATCTCTTTATATTTTTGATCATATATTGTTATGTAAGATAATTTAAAATAGTATATTTTGATGGAATGTATGCTGTAAATTTATTGAAATGGACATAAAGCAATTACGTACTTTTATTACTATTTTAGAAGTTGAGAATATAACAAAGGCGGCGGCTATGCTGAATATTGTGCAGCCTGCGGTATCACGTCAAATTCAAATGCTTGAAGAGGAATTGGGCGTAAAATTATTCAACCGTTCACGTCATGGTATGGCTTTGACTGATGATGGAAAGCTGCTTGAACCTTATGCAAGAAGAATTTTGGAAGATATCGAAAGCGCCAAGCTAGAGTTAACGGCAAATAAAGGAGTGATTAGAGGGAAGGTTCACATAGGAGTGCTGTCGAGTATCAGTGAATTACTGTCTACGCTGATTATGAGCGTTATCAAAGAAAAATATCCTGAAGTGCAAGTTAAGATTTCTGTTGGGTATTCAGGACATTTAAAAGAATGGCTAGAAGCTGGAGATATTGATTTAGCCTTGATGTATGATTCTACGCCATCTAAATTAATTGATTTGATTCCTCTAGTAAGAGAGCCTTTGTTTTTGATAGGTGCAGCGCAGACTCTACTGCGATTAAATAAACCTATGGATTTAAAAGAGATTGAAAATTTCCCATTAATTTTACCTTGTCATCCTCACCGCTTGCGTACGCTTATAGAGCAGGCTAGCAAAAAAAATAAGTCGAATTTAAATATTTATGCCGAAACAAATGATTTAAATATCCAGAAGCAGCTAGTAATACAAGGGTTTGGTTACACAATTTTGCCGTTAGTTTCAGTTATTAATGAGCTTAATACTGGTTCAATGAAAGCTGTGCCTATTGTGGGCAATGACTTTGTACGTGTGATTACTTTAGCTATGCATTCTACAAGAAACATACCGAAGCATGTACGCATTATTACCGGCGAAATTATGGGATGCGTAAGGCGCTCAATTGATGAGAAAAAGTGGCCAAATGCTAAATGGATTTATGAGAGAGAATAAAATATATAATGACATTTCTTGGTACTCCTCCCTTAAATAATCGAAGTTACAAGTAGGGGGGAAGCAGTCATTAATGGAGGCCTTCCTTTATTTGCTTGATTTAGTACTGAATCTGCGTATTAAGCCAAGAAGAATGCTGAAAAGACATGTACTGGTGCAACTCAAAGAACCAATCAAGGAAAATCATGTGTGATCGTAGATTTTATGCATGATCAGCTGATTGATGGCTGTAAATCCCGATTATTCAATGTGATTGATGATTACCGACGAGAAGGCTTGGCAATCGAAATGAGATTTTCATTACTCACAATCAGGGTATTAAGAATATCTTTTAATACGAAATGATATTCGGGTCGTATATCAAAATTATGCGGACAATATTTTAATTTTTGATCTGATTTGGCTTTGTTGCACAAAGATTAAAGAATTAGAAGCACCCTTATGAATATTAAATCCAACCCGATTTGAAATTTTCCAGATTCATCAAATCACGGCTATACCCTAGATTTCAGGTGCTGTTTATTTAACTGCGAATTATAGTGCTGTATAAGCTTTGGGACAGGCTTGAGAAGCAAAGCTGTGCCAAAGAAAAAGTTAACTTAAAGTTAATGAACTTGTTTTGAGGTTGATTGATCCGAATCTAAGAAAGCGTTTTTATAGATTCAGAGCAAAATACAATATCAGGACAAGCTGCATGGAAGGATCAGTTAAAAACAAAGAACGCATATGGAATACACGCCGAAATGCCAAACAGGCCAAAGTCAATCAGGCGCGCAAATATACCGATGGTGCAGTGATTCCAACTCAGGACATTATTAAAGTACTTGAAACTTTAATCACTCCGGGTGACCGCGTTGTTTTAGAAGGCAATAATCAAAAACAGGCCGATTTTTTATCGCGTTCATTGGCGCAAGCAGATTCAACTGTTCTGCACGATCTGCATATGATTATGCCAAGTGTCGGGCGCCCAGAACATCTGGATCTTTTTGAAAAAGGCATTGCGCGAAAACTGGATTTTTCATTTGCAGGCACTCAAAGTTTACGTATTAGCCAATTGATTGAAGATGGCCTGCTTGAAGTCGGTGCAATTCATACTTATATCGAACTTTATTCACGCTTATTGGTCGATTTGATTCCAAATGTTGTGCTGTCAGCCGGGTTCATGGCGGACCGTCAAGGCAATATTTACACTGGCGCAAGCACAGAAGATTCTCCAGCCCTCATCGAGCCTGCAGCATTTAGCGACGGTATTGTCATTGTTCAGGTCAATGAGCTGGTCGATGACGTACAGGATTTGCCGCGTGTCGATATTCCTGCGTCATGGGTCGATTTTGTTGTCGTTGCAGACAAGCCGTTTTATATCGAACCTTTATTTACCCGTGATCCCAAACATATCAAACCTGTGCATGTGTTAATGGCCATGATGGCGATTCGCGGCATTTATGAACGTCACAATGTGCAATCCCTTAACCACGGTATTGGGTTTAACACCGCCGCCATTGAATTGATTTTGCCGACTTATGGCGAGTCTCTTGGCCTAAAAGGCAAGATTTGCCGAAACTGGACACTTAACCCTCATCCGACGCTGATTCCTGCAATTGAATCGGGCTGGGTTGAAAGCGTGCACTGCTTTGGCACTGAGCTGGGCATGGAAAAATATGTGGCTGCACGTCCGGATGTGTTTTTTACCGGCCGTGACGGCTCGCTGCGCTCCAACCGGATGATGTGCCAGCTTGCAGGTCAGTATGCCGTAGATTTATTCATTGGGGCGACTTTGCAGGTTGATGGAAGCGGGCATTCCTCTACGGTAACCAAAGGGCGGCTTGCAGGCTTTGGCGGCGCTCCCAATATGGGGCATGATCCGCGCGGCCGCCGCCATGCGACACCGGCATGGATGGATATGCGCTTGGCTGGCTCAAATGAGACCGATACGTATTTGGCGCGTGGGAAAAAATTAGTTGTACAAATGGTGGAAACCTTTCAGGAAGGTGGAAAACCTACGTTTGTCCATACATTGGATGCTGTTGATGTGGCAAAAAAAGCCGGTATGCCGCTTGCGCCAATCATGATCTATGGCGATGACGTTACTCACTTGCTGACAGAAGACGGCATTGCATACTTATATAAAGCCCGCAGCCTAGAAGAACGCCAAGAGATGATTGCTGCCGTGGCGGGGGTGACAGACATTGGTTTAAGCCATAATCCTCAGACCACAGCGCGTTTAAGGCGTGAAGGGCTGGTCGCCTTTCCTGAAGATTTAGGCATT
Organism: Acinetobacter pragensis; assembly: GCF_001605895.1. Classification (GTDB taxonomy): domain Bacteria; phylum Pseudomonadota; class Gammaproteobacteria; order Pseudomonadales; family Moraxellaceae; genus Acinetobacter; species Acinetobacter pragensis. The sequence goes on from NZ_LUAW01000014.1 coordinate 163,995, forward strand.
CGCCGTACGGACGCTACACGTGAACTGCTGGCCGCAAAAAATATCGCAGATTTAGTCACTTGGTCGGATGGTCTGTATCAGCCGCCTGCAAAATTCAGGAGCTGGTAATGAATGCTTATGTCCAGCCGTTTCCCATTCAGCAATACGCAGGCTTTGCTGATCTCGCCGTCAAGGCATTGATTGCTGAGGTCAATTTAACCCCTAAACCTGCTTTGGTGGATCAGCGCGGCAGCGGCGCACATGATGACTTGACCCTCGAATTGATGGAGCAATCTGCCTACAGCTTGAGACCGATGTTTTTAGAAATGGCGCAAGCGGCATTCCATCACCATGCCTGTTTACAAACGCTGCGTGAAGCCGTTGGCGCTATAGGACGTGCCGGTGAAGCTGCCATGCTGGAAACCACGGACGGGGTAAACACCCATCGCGGAGCAATTTGGGCATTGGGTTTATTGGTGACTGCCGCGGCATTGGCTGTACGTGCGCATCAGCCATTAACGGCAAGTGAATTGTGCCGGCGTGCCGGTGAGCTTGCCCAATTGGAAGACCGTTTTATTCCGCCGCAACTGTTAAGCCATGGGCAGCAGGTCCAAAAAAGCATGGGAGTTAAAGGCGCTAAAGCGCAAGCTCAAGAGGCTTTTCCGGCAATTCTTGAGCATGGCCTGCCTCAACTGCGAAACAGCCGAAAAATTTATAGCAATGAATCCGCCGCGCAGGTAGATGCCTTATTAGCCATCATGAGCATATTGGATGATACTTGCGTACTTTACCGCGCAGGCCAGATCGGATTAACACGCATGCAAAAAGGCGCGCGCAGCGTGCTTAATTGCGGCGGCTATGCAACAGCCGTGGGCCGGCGTGCGTTGGCTTCTTTGGAAATGGACTTGATGCGGCTGCGCGCGTCGCCCGGCGGCGCCGCAGATTTACTTGCCGCGACATTATTTCTGGATTGGATAGAGCGTCATAATCATGAGGACAGGATGTAATGGAAATACTCAAATTTGAATTTTCGGCTGGGCAAGCGCCTGCCAAGAAAGCATTGGTCGGGTGCGTCGGCTCCGGAGATCTGGAAATTTTAATGCAGCCGAATGACGAAGGAATGCTGTCTATTGAAGTCACCACCTCTGTAGATGGGAGCGCGCAGCGCTGGAAAAATGTATTTGAACGGATGTTTGCAGAGCAGACACCGCCTGCAGTCCATATGGATATTCATGACTTTGGCGCGACACCCGGCGTAGTTCGCCTGCGCTTAGAGCAAGCTTTTGAGGAGGTGAACGGTGGCTGATTTGGAAACTTTACTCAGTAAGCGAAGCTTTATTGAACTCGGGGCGCGTGAGCGTGTCAGAACCTTGCTGGATGACGGGACATTCCGTGAATTACTGGATCCATTTGCCCGTGTCATGTCCCCGTGGCTGATTCAGCAAAATATTGTGCCGCAAGCGGACGATGGCGTAGTGGTTGCTAAGGGCACCTTGCAAAACCGCCCTGTGGTTGCCATTGCTATTGAAGGCGTCTTTCAGGGCGGAAGCCTAGGTGAAGTCGGCGGTGCAAAAATTGCGGGAGCACTGGAACTGGCAGTGGAAGACAATCAAAAAGGTATCCCGACGGCCGCCATTTTATTGCTGGAAACAGGCGGCGTGCGTCTGCAAGAAGCGAATTTAGGGCTGGCTGCAATTGCGGAAATTCAAGCCGCGATCGTTGCCTTGAGACAATATCAGCCGGTGGTTGCCGTGATTGCAGGAAGCGTTGGCTGTTTCGGCGGCATGTCGATTGCAGCGGCATTATGCAGTTATTTGATTATGACGCAAGAAGGGCGCCTTGGCTTAAATGGGCCGCAAGTGATTGAGCAAGAAGCTGGGCTGCAGGAATATGATTCAAAAGACCGCCCGTTTATTTGGAGCATTAGCGGGGGTGAGCAGCGTGTCGCGAGCGGCTTGGCCGATGCATTTGTCGATGATGACCGAGAGCAGATCCGGCAGCAAATTTTAACCTATTTAAGCCAAGGCCTGCCTGCACTGCACCGCAGTTCAAATTATGCATTTTATTTAGATAAACTTCAGCAGGTGGCGACAGAACAGCAGTCTGCGCCATTAGATGTACAGCATGCATATCAAGGAGAACCGGCATGAATATGGATGTTCGTTCCACCCCAATATCTGCCCGAGGCGCACAGTGGTTTAAGGCGCTGACTGCCGGTTTTCAGCAGCAAAAAGGCTATACAGCGTCGGTGCAGGTTGCGGACGGGATGCTGGATCATCACCCGGTCCGCATCATTGCTGTTGTTCCGAATGTACACAATCAGTTTCCGCGGGCGCGTTCCGGCGAAGTCGGTTTGCTGGAAGGCTGGACGCTGGCCCAAGCTGTGGATGATGCGATTCAAGCAGATGAGGCGTCAGCGCAAAAGCGGACCATTCTTGCAATTGTTGATGTGCCGAGTCAGGCCTATGGGCGCCGTGAGGAGCTGTTTGGGATTCATCAGGCACTGGCAGGCGCGGTTGACAGCTATGCGCGGGCACGATTGGCAAAGCATCCTGTTATCAGTGTGTTGGTCGGTAAGTCCATGTCTGGCGCATTTTTAGCGCATGGATATCAGGCCAATCGAATTTTTGCGCTAAATGATGCGGGTGTGATGGTGCATGCTATGGGGAAGGACTCTGCTGCGCGCGTCACGCTGCGTACTGTTGAAGAACTGGAAAAATTGGCGGCCAGTATTCCGCCCATGGCTTATGACATTCAAAGTTACGCGACCTTGGGCTTGCTCACTGAATGCTTGAATGTAGAAAATGCAGAACAGCCCACAGCAAATGATGTTCAGCGGATACAGCAGGCGGTTGCTCAGGCGGTTGAGGATGTTCAGCAGAATGCCTCGACGGGCTTAGCGCATCGGCTGCACGGTGAAAACCGGCAAATGTCGAAACGTGTGCGTGAACTATTGCGTGAGCAGTGGTAACGATGATGCAACCGCAGCCGCATGACTTGCTCTGGGGAATGACCGTTACCGATCTTCCTTTTGATGCACCCAATTGGGTAGCCCAAGTCATTCAGCGTGGAGATCCTGTGGTCGTGCGCCGTGCAATTGCCGATAACGGCATGATTCCTGTTGGTGTTCGGGGCACTCAGCGTCATCAGCGTTTTGCTTTAGAGATGCCTGAGCGGCTGATTAAAAAATGCATAACACCTGAACAGCTTCATCAGGTTGAACTTGGACAGTTTCCGCATTTGGCTGAGCAGATTAAGCAATTGCAGGAACATATGCAGATGCTTGCATGGGCGTGGGGCTATACCGGAAGCATGGGGTTTGAATTGGCAACGGGGTATCGAACTGTAACAGCGCAGAGCGACATTGATCTGCTGATCCGTACCCCGCGCTATTTGGAAAAAGCCGATGCTCAAGCTCTGTGGAGTCAGCTGCAACAGACAGCATTGCCGTTGGATGTACAGCTGCAAACGCCTTTGGGCGGTGTAGCATTAAAAGAATGGGTCAGAACCGCAGGGAAAGTCATGCTGAAACGTAATGACGGCGCGGTTTTAGTCGACAATCCATGGCAACAGTAGGACAAAGGAATGAGTTCAATTTGGGTGTTTCCAGGGCAAGGAGCTCAAAAGGCGAATATGCTGCATGACTTACCTCAGATTCCGCTGGTTCAGGAATATATTGAGCGGGCATCAGATGCTTTGGGGCTGAATGCGCTGCACTTAGATCAAGCGGAGCCCTTACAGAAGACTTATGCTGTTCAGCTTTGCCTTTATATTGCTGGAGTCATCAGCGGCGCCTTGCTGAGTGAACATCAGGTCAAGCCGGATTATGTGGCAGGCTTGTCAATTGGCGCATGGGCTGCTGCAGCCGTTGCGGAGGTTTTTAGTTTTGAAGACGGTTTAAAGCTGGTTGCACGTCGGGCGGCACTGATGCAGGACGCCTATCCGCATGGCTACGGAATGACTGCGCTCATTGGCGCAGATAAAGCCGCCGTGAGTGAATGGGTTGCAGACGTGCATGCGCGAGCCGGTGATGTATTTATTGCCAATATTAATGCCGCGAGCCAAATTGTGATTTCAGGATCATCTGCGGCAATGCTGCAAGTGAGCGAAATTGCGCGGCGAAATGGAGCGGCTGCAAAAAAACTGGATGTCAGTGTGCCCTCACACTGTGAACTCTTTGACGCTCAGGCATTAATTCTTGAAAAAGATGTCAGCAGGATAGCAGCGCAGCCCCCTAAAATCCGTTATTTAAGCGGAACTACAGCACGGCTGCTGAGGAACAAAGATCAGATTATGGATGATCTTACATTTAACATGAGCAGAATGATTGATTGGGAAGGCACCGTTCAGGCTGCATGGGAAAGAGGAGTGCGATTACAGATTGAAGCATGGCCAGCCACCGTATTGACGGGATTGGCAAAAAAAATATTTACAGATGGAACAGCCGTGTCATTTCAAGGAACACGCTTGGATACGCTGATCATTGAAATGCAAAAGGAACATGACCGGAGCTTTTAAAGAATAAAAGTACGGTCAAACAAGCGAAAACGGAAATAAGGAATTTGTCATGATTATTTATGGAACAGCAATACTCGCAATTTGCCATCTATTGGGCGATTACTTAGGCAACCTGCTGGGTTCGCTTTTAGGTGTGCAGGCCAATGTTGGCGGCGTTGCAATCTCAATGATTTTTTTAATTCTGACCAAAGAACTTTTGGCCAAAAAAGGTTATTTGCCTCAAATGACGCAGTTCGGCGTGCTGTATTGGTCGGGCATGTATATTCCGATTGTTGTTGCAATGTCTGCAGGCCAAAACGTTGTTGCGGCAATGTCTGGCGGAATGCTCGGGCTGATGGTGTCCATTGCATCGCTGGTTGGAACGGTACTGGTCATCCGTTATCTCAATCGAATCGGCGGCGATTACGAAACCTACGAATGGGCCACTGCTGAAAACCAAAAACAAGCGGCTTAAAGCCATCGGATACTGAAATAGAAATAAAAGGAATTATGACATGGATGCACTTATATTGGTGTTGAGCAAAAATGCTTTGGTCACTGCATTAGCCGTTACGGGGCTGATGATGTTTGTTTCTCACCTGCTGTCAAAGTATTTGACGCGAGGCAAGCTGCAGAGCTCTGCGATTGCGATTACGATGGGATTGGTTTTGGCCTATTTTGCCGGCGTATATACGCAAGGCACCAAAGGCGTTTCGGATATTGCAATTTTTTCTGGTTTTGCGCTGTTGGGCGGTGCCATGATCCGTGATTTGGCGATTGCCTCAACTGCGTTTGAAGTGGATGTTAAAGAAGTCAAAAAGGCTGGAAAAATCGGGATGATTGCCCTTGGCTTAGGGTGTCTTGTTCCTTTTGTGATTGGCGCCGGCATTGCATGGCTGCTGGGCTATAAAGATCCGGTATCGATGACCACAATCGGGGCTGGGGCGATGACTTATATTGTGGGCCCTGTTACTGGTACAGCCATTGGTGCGAGTTCTGAAGTGATTGCGCTTTCCATTGCAATTGGCTTGATTAAATCGGTGTTTTTTATGGTGGGCACGCCCTTGCTGGCAAAATTCATGTATTTAAAAAGCCCTCGTTCTGCCATGGTATTTGGCGGTCTGGCAGGGACAACCAGCGGTACTGCTGCAGGTCTTGCCGGAACGGATGTCCGCTTGGTGCCTTACGGCGCGCTTGTCGCCACATTCTATACCGGTTTAGGCTGCCTGCTTGGCCCGTCTCTTTTCTTTTTAACCGTCAATGCCTTATTTGGCTAAATGAAAACAGACTATAGAAGAACTAAGGCAATTGATTGTATTCACAATGAATTGCCTAGAGGTTCGATTTTTTATTTTGAGTAAACATGCGACATTCTGCGATTAAGGCAAGCAAATTAGGATCCCGCTCTTTGCTTTTTAAAAAGACCAATCCGATATCCTGTTTAATTTTATATGGCTGCTGCAAGGGAATGAGCTTGACTGAATTTTCGTAAATAGTGGAAATACGGCCCGGCAGCAACGCAAGCCCAACGCCTGAACTGACCATGCTGATCAGGGTGAATATATCACTGACCTGTAAAAAAACTTTTGGATCAATACCCGCTTTTTCAAAAATAATATCGCTGTCATTTCGGGTGGCAAAACCTTTCGCCAAGGTCAAAAAGGTTTCATTTTTTAATAAACTTAAGTCGATTTCTGAAGCGTCAGCATAGTGTGAATTTTTATTGACGGCTAAAAATATTTCATCTTCAAACATCGGCAAGTGCTCAAAAGCCGGATCTTGAGTGGTTTCATTCAGCGCTACAATAATGGCATCCAGCTCCGTTGCTTTGAGCTTTTTGACCAGATCAAGGTTCGAGCTTAATAAAAGCTGAATATCAAGTTCACCGCGCCTTAACTTCAGCCCGCTGATGACGTTAGGAAGGGTATTCACCGTTAAGGAATATAAAGAGCCCAGATTCAGAACCTTGGCCGCAAAACCAGAAGCTTCGCGGGTTTTGGTGATAGCGGTGGAAATTTCCTGTACTATTTTTTGAGCATGTTCCTGCAGCACATAGGCGCTTTTTAACGGAATTAAATTACGGCCTTCATTTTTAAATAAGGGGCAGCGTAAAGCGCTTTCTAAAGAGTGCAGCGCTTTATGAATGCTGACATTGCTCAGTTCCATTTCAGCGGCGGTTTTAGATAAATTCCCGCAGCGCATAAACGCTAAAAATATCTGAATTTTCTTTAGAGTTAACTCTTCATCAATTTTCATATTGCAAATCCGTTTTTTCAATATTATAGGTGAAAATTCATTTATATTTCAGTTAAGAAAGAATCTAGAAAGAACCGTTTAACGGTATCTGCCTATTGTAGCTGGCAGCTGCCGTCAATATGATTGTATCAAGGCTGCACGTGTTTCATTTACAAATTATAGCTCTGGTCTAGGTCCTGAAAATAGCTTGTCTGTACACATATTCAAGAAAAGAGCGAGTGAAGACAGCAGCTGAGAAGTCCGTATCTTAAAGCCATTGAGAGGCAGCTATTTTAAATGGGAGATCAAAAAAATGCGGCTGCTCAGATGAAAAATGATTCGGGTAATTGCAGCGAAATATTCATGAGAAGTTTGAGTCTAGATAAATTAAGATTCAGGACTGCAACTTTATGGGTTATGCCAGTCAAATTTCTAAAAAGCATCTTATAATTCTAATACAGGACGTAGCGGACTAAGTACCCAAAGAATGGGATGTTCATAAAGCAAATACGAAAAAATGAGGGAAGTTATGGGTGCTTTAACAGGATTTAGAGTCCTTGATTTAAGTCGAATTCTAGCCGGGCCGTGGTGCAGTCAAATATTGGCGGATTTAGGCGCTGAAGTCATAAAAGTAGAGAAGCCCTTTCAAGGCGATGATACTCGCATTTGGGGGCCTCCATTTTTAAAAAATGATGACGGTGATGAGACGGGCGAATCAGCTTATTATTTATCAGCGAATCGAGGGAAATACTCTGTTGCGATTGATATGGCGACTGAGGAAGGTCAGCAGCTGATTAAAAAAATGGTGATGGAAAGCGATGTGCTCATTGAAAATTATAAAGCAGGGTCGTTAAAAAAATACGGACTGGATTATGAAACGCTGAGCCAGCTGAATCCTAAACTAGTGTATTGCTCTATCACTGGCTTTGGGCAAAAAGGGCCAAGAGCGCCTGAACCCGGGTATGATTTTATCATACAGGGAATGGGCGGTATGATGAGCGTTACAGGGGAACGTGATGATTTGCCGGGTGGCGGGCCGCAAAAAGCCGGACTTGCTTTTGCAGACTTAACAACTGGCCTGTATGCAGCGATTGCCATTCAGGCGGCCTTGCTTTCGCGTGTGACGACAGGTGAAGGGCAGCATATTGATATGGCCTTGCTGGATACTCAAGTCGCTTCACTTTCTGTACTGGCGATGAATTATTTAACTTCGAATAAAGTGCCTGAACGGTTAGGCAACGCTCACGCCAATATTGTTCCCTATCAAGTTTTTAAGGCCCAAACAGGCGAGTTCATTATTGCCTGCGGCAATGATCAGCAGTTTAAAATGTTATGCCAAAGTATTGGACTGCCTGAACTGTCAGAAAATCCAAAGTTTGCAAAAAATAAAGGGCGGGTAACGCATCGCGAAGAAATTACAGCTTTATTGCAACATCATTTCATGACTCAGCCGGCTCAAACTTGGGTTAAGCGCATACATGCCGTAAATGTTCCGGTCGGGATGATTAATAATTTGCAGCAGACCCTGCAAGAAGAACAAGTCATTTTCCGCGAAATGGTGGTCCGCATGGAACACCCGCTGCGTTCAAATTATGTCTCGATTGGTTCTCCGATTAAGCTGTCTAAGACCCCCGTGCAATATACAAAGACCCCGCCTTATTTGGGAGAAGATACGGACACTATTTTAAACAGATTCGTGACAGCAGAGGAACTGGAACGCTTGAAAGGCAAAAAAGTGATTCAGCAGGGATAAATTAAAAGGGCACAGATCAACTGGGCCCTTTTTTTATTTTATGTATTATTCGTAGAAAACAGCAAAGTCTTCCACCGGTACGCGCGGAGTCTGCAGCTGGTTTACCGGCTGTGCTGGGTCTGCATAACCAAGCGCAATGGCGCAGACCAGCTCTTGATCGCTGGGGATATTTAAAACATCAAAGATAATATGATGAAAAGGATTCCATGCTGCTTGCGGGCAGGTATCTAACCCGCGGCCTCTGGCGGCAATCATCACATTTTGTATCATCATTGAAATATCCATTTTTGACCCTGTTTCTAATGTTTGATTCAGTGTGAAAAATAGGCCGACCGGCGCATCAAATAATTGGTAATTCCGCAGGTGCTGATGCTGCATTTTTTTATGTTCGCCTTTCTGTATGCCAAGCAAGCCGTATAATCCCCAGCCATTTTCACGCCGGCGCTCAATGAAGGGTGACGTCCATTGTTCTGGATAATATTTAAAGGTTTCTTGATGGCCGGCTGCGCATTCAGGCTGCGCAAAGATTTGGCTTTGTGCAGCGCAAACCTTTTGAATGAGTTCGTCTCGTTTTATCCCAGTTACGACGTAAACATTCCAAGGCTGAATGTTGTTGCCCGAAGGTGCGCGGCTTGCCACAGATAAAATATCCTTAACAGTTTGTGTCGCCACTGGGGTGCTTTTAAAAGCGCGCACGGAGTGCCTGGAGATGATGGCTTGATCGACGAGAGTGTGTTGCTGCATCTTAAATTCCTTTTGCTGATGGCCTGTTCTGTGTATTTTTATCTAAAAAATAGAAGAACTTTGCTGTTATAAAGCCCACGCACGTTGACTGGGCTTTCGTTCCCTGTTTTGTGTATTCAGCCTATGAGCTATTGGCTATCCTGATCAGATGGATTAATTTTGATTTGTTTTAATCCGTCATTTAATTTATTCAGTAAATGAATGAGCGCTACAGCATCATCAAAGACAAAATTATGCATCGCTTGGCTGTAAAATTGAAAAAACTTGTCCTGTAAATCTTCCCAATTTTGATGACCCAACGGGGTTAGCGCAACATTTTTGGCCCGTTTGTCATGGCTGGCAGTCACACGCTGTACAATACCTTCCCGCTCTAACCGTTTCAGTACATTATCTAAACTTTGGCGGCTAATGCCTAAATAGTCAGTCAAATCTGAAAATGACATTCCTGTATTTTTGATATCAGGACGAGAAAGCGCGCCTAATACCGACCAATGCACAGGGGAAATGCCCAGTTCCTTTAAACACTGGCGGTCTAAACTGTTGCCAGTCTGGAACAGCCGGAAAAAAAGCCGATTATGAATAGAATATAATGACTGATCGTAAGATGAAGCATTCGAGTCATGCATATATTTCAGTGAGCCTATATTCTTATAAAGGGCTATAGTATATCGGTTGTACATAGAAACATCAGCCGCTGGTACAGAAGAATTCAGACCAGCGCTGCTATGTTTGTATGAACTGAATAAATGGTCAGTTCTGCAGGCGGCTTATTGGCCGCTGTTATAGCGCGCTCCAATATAGAATTACTTTCAGCTGAGAATGCTATTTTTGAGTAAACTGAGCTGGGCGTTTTGCTAAAAAGGCCTGTATGCCTTCTGCAGCATCAGCGGTTTGACTCGCATGAACAAATAATTCAGCTTCCAGTATCAGGCCTTTTTTGATCTCTAAATCAGAAGCCGCTTGTACCGCTTTTATCGCATATTGAATTGCAGCAGGAAATGCGGTTCCCAATTGATCTAAATATTGCAGACCCGTTTGAATCGGATCATCCATAGTTAAAATACAGTGAACAAGCCCTATTTTGAGCGCTTCTTCAGCATTGATGATTTGCCCGCTAACAATTAATTCTAAAGCCTTTGACTGTCCCACTAAACGGGGCAGCCGCTGTGTTCCGCCGTATCCTGGAATTAAACCCAGCTTAATTTCCGGCAATCCTAAACGGGCCGTGGGGCAGCACAGACGAAAAGTGCATGCCATCGCAAGTTCTAAACCGCCGCCTAATACTGCGCCATTGATGCAGGCAAGAGTCGGGAATTTTAATTGATTAATTTGTTCAAATAAATTTTGCCCAGCCTGTATAGAAATCAAGTGATTTTCAGGTGTTTTATTTTGCAGTTCCGCAATATCTGCACCAGCGCAGAATGCTTTATTGCCGTCACCTGTAAAAATTGCGGCGCGTAAATTCAGGGATGCAATTTGTGTAATGATTTCCTGAAGTTTGGAAATCATTTCTGCATTGAGCGCATTCCTTGCCTCAGGGCGCTTTAACGTAATGATGGCAATATTATTTTGGTATTTCAACTCTGCGCACATGCTTGAATGCCTTCTTTATTTTTCAATACAAAGCTTAGTTTTTATTTGGTTTATGTCAATATATTTATTTAAATAAATATATAAATACATGTTTTTTATGTATTAAAAATATACTTATATTTTAATTAAGTAATAGCATTGACATAAATATGTATAATTATTAATCTGGCTTATTCCTTATGGAAAGTTAAAAGGAAGGTTGGGTTCTTTGGAATGAGCCTTCTTTTAAAAACGGATGGAATGATGGCTTAAAACAACGGAAAAGTGAGTTTGAATGTTGTTTTATTAGAAGAATTAAAAGGATTAGGGATTAATCTATGCAGAATATTGATATTCAAAAAATGGCAAGTGAAGCCAAATTCAACTCTTTCCATGCAAAAGTACTGGCTTGGTGCATGGTGATCATTATTTTAGATGGCTATGATATTTCAGTTGCAGGCGCCGCTTTGCCTTCAATTATGGAACAGATGGGGGTGAGTGCTTCAACAGCTGGATTTATGGCGAGTTCAGCGCTGTTTGGCATGATGATTGGTGCGGTTTTTTTTGGCAGTCTTGCTGATAAAATTGGCCGGCGCTTAACCATTGCAATATGTGTTTTTTTATTCAGCGCTTTTACGGCTGCGGCAGGGTTAACCAAAGACCCGGTGACATTCAGTATTTTACGTTTTCTGGCTGGTCTAGGCATTGGCGGCGTTATGCCGAATGTCGTTGCGCAAATGACTGAATATTCACCTAAAAAAGTCCGGAATGTGATGACTTCGCTGATGTTCTCGGGATATGCCGTTGGCGGTATTTTAGCCGCTGTTTTAGGTAAGCAGTTTATTGCAGAATATGGCTGGCAGGCTGTTTTTTATGCCGCGGGCATTCCTATTGTTTTGCTGCCGTTTATTTTGAAGTCTATGCCTGAATCTTTGGGTTATTTAGAGAAGAAAAATCAGCAGGAAGAATTAAAGAAGCTCGCACAGCAAATTTCTCCGCAATTGGCATTGGATCATGATGTCAAATTTGTAAATGAAACACATATCAGCGGCAAGAAAGCATCCATTGGACTGCTGTTCAGTGATGGCCGCGCTTTCAGTACGCTGATGTTCTGGCTGGCTTTTTTCACCTGTTTATTTATGGTTTATGCATTAAGTACATGGCTGACTAAACTGATGGCGATGTCTGGTTATTCATTAGGCTCAGCATTGACCTTTGTGATTGCCTTAAATGTGGGGGCCATTGTCGGCGCTGTCGGCGGCGGCTGGCTGGCGGATCGTTTCAATATTAAGTGGGTGCTGGTGATTATGTATGCCTTAGGCAGTGTTTTTCTGTATTTAATGACGCAGCCTATGCCGGTCAATATGCTTTATTTCATTATTGCTGTTGTCGGGGCCTGTTCGACAGGCGCGCAGATTGTTGCATATTCTTACTGCGGGCAATTCTATCCAAGTATTATCCGTTCAACAGGCATCGGTATGGCATCTGGTGTTGGACGCTTAGGGGCAATTGGCGCGCCTTTGCTGATTGGTTTAATTGTGTCGCTGAATTTGCCAATTCAACAAAACTTTATTGTGATCGCGTTGGCTGGATTAATTGGTGCAGTCGCCTTATCGCTGATTGACCATAAGCGTTCAGCCTTAGTGTAAATGAAAATAGAAACTTGATTTATTTGAAATAAAGGAAATATATGAAGGCTCTTGTTGCTGTAAAACGTGTGGTTGATGCCAACGTTAAAGTCCGTGTTAAACCGGACAACAGTGGTGTTGACTTAACGAACGTTAAAATGTCAATCAACCCATTCTGTGAAATCGCAGTGGAAGAAGCGGTTCGCTTAAAAGAAAAAGGAAAT